>NZ_JAFVUX010000019.1 GCF_017502485.1 Helicobacter sp.
AATAAAGATTTGCTCACTAAAGCAATGAAACTTATAGTCATCAGGGGCTTTGTAGGGCTGTGCTAGGCTAGAATCCGCGTTTGATTCTAGGTTTGAATTTTGGGCAATTTTGTTATGAAAATCGTTATTTGCAAGGTGGGGGTATCAAGAAGCTACTCACTAAAAGCTCCATAGCGCATAATCTTATCATAGCGTTTTTGCAAGTAGTCCTTATCTTTTAAAATCTCACTTAAACTCGCTAGGAAATACTCTTTAATCGCTTGTGCTGCACCCTCTCTATCTCTATGTGCCCCACTTAGTGGCTCTGGGATAATGTCATCAATTAGCTGGGCTTTTTTCAGCTCATCAGGGGTGATTTTCATTGCCTTTGTCGCGGACTCGATTTTAGCAGGGTCGTTCCACAAAATCGCCGCACAACCCTCGGGAGAAATCACGCTAAAGATGGAATATTGCATCATAGCAAGCCTATCAGCTACAGCGATAGCAAGCGCACCACCACTGCCGCCTTCACCTATGACGATAGAAATCGTGGGCGTGCGTAAAGCTGCAAACTCTTGGAGATTCTTTGCGATAGCTTCACTCTGCCCTCGCTCTTCTGCGCCTACCCCCGGATACGCGCCAGCAGTATCAACAAGCATAAGTATAGGGAGATTGAACTTCTCCGCTAGTTTTGCAGCTTTAAGTGCCTTGCGATAACCCTCTGGGTTTGGCATACCAAAATTTCTAGTGATCTTGTTTTTTGTGCCTCTTCCCTTTTCTTCACCAATGACTAGCACTGTCCGCCCATCAATCTTCCCTATCATACACACAATCGCTTTATCATCGCGGAAGTGCCTATCCCCGCAAATCTCATACGCATCTTTAAGAAGTAGCTCGATATAATCAAGTGCATAAGGTCGATCTGGATGGCGCGCAAGCTGGAGCTTTTGATAGTCACTCATATTGCCATAGACTTTTTTAAACTCTTTTTCTAAGTCTTTTTGTAGAATCTCTTTAGCCGCCGTATCCCCACGCATAGAAGCTAACTCAATGTCATCTTGAATGCTTTTAAGCTGCTTTTCAAAATCTAAACAAGTCGCCATTGCCAATCCATCCTACGCCCTTCTACTCTTACAGGCTTACTAAATCTTTTTAAAGATAATCACACCATTAGTGCCACCAAAGCCAAATGAATTGCTCATTACAGCATTGATTTGCGCATTTCTAGCAGTATTTGGGATATAGTCAAGATCACATTCTGGGTCGCCATGCTCTTGATTGATCGTAGGGGGAAGAACACCAGCTCGCATAGCCATTATAGAAATCACTGCTTCAATCGCGCCAGCAGCACCTAAGCAGTGCCCAATCTGCCCCTTTGTCGAGCTAACAGGTGGAACATTATCTTTCCCACCAAAAACCTTTTTCAACGCCATTGTCTCAAAAAGATCATTATACGCTGTGCTAGTGCCGTGTGCATTGATATAATCTACCTTAGTGTCTGCCATAACAAGTGCTGCTTTCATCGCGCGTGCTGCGCCCTCACCCTCTGGAGCAGGCGTGGTGATATGATTAGCATCGCCGCTCTCACCAAAACCAACAATTTCTGCATATATTGTCGCTCCGCGCGCTTTGGCACGCTCATACTCTTCCAAAACAAGCGCACCAGCACCCTCACCCATAACAAACCCACTACGGTCCTTATCAAATGGACGAGAAGCTTTCTGCGGCTCATCATTACGCTCAGATAGTGCTTTCATCGCGGCAAATCCCCCAATGCCCACAGGGCAAATGGTGGATTCTGCGCCGATGACCAGCATCGCATCTGCGCCATTTAACATAATCGTCTTGGCTGCTTCTATAATAGCATGTGTACCAGCTGCACAAGCAGTAACGCTCGCGAGATTTGGACCCTTAATACCAAATTCGATAGAAGTAAAACCACCTAGCATATTCACAAGCGCACTTGGTATAAAAAATGGTGTAATTCTTCTAGGACCCTTGTCAAAGCAAGTGATAGAGTTTTTTTCAATATTTATCAAGCCACCAATCCCAGCACCAGAGCTCACGCCAAAGCGATCACCAAGCTCTTCAGCGCAACGCCCATCACTCCCTAGCAAACCACTATCGCTCATTGCTTCTTTGCTAGCTTTGAGTCCTAGCTGGATAAATCTATCCGCCTTTTTCACATCTTTCGGGCTTAGGACTTCCTCAGAATTAAACCCCACAATCTCCCCTGCTATGGAAACAGGAAAGTCGCTAGTATCAAAGGAAGTTATTTTTTTTATACCACATTTACCCTCAACAATCGCAGAAAAAGAATCATCTCTATTGAGTCCAACTGCATTAATCATACCAATGCCCGTAACGACTACACGACGCATGTCACTCCTTCATCATCAAACTTCCACGCAAGATCTCAACTAGATCTTGCAAGCTCCGCGACACAAAGATAAGAAAACTCTAGCCACGCGCAAGCTGGTTATTTATTTGCTTCGATAAATGCTACGACATCGCCAACTTTTTGAATTTTGTTTGCTTCTTCATCTGGGATATTTACGCCAAATTTCTCTTCAAGTGCCATAATAAGCTCTACAACATCAAGAGAATCTGCGTTTAGATCTTTTACAAACTCTGCCTCTGGGGTAACTTTATCCGCCTCTACGCCGAGCTCCTTTATGATTACTTCCTTGATCTCATCAAACAATGCCATACGATACTCCTTACAAGTTTTATTAGAACTTGGGATTCTAACAAAAAAAATTTAGAAATTACCTTAAATATATATTACATATACAAGCCACCATTGACCTTAAGCACTTCGCCTGTGATATAGCTCGCACCATCACTTAGTAGGAATGCCACCGCTTGAGCTACCTCAGCACTCTGCCCCAAGCGTCCTAGTGGGATAGTCTTTTGATACTGTTCTTTTACTTCTTGACTTAGGGCTTCTGTCATATCTGTTTGAATAAAGCCAGGGGTGATGCAATTAAAACGCACATTGCGTGAAGCTCCCTCATAGGCGAAGCTCTTGCTCATAGCGATCACGCCACCCTTGCTTGCAGCATAGTTTGTCTGCCCCAAATTCCCGCGCTCACCCACAATAGAAGCGATATTTACTACCGCGCCAAATCTTTGCTTACTCATAATCTTTAACCCCTCTCTACAACCGATAAAACAAGAAAGTAGATTTGCATCAAGCACCTTGGTGAAGTCCTCTGTCTTCATACGCAAGGCAAGCTTGTCATTAGTAATGCCAGCGTTATTGACAATATAGCTTAGCTCACCATCGCTTTGCACAATCGCTTGCAAACCTTGGGTAAAGGCTTCTTCATTGGTTACATCAAACTCCACGACCGCCGCCTTGCCACCTTTAGATTCTATCTCGGCTTTAAGCGCGTCAGCAATTTCTGGCTTTGATCGATAGTTGATCCACACTTTTAGTCCATAAGCTGCTAGCACTCTAGCGATCTCTGCGCCAATCCCACGCGATGCGCCTGTGACTAAAACATTTTTCCCACTAAATTTCATTATCGCTCCTTGAGAAAGTGTAAAAGCTAAAATACTATCAAAAATTTGTAACACAAAGACACAGGGACTATTAGTGTAGGGTGACGCGCTTGTATGGAATTCGTGGATTGTAAAAGGCTTAGAGACTACACTAAGTTTAGGGTTTAAGTTCTATTCCTACCTGTGGAGTTAGAGCAATGAGCTCTCGCGCAAGCAAGTCGCTTAATGCGCGTTTTAAAGCCTTTTTACTCATACCAAGCAATGATAAAATAAATTCTGGGCTAGAGTCATAATGCACCGCGAGCTTTCCACCATTATCGCGCAATGCTTGCAGGAGCTTTTCTGCACTCTCATTCGTGTGCCCTTGCTTATGTAGCACGAGATCAAGCTTGCCATCACTGCGGACATTATGGATAAACGCGCTAGATTCTACCCCAAAACCAAGCCCCATAGCCGCTAGAATCCGCGCGCTATCTAAAGCCTGTGTGGATGATTTTAGATGCTTCGCTCTCGCGTTCTGGCACATTTTTGGTAAATACACTAGCCCATAGTAGCGAGAATCCACCACCACACTAATGCCTAGCACACTCAAAGCAAAAGGCAATATAGAGACTCTCCTTCCCCGCGCATAGCTCCTAGCGCGATAGGGCAAAAGGTGGGATTGTATATTCTTTTTGGCTATGAGTCGGCTGGATTTATCAAGCGTGATATACACCGCCACGCTAGAATCTAGTGGATAATTTGCAGGGGTTTTGCTAGGCATAAAAATATCTTTATCAAGTCCCAAGTCTAAAAACACGCCATTGCTAGCATAGCTCACCACGCGCAAAAACGCTACTTCACCACATTGGGCTAAGGGTGTTTGGGTTGTAGCAACCGGACGATCAAGCGAATCTGTATAAACAAAGACTAGCACCTTATCACCGATCTTTGCTTGTGCGGGGCAAAACTTCTTAGGCAATAGCACTTCATAGAGTGCAGAGGTGGTGGCTTTTGACTTCGGTGATTTGGTTGAATCTAGCCTCTTGCACACTTTAGAATCTGGCTTTTCACACACGCTAGATTCTAGTGTGAGATATGCGCCGTGTTGGCTTAAGCGCGCAATTTGTAAGCGATTTATCCGCCCTATGGTTATGCCCAGATTCTTAGATTTATAATCTTTGGGACTTTGGGGAGATTTATCGAGTGTGGCGGGCATTATTGCAACAAGGTCTTTGCCATTGTGGAAATTCTACGCCCATCGGCAACATCGCTTAAGCTTTTGGCTTCTTGCATTACTTTGCCCAAATCTTTTGGTCCGCTGGCTTGCACGCGTGAAATAATCTCTTCTAGCCTTTGGCGCAGCTGCTCATCGCTAAGCTGGGTAGGCAAATAGCGTAAGATCACTTGCATTTCTTTGCTCTCTTGCTCATATAAATCCTCTCGCCCCGCTTCTTTATAAGCATTTGCCGCATCTTCTCGCTGTTTATACGCGCTTTTTAAGATCTTTAACACAGCAGCATCATCGAGACTCGCACGCGTATCGACTTCGACTTGCTTAATCGCAGCATTGAGCAGTCGCACACAATCGCGCAAAAATGTATCCCCACTCTTCATTGCTTCTTTTAAATCCGCTTGTAGTCGCTCTTTGATACTCATCATAACTCCTTCAAGTTTTGGTGCAAATGTGTGAAAGTATAGCAAATCTAGCCAGATCAAATGATCAAGGTAGATTCTAAAACTTAGCAAAATCTATAAACACAATATGTGTTTAATTGTAACACTCCACAAAAAAATTAGTAAAATTATTAAACACATATTGTGTTTATATAAAAATTAGCCTATATTACTCTCAACATAAGCACCAAGGAGACAAATATGAGTAAAAAGAGTAGGCAAATTAGCTTTAATGTTTTTGAAATGAATTGTATCTCGCATTTAAGTCCGGGGCTGTGGCGATACCCTAACGACCAAGCCTTACGCTATAAAGATATTGAGTATTGGCAAAATATCGCACAAATCGCTGAAAGAGGGCTATTTGATGCGGTGTTTATCGCTGATGTTTTAGGCGTGTATGATATTTATGGAGGCAATGATTTTGGTGCGTTAAAAACGGCTTTGCAAGTGCCAGTAAATGACCCCACGCAACTTGCTGTTATCGGCGCAGCAGTTACTAAGCATATAGGCTTTGGAGTTACTGCTGGTGTGCCTTTTGAGCATCCTTATCCCTTTGCAAGAAGACTTAGCACGCTAGACCATCTTACAAAAGGCAGAATCGGCTGGAACATCGTTACCGGCTATCTGCCAAGTGCTAATAAAAATATGGGCTCAAGTGAATTGCCCCATAATGAACGCTATGATGTGGCTGAAGAATATATGGAGGTGATTTATAAGCTTTTAGAGGGGAGTTGGGAAGATTCTGCAGTGATTTTAGATAAGAAGAGTGGGGATTTTGCTGACCCTAATAAAATCCATCACATAGGGCATCACGGCAAATATTTTGATGTCCCGGGCATTCATCTATGTGAGCCAAGCATCCAAAGAACCCCTGTGCTATTTCAAGCGGGGAACTCTACGCGTGGTAGGCAGTTTGCCGCTACTCACGCAGAAGCCATTTTCATAGCCCCGCTCACAAAGGAATACGCTAAAGTCGCAGTGAAGCAAGTGCGAGATTCACTAATCCAAGCAGGTCGCGACCCATATAGTGCCAAAATCTATATGTTAGCAACCATTATTACTGATGAAACAGAAGCTCTAGCACAGGCTAAATACAACGATTTACTATCTTATTCTAGCAAGGAAGGCTCTTTAGTGATAAATTCTGGTTGGTTAGGTGTGGATTTAAGTCGCTACAAATTAGATGATCCATTGAGTAATATTAAGTCTAATGCTATGCTGGCACAAGTAGAAGCCCTAAATGATTCCACAACAGAATCTGGCAAAGAGTGGCGACTAAAAGACTTGCTTAAGCTCACAGGACTAGGCTGCCAAGGACCAAAGTTTGTAGGCTCACCTACACAAGTTTGCGACATTTTGCAAGAAGTTATCGCTTATAGCGATGCTGATGGCTTTAACATCGCCTATGCGACAACACCGGGAAGCTTTGAAGATGTGGTGCAATTTATCGTACCAGAGCTTCAAAACCGCGGAGTGTATAAGAAAGAATACACACAAGGCTCACTGCGACACAAACTCTTTGGCAAGGGCGATAGACTAGATTCTAGTCATATTGCTTCGCGTTATCGTGTGGGTGGTGCTAAAAGCACAATCAATGATTACGCTGGGACAGGGCGATTTAAACATAATAAGGAGCAAAGCTATGTTATATGATTCTTTGACACAAGGCATTTATATAATCCACGAGAATCCCGAATGGATACCGCCTTTTAAAGAGGCATTTGATAGAGCAGGAGTTAGTTTTAGCGAGATACTTCTCACACAAGGAGGGATTGGCTTAGATTCTATCCCGCCAAATGGGGTATTTTGGAGTAGGCTTAGTGCCTCAAGTCATACGCGTGATAATGCCTTTTCTAAAGAATATGGTCGTGCGTTGTTGGCGTGGCTAGAATCTTATGGGCGTTGCGTGATAAATGGTAGCTCTGTGCTAGAGCTTGAAGTAAGCAAAGTGAAACAGGCTTTGCTTTTAGAATCCTTTTTTAAATCTCAAGACTATGACTTTAAAACGCCAAAGACAATTGCGGTATTTGGCAAGGAAAATTTGCTAGATTCAGCAAGTAGCTTTGCTAAGAAACTGGGTAATAAGCCCTTTATCACAAAGCATAATCAAGGTGGCAAAGGCTTAGGGGTGCGACTCTTTGAGAATGTGAGAGAGTTTAAAGACTATGTGGAATCTAGCGATTTTGAGCTACCCATTGATGGTATTACGCTGTTGCAAGAGTATATAGAATCTAGGGAAGCTTTTATCACGCGATGTGAGTTTATTGGTGGGAAGTTTCACTATGCTGTGCGTGTGGATACGAGTAATGGGGCTTTTGAGCTATGTCCTGCTGATGCGTGTCAAATAGATTCTGCGAAATCTAGCAATAGAACTACTCGTCCAACACTAGCCGGAGCGGCGTGTGAAGTAGGAGCTGGAGATAAGTTTAGTTTGCGTAAAGAGGTGGATTCTACAAGTCCTATTGTGCGGTGTTTAGAGCAGTTTTTAGTACTGCATAATATCGCTGTGGCGGGGATTGAGTTTATCGAAAGTGTGAATGGGGATATTGTGGTCTATGATATTAACACAAATACAAACTATAACTCTACCTTAGAATCTAAGATTAGACAAAGTGGTGGAGTAGCAGCGGCAGATAGGCTTGTAAGCTTTTTGAAAGATCAGTTTGACAAACAATAAAGGAGTGTGAGAATGAAGTTTGGATATTGGAGTCCAGTATTTGGAAGCTGGCTTAGGAATGTAGATGATGATAGTACGCAGTGTTCTTGGGAATATATCCGCGATTTAGCAATAAAAGCGGAGAATCTAGGCTATACGCTCACTCTTGTGCCAGAACTGTATTTAAATGATATTAAAGGTGAGAAAGCCTCTGCTCTTGATGCATGGGCTATTGCCAATGCTCTAGCAGCAGTTACAAAAAAAATTGAGATTCTAGCAGCACTTCGTCCGCAGTATCATCAAGTGGCACTCACTGCAAAACAGATTGCTACGATTTCACAGATTTGCAATGGACGATTTTCTATCAATATGGTCTCAGCGTGGTGGGAAGAAGAGGCTAGGCAGTATGGTATAAACTTTGATGCACACGATGATAGATATACGCTCACGCACGAATATACTGATGTATTGCGGGGATTTTGGAGTAAGAGTCCATTTAATCATAAGGGGAAATATTTTAGCTTTGAGAATTCTTATAATGAGCCTAAGCCACCTAAGATTCCGCTTGTGTATGCGGGGGGAGAGAGTGAAATAGGGAGAAATGCTATCACGCAATTTGCAGATTTTTATCTCTTGCACGGAGGCACACTTGAAGAAGTACAAACAAAAATTGCAGATATGAAAGAGCGAAAGAAAAGAGCGGGATTAGCACCATTTAAGGGCTTTGGTATGGCGGTGTATATGATTGTGCGAGAGAGTGAGGAAGAAGCACAAAAGGAACTAAAAAGGATTACTACCATTAAGAATTACGCCGATTATGAAAACTCTTATAAGAATTTTACAGGCAATTCACAGCTTGATGTAGAGATTAGCAAGCAGGAATATAGCGTGTCTAATCGCGGTTTGCGTTCAAATCTAGTTGGCACGCCAGAGAGTGTAGCACAAAAGATTAGAGCCTATAAAGAAGCAGGGCTAGATTTACTTATAATCCAATGTGCCAATATGCAAGAAGAGCTAGAATATATTGCTAAAAAGGTTATGCCACTGGTGTGAGTGTTGCTTAGATTCTAGCTCGCTAGAATCTAAGGCTATGTTGATCTCCCTAAGTAGTCCTACAAGCTGGAATCCACTTCAATCACTCTCCTGTAACAATAGTCGTGCGCTTGGTATAAATATAGGGGAGACCATTGCGTGCGAAGTCTGTAGTCGCGATTTTTTCTATTCCGCCATTGCGCGCAGCAGTAGCGATCGTGCAGTCCCCAAAGTCAAAAAAGTAGAAAAAGTTCTTGCATATCCCTGTGCCTGTTTTCTTGCTACTTGCCATACCCGTGGCACTTCCGGGCGTATAGACCGTGCCACAGCCACATAAAGCCACTACAACTAGCGACACTACAACACTACGGAGCATTATTTTTGCTTCTTTTTGGGTTGCTTTTTGGTGGATTTGTTAGATTTTTTGCCTTGTGCTTTGCCTTCAATGATGAAGCGCAGAGCATTAAGCTTAATAAAGCCTGCGGCATCTTTTTGATCATAGACACTATCTTCTTCAAAGGTGCTATATGCCGCGCTAAAAAGCGAGTTGCTAGACTCTCGCCCCAGCACCATTACATTGCCTTTATACAGCTCTAATCGGACAAGCCCACTTACGCTCTTTTGCGTGGTGTCAATGAGAGCTTGTAGAGCTCCTCTCTCCTTACTAAACCAAAATCCATTATAAATAAGGCTCGCATAGCGTGGCATAAGCTCATCTTTTAAATGTGCTTCTTCTCTATCAAGCGTGATAGATTCTATCGCGCGATGTGCTCTTAGATAGATCGCGCCACCCGGAGTCTCATAACAGCCGCGTGATTTCATACCGACAAAGCGGTTTTCCACAAGATCAAGCCTACCGATGCCGTGCTTAGAGCCTAGCGCATTAAGCTTTTGCCAAAACTTCGCAGGGCTTAGCTTTTTGCCATTGATGGCTACACCATCGCCTTTTTCAAACTCTATGGTGATGATTTCAGGCTTATTGGGGGCATTTTTAGGGCTGACACTCCACCGCCACATACTCTCTTCTGGAGCTTGGCTTGGATCTTCAAGATTCTGCCCCTCATAGCTAATGTGCAAGAGATTTGCATCCATTGAGTAGGGGGACTTTTTCTTCGCGTTTTCGATAGGGATTCCAGCCTTTTTGGCATAGGCTAAGAGCTTTTCTCTGCTATTTAGATCCCACTCTCTCCACGGAGCTATGACCTTAATCTCTGGGTCCAGCGCATACGCACCTAGCTCAAAGCGCACTTGATCATTCCCCTTGCCTGTGGCTCCGTGGGCAATCGCATCTGCGCCGACTTTTTGCGCGATTTCTACAAGCCTTTTGGCTATCAATGGGCGCGCGATACTTGTGCCTAGCAAATATTCTCCCTCATAAATCGCATTAGCACGAAACATTGGGAAGACAAAATCACGGATAAACTCTTCTTGCAAATCTTCTATGAAAATATTTTTTGCCTTGATGCCAAGCTTTAAGGCTTTAGCACGAGCTGGCTCAACTTCCTCGCCTTGCCCAATATCTGCAGTGAAAGTTACCACCTCACAGCCATAAGTATCACCAAGCCATTTTAAAATCACGCTTGTATCAAGCCCACCACTATATGCTAGCACTACCTTTTTTACTGCCATTGTTACTCCTTTATGTTTAGATAGTCGATTATAGCAGATTTGGCTAGAGCTTAAGTGTTTTAGGCTAGATTCTCGCTCTAAGCAAAGCTCTCGTGCAAGGGTGGGTAGGTGAGCTAAAAACTTGCTCCACTCCACCTTGCTCCACCACCTGCCCAGAATCTAGCACAATCACTTCTGTACACATCGCTTCTATGACATTAAGATCGTGGCTTATGACAACATAGCTTAAGCCAAACGCACTCTGTAGCTCCAATAGCAATGTGATGATATCTTTTTGCGTATTTTTATCAAGCGCGGAAGTCGGCTCATCAAGCAAGAGAATCTTTGCTCCACTCGCTAATGCCCTAGCAATGCATACACGCTGGGCTTCCCCGCCACTAAGTGTGTGGCTATATCGGTAGAGAAAGCTGCTAGAGAGTCCCACTTGCTCTAGTAGCTCTAAAGCCTTTAGGGTAGGAGCTTTGATTTTTTTCACCTTGTGGCTCGCTCTAGCTTGTAGAGCTTCTTGTAAAATCTCTAGTACGCACATTCGCGGATTAAGGGCTAAAAGCGGATCTTGGAAAACGATTTGCACCATAGAGACAAATGCTCTATCACGCTTTTTGTCCACATAGATGAGCTCTTTTGGTGTGGCGTTTTGGGGGTAGATAGATAAGCCACCTAAATGTCCCTCTAGCCCCAAAATCCCAAGCGCTAGGCTAGACTTCCCGCTTCCACTAGCCCCAATGATCCCAATGCTATCCCCAACCCTTAGTCGCAGATTTACCCCCTGTATCGCTGGGGTTTTCTGCCTTGTAAAAAAACCTTTAGTCGTATGATATACAGCAAAGTCCTGTAAGCTCAAGCACACCTCTCCCGCACTAGCATCTGGCTTTTTAGGTAGGATTATGGCGTTTAGGAGTTTGCGTGTGTATGGGTGGAGCGAGCTAGAATCTAGTCTTTTAGGTTCTAGGAATTCTAAAGAAATATGCCGTTTCTTTAGTAAAGCTAAATCCCCACCAAACAAGGCTGAATCTCTTACAAGATGATCACAGATTTTGCCCCCTTGCATCACATACAATCTCCCGGCAAATCTCTCTATCAAGCCCAAATCGTGCGTGATAAACACAATCGCCATCTCCATAAAAGAGTCTAAAAGTGCTAGAATCTGGCTTTGTATATGTGCATCTAGCGCAGTTGTAGGCTCATCGCAGATAAGGAGTCTAGGGCGCGCTAAGCTCATCATAGCAATACATACGCGCTGGGCTTGCCCACCGCTAAGAGTGTGGGGCAAGCGGTGTTTAATGCTAGGCTCTAGCCCCACAGATTCTAGTGCCTGATCAATTAGGGTTTGATACTTGGCTTTTGGTATGCTTGGCAAATGCAAGGCGCACATTTCTGCTAGCTGCTTATATATAGTGTGGAGCGGATTTAGTGATAGCTTTGGAGATTGGGGGATATAGGCGATTTTTTGCGCGCGGATTGTGCGCCATAAGGGCGAGTTTATAGGGATAGTAGCTAGATTTTGCTCTATGCCTTGGAGACGGATATCTCCACACGCATTGCCTTGCACAAGCCCCATAAGTAGCTTTGCTAGTAGGCTCTTCCCACTGCCAGACTCTCCTACAATGCCTACATGCTCCTTTGACCACACTTCTAGTGCTATATCTTGCAGGGCGAAATCCCCAAACTCTGCGCGTAAATCCCGCACATAAAGCAAAGGCTCAGGAGCTTTCATACGCTATACACACTAGGGTTTAGCGCATCGCGCACCCCCTCGCCAATAAAACACAGCAAAGAAAGTAGTAAAGCCACTGCGCTAAACCCGCTCAGAGCCAAATGTGGAGAGGCAAGGTTGTTTTTCCCCTGTTCTAATAGCTCGCCCAAGCTCGCACTCCCCACAGGCATACCAAAGCCCAAGAAATCAAGCGTAACAAGTGTGCCAATACTCCCTACCATAAGAAAAGGCACATAAGCAATCGTAGCGATACAGGCATTTGGCAAAATATGCGCAAAGACTATACGCAGATCGCTCGCCCCAAGTGCTCTAGCAGCTTTGACATACACGCTCTCACGCACCTTGAGAAACTCCGCGCGCACAATCACACTCAATGGAATCCAGCTAAAGGCTAGCACGATACCTAAAATCCACCAAAAGCTAGGCGTGATAAAGCTTGAGAGAATGATGAGCAAAAAGAGCAGAGGGATACTTGCATACACTTCTATCCCCCTTTGCCCGATGAGATCGATTAGCCCACCGTAATAGCCCTGAAGCCCCCCAACGCCAATGCCAATCACCACGCTACACGCGCTTAAAATCAGCCCAAAAGCAATGCCAGTGCCAAGCCCATAAAGCAAGCGTGCTAACACATCTCTAGCTTGATCATCAGTACCTAGCCAATGCTTACTTGAAGGTGGTGTGGGTGCTGGAGTGTGCAAGTCTAGCACGATTGTGTCATAGCTATATGGGATAGGGGCGCGCAGCACAAAAGAGTCGCGCAAAAGCTCCTTGACATAGGGGTCATTATAATCTGGCTCGGTGAAAAAATCTCCGCCAAAGGTGGATTCTGGGTAGCTCTGCCATAAGGGAAAATAAAAATGCCCATTGTAGTAGATAAGCAGGGGCTTATGATTAGCAAGCAGTGGTGCGAATAAGGCTAGAGCGCAGAGTGTGACAAAAAGATAGAGTGAGATTCTAGCACGCGAGTTTTTGGCGAAGATTTTCCAGCGATTTTTCCACAAGCATAAGCGATAGCTTCGTGCCAAGCCCTTAGGATCCGCTTTTGAAAAATCAGTTGTTATGCTGTCATTACGAGTAACTGCGTTAGTGACAGCGTGGCAATCCACTCCCCTCACTCCGTCATTGCGAGCGGATTGAAAATCCGCGTGGCAATCCATAGATTCTGCGCTAGCAAAACAATCTTTCCTAGAATCCACTTTTGCCAAACCTTAGAGGTGCCCTATAATCACACGACAAGCGCGTTAGAAGGATATATATCTAGTAGCAGCTCTTTTTTCACCGCTTGCGCGCGATCATCTCCTAGCAAGTAGCGCACAATCTCTATGGCAAAAAACGGCGCGCTAGCAGGACCAGAAGCAGTGATTTGAGAGCCGTGCGTAAGGACACCTTCTTGTTGATAGCGCACATTTTCGCCTTGACAGGAGTCTTCACAGCCCGGATAGCAAGTAAAGTATCCTTGCAACACATTAGCACGAGCTAGCACAATGGGTGAGGCACAAATGGCTGCAATAAGCTTGCCAGCCTTAGCAAAAGCCTGTAGGATTGATGCGAGATCAACACTTGCGCTAAGATTTTCCATACCCTTAAGCCCGCCGGGCAGAGCTATACCACTTAGAGATTCCAGCGTGCTAGAATCTAAGCGTGCTAGATCATAGGGCGCTAGTATCTCTATATCGTGTGCGCCTTTATACGCCCTAGCACCGCTAATGCCGGCTAATAGCACCTCTATCCCACATCGGCGTAAAATATCCACCACATTCACGCACTCAATCTCTTCAAAACCATCAGCTAGTGGGACTAGTATGGATGTAACTTGATCTTGGATCGCTTGCATAATCACTCCTTTGCTTTGTGTGCAGGCATTGTAGCTAAGTTTGGTAATGGCACACACGCAATACATAGCTAGCACTATGCAACACGCTTCAATAAAATCTAAACATTTAGCCCAACCTTGACGGTTGTTTTGCCACTGCCCTATCTGCAGCCTTGTTGGTAGTTTAGCTAGTAACTTGCAAGAACGCGCTCTACATGTCCTACACTCACAAGCATGGTGTTTACCCTATAGCTTTTGGCAAAGATAAATTTATTTTCCCTAGCAATTTGATAGATTGTATCTGGCGCGTCTAGTGTTTGCTTTATCTGTGGGATATATTGCACTCTATTATCTCTACTAGCTTAAAAAGGTTTTTGTATGATAGCCCTATTCTTTGCCATCAAGTGCTGCTTTAATGCGTGGAGAGTGCTTGGGGATAGGGTGTCAGTTAATTTTTGTAGCCTAAGTAGTGTGTTCTTCCATTGCTCTTGAGTGTCTTTAGTTAAAACAACTCGTTTATTTGTAGCTTTTCCCACAAATGTTATACTCCCTGTGCCAAATGCTTGAAACTTGCTATATGTGTAGCCTAGCTCGTGTTTTAGCGTATTTAAAAGCCCCATATCTACTGCTTTTGTTGCCACAGCAATGACACCGATCCGGGACAAGAGATAGCAACCCTTGATTTAGTATTTGATTATGCATTTCTTGGAAATTATTTTCTCATCCTAAGATATTGATTAGCAATGGCTGCTCTACTCCAGCCCCTAAGAATGCTCCCATTCTTGAGCCTATTAACGCCCCTGTCGCTACTATCCCTGCTTTGTGGATGGGGTTTTTGGCAAGCTTGGATCCATAGCCCGCCCCTATTACATTCGCTCACTTAGTATATCCGCTTTTACTCACAACTACCCCTGCATAAAATAAGCGCGCAGTATAGCATATACTTCGCTAAGGTTTGGCGCAGTGAGTGGAACGCCCTTTGCTTTAGCCACTACTAAACACCACTAAGGATAGCTTAGATGAGCATTGTAAGGACACAAAGCCCCAAAAATAGAGCAAAATCTCGCGCAAACCGCGCCAAAGCAAGCCTGATTGCCACGCTAGCCCTAGCCAGCACGCTAGCCCACGCCCTAAGCCCAGAAATCGACTTCAATCCTCCAGCCTATGTCGATGAAATGCCCAGCAAGGAGTTCCTCCCAGCTCCTGCGCAAGCAGGCTCGCTCTTTGGGCAGGGAGATCGCCCACTTTTTGCCGATAGGCGAGCTATGCGCCCAAACGACCTTATCACCATCAATATCGATGAAAGCTCCAACGCCTCGCTCTCAAGCTCCAAAGACTACACAAGCACAAGCGGTGGCGCAGTCAATGCCCCTGTGCTAGGCTACAATGGCACTGATGAGCAAGCAGCAAAAGACACTCAAGACTTAAACAACCAAACCAACTACACCCTGCAAAAAACCGCCGATAACTCTAACTTCAAAGGTAGCGGGCAGCAAAGTCGCAATGACGCGCTGAAATTCTCAATAACCGCTAGAATCCTAAAAGTGCTAGAAAATGGCAACTACTTTATCTATGGGCACAATGAAGTGCTAATCGATGGTGAAAAGCGGCTAGTAACCATTAGTGGCGTAATCCGCCCTTATGACATAGAGCGTGATAATAGCATTTCATCAAAGTTTATCGCCGATTCTAAAATCGCCTACACAAGCATTGGCGCGATCGGGCAGACCAACCACAAAAAAGATGGCACAAAAGCCGTAGAAGATGAATTTCCATTCTAAGTGGATTCTATGCCAAATGCCACTACTCCAAAGATTATCGCTCTAATCCCGGCGCGAGGTGGAAGCAAGAGAATCCCACATAAAAATATCAAGCCCTTTTGTGGTAAGCCAATTATTGCTTATCCTATTACCACCGCGCTAGAATCTAAGCTTTTCTCCCACGTGGTGGTAAGCACAGACTCACGACAAATAGCAGACATAGCCCGAAACTTTGGCGCACAAACGCCTTTCATACGCCCTAGCAATTTAAGCGATGACTTCACTCCAACTGCCTCAGTCGCCACACACGCGATCAAAGAGCTAGGGCTAGAGCCTAGTGATATACTTTGTGTGATCTACCCCACTGCCCCACTTCTACAAGCAAGTTTTCTTACACAAGGCTTGCAAGCTCTGCTGTATTCTAGCGTGGCATATAGCTTTGGCGTGCTAGAATACAGCTACAATCCTTATAGAAGCTTTTATATTGATGAGCGTGGTATCTCTATGCTTTTCCCCAAGCACTATCATAATCGCTCCCAAGATCTACCTAGAATCTACCACGATGCAGGACAGTTCTACTTCGGGAGAGTGTGGGCGTGGCAAAGTGAGCTAGCCATATTTGCAAAACACTCTTGCCCAATTATTCTCCCCCACCCCCTAGCCCAAGACATAGACACACTAGAAGACTGGAATCTAGCAGAGCTAAAATACCGCGCTTACCTAGAATCTAGTATTTTAGATTCTAGCCCTACTGCTAGGCTTCACCAAACCACAGGCGATGGCTACTAGATTTAAGCTTGAAAGCTTATAATACACTTTTTACACCAAGGACTTATATGAAGCAGCTTATCACCACGCCAATTTACTATGTCAATGATGTCCCGCACATTGGACACGCTTATACAACCATTGTCGCCGATATGCTAAAGAAATACAAATGGCTTAGAGGCGAGGAGGTATTTTTACTCACAGGCACTGATGAACACGGACAAAAGATTGAGCAAGCAGCAAAAGCAAAGGGCAAAAGCCCTAAGGCTTATACTGATGAGATTAGCGGACAATTTCTTGATTTGTGGGATTTGATGGGGATTGATTATGACCACTTTATCCGCACCACAGATGAGCCACATAAGCAAGCGATTGTGCAAGTGTTTGAGCGATTATACGCTAATGGCGATGTGTATTTAGGAGAGTATGAGGGGGATTATTGTGTGAGCTGTGAAAGCTTCTTTCTAAATGTGGATTCTGGGATTTGCCCAGATTGCGCGGGGAGCAAACCTCTAAGTAAAATCAAAGAAGAAAGCTACTTTTTCGCCCTAAGCAAGTATGAAAACAAGCTTTTAGAGTGGTATGCAAGTAGTGAAGATGTGATCTTGCCAAAATATCGCAAAAATGAAGTAATACGCTTTGTAGAAAACGGCTTGCAAGATCTCTCTATTTCTCGCACAAGCTTTGAGTGGGGGATCACCCTGCCTAAAAAGAAAGGCGCGCAAAAGCAGCATATCGCGTATGTGTGGCTTGATGCGCTTTTTAACTATATGAGCGCACTTGGGCTTTATCAAAGCAAGGAAACAGAATCTGGCCCCGAATCTAGCCCATTATCGTTACTTGGCGAGAAAATGCCTTATTGGGAGTGTGCGACACATATCGTAGGTAAAGATATTTTACGCTTCCACGCGGTGTATTGGCCCGCATTTTTGATGAGCTTGGGACTGCCCCTGCCTAAACATATTTATGTACACGGCTGGTGGATGCGTGATGGGCAGAAGATGAGCAAGTCACTTGGCAATGTAGTTGATCCCAAAGCTTTCACCAAAGCCTACGGAGCAGAAGTGCTACGCTACTATCTACTTAGAGAAACACCCTTTGGGCAAGATGGCGACTTTAGTCAAAAACTCTTATGCGAGCGGATCAACAGCGAGCTGGCAAATGATCTAGGTAATTTGCTGCATCGATTTTTGGCTATGTGTGCGAAATATGCTCCAAAGCAGGCTGGTAGCTGCTATGTGCTGGACGATAAAGAAGTGGCGGAGTTTGTTGTAGAGCATTATGGCGATGAGCTCAAAACTCAGTGCAGTATCATAGATGAGATAAACAGCGGGCTAATAGAATCTATGCAGGTAAAAGCGTATATAGAAGCTATTTGGAAGCTGCTGCATTGTAGCAATGCAATGATCGCTAAATACGAGCCGTGGAATCTCTTTAAAAATGGCAAATCTATGGAGCTAAATGCGATTTTAAGCTTTGTGGGATATACCTTGCTAAAGGTCGCGCACGCGCTATATCCCATAATGCCAAAGACTGCTAGCACTATCGCTAGCGCATTTTGCCAAGAAATCTCACCGGCTTCTTATACCTACTATATCAAGCAAGATAAAATATTTCACTTCTCACTTAAAGTGCATATGATGCCTCCCCTTTTCCAAAAGCTAGATTCTATGCTAATCCCAGAAGCTGCCCTAGAATCTAACCCCACTCAAAAAGCGCAAGTAGATTCTAGCTCTACACTAGAAGATGGGCTTGCAAATCTTGTGAGTATCGAGGATTTTAGCAAGCTTGATATACGCGTGGGCGAAGTGCTAGAAGCAGAGCCTGTGCCTAAATCTACTAAGCTTTTGCGCTTAGTAATCGATCTAGGCGAGAGTGAGCCTAGAGTCGTGCTAAGTGGTATCGCGCAATACTACGCTCCACAAGACCTACTCAATACGCAAGTCTGTGTCATAGCCAACCTAAAGCCTGCCAAAATTATGGGGCAATTTAGCTATGGAATGATACTTGCTAGCAAAGATGATGAGTCCCTATCGCTTGTGCGCATAGATGGAAAGAGAAAAAATGGGAGCAGGATAAGCTAGTGCAGGAAGTTACACAAAAAGTCCAAGATATTGTCGAAATTATCAATGGTGAGTTGATTAACTCCCCAGCTATCGGGGGGTTTAGCGGGTATTGCACAAAGCTTGAGCATATCAAGCGAGGTAGCCTATTTTTCGCCGCGCACCCTAGAGATATAGAGCCAGCACTTGAGAAAGGTGCATTTGGCATTGTGTTTGATAAGTTTTTGCAAACAAGGCTCAATGATGATGAAATCGCGTGGATTAAGGTAGAATCTATACAAGATGCTATTATCCGTCTTGTACGCTTTGAGCTACTAGCGCGCTCTATCCGCGTGATCGCCACCAATCCCACACAATACCTAATCGCCAAATCTCTAATCCATAGCGAGAGCGTGCTGTTTTTTGATGAGAGTCCCATCGACTTGCTTGATATGGTTGAAGAAGTGCACCCTGCAATCATTATCGCCAAATCCCAGCAAGTGCTTGATCTAGCCCTAGAACCTATCCCTTGCGAGACTCCAGAACAGCTACCATTTGAGCTAATCACACCGATGTCTATGTTTGAGATTAAATTCTACTACAAGTTATATTCTTACAAAATCTCTCTGCCTTGCGTGTTTGTCCCAGAGCTTGGAGCTGTTGTGGATCTATGCTTGCGCGAACATATCGAGTGTGATTTTGCACATTTTGAGCCTAGCTCCACACTCCTACCAATCTCTCTAACCAACGACGCTAGAATCCTATCTTTTGGGCAGAGCTCGCGCGTGATTATTCCCACAAATGATGAAGAAATCTTTATGCGTTATGGCGAGTTTCTTAGCAAAGAGGCCAAATGGGCGAAAGTCGTAGTATTTGTCCCTACAATCCTTGATGATGAGCAAGAATTCTATACTCTCTATAATCAACGCAACCAGCACCCACTCCAAGCGATCCGTTATGATTCATCTAATGAACTGCCCTTGTTGCTAAAAACCACGGAGTATAACTTTGGGCTAATCTTTGGCATAAGTACGCAGGGGCTAGTTTTTGTGCTATCACAAACTCCACAAGAATACGCCCCCACACTTTTTTAATGCCAAATCCACTAGAAGCTAAACATATAGCCCCTATATATCGCGCTATCACAGAGCTTGATAGACTTGTACCAAAGGGTTGTGCAAGCTTTAACTATGACAATGGCGTGCAAATTAATAGCGAGCTATTTGATAAGCCGCTAGATTCTAGGGGGCTTGAGCTTTGCACTATGGTAGGAAAGCTAAGCGAGCTAGAGCAAGCCCACGCACTCCTAGACTCTCACACACTAGAATCTAAGCATTGTGTGCTTAGCGCGCTAGCCCTACTAGCTTATAAACTTAAAGGCTGGCGCAAAGGTCCTTTTACCCTTGCTAGCTCTAGCTGCTTACTCCACATTGATAGCGAATGGCAAAGCTATATGAAGTGGGATCTGCTTGCTCCATTTGTGCGCGCAAATGGAGCAAAAATAGCAGATGTAGGGTGTAACAATGGATTTTATATGTTAGCGATGTATGCTAAGGCATTACAGGAAGCAGGAGAAACTTCTCCTTATACAAGCAAGGGGGCTTGCGCGCGGATTTATGGCTTTGACCCTAGTGCGCTGTTTTACTGCCAATTTACCTTTATTAATCACTTTGTAAATCTTCCCATTGTCTATGAGCTCTTAGGGGTACAAGATCTGCCTAACTTCACCAAAAAAGAGAAGTTTGATGTAATTTTTTGCCTAGGGGTGCTTTATCATCGTAGTGATGTGTTTGCCTGCCTAAAAGCCTTGGCTCAGAGCCTAGACAAAGGCGGGGTGGCGTTTATCGACACGCTTATCTTTGATATAAACGATGTGGCTAGCGCGCTAGATTCTAGCGTTAGTGGGCTTCCCCTAGTCCTTAGCGTGCGCCAAAGTTATGCTAAAATGAGTAATGTGTATTTACTCCCAAGCCTTAGCGCGCTTGAAGGCTGGTGTGAGCGGTGTGGGCTTATTGATGTAGAAGTACTAGCGATTATGCCTACAACTACAGATGAGCAGCGCAAAACACGCTGGATAGACTCTCTAAGCTTAGAGAATTTCCTAGATCCAAATGATAGTAGTAAAACCATAGAAGGCTACCCAGCACCCAAGCGAGCATATATCAAAGCAAGGAGAAAATGATGGGTGAAGAAGAGTTTCAAGAGCGGCAAATTGTAGGCGATAGGATCGTAGGCACGACAATCAATATGCACTTTTGCGGACAAGTGGGAGAGATGGGCAAAGATAAAGCACAAGTTACACTCACTACGCGCGAAGATATGGAGGTGGAGCCGGGGATCACGCATACAGGCTTTGTGCAAGCAGCCGCAGGCTTTGCCGCGCTATGTGCGATTAATAAAAAAAATTCTATCATTATTGGATCTGATGTGAAGTTCCTAGCTCCTGTGGAGACAAACCAAGTTGTCGAACTAAAGGCAAAGACAATGCTTGGTGATATGCGCAAATGCGAAGTGAAAGTAGAAGGATTTGTGCTAAATATTAAGATTTTTGATGGACTATTTTATATCGTAATCTTTGACAAAAAGCTCTTTAAGCTTAAGCTTAAAGATGACAAGGAGCTTTAATTGACCATCGTGCTTGTAGTCGATAGCTTCGCGGATAAAAGCAATGGCACTTCAATGACAGCCGCGCGCTTTGCTAGCGCGCTTAAAGAGCGTGGGCATAGCGTGCGCGTAGTCGCGCCCTATGTACAAGGAGATGGATTCTACCCTGTCAAAGAGCGGTATATCCCCATTGTTACAGAAGTCTCAAAAGCGCAGCATATGGTCTTTGGCAAGCCAGATGTAAAGGTGCTAGAAGAAGCCATTAAAGACGCGGATATTGTGCATTTATTTTTACCCTTTAAGCTAGAGCAAGTCGCCTTGCAGGTAGCGCAGAAAATGGGGGTGCCATATATGGCGGCCTTTCATCTCCAGCCAGAGCATATCACCTATAATATCAGCCTACAAAAGCTCGCCCCGCTTAATCGCTTCATTTTCTGGCTTTTTAAGCAGTCGTTTTACCAGTACATTAGCCATATTCACTGCCCATCGCAGCTTATTAAAGATGAGCTGACAAAAGCAGGCTATAAAGGTAAAAAATATGTGATCTCTAATGGCTTTGACCCTAAATTTAAGCCATTAGATTCTAGTAGCGCGCCTAGCGATGGGCTTATTCATATCACAATGGTTGGTCGCTACTCTAAAGAAAAGCGACAAGATCTAATCATCAAAGCCATTGCGCAAAATCCTTATAGAGATCAAATCAAGCTCCACTTAAAGGGCATAGGACCGCTAGAATCTAGCCTAAAAAAACAGGCAGAGATCCTGCCAAATGCGGTGGATTTTGGATTCTTGCCACCAGAAGAGCTAGTAAAAGTCTTGCATCAAAGCACGCTCTATATCCACGCTGCTGAAGTAGAAGGAGAGGCAATTGCAGCCCTAGAGGCGATAAGCTGTGGGGTTGTGCCAATTATCGCAGACTCTAAGGTCTCAGCTACTAGGCAGTTCGCACTAGATTCTCGCTCACTTTTTAGAGCTGGTGATGCAAGGCATTTGAGCGAGAAAATCACTTATTGGATAGAGCATACACAAGAGAGAGAAGAAGCCAGCAAGCTCTACACCAAATCCGCGCAAAACTACACCCTAGAATCCTCAATCACCAAAGCCATTGCGATGTATAAAGAAGTGATACAAGACTATCAGGCACAAAGGAGCTAAATGCAAGAGAACCCAACCCTTTCACCAAAATCCCTGCAAATTGTAGAGAAAATCCTAAGCAAAAATGACAAAAAAGCCCAGCAAATGCGCGAGGTGTATGCGCACGATCATCTCTATGTAATCAATCTTATGAGCTCTCCTGGCAGTGGGAAGACGACTTTACTCGAGCATTTTGCAACGATCAAGACGATAGGGGAAGAGAGCTTTAGCTTTGCGGTGATTGAAGGAGATTTACAAACTAATCGCGATGCTGCTAGGCTAGAATCTAAAGGTATAGCAGCCCATCAGATTCTAACAGGAGCTGCCTGCCACCTAGAAGCAAGTATGATAGAGAGTGCTTATAATGCCCTAAAAGCACGCGATGCTCTTAATGTGGAGTATCTTTTCATCGAAAATGTGGGGAATCTCGTGTGTCCAGCTAGCTATGATTTAGGCGCGGATCTTAATATCGTCTTGCTCTCAAGCACAGAGGGCGATGATAAGGTGCTAAAGTATCCTACGATGTTTTTATGCGCTGATGCAGTGGTGATTTCTAAAAGTGATGTGTGTGAAGTATTTGACTTTAAGATCGCTAAAGTGCAAGAAGATCTAGCAAGACTAAAGCCTAATGTCCCGCTTTTTTGCACAAGCAACAAGGATTGTGCGAGTATAGAAAATCTCGCACAATTTATTGTAGATTGTAAAAAAGGTGGCTATCATTCTAGTCATTCTTTTAGCTAAGGAGTGTGTATGTGTCTAGCGATCCCCTCCAAAGTGCTCTTCATAAATAGCGAAACAAACACTGCCACTATCGAAACGCTAGGCGTAAGCAGAGAAGCAAGCCTAGATCTTATGCAAGAAGAAGTGCAGGTAGGCGAATATGTGTTGCTCCATATCGGCTATGTGATGAGCAAAATTGATACGCAATCCGCACTAGAATCCATAGAGCTCTATAAACAAATCGTGCAGAATATGGAACAAGAAGAGCTAGAATAAAACTTAAGAAACTATACAAACTATAAGGAGAGATAATGCAAGTACATAAGGTTTTTCAAACAGCTTTGCTAACAGTTTCCCTATTAACAGGAGCTAGTGTGAGCGCAGGAGCTAGCGATTCTAGCGTATTAGATGGCTACTATATGACACATGTAGGCGATAGTGGGCGACAGAGTATCGTGGAGTTTTTCACCAAAAATGGCAAGTTTTATGCCTATGGATTTGCCAATGTCGATGGTAGCGGTCCTAAAAAAGACAGCAAAAACCCAGATCCAAAGCTAAGGGAGCGATACGACAAAGGCTCAGTATTTGTCTATGGGCTAAAGAGTGATGGTAAAGGTAGCTTTGGTGGTGGGGAAGTATATAACTATGATGATGGCAAAACCTACCACCTAAAAATCACTAAAGATTCTAATGGCATACTTACCCTGCGTGCAAGTATCGATAAGCTAGGAATGATGGGACAGACACTTACTTGGACACCACTCACACAAGAGCAAATTGCTCAGTATGAGCCCCAAAAGCCAGAACCAAAAGTCATAGAAGACTCTTATCACACATTGCCACAAGCATTTAAATAAGCAGGCTACGAGTGGATTCTACAAAGCAGTCAAAGAGTCCTGCGCTTGATACAAAACTTCTACTAGAAGGATTCCGCGATAAAGATGCGATCCTAGCCCTTAAGCGCGAAATACACGCTATCGCTAAAGATCTCCCAAAGCCACTTTATATGATGGAGGTGTGTGGCGGACATACGCACACACTTATGCGCTATGGGCTAAATCAGCTTCTACCAGAATCTATCCAATGTATCCATGGACCGGGCTGCCCTGTATGCATAATGCCAAAAAATCGCATCAACCAAGCCTACACCATTGCTATGCAAAATGATGTAATCCTGCTAACTCTAGGGGATATGATGCGCGTACCCGGATCGCTAGGGAGCTTGCAAGATGCTAGGGCTAAGGGGGCTGATGTGCGCTTTGTGTATTCGCCTATGCAAGCCCTAGAAATTGCTAAAGCCAATCCGCAAAAGCGCGTAGTGTATTTTGCCATAGGGTTTGAGACAACTACGCCAATGACTGCAGCTGTGCTTGCACGAGCAATAGAATCTAAGCTTAATAATCTCTTTATCCATAGTAATCATGTCTTAGTCCCGCCGCCTTTGTATGCGATTTTAGGCAGTGAAGATTCGAAAATTAACGCTCTAATCGCGCCATCGCATGTAAGCGTGATCGCAGGCTCTAAGATTTATGAGCCAATTTTTGAGCGATTTAGCATACCCATTGTGGTAAGTGGTTTTGAGCCTGTGGATATGATGGAGAGTATCGCAATGATTGCGCGCCAAGCTGTGCGCAATGAGCCTAAGCTTGAGGTGCAATATAAACGCGTGGTAACGCG
Organism: Helicobacter sp.; assembly: GCF_017502485.1. Taxonomy (GTDB): domain Bacteria; phylum Campylobacterota; class Campylobacteria; order Campylobacterales; family Helicobacteraceae; genus Helicobacter_B. Next base: position 24,698 of record NZ_JAFVUX010000019.1, read on the forward strand.
CGTGGGTAACAAAAAAGCCCAAGAGCTTGTGCGCACTTATTTTGAGCCAAGGGAAAATTTTGAATGGAGAGGCTTAGGTGAGATAGCAGAGTCAGCCCTACGCTTGCGCGATGAGTTTTGTGAGTTTTGCGCGGAGAGGGAGTTCGCAGATGTGCTAGACTACACACCAATAGCAGATAATAAAGCCTGTCGATGTGGTGATATCTTGCGCGGTGTGGCAAAGCCACTTGATTGCAAAGTATTTGGCAAGTCTTGCACCCCAGAGCATCCACTAGGAAGCTGTATGGTAAGTAGTGAGGGAGCTTGCGCGGCGTATTACAAATACGGGCAAGCTCTTTAGATTCTAGTAAGTCCTAAAGCTTTAACAAAGACTCATAAGCGTGTAAGCTAGACTTGATAGTACTTGCGCACTGGAATCTAGGAGGGTGCCAGCCTGCTCTCTGCTAGATTCTACCGAGCCTTGTGGAAATATACGCAACAACAAAAAGCCTTGAATCACGAGCAAATTAACAATATCGATGAAAAATGCCCCCACAAGCGGGACGATCATAAATGCCGTGTGGCTTGCACCATAGTGGTTGGTAACTGCTTGCATATTGACCATAGCCGTAGGTGTAGCCCCAAGCCCAAACCCACAATGCCCAGCAGCAAACACGCTCGCATCATAGTCTTTGCCCAAGAATCTAAAAGTTACAAACACTGCATAAGCCACCATTATCAATATCTGCACGATCAAAATTACAATAAGTGGCAGTGCAATATCTGCTAGCTGCCAAATTTTAATAATGAGAAATGAAAGAGCCAAAAAGAGTGCCAAGCTCACATTGCCTAGCACAGATACTTCTCTATCAAATACATAGTGGATTTTGAGCGTAGCTAGACCATTGCGCAAGATGATCCCGCAAAACAAGCACCATACAAAAGTAGGGACATTAATCCCTAACTGATCACGCAAAGTAGGCGCACTCACTTGGGTCATAAAATTTCCCACAAGCAGACAAATGGCAATAAGTGCTAAAGATTCTAAGAAAGAAGCAGTGGTGATGAGCCGCTCCCTTTGTGGAGCTTCAAAGTTACTCGCTAGGGTACTTTGCTCACTAGTATCGCTTAGAGCTAAGACTTTGCCTTGGTTTGGAGTTTGTAGCTTATGTCTGCGTATAAGGAAGCGTGCGACAGGACCGCCGATAAGCCCACCCATCACAAGCCCAAAAGTCGCGGCTGCAAGCGCAACTTCTCTGGCGTTGCTAAGTCCATACTGCTCATTTGAAAAGACATCTGCCCAAGCTAATCCTGTGCCATGCCCTCCACTCATCGTAATAGAGCCTCCAAGCATACCCACTAGCGGATCTATCCCCATAGCAAGTGCCAGCCCCACACCAACGATATTTTGCAAAAACAACAACCCCACCACAATCACTAAAAACAGCACCAAAAGCCGCCCTCCCTTTTTCAGCGATGAGAAGTCCGCACTTAGCCCTATGCTTGAAAAAAACGCTAGCATTAGCGGATCTTTCAAAGCTTCATCAAATGTGATATGCACAGAAAAATACTTATAGCCGATAAAAATAGCGATGCAAATGAACACGCCCCCCACGACAGGCTCTGGCAGATCAAAATCTCGTAGGAACTTAACACGCGCTAGCAAAAACCGCCCAAGCAACAACACCACCACCATAGCCACAAGCGTGGAATAAAAATCCAAAGAATACTCTCTCATATCAAATCCTACTAGCAAATAAGCCCACACAAAAGTGCGTAAAATGTAGTATAGGCAATGCAGACTACTGCTGCGGATTAGCATCATTGGGAGAGTTTTTACCTACAAGCTCTTCCCCCTCCTTATACCATTTAGAAATAGGTTCAGCAATGCTATAAGTAGAATATTTGAAGCTATCTAGGACAATTTGCGCCATTGTTTGGTTATCGAAGTTAAACACCAGAGGGGCTAGAAAGTTGATCGTGGATTGCTGGATTGGCGTTTGCATCACCATAATATTGGCGACAAAGATATTTTTCGCATTCTCTAGGTCTAGCAGAAGCTTTATAGCCACGGGCACTTCGAAGTCATATTCTCGCAAGATGAAAGGATTGACAAGCACAAATACTGGCGCTTGCGCATCGACATTACTCAAGCGCATAAAAATCTCATCGATTTTTTCAAGCTTCATCTTCACAACATCTTCAAAGCCCAAAATAGGCGACTTGACTTCAAAAACCATCACGAACCTTTAAATTTGCAAACTTAAGTTAGTCGCCGATTCTATCTAATTTTTTGTGAAAATCAAATATACACTGCGGATATTCTTGGGATTTTGCTACAATCTAGTCGCGACCTACCTAGTAAATAAGTGAGAAATTCTATGCGGATTGACAGCTTTCTTAATGCCACAAATATTGTCAAAAAGCGTTCAATCGCACAAGATATGTGCACAAATAATATTGTCGAGCTAAATGGTGTACGTGTAAAAAGTAGCAAAGAGGTGCGCATAGGCGATGTGATCACCCTATACTTTCTCACTTATAAAAAATCTTATAAAGTCCTAGCTATCCCCACCACACGCACCACCTCTAAATCTCTCTCTGCAACTTTTATACAAGAAATCACCACACAAGAGTAACAAGCATAATACAGTGCGAAAGACTATAGGCTTTGTAGAATCTCATTAAGCTAGATTGTTTTTCTTTTTGATTAAGGAGTGTTTGTCAAGTGTTGCTAGGGACTTTGGGCTGATGTGTTCTAGGAGTTTGACAATGTGGCTATATTTAGCAAGATTTGGGTCTTGTAAGCAGAATCTTTGAAACATTTTGTATGGTAAGCTTTGGGAGAAAAGCTCCTGCTTATACACGCCCAAAACATCGGCAATATATCCGCCTTTAGTTCAACATTGCCATTAAGATAGGCATAAATGCTAGAGATTGTGGGCGTTTCACTCATTCGCACGCAAGCCTAAGTCTATAGGGTGGTTAGTAAGCTCTTTTTGCTTAGATTTTTTGCTTTAGCATCTCATTTATTTTATCAATAACTTTCATTCTGCTTTATTTTTTGTGCAATGTTATCAAAGAGATAGCATCATTTATCAATTGGTTCAAACTTACTGAAACAATGGGAGATTAGGCTACTATGGCAAGTGAATATGCATCATTTAAGGGAATATATAATGGAGAGTCATCTGGTATGACGACATTTGTGGGAATGCTTTGCGGAATTGTAAGTTTTGGTATAGCGTATATGCTTTGTTCGCAAACAACTTGGATGATAGTCCCCCAGAGACTTTTGAAATAGGTTGGGGTAGATTGCATTTGGGGGTGGTTTATTCTAGCAGGCGTGTTTATGGGATTATCAAACACTCTTTTTTTATCATCATATGAAGCAGAACGCAGGAGAAAGTTTATAGCGTGTCCAAAATGTCAGCACGAAACAAAAATTGTTAAAGATGATTTGTTTAGTGAAAGTGTGATAGGTGAGCGAAAAACAAGAAACAATAAACTTGCAATAGAACATTATCGCATAGGCACAAGACTTGTAACAATCGCCTATCAATCGTGTGATTATACAAAAGCACTATGAATTAAAATTTAAAGAAAGAGTATAAAAAACATAAAATGTAGCAAGTGGAATGAGTGCAAGCCTACAAGATGTGCTATGCTCTACCCTTGACTTACGCCCTAGCATTGATACACCCAAAGAAATACCATCTCTATGAGAAAGAATACCTGCCCTTTGTGCTTCTCTGTGGTGTGGTGCTGTGAGTGTGATCTACACCTAGAATCTATACTTTGATATTGAGCAAATGCGCACTCTCATCACTATTGAGACTAGATTCTAGCTGGACTAACTCTTCTTGCTCGCTTGGCTCTCGCTCCTCTTGCTCTCCCCTCTCCCACTGCCCATTGCCCTTGGTGTCTTTGTCGATTTTATTACCCGTTTCTGTAGGGCGCACCTCTTGGATTTCCTTGAGCTTATCTTCAAATTCTTGGGGAATCATATCGCCCCTTTGCATAGCGTTTGCGTGCGTGGCAGAAGTCGCTTGCATATTTTGATTGATATAAGTGATATTACCAATGGGTGAGATTGCCATAATGTCTCCTTGCTAGCTTATGCGGTAATGCAGACTTTTATGCTTACTATACACTACCTGCGCACCGCTAATAATCTTCACAAACTTTCTCTTTGTATAATCGACACAAAAATCCCCCTGCTTAAATCCGCTTACCCCTAATAGAATCTCACCTGCTTTATAGACCACAGATTCTGGGGCTGTATTTTTCCCACAATGGATAATCAAATGTGAAGAAGGAAGATCTCGAATATGTAGCCATAAATCATCAGCACGCGCAGATTCTAGGAGTTTAATATTCTCCCTTTCATTGCGCCCTATAGAGATTTTTATCCCTTGGATAAATACGACTTCTGCTTGCTCATTTTGGGACTTTTTCTTAGTATTCTGCTTGGCTTTAGGCAAAAGGATAGTAAGTGTGTCAAGCTTGTTTGCACGCTCTATAAACGCCAGCTCCCTATCTAAAAAGCTAATTTTCTCCTCCAAATTTGCGACTTCTTTGTGGATATTTTTTGCCTTTCTAGAGAGCTTTTTAGACTCTTTGAATAGTTGATTAATTGCAGCTTGTGGGGTGCTATGAGAAGGCAGTGTAATACTCCAAAGCTCCCCGCTCTCATCGGCGATCTCTATTTGGGTTTGGTAGGGCTTTAGCGTGTGCAGATGCATTAGTGCTAGATTGGCTTGGTGTTGTAGCTTTGTGGATTCTAGTAGTAGGCTTTGTGCTTTAGGCAAGGATTCTAGCAAGACTTGTGCGCGTGATTTTATGCGCGTATAGTGGATTAAGAGAGAGTGCTTCATAGATTCTAGGGCGCGTATGTTTGCAAGCTCATAGGCACGTGCTAAAATATCAGGCATAGATTCTAGTGCTATGGAAGACTCTTGCGTTTTTGGGCGGGGGTTTGGGGGCATTTTGGCAAGAGGTATTCCTACTTTCACAGGACGACAGGAAATCGCTTGAGAAATATGCCGCAATGCTTCTATAACAACCCCACTAGCATTGAGAATAATCACATTTGTATGCTTCCCGCTAAATTCGAACTGCACTATTGTAGTGCTTTGCTTATAGCTTCCTTGCTGCAAAAGCTCTAGGCGCAGGATTCTGTCATCATCATAAAGCGTGCTAGAGAGAATCTTAGAGCGATGAAGCTTAGATAGCGCGATATCAAAGGGGGCGTTATAATGCTTAGGGCTTAGGGGGGCATCTTTACTTGTGTAGGCATAGCTCTTGCCCCTTACCATAGAGAGATAGAGATCAAAGCTTTTAGCTCCATTAAGGGCGGCTTGTAGCTCTGGGTTATGGCAGTGGTCTAGGGTGAGTCTTAGCACCATATCTTGCACGCGATCTATGCGCACAAGCCTTTCAAAGCACGCACAAAATCGCGCAAGTGCATCGACTTTAGCAAGTGTCATTGAGCTCCTTTGCGATGGGCGGTGTGTTATAATGCCATAAAATCTAGACAAAGAGTAGCAATGATTGGGTTCTATCGTGCGGGGTTTCTTGGGGACAATGTGGTTGCTTTAAAAGCTCTGCTTATGCTACGCCATAGCTATGATGGAGACATTATCATCTACACAAATGCCCAAGGTATGCAGATTTTCTCAAAGCTTAGTGGCTTTGTCTGTATAGATTCTAGTGCTATGAGTAAGCAAGAGCTACTAGCTCATATCAACGCTCAGCATTTTGAGTGCTTTATCTTAACGCAGCCTAATCGCTGGAGTTGCAAGCTCCTAAGTATGAGCAATGCTAAGCGCATCATTTCCTTTGCCACTTTGGCAAATCTCTTTAGCCCACGCATTAGTAAGGTATTTTTCTCGCGCGCATTTTCGCAAATCTCTTACCACAAGGCACTATGTAAGCTTGTAGCAAAGGTAGATTCTAAGAGATTTGCTAAAGCTAGCATAGACTTTTCTAACTTTCGCTACCCTGTAGATGAGAGCGCAAGAGCACGCGTGCAAGCCGCGCTAGATTCTGCTACACATTATCTCATCACGCCAAAGCCTGCACCAAACCCTAAAAGCCCAGTAAGCCTAGCTCCTATCATCTGTCTTAATCCTTTTGTCAAATCCACGCGTATAAATCTCCCCTTATCAACCTACATCAATCTAGCCTATAAGCTAGCTACACGCTTTGAGTCTATGCGCTTTGTCATCTTACACTATAATGGTGCGCCCACACTCTGCCTGCAAGATCCACTGCCAAATCTCTTTGTCTTTAGCAACGATAATGATCTCGCTAATCTCATCGAGTTACTACGGCTCTCTTGCTTGCTTATTAGTCCAAGCACAGGCACAATCCACATTGCAGATATGCTCCATATCCCAACCATTGGGATCTACAACCGCAAGGATTCTAGGCTATGGCTTGGTGATAGTATGCAAAAGCAGCATTTAGTCCTACTCCAAACACCCCTTGAGCAAAGTTCAGCGCAAGCCATAGAGCAAGCGCAAAAACGCGTCTATACCCTTGCGTGTGCTATGCTTGAACCTTTAGCACACTCTCACTAAGAGGCACTATGCTCCACACCCATACGCCAAAACCCCAGAAATTAGCCTACACGCCAAAGCCTAGCCCCTTGCATATCGCGCAAGACTTGCGACTTTTAAGTATTATGCTTCGCGCTAGTATCTCACTCCAAGAAGCTCTAGCCACACTAGAGCACACCAGCCAGAATCCACTTTTAACCCGTGCATATAAGCAGATTCTAGCGCAGCTGCAAATAGGTGCTAGCTTGCCTAATGCCCTACAACCCTTTAGCCATATTTTCTCTCCTATGGGCATAGCCCTAATCCACTCTGGTGCAGAGTCAGGCAACCTTAGCCAAATCTTGGAAGTGCTATCGCGCTACTTCCACACCACGGCTAAAACGCGGGGCAGTTTCCTTAAAGCATTGTTTTATCCAATCTTTGTGCTACTGGGTATTATGGGGGCATTTATCATTATCGCACTTTTTGTGATCCCACAATTTAGCGAAGTGTTTGCAAGCTTTGGCGTAGCCTTACCTATTAGCACGCAAGCTTTAATCTTTGCTTCATCACTTATGCAAGATTTTTGGTGGGCTTTTATGCTACTTTTACTAGCTTTAACCTATGTAGGCATAGTGTGTAAGCGTAGTCAAAATGTCATCTATATAGTGGCTTTGCGCGCAATCTTACACACACCTTTGTTTGGTAAAATGCTTGTGTATAGGGATTTGTGGGGGTATTTTCTAGGATTTTTTTATCTCTACCAAGCTCGCATAGACTTCCATAAATCCCTGCCCATAGCGCTCTCTAGCGTGCAAAATCCAGTCATCAAGCAAAGTATAGCAGCATCTTGTAAGCAAATCTCGCTTGGACTTACGCTTGATAGAGCGTTTGTCTCTTGTGTGTATATTGATCCAACTTTGCAGAGCTTCCTTACCGCCGCACAAAAATCCGGAGAGCTAGAGTGCGTGCTAGAGCTATGCGCGCAGTATTGCCAAGATATTTATGAGCAGCAAATCACAAAGATTCTAGCTCTCATTGAGCCATTTTCTACGATTGTTATCGCGCTTTTTGTAGGGTGGCTGGCATTTGGGATATTTCTACCTATTTGGGAGCTAGGGAGCATTAGCCTATGAATGCAGACAAAAAGCTAGCCATAAGCATAGGCGATAGTAATGGTATAGGCTGTGAAATCATCTTGCGTGAGCTTGAGTGGGTTTTGTATCAATGTGGGCAGCTACCTAAGCAGTTTTCTAGTGTGCGCTTAGATCCTAATCCTAGCACACTTTGCACACCTATAATTTGCGCGCACAAAAGCCTGCTAGAATCCGCCCTACAAACGCTACTTGCGCACGGTGGGATAGAATCTAAGCGCGCTAGTTATATTCACTACTTGCTTAATATGGTGCGCTTTGAGCCCCCAAGTATAGAACCCCCACCAATTAACATCGCCACAATCACCAAGCAAAGCGGGATATATAGCTTTGCTAGCTTTATTAGGTCCATAGAGCTAGCGAGCCAAGACCCACGCACCGCCGTGCTAACGCTACCTATCCACAAAGCCGCGTGGAAACAAGCAGGAGTGCAATATGCTGGACACACAGAGTATTTGCGCGAGCATTTTAAGCAAGAAGTCATTATGGTGCTAGGCTGTGAGAAAATGCTTGTCGCACTTTTTTGCGATCATATCCCACTAGCACGCGTAAGTGAGCGTATAAATGTGGAGGCTTATAGAGAGTTTTTATGCACGCTAGAGTCTAGTCTAGATTTTACCCAAGCCCTTGTGCTAGGCTTTAATCCTCACTGCGGAGATTATGGCGCAATCGGCGGAGAAGAAGACGCGCTAATCCAAGCTGCGCTAGATTCTGCTAATGCTAGCATAGGCAGAGAAGCGTTCGTGGGAATAGTCGCGCCAGATAGTGCTTTCACCCCCGCTATGCGCGAGCGATTTTGTGTCTTTGTCGCACCCTACCACGATATAGGGCTTGCACCGCTAAAGGCACTCTACTTTGAGCAAAGTATCAATATAAGCCTAAATCTTCCTATAATACGCACTTCCGTCGATCATGGCGTAGCATTTGACATCGCTTATCAAGGTATAGCTTGCACCGCTAGCTTTCGCAATGCACTACACTTCGCCCTTAAATCACTCCAAGCTAGAATCTAGCGTGTTTGGTAGCTCTATAGATTACTAAAGAAGCTATGGCTTTGGCTTGCTTACCACGCGGATCTTCAATCCGCTCGCAATGACAGAAAATGGTTGAAGCAAGAAACTTAAACAAGCCACAGGATTCTAGTGCTTATGCTTGTTTTATTCTTCTAAAGATTCTAGGAATGAAGTTCAAATTCTAAAAACGCAAGGATTCTAAAACTAGCTAGGATTCTTAGGATAAAAGCTCTTTTTGTAGCTAAACGATTCTAAGCATTGCGGTGTTGCTTTATTTGGTTTGGTGAAATTTTGGGGCGGGAGCTACCTAAGTGGTAATGACTGCCCCAAAATTTTAGCAATCAAGCAAATGGACACCCAAGTCTAAATCGCTTGTGGCTAAATCTTTTTCTTATTTGCATCATCTAAGATCGCCTTAGCAATCCCTGATACACTAAGTGATATTTCAGAGCTTGCATTAGCAATGCTTACATTCTCTTGGGTTACAGACTCTAGGCTAGAGATAGCTTCATTGATTTG
>NZ_JAFVUX010000020.1 GCF_017502485.1 Helicobacter sp.
CCACCATTAATGATAGGGCAAGAAACTGATTTAGTAAGATGCACAGGTGCACCAGAGCTTTGATGGCGGATAATGATAGCGTGTGGCGACATAGCATTGAGATTTGCCGCTGTATCAGAAATCGTCTCACCCTTTGAAGTTGAAGATCGCGAGACATCAAGTCTTGTGATAGAGCCGCCAAGGTTTTTTACCGCGCATTCAAAGCTACTTAGAGTGCGCGTGGAGTTTTCAAAAAATATGGTGATGATATTAGTATGCGCTAGGCTTTGCGCTGGTCTCTTGCTAGCATCTAAAGTTGTAGAATCCAGCATAGGGAGAAACTGCGTGGCTTTACACAAGATGTACTCAATCTCATCTATAGATAAGTCGCTTGTCTCTATAAGGTGGCGCATAGGCTTCCTTGGTATTTGGTAAAAATGGATATAATCATAGCGTTTTTTTTCACAAGAAAAGTTAAAGGATTGCTTTTGGGGATTTGGAGAGCAGGGCTGGTTTTGGTGTTTGCTTTTACCTTTGTGTCTTGCACAAATTACTTTGAGAAAGGCTATCGCCCAGAATTATTAGAAGAAAGGAAAATTCAGGCTACAAGAAAATTTCAAATAATTCGTAATGATAAAATTGACTTGGTTGTATTTGCAACTTACTTGAATGATATTGAGCGGACATATTATAAGAATTTGGAATATTTTTTTATAGAGATTTATGCACCAAGCCAAGAGCCTATTATTTTTAAGCGATTGCGCATCAATCTCGCTACACGCGATCGCAAATCGTGGTTAGATCCACAATATATCCGTTTGCTTAATAAAGATGAGTATGATGAAGTGTTGCGCCCCATTAATAAATGGTCAAACTGCTATCTTGTGGCATTTGCGAAATCTACACTTATTGATGCAGATAAAATGCTTTTGCGTATCGCTGTAGATGAGCACGAAGAAAGGCTTGATTATAGCTTTAAAGTCATACCATTTCAGGCATTATAGGGGATTTATGCGGTTTGATAGGTATTTGGTAGACATAGGAAAATTTGATTCTAGACAAAAGGCACAAGAGGCGATTAGGGCTGGCAGAGTTATGCTTGGCGGCAAAGTAGTGAAAAAGCCATCATTTGAGATTAGAGATTCTAGTTTAGAGAGTAGGGATGGGATAGCAGATGGGCTAGAATCTAAGTTGGTTATTGAAGTGAGTGGAGAGGAGTTTGTCTCTCGGGCTGGGAGGAAACTACAAGGGTTTTTGGAAGAATGTAGGCGACAAGGAGTCGCTAGATCTTGGAAGAATGCCATTGATGTGGGGGCTGCTAGGGGTGGATTTAGCCAAGTATTGCTCCGCTACGGGGTTAAGCATATTTGCTGTGTTGATGTAGGAAGCAATCAGCTACACCCACTAATTGCTAAAGATTCTCGCGTAGAGGTGTTTGAACAGTGTGATATACGAGTATTTGCGCGTAAGTTTGATAGGTATTTTGATGTGGTGGTGTGTGATGTGAGCTTTATTAGTATCAGGCATATTATTGATGATTTATGTAGGCTAAGTGGTGATCTTATCGTGCTTTTTAAGCCACAGTTTGAAGTGGGTAGAGGGATTAAACGAAGCAAAAGAGGAGTGGTGCAAGATCAAAATGCAGCCCAAAGTGCATTGCAAGAGTGTATCGCAACTATTTGCGCACGCAGATTTTCTGTGCGTTTGGTGGTAGAATCTAGTGTGAAAGGAAAGGAAGGCAATGCAGAGTTTTTCATCTATGCTTGCAGAGAGTCTTGCGCCTAAGCAGATTACAAGTCTGGCGATTGGGAAGTTTGATGGGATACACTTAGGGCATAGGAAATTGCTAGAGTTGCTAGGCAATCGTGGTGCAGTGCTAATTATCGATAAAGCAATTGAGCAGAATCTAACTAGTCAAAATCCAAGCGTGCAGAATCAGGGATTCCTTACTTCACTACAAGATCGGCTTGATCGCTTGCCAAATGCCTATTTTGTAGAGTTTGCAAGCGTGGCACATATGAGTGGGGAGGAGTTTGTCATTACGCTACTAGAATCTTTGTCAAGTTTGGAGACAATTATCGTGGGGTATGATTTTCGCTTTGGTAGAGATCGACTCTGTGGGGCGGACGATTTGCGGTATTTGTGTAAGCTTAAGCAGGTAGCTCAAAGACAGGAGACACAGGTACTCATTGTCCCCAAAGTCTGCTATGGTGAAATACCTTTACACGCAAGCGTGATTAAAGATTTTGTGAGACACGGAGATATAAACCTAGCTAATGCAATGTTGGGCTGGTATTATACGATAGTAGGTGAGGTGATATGTGGGCAGGGGATAGCGAGCAAGGAGCTTTTTCCCACAATAAACATCCGTACCCAAGGCTATATCTTGCCAGCAAGTGGCGTGTATGCTACGCGCGTAAATGGAAAAATGGCTGTGAGCTTCTTTGGACATCGTGTTAGCACAGATGGAATGTATGCGATAGAGAGCCACATTATTAATAGTGAAATTACGCAGGTGCCAAATCGATTGACAATACAGATGTATAAAAAAATCCGAGAAAATCGCCACTTTACCTCACTCCAAGAGCTTAAGACTCAAATAGAGTGCGATATTAAACAGGTGCAGGAAATTTGGGAGTGGGGGTTATAAAAAGACATTAAACGAATTCTCTTGTATTATAAGAATCTCAAGCACCCCAACAGGAATTGCAAAAAGCAAATATCATACATTTTGATAAAAAATTTAATAACAAGCATAGCTCAGAGTGGTAAAATATCGTAGTTTCCTATAATTGTATCGTGCATTTCATCCCAAACAAGTGTGGCAAACAAAAGAAAAGCAATTTATTGTCAAGATGACAATAATGCTATTCGAATATCTGGCAAAATAAATACCAAACCACCTCAAGGTAAATACCAAATGTGGTTTTTAATTAAAAAACTAGGCGTGAGTGGTAAAAAGATGTGCCTGATAAATTACATAAAACTCCTTTGTATTGAACTAGAATGAGTATTCTAATCAAAAAACAACTTAAAGTAAGCAAGATTTCGAAAATGTGTATTTAGATATTTTTGATTTTGTCAGATTGGCTGTGTGGCTTGAGATTGTCTTGCAGTTTATATAGAAAATAGCTCTTGCTAGATTCTAGCTTGGATTTAGGCGTATGCGTGATCGGTGGGCTACAACGTGCGAATTTGTGCTTGAGATAGTTCGCTGCACTATGCAGCGAGTATATGCTGGTGGAGATCACTCCATATTTTACGCTTCCATAGGTATGCAAGAACTGTCATAACAAGGAAGAATACAATAATCTTAAATCCAAGTGCATTACGCTCGTGTTTTTTGCTATCTCCCACAGAGTCTAGGTATGCGACAATTTGTTTTTCTGCTTGCTCTGTAACACCAACCCTAGGCATTGCAGTTTGTGGCAAGAGTCTTTGGGGATCATTGATAAAGTTACTTAGGTAGTGCTCTCCACGAGATCGAATCATCATCGAAAGATCTGGGACTTTTGCCCCAAGGTATCGCTTAAGATCCTGCGGATCGCTTGTGCTTGCAAGATTATCATAGCTTACACTATGGCAACGCACACACGCCTGCTCAAACACTTGTTTGTCATTTAGAGACTTTGGCGCAATTGATGTGAAGTATGCAATAATATCTGCAATTTCCTGATCGCTAAGATATGAGTAGGGTGGCATAGGGTAGGCAAGCCCATCTTTATGCCAAAGTTTTGATGCTAACACTGGATCTTTTAAGAAATGTGCCAAGTAAGTGTGGTCAAATACGGCAGCGATATTGGACAAGTCAGGGGGTGTTACACCATAAGCAGCAGATACATCGGTATCGCTTTGCCCGCTAGAACGAGCGAGTTTTTGGGAGTCAATAGTATGGCAGGCGAGACATTGCTCTACAAGAGCTTGCCCAGCTTGCGCATTGCCTTTACTCAGGTCTATTTCCTTCCAGAAATTTTCAAGCCCAGCGAGATAGGATTGATTTTTGGTAAGCTCTTTCTCCAAACGCTCGATATCAATCGCATTATTTGCATTGCGCGCACTTTGAAGCTCTGTTTCAAGGTTTGCGATTATAGCTTTTAGTTCTGCTACATCATCAGCATTTGCTTTAATATAGTCATATTGTGTATCGGCAACTTTGGGGTGCATAATACTATGTGCCAAAGGCTCTACACCCCAATATATCACACCCACGACAATGACTAGGATTGCTAGGATTTTCAGCTCTCTCATTTTGCACCTCCTGCATTATTGCAACCACCACAGCAGCCTGAATTTTTGCGCTCGTTGATTGTAATAAGTGGAAGCGCAACAAAGATAAGAAGCAAAAATGCAATAGAAGCAATAAAGCCAATGTAGGTATTAACACCCTCTGGTGGTAGCTTGCCATACACAGTAAGCACGATAAGCACAACTATAAGCGACCAAAACCATACAAAATATCCTTTGCGTTGATGGGCTGGGCGCACAACAGGGCTTCTATCAAGCCAAGGGAGAAGCAAAAACACTACTTGTGCCACACCAAATGCTACAAGACCAATGTCAGCGGCTTTAATTGGACCAACATCAAAGAAAAAGCCACGCAATACTTCATAACTCCATAGGAAATACCACTCTGGATAAATATGTGGTGGAGTTTTAAGGGAGTCTGCTGGATCGAAATTTACCGGATCCATAGCAAAGTCGAAGTGATAGCATACAAGATAGAAAAATAGCGCCATAAACGCACAAGCCACAAAAATATCTTTAGACATAAACACTGGCCAAAATGGAATTACCTTGGCTTCTTTTTTCTTGCCTTCTTGGTATTTCTTCGCTTCTGCTTCGAAATCTATTTCTTCACCATTTTGGTTATTTACATGCGGAAAGCGGAGAGAATAAAAGTGGAATGCAATAAGAAGCATAATAACAACAGGGAGCAAAACAACATGTAACATAAAAAATCTTGTCAAGGTCGCATCAGCCACAATGTAATTACCTCGAATCCACTCAACTACATCATCACCTATAAAAGGGATACCGCCGAAAAGATTGGTGATAACGGTTGCTGCCCAATAGCTCATCTGCCCCCACGGAAGCATGTAGCCACTAAATGCTTCTGCGGAAAACACTACAAAAAGCAACATGCCACCAATCCACACCATCTCGCGCCCTTTTTTATAAGAGCCATAATAGATAGCCACAAACATATGGATATAAATAATCACAAATATCATACTAGCAGCAACGGCGTGGATATGTCTCCACAGCCAACCATAATCGACTTCTTGCATAATCGTGTAGTTTACACTATAAAATGCCATATTGACATCAGGCTTGTAATACATCAGCAAAAACAAACCGCTTACTACAAGTAGCGTAAATAGCGTAAGAAGCAACACACCCATTGCCCAAAGAAAGTTGATATTCTTTGGAATCCAGTATTCTGTCATCATTACCTGGAGAAACTTTTTCACACCAAGTCGTTGATCAAACCAATCAACAAGTCCATCTGCTTTTTTAATTTCTGCCATTTTCTCTCCTTATGCCAGCGCGATCATTTTGTTGTATTCTTCCCCAGCCTCACCCAGCGTTAGGGTCATACCTTCTACCTTGAAAGGTGGAATGTCAAATGGGCGTGGAGGTGGTGTGCCTTCGACATTGATGCCATCGATAGTAAATTTACCGCCGTGGCACGGACAGAGAAATTCTTTCTCGCTTGACTTGTATAGTGGGATACAACCTAAATGCGTGCAAACTTGCAAGCCAAGCGTATAGACCTTATCGCCAACCTTAAAATCTCGGCGATCATTAAATTCATCGCCACTAGATTTTCTTATGATAAATACAGGCTTACCTCTCCACTCCACTTGGGCAAATTCTCCTTCTTGCAAAACGCCTAGATCAACTGTCGTAAATCCAGCAGAGACAACACTTGGCAATGGATCCCAAGTCTTCTTCATAGCGATTAGGGAGGCAATACCACCGACAGTGGCGACACCACCAAGCGTCAAGCCTAAGAAATCGCGTCTTTTGACTTCAGCCATACTCTCTCCTTTTTGACTTTTTGAAATGCCGATTGTAACGCTAAACACTTAAATTTTACTTTAATCTTTGGTTAAATAATTTTTAAATAAAATGCAGATTTACAATATTTTTCGCTAAGTTTATAGATACTTTTTTCTAAGGGGGGGATTGCATTTATTCTTTTTGACGAGTGATATTTGCTCCGAGTGTGCTAAGCTTTTGCTCCAGAGACTCATAGCCACGATCAAGGTGATAGATTCTGTGCACATTTGTGCTATTTTGCGCTACAAGCCCAGCAAGCACCAAAGCTGAAGAAGCGCGTAAGTCTGTTGCCATTACATCTGCGCCTACAAGTGGATTTTGCTCATCGTTACCAATGATAGTGGCAGTGTTGCCCTTAAGTGTGATGTTTGATCCAAGTCGTTGAAGCTCGCTTGCGTGCATAAAGCGGTTTTCAAAGAGTCGCTCTTGTATGACACTTGTGCCATGGCATTGAGTCGCCAAGCTCATAAACTGCGCTTGCATATCAGTAGGGAAGCCGGGGTGCTCTGTGGTGATGATTTCAAAGCCTTGTCGTTTAGTTGCTGGGAAAATGCTTACAGAATCGCTAGTAGATTCTAGTGTGAAGCCAATTTGTCGTAGTTTTTCAAGCACAGCTTCAAGGTGTACTGGATTAGCGTTGGTTAAATGTATGTGGCTATTTGTGATTGCAGCAGCGCACAGATAAGTACCCGCTTCAATCCTATCTGGTATGACAGAAAAGGGCTGAAATCTAAGCAGCTCTCTATCTGTGCCTTGGATTTCTAGCACTGAAGAGCCTACGCCTTGGATTTCCACGCCTGCTCGCATAAGTACTTCGCACAGCTGAACTACTTCAGGTTCTCTAGCTGCATTGATAATTTGCGTGCGCCCTTTAGCAAGAGCAGCCGCCATAATGACATTTTCACAGCCTGTTACGGTGATTTTGTCAAATACAATTTGTGCGCCTTTCAGCCCATTTGGAGCACTAGCCACTATATAGCCCCCTTGGATAGTGGTTTGCGCGCCCATTTTTTCCATAGCAGCTATGTGGAGATCCACTGGGCGCGCGCCAATAGCACAGCCGCCAGGCAAACTTACTTCACAATGCCCACAGCGCGCAAGCAGAGGTCCAAGCACAAGAATTGAGGCACGCATTTTGCGCACAATGTCATAAATTGCCTTAGTGTGGATAATGTGGCTTGCATCAATCTCCACACTATGCGCACTATCCCAGCTAACTATAGCACCCAAATGTTCCAAAAGCTTCGCTAGAGTTTTGACATCAGCGACATTTGGGAGATTGTCGATTTTCATAGGGGTGTTAGATAAAAGTGCGGCAGAGAGCAGGGGGAGCGCGGCGTTTTTTGCTCCAGAGATTTGCACTTGCCCGCGTAGCTTAGTACCCCCAATAATGTGTAAATAATCCATAAGATCCCTTTGTGTTGGTATGTGCTAGGTTTTGACTAAACCATTACAGAATCTAAAATACAATGGTTTTGTTGCCATTGATAAACACTCGATCGTGTAAGATGAGATCAAGTGCGTGGGCAAAAACATTTTTTTCAATATTGCGCCCTGCTTTTTGCATATCCTGCCAGCTATATGTGTGGTCGATTTTAATAATATCTTGTGTGATGATTGGTCCTTCATCAAGCTCTTGGGTAACAAAATGCGCCGTTGCACCAATGATTTTTACCCCTCTTTCATAGGCTTGCTTGTAGGGGTTAGCACCGATAAACGCGGGAAGAAAGCTATGGTGGATATTGATCATCTGTCCTTGATAGCGCGCTACAAATGCTGGGGAGAGAATTCTCATATATTTGGCAAGGGCGATTACATCTGGGTGGTAGCGATCAATGATGGCACTAAGTGCTTGCTCGTGTACTTCTCTATCGTTGCCAGACTCCACGCAGTAAAATGGTATATCAAAGCGACGAACAAGGGTTTCTAGATCATTGTGATTGGCGATGACTGCTTGAATGCGGGCACCTAGCTCGCCACTCTCATAACGCAGAAGCAAATCACCTAGGCAGTGGTTTTCTTTGGTGGCAAGAATGATTAGGGATTTTTTCGCAACAGGCTTTAATGTAATACATGCTTTGTCGCCAAGAGCTTTGCTCAAAGAGAGCAAGATTTCCCTAGAATCTAGTGCGCCAGCAATTTGTGTGCGCATAAAAAACAGCATTGTATCTCTATCGACAAACTCATCATTTTTCTCAATATTAAGTCCAGCTTCGTGTAAAATCCTAGAAACTTGATAGATAAGACCACTTCTATCTTTGGTGCTAATAAGTAGCATATGCTTCATCGCAAGCCTATTCCCAACATTGCACTTAGAACTCTATTAACACTAGATTCTACAAGTGTGTCGATATAACTTTGCCACGAGCTTTTTTGTAGCCATATCACATCTTCTACTTTGGATAGTTCTTTGAGTTTTTCTATGGCTTGATTGCGGGATAGCACATCATCTATGAGTCCTAGTTCTTTGGCTTTAGCGGCATTAAATATCTTTCCTTGCGCAAACTCGTTAGAATCCTTTAGTTCCAAATTTCGTGCTTTTGCGACATCAATAATGAAAGTTTGATATTCTTCTTGGATAAGGTTTTCTATATAAGTGCGCTCTTTTTGTGTCCAGTCTCGGTAATATGCACCCACTTCTTTATATTCGCCAGCAGCGATGATATTTGGCTCATAGCCGATTTTTTTGAGCAGTTCTTTGATATTTACACCGCTAAATAACACACCGATGCTACCAATAAGTGCGCCACGATTAGCATAGATTCTACTTGCATAAGCTCCTGCATAGTATGCCCCACTTGCCATAACGCCCTCTGTATGCACGACAACAGGCATTGTGCTAGCAAGCTCTTGGATAAGGTCAGCCATCTCTACGCTTGCTCCAACTGCTCCGCCCGGAGAGTCGATCACTAGTAGCACACCTTGCAAGCTGGGGTAATTGTGTAGATCTTCGATTTGTGCGCGTAGCATACTAGAGTCCATAATTGCGCCTTTAAGGTGGATTCTAGCGAGATTTGGGTGCTTAGTGGGCTCTTTTATGTTAAGTAGCAGTATTATTACAATAAGCAAAAACACAAAGGCTTTGAAGTATTTAGTGATACACTCAAACACGGCAACAATAGGTGAAAAAAGTTTTTTTATCATTTAGGTGATCCTTAATTAAACTAAGCGCGCCAAATATTTAGTCAAATTCAATGATATGAGTTTATAGGCTAGATTCTAGCTCGTGCGCGCATGAGACTATTTGTTTGCTAGAATCTGGGCTTGTTTTTGTGAGATGACAACAAAACGGGTGGTTTTGTTGTGTTTAGAAGTTTTGGCATCTTCAACAAGCTGCTTTGGATTACCACGGATAAATGGGTCGATATAGCCTAACTCAAATGATTGAGAGTTGATATGTGAGAGAAATTCTCCATCAGTCTTAGCGATTACGACACTATATTCTTTAGAGGCGGACATTATTTGAAGCTTTAGATACATTTCAAGCTTTTGGTTGGTGGTGTAGATTAAGAAGAGCTTTTCATGTTGCTTTTTGTATTTATGGAAGTAGTTGTAGCCGGTTTTTTCGTTATCAGCGAGCTTGTTTTTATCAAGTCGCTTGAGATACTGCCCATAAAAAGTCATCGTGCAGTAAGGGTTATTAATATCGTGCTTGAAAAAGTTATTATGTACAGAAGTAGAAGCCATACCGATTTTCCACATTTTGTTATCAAGTGCTGTAGCGACAAGGTTGAGTGCTTCGCGCGTTTGATCGACTAGGTCATTGTGCATTTTGTGAAATGTCTCGCTAAACTCATTCAAGTAGTTTTCTCTAAAGTTTTTGGTGATTGTTTCCAGCCGTTCTTGGCAACTTGTTAGGATTTTGACTTCTTCTTCTGTCTTTGCCATAATGGTCTTTTGTGTCTCAATCTTGGCTGGGAGTGTGGAGTCCTTTTTGTTAAGCTCCATTTGATTCCTAAGCTTACGCACTTCATTCATACAAAATTTTGCCTTATTGCGTAGCTGGATAGTCTTATCTTTAATACCCAAAATTGCCTTGATCGCACCACGGTAGTGGAGCTGTTTTTCTAAAAACATATCTTGGTAGATAGATTCTGGCTTTAGATTTGTGCTTTGGATTAGGGCTTTGTAGGAATATTCTAGGTTGTTGACTTTTTGTAAGTCGCTAGCAAACACATCTGGTGTGATGTTTTTGTCGCAATATAC
Source organism: Helicobacter sp. (assembly GCF_017502485.1). Taxonomy (GTDB): domain Bacteria; phylum Campylobacterota; class Campylobacteria; order Campylobacterales; family Helicobacteraceae; genus Helicobacter_B. The sequence goes on from NZ_JAFVUX010000020.1 coordinate 10,249, forward strand.
TAGATAGTCCATAGCTTTTGAGAGAAATCGGCGCACGATTAGGTAGTTGAGTTGGTTTTCTGGGGCAATTTCTTCTATGTCTGCAAGTGAGAATTTAATGGAGTTAGATTCTGGGGTGAAGTATTCTTTCAAACAGTCCTCCACAGATACAGATGCTTCGATAGTTTTCATCTCTAGGTAGTTTGTCTGCTTAAAGATATTTTCTGCGATTTGATTGCGTAGGTCTGTTTCTTTTGTGCGCAACTCTTCATCGGTATCTGTCTTCCAAAAATCCATTTCTTTAATAAGTGAATCTGTGCCAAATTCTTGGTATGCAGAGCTGTGTGCATCTACGATATGCCCACTTTCATCAAGTCTAAATTCTACATACATTCCCGCCGCGGGCAAAAGTTTGCGATCGTGCCAATGCTCCTTGCGTAGCTCAAAGATTTTTTTAGAATAATTGGTAACAACACCAGATCCTGTTGCCATAGAATAACGGCTGATTCTCCCGTGCATTTACACCCCCTTGGCAAAATGAAGTCTTTGTGTGTTATGCTATAATATCTTTAAAAAAAATTTGCTTAAAAGGGATAGACCATTAAAAAAATCTACATCTTATGCGCCTGGTGCGCGCTGTTTCTTATCCTAACTTTGGCGACTATTTTTGGCGAGAGTGGCAGTATGGGTAAAATGGGGCGAGCGTTTGCGTTACTTAATCTCTCATGGTTTGGCTATTTGGGCTATGTGTATTTGCTATTTTTTTTATACCCTGCTTACGCGCTCTATAAAGACTCCGCACTTAGTGCAAGACGCGTGAAGATCATCATAGCAGTACTACTTATAAGCCTAGGAGTACTATTACTGCAATCACTCTGGCTTGACAAAGGGCTTTTAGGTGAGATTCTCATCACAAAAATCATGCCAAGCTTTGGTATATTTGGGGTGTGGATCTTGGTGATTGGCTGCTTTTATGTTGGCGTGCTTTTGCTTTTACCCATGCAGGTTATCGCTGTGCAAAAGTCTTTACAAAATGTCATAGTGGCGCTTGCTCTCTATCTTGTGCGCAACGCAAAGGAAGCATATAGCTATCTTGCTCCTCGCATTGTGTATAGGGCTAAGGGCTACTACTGTGCTTTAGCTTCGTGGTTAGAAAAGGTTTTTGCTTCTCCATCAATCAAGCAGTTTGATAGGGATTTTAGCGCAAAAGAGCAGTCTCAAGTAGGATCTAACTCCATTGCACAGCCACATCAAAGCTACAAGCCTACTATCCAGCCATATCCACAGGCAAATACGCTAGATTCTAGCCAAGAGTGTAGAGAAGAGCTGGAGTTTGATGAAAAAGAAGTAGTCGTGCTTTATCATAATGAAGAGCGAGAAAACCGTGTAAAAGAGCAAGATGAAGCACGCTATAAGACGATGGTGCGACTTGTGGATAGGCAACAAGCAGATAAAAACACTGAAGTACTACGCATTGATGTAGGTCGAGCAATATCTCGAGCTAAGGCATACGAGCAAGAAGTGTTTCCGCAAGAAGCCCCCACCTACTATACAAAGATCATTGATTCTCAACGACTAAGTCAGCTAGATTCTAAGCCAGCTAGCTTAGAATCTAGCTTTGATGAAGTGGCAAGTTCTCCTACCATCGACTCTCCTGCCATTGATCGTATCGCACTAGATTCTAATACAGTGGCACATATAGCAAGACAGCATAGCCTAGAATCTAACTCTTTAGAATCTAGCCTAGATTCTAAAGCTGGGAGTGATGAAAGTTTAGGGGAACAAGCCCAAGCTTCCTTGCCAGAGCTGGACTCTAAACTTGTCTCTATACCAGACTTAGAATCTAGCTCTGCTTTAAGCCAAAAAATGCAACCCACCATAGCAAAAAGTCTAGAATCTAGTGCGCAGTATTTAGAGAGCTTAGATCGTGGCGAGCTAGCGTGTCCTAAGGACTACACCTTACCTCCTACGACACTCTTGCAGCCCGCACAGGATAAGAAAGTGAGCTTTGAAGAAGGTGAGATTGATCAAAAGATCCAAAATCTCCTAACTAAGCTTAAGGTATTTAAAATCGATGGTGATGTGGTTAGGATCTACTCTGGTCCTGTGGTTACGACCTTTGAGTTTCGCCCAGCTCCTAATGTCAAAGTCAGCAGAATCCAAAACTTAAGCGATGATCTTGCTATGGCACTAAGTGCGCGCTCAATTCGCATCCAAGCCCCCATACCGGAGAAAGATGTTGTAGGGATTGAAGTGCCAAACTCACAAAAAGAGATGATTTATTTGCGCGAGATTTTAGAGAGTGAAGTGTTTAAAAGCTCTTCTTCGCTACTTGTGCTTGGGCTTGGTAAGGATATTGTGGGGAATCCATTTGTTACAGACTTACAGAAGCTTCCACACTTGCTCATAGCAGGGACAACAGGGAGTGGGAAAAGTGTGGGGCTCAATGCGATGATTTTATCTCTGCTCTACCGCAATTCTCCGGACAATTTACGCTTAATAATGGTTGATCCTAAGAAAGTAGAGTTTAGTCTCTATGAAGAAATCCCGCATCTACTAACCCCCATCATTACCGATGCTAAAAAGGCGATTATCGCGCTTAATAATGTTGCTAGGGAAATGGAGCGCAGGTATGAGATGATGAAAGCTATTAAGACAAAAACCATTGATGGCTACAATGCTAAAGCTAGGAGTGAAGGGGGAGAGATTTTGCCCTTTATTGTTATTATTATTGATGAGCTAGCAGATCTTATGATGACAGGTGGGAAAGAGGCAGAGAGTTCGATCATTCGCATAGCACAGATGGGTAGGGCGGCGGGCTTGCATTTAATCGTGGCTACACAACGACCAAGTGTCGATGTCGTAACAGGACTTATTAAAACCAATCTCCCAGCAAAGATTGCCTATAAAGTAGGCTCAAGAATGGACTCTCGCGTGATTTTAGACGCTGAAGGTGCGCAGAATCTACTAGGGCAGGGCGATATGCTATTTTCCCTTGGTGGTGGCGGTGGTGTATTACGCTTGCACGCACCTTGGGCGAGTGAAGATGAGATAGAGTCCATTGTTGATTTTATCCGCGAGCAAAGAGAAGTGCAGTATGATTCTAGCTTTTTAGCAGACCCCGGTGCGCTTCATGCGGAGAGTGAGAGTGGTGATGGTGATGGGAGCGACTTGCTTGCAGAAGCTAAAAGGGCAATGAAACTTGATGGCAAGACCTCTATTAGCAATCTTCAGCGCAGGCTTGGCATAGGCTACAACAAAGCCGCAAGTCTTGTAGAAGAGCTGGAGAAGCAGGGCTTTTTATCTGCGCCTAATACAAAGGGCGCGCGCGAGATTATTGGCTAGTGCTAGAATCTACTTGTAAAGGATAGATATGAAAAGGGTGTTTATAGGGATTTTAGGATTTGGTGGGGTGGTGATAGTAGTACTGCTTGTGTTACTCTTTGTAATGAGCCATAGACTTAAAGGTAACATAGAAGATAGTATTAATGCCCGGTTGCAAGTGCTACAAGAATCTGTGCCAAATTTTTCCTATGAGCCATTTAGTTGCAGTGGTCTTAAGCAAATAGTCTGCAAGTCTTCTGGCGTAGGCTTTAAAGATGTGAAGCTAGAAAATGTGCGCTTAGAGGTGGGGCAATTTACGAAAAATCAAGGAAGTGTGCGCATAGTGAGTGAGAAAATGTCATTTGCTGGAGAAGAGCTTTTGACACTGCTTTTTGGCGTGCTAGCACAAGATATGGATTTCTCTGATGTATTACTGCCAAAATCACTTGATTGTAGCATTAGCGGAGTGCTTGGCAAAAGTGAGCAAGCACAAGATGTGGATACGATGGATACTACTGCTACTTGTCTTGCTAAGGGAGAGAATCTATCTTATAGCTTTGCGTGGGGTATGCAAGCTGAGATTGGTGCTATGCTAGAGCTTCCTCCTGCGCATTTTAGCGATGTGCTTTCTTCAATGATTAAGGCTTATGAAGAAGATAGTCAAAAGCTCTTAACACAAACACTCGTGCTATTTAAAAGTGCCAAGCTATCCCTAGAGCCTAAGGATTTAGCACGCACAATTATCACGAAGCTAGCCCAAGACAAGGAGCTAGACACACAAGCCTACCAGCAGCAGCACGCAAATCTAGCCCGATCTTTGCAGTCTATGAAGGCTTTTGTAATATACATCGCTTTGCTAAGTGATGTTGGGGAAAAAGCACAGAACCTTGAACCATTGGTTGATGGAGTGCTGGCTATGATTTTGGGCGAAAATAATGGTGTAGTGTATGAGCTAAGACATAATGATGCAAATACTCATAAATCCCTATCTCTTGGGGAGTGGCTACATAATCCCGTGCTGTCTTTGTAAAAATCTAGGGCTACATTTAGTTTTGAAGAAGTACCACTAGATTCTACCGAGTCTAAAGTAGAATCTAAAAAGGACTAGCGTGGATAGCTCCAAGCGTAATGCGCAAAAAGGTAAAGATGGCTTGGTGCGCATGCGCAATGCGTTTTTGTATTCTAAAGATGGGATTTTGGCTGCATGGAGAGAGGAGCAGGGGTTTCGTCAGGTGGTTATGGTGGCTACTCTTGGGCTGGTTTTTGGGCTATGGTTTGGAGATGGCTTTGCGCAAAAGGTACTCTTGATCTTGCCCGGAGTGCTTTGCGTGATTGTGGAGTTATTTAACTCAGCCATAGAAAATGCGATCGATCACACAAGTATAGAGCCCCACCCCTTTGCTAAAAAGGCAAAAGATATGGGTAGTGCGGCGCAGTTTTTGAGCTTGGGGTTTGCGGTGCTGGTGTGGGGGGTATTTGTGTATGAATGGCTAACTAGTAGATAAAATCTAACTAGTTAAGCTTATGGCTTGGGCTAGATTCTAGCACTTTGGCGGTACTTAGAAAGTGAATTGATCATCTTTTAGGTCTTTTATGTAAGCGTAGTTTTAAACTTATTTTTGTTCCTTATTCAAAGACAACTTTCTTGCAATGTCCCCCAGCTATCAACATTTCTCTTGTAGAATTTATAGCTTCATCTAAAATGCCACCGATATTTTTGCTAATAATTTCATCTACTAGATATGGAGTTTGTATTTCCACACCAATGGCATCGCTAGAGTCATCGCCGCCTTCATAGAAATTAACTTCCCATTTAATGTTCCACCGAAGACTTTCTTTAAAAAATTTGTCGTAATTCCTATCCCTACATACTACCTGCTCTCCAGCTTGCATATAAAGCAAGCATAGCGATAATAAAATTAACTTTTTCATTCTTGTCCTTTTATTAAATCTATTCTGCAAGCTATCCCTATTCAATTTACCACTGAAGTCCTATCCCGTCTCAAAAGATGTGTTGCTACTCTACGTTTAAATAAGCTTTAGTTATTTACTGCTTTATAAATCCTCTTTAAATAAATCCCTAATCGCAATCGTTAAAAATGTCAAATCGCCCAACATAATCGCGTTCTACAATATGATCTTCTAGATCATATTGGTCGCGTAGCTTGCCAGCACAATACGCACAAACCATTTTAACATCACTTGTGGATCCACTATAAAAAGAACTACTTCGAATTTTATTAACCGAACAATCAAACAAATCTTTTTCTACAGATTCTTTATGCACCAGCATATGCACTACCAATAAGTAGCATAGCAACAGTTACAACAATTCTCATACAAACTCCTTATTGTTTATGTAGAGCAGATTCTAGCCACCCCACCCCCCTTAAAAGTCGCTTACAATGCGCGCTACTTCTGTTTCGCCGCTTGGGAGCTTTGTCGTGTAGCAAGGATTTTGCTATAATGTGCGATTTTATAGCTTACCAACAAAGAGAGAGAATGCGAGATCAAGGATTAGTACAGGTGCGCGTAGCAATACTATTTAGCGGTAATGGTAGTAATTTAGAAAATATCATTGCGCAAGAGCACTCAATTGCTACTGCCTTGCGCCCATATTATCTAGCACCACATATCATTCTAGCTATTAGTAATAACCCTAACGCATATGGGATTACGCGCTGCAAAAATCTAGGGCTAGAGTGCAAGGTGATCGATCATAGAGACTTTGTCTCACGCGCGCTATTTGAGCAAAACTTGGCACAAGCTTTAGAGAGCTATAAGATAGATTTAGTGGTTTTAGCTGGATTTATGCGGATTTTGGGGGAAGAGTTTGTAGAAAAGTTTAGGGTTATTAATATTCATCCGTCATTTTTGCCACTTTATAAGGGTGCGCACGCCATAGCTGATAGTTTTAATGGAGCAGAGAATTTTGGGGGTGTTAGCGTGCATTGGGTCAATGAAGAGTTAGATTCTGGGGCGATTATTATGCAAGAGAAGCTTCCAAAAATAGCAGGAGAGAGCCTGCAGGACTTTGAGAGCAGAATCCACGCCCTAGAGCATAAGCTTTATCCTAAAGCCGTTATTGAAGCTATCATTAAAGTCTTTGGCGAGAGGGTAGAATCTAATGAGCAGGAGCGATAATGGAACATATCTTGGGTGATATTTTTGTCAATTTTGCCATCATCGCTTTGCTCATTGCTATTGCACCTATTTTGGCAAAGGCGAGTAAGATCCCGGTTGTTGTCGTGGAGATGTGTCTAGGTTGTTTGGGATTGTATTTTGGAATATTTCAGGCAAGTGAAAGCCTAGCTATAATGGCTAAAGTTGGATTTTTGTTTTTGATGTTTTTGTGCGGTATGGAGGTGGATTTACGCGGCTTCCAAAATCTTGGGAAAAAGTTTTTGCGTAATGTTTTGGTGTATTTTTTCGTGCTATATGGGCTATCTATCACACTAGTGCTAGTGTTTGGGCTTAATAAAATCTTTATCGCGGCATTTCCTGTAATGAGTCTTGGTATGATTATGACGCTCATTAAAGACTATGGTAAAGATAAACAGTGGCTAGAGCTTGCGCTACGCGTAGGGGTTATAGGAGAGGTGGTAAGTATTGCTGTACTCACGCTTATAAGTGGATTCTACCATTATGGGAACTCGTGGGAGCTATATGAGAGTTTGGCGGTGCTTTGCGCGTTTATCGTAGTGATTGTGGGGTTGTTTTGGCTATTTAAGATTCTGTTTTGGTGGTTTCCTAATCTTAAACTCTACATTATGCCTTATAACGACTTGAGCAATCAGGATATCCGCTTTGTGATGATGCTCTTTATCGTGCTAGTGGCACTGGTGCTGTTTTTGGATCTAGAGATAGCTCTTGGAGCGTTTTTAGCTGGAATGATTGTAGCGATATTTTTCTCCTATAAGCACGAATTGGTGCATAAGCTCAATGATGTGGGGTTTGGGTTTTTTGTCCCGCTGTTTTTTATCTATGTGGGCAGCACGCTTGATTTAGCACTTATCATCTCTAATCCCATTTATATCATCTATGGTGCATATATCGCGGGTGGAATGATTGTGATACGACTTGTAGCAGCAAATGTGGCGTTTGCCAAGTATTTTCGTAGTCCCAAAGATGTAATGCTCTTTGCTCTTAGTGATTCTATGCCACTTACCTTTCTTGTCGCCACGGCAAAGATTGCTATTGATTGGCACGCTATTAGCCAAGATGTATATTATGCCTTTATCTTAGCAGCGATGATCGAGGGCGTGGTGTTTAGCATTATGATAAAGCTACTTTATACGCTATGGCAGCAGCCTAGTCCTAGTAAAAGCACGCTAGAATCTTAAGGGACAAGGTGCTAAACTTGCCAAATACTAATAAGAGAGTTGTACTTTTAGCTATACTTTCGCTTTTTGCATTTATGCCCTTAGTGGCGTGCAAGTATGATGTGGAAGTAGTAGAATCTATGCAAGGAGTTAGGTGTTGAGTAAGGTTAGTGTGTTGTTTGGTGGAACGAGTTTTGAGCACGAGATTAGCATTGTGAGTGCCATTAGTTTAAAAAAGGTCCTAGGAGATAATATCGCGCATTTTATTTTCCTTGATGGTGGGCATCATCTTTATCTTATCCCAGCGGATAAAATGCAGGCAAAAATTTTTGCCACAGGGGAGTATAAGCAATGCAAGCAGCTAGAGTGGATTCTAGGGGGGCTTTGCTATAAGGGGCTCTTTGGGAGCAAGAGGCTTAATAATGTGGGCGTGGTGCTAAGTCTTATCCACGGGGGAGATGGAGAAGATGGCGTGGTCTCAAGCGTGCTTGAGTTTTATAAACTCCCTTTCATTGCCCCCAGAGTCGCTGCCTGCACACTTAGCTTTAATAAGATTTTGACTAAAAATTATGCCGTACATATCGGGGTAAAAACTCTACCCTACGAGTATTATCGTTATGGTGATGAAGTGCATTGCTCTTTTGCCTACCCATTTATTGTAAAGCCTGCCACACTTGGTAGTTCCATAGGCGTGAGTGTCGTAGAGCAGCAAAGCGATGTGGAATACGCGCTAGATTCTGCCTTTAGCTATGATAGAGAGATACTAATTGAGCCATTTTATAAGAGTGTTAGGGAATACAACCTAGCGGGTTATAAAAACGCCCAAGGGGAAATGGTCTTCTCTATGGTTGAAGAGCCTAAAAAAACAGAGCTTCTAAGCTTTGACGATAAGTATTTAGACTTTTCTCGCACCACGCAGACAAGACAAGCTAATATAGATAAAGAGCTAGAATCTAAACTGCAAGAATCCTTTAGGCGCATTTATGGTGATATATTTGTAGGCGCGCTTATACGATGTGATTTTTTTGTCATTGATGGTGAAATTTATCTTAATGAGATCAACCCAATTCCCGGCTCTATGGCGCACTATCTCTTTGAGAATTTTCCGAGTCATATTCAAGCACTCTCACAAGCCCTGCCAAGATCTAAACCTATCAAAATCACTTACAACTATGTGCAAAAAATCCGTGCAGCAAAAGGCAAATGATGGCAAGCCGTAGGATTACCTATCTAGGAGAGTCGCTTGAGATAGCCTATATTAAGCAAACTTGCCAAAAGACTCAAGAGTCTAGGAATATTGTATTCCTACACGGCTGGGGGAGTCATAAGGAGCTTATGTACCAAGCGTTTGCAAGAAGCTTTGCTGACTATACGCACTACTACATTGACTTACCCGGCTTTGGTGCTAGCCCTTATGGAGAAGAGCCAGAATCCACTTTGGATTCTGGCTTGCATACGCAGGAATTAAGGATTTTAGACACAAGTGATTATGCCCATATTGTGCTAGCGTTTTTGTGTGAGCTTGGTATTAGAGCGGATATTATTGTGGGGCATAGCTTTGGTGGTAAAGTGGCTGTGATGTGTGCTGAGATAGACTCTAGGGCTGAAGATTCGGCTCTGCTTGGTTCTGGCGTTGGCTTTTCGAAAATGCTAGAGTCTCAAAGCGATAACCAAAAAGTGGATTCTAGGGAAAACATACCAACTCTCACCAAGTTACAGGACTCTAGCCCAAAAGCTAAGTCTCACCGCACACGCATAGGAGAGATTGTGCTACTCAGCTCTGCTGGCATTGTGTGCAAAAAGCCTTTGAAAGTCCGCGCTAAGATTGCTTGCGCTAAGATTGCCAAGCTAGTGCATATCCGCTTACCATTTTTGCGTGCTAGTGATGCTAGGACACTTAATCCCACAATGTACAACATTTTTAAGCGCGTGGTTGATGAGGACTTTTCCCCTATATTTGCTACTTGCACTAATAGGGTATATATCTTTTGGGGGAGAGATGATAAGGACACACCACTAGAATCTGGTGAGAAAATTCACGCGCTTATTCCAGATAGCAGACTATTTGTCTTAAGTGGGGATCATTACTTTTTCATCAATCAAGCAGTAAGGATAGAGTCTATGTATCAGTTGCAAGCGTGGCATATTAAGGTAAGTGGCAGAGTGCAGGGTGTGGGATATAGGAAGTTTGCTAAGGTTAAGGCTGATAAGCTAGCACTCTGTGGTAGCACGCAAAATCTCCCCGATGGGAGCGTGGAGATATTTGCGTGTGGGGATAGTGGAAGCTTGGAGCAGTTTTTGCAAGCCTTGCGATTGGGACCAAGCAGGGCGCAGGTGCAAGAAGTGCGTAGTGAGCCTTGCGCACTTAGGCAGGAGTGGTTAGAGTCTAGTGAGTTTAGGATCTTGACATAGGAGAATTGATGATTCATATTTTAGAGCTATTTTCTCGATTATTTTTCTTGCTTGGGATTTCTTACTACACCATCACTCTTTTGCAGTGGTATAGCTACAATCCGCTTCGCGTAATCACTAAGCACCATAAATGGCGATGGCATTTGCTGTATTTTGTGTTGCCTATTGTAGTGTTTTTCGCACTTTTTGCACTTGGTTTTGGTGTGGTATTTTATGCGTATTTGTATCTTGTGTATTTGCCTATGTTGATTATGTGGGCTTTTAGGCTTGATAAAAGGATAGTTTTCACGCCTAGAGTGTGGCGATTTTTTGGAATTATTGCGATTTTTGCTGTGCTTAATGAAGCCATATTTATTGGTTTTGATGCGACTTCATTGTATTATCTATGGCTTATGCCTTTTATCTTTGGGGCGTTTATTTGCGAGATTTATGAAGCAATTTTGTTACGCAATTTTACCGCCTTAGCCAAAGACAAGCTAGCAATGATGCACAATCTAAAAATCATTATGATCACAGCAAGTTTTGGTAAAACAAGTATCAAAAACTTCTTAGCTCAGATTTTGGAAGGGCAGTATAATCTCCACTTCACGCCTCGCAGTATTAATACTTTTAAGGGTATTGTTGCAGATATTAACAATAACCTAGCTTTTGGTACAGATATATATATCGCTGAAGCTGGGGCTAGGATGCAGGGAGATATTAGAGAGATCGCCACACTTTTGCATCCGCAAATTGGAGTCATCGGCGAGATAGGTAATGCCCATATTGAGTATTTTAAATCTCTAGAATCCATAGTAAAAACAAAATTTGAGCTACTAGAATCTAACCGCTTGCAAAAGATCTTTGTCTATGAGAAAAACACGCTACCTAACGATATAGATTCTAGTAAGCAAGCTCTTATACAAACTTATCCGCTATCTTTGCGCAATATTGAAACGACTTTAGAATCTACGCGCTTTGAGATGAAGCTAGATGGTGAGTGGGTGGAGTTTGAGACTTATATCCTTGGGCGATTTAATGTCGATAATATCGCTGTGGCAGTGATGGTGGCGCATTATTTGGGTATGAAGGTTACTACAATCCAAAAGCTTGTCAAAAAGCTTTCTCCAATCCCACACCGCTTCAATCTCTCTATCTCCAATGGCAAAACAATCATTGATGATGGCTTTAATGGTAATATCAATGGTATGCTAGAGGGCATACGACTTTGCAATCTCTATCAAGGAAGGAAAGTTATCGTTACGCCCGGACTCATTGAGAGTGATAAAGAGTCCAATCACAAGCTTGCGCGCGCCATTGATGAAGTCTTTGATCTAGCTATTGTTACAGGGGAGCGCAATAGTGATATAATGGCTGAAGCATTGCAGCACACACAGCGCGTCATCTTAAAAGATAAAACCCAGCTAGAAAATGTGCTAAAGGGTATGGTAAATAATGGAGATTTGGTGTATTTTGCTAATGATGCGCCAAGCTACATTTAAGGCTAAGTCACATAAGGAGTATTGATGCAGCATATTTACGCTCCGTGGAGAAGTGAGTATTTTACAGGCACGGATTCTGGCTGTCCATTTTGCGCTATTGCATTAAATGTTGAAGATGATGAGAAAAACTTCGTTTTCTACCGCGATGAAGTGTGCTATGGTGTGATGAACCGCTACCCCTACACACCCGGACATTTTCTGCTAATCCCCTATGAACATATTGACTCTCCTAGTGCTCTAAGCACGCAAAGCTTCTTGCACTTAAGTAATCTAGCACATAAAAGCATAGCTTTGCTAGAAGCATTTGGCGCGCAAGGCATAAATATGGGAATGAATATTAAGCAAATTGCTGGAGCAGGGATACCAGAGCATTTGCATTGGCATTTTGTGCCTAGATTTAGTGCGGATACGAACTTTTTCACCACGATTAGTGAGTGTCGCACTTATGGTGTGGATTTTAAGGCTATCTATCAGCAAGTTAAAGAGTTAGCTGCTATACATTTGACATAAGGAGTCGTAATGAAAAGCAAGGGTAGGGTATTTACTAGAGTCTTGTTGCTACTGTGTGTTGCTTATGTTTACTTGCAGGCGAATCGCTACGATTATTTGCTCTTTTCAAATACTTATGCAGATGTGAGAAAAGGCGTAGATTTGGGTGCAGATGTAAATGCTAGGCTTCGTGGCAGTACGCCTCTTTATGATGCTTCTAGGAAGAATAATATGGAGATTCTTTACTTGCTTTTACGCAGGGGTGCTGATGCGAATGCCATCTCTCATGGAGAGACTGCTTTGCATAAAGTCGTGCAGTTTAATAATCTTAAATTTGCTCAAGCATTGCTAAAACACTACGCAAACCCTAATATCAAAGACAATATCCGCGGTAATACTGCTTTGCACTATGCTACTGCTTCGCGAAATAGTGAGATGATTGCACTGCTTATGAATTATGGAGCAAATATGTATATACAAAACAATAAAGGCGATACTCCAGCGCAATACATCTTAGCCAATGTTAATGTCCCATCAATGAGTATGGAAGATAAGCATATCCGCCTAGTAAGCTCTGCGTTTCGTGTGGGGTCAGGGAGCGTGAGCCTTACAATAACCAATCTTACTGATGAATTTGTAACCATCACTTATGGGGCGTTATATATGGATGACAATCTTGTTTCTGACCAAAGTTTGGGCAAGAAGATCCCACCAAGATCAAGCGTGGCAGTGGGTGCACTCCCTATCACAGGCGCAGCGTATGAGAGTGTGCGAATTAAAGATGGAGGTATAGCGCGTGTCAAATACGGCTTTGCTATAGAGTATGATGTTGCTGGGACTGATGATAGATTGTATAAAAGCACTAAGACAGAAGTGCGGATTTGGTAGAGATTAACATTAATATAAGGATTGAGATATGGATATATTGGATCAGGTATTGCAAGGGAGGGAGTTTAGTGCGAGTGAGTTAGCTAAATTGTATGAGTATGATATTTTTACCCTAGGGCAAGCGGCAAATGCCGTGAGAGAGAAAAAGTATGGTAAAAAGGTATTTTTCAATATGAATCGCCATATTAACCCCACAAATATCTGTGCTGATGTGTGCAAATTTTGTGCATTTTCAGCAAGCAGAAAGAATCCAAACCCTTATGAAATGACCATTGATGAAATCATCGCGCAAACAATTGCTTCACACAAAAATGGCGCAAAAGAAGTGCATATTGTCTCAGCCCATAGTCCAAATTATAGCTACGAGTGGTATATGACCTGTTTTGCTGAGCTGAAGCGCGCAGTGCCACAAATCCACCTAAAAGCGATGACTGCTGCGGAAGTGGATTACCTTGACAGGAAGTTTGGAATAGGATATCAAAAAGTGCTAGAAGATATGGCACGCGCAGGGGTAGATTCTATGCCCGGAGGTGGGGCGGAAATCTTTGATGAAAAGGTGCGTAGGCATATTTGCTCTGGCAAGGTTGGCTCAAACAGATGGCTTGAGATCCACACACATTGGCACTCCATTGGTAAGATGAGCAATGCGACTATGCTTTTTGGACATATAGAATCTAGGGAGCATAGGCTCGATCATATGTTGCGTTTAGCCAATGCGCAGTGCGATACGCAAATTGTAGAATCTAAAAACGGTGGTTTTAATGCTTTTATCCCTTTGCTCTATCAGCGCGATAATAATTATCTCAATGTTCAAATCTCACCAAGTGGGCAAGAAATTATCAAAACTATAGCGATTGCTCGAATCGTATTGGCAAATATCCCACATATTAAGGCATATTGGGCGACTTTAGGCACCAATGTCGCACTCCTAGCCCAGGAGTTTGGTGCAGATGATATGGATGGGACTATTGAGTTTGAGAGCATACAATCTGCTGCTGGCGCAAAGTCTAAGAGGGGTATGAGTGAAGAGATGATTATCCACTACATTAAAGATGCGGGCTTTATCCCCGTAGAGCGCGATAGTCTTTATAATGAGCTACGAGTATGCTAGATGGCAGATGAACAGGAAAAGACCGAAGCCCCTTCCTCGCATAAGTTAGAAAAAGCCAGACAAGAGGGTAATGTCGCTAAAAGCCCTGAGGTAAGTGGGGTTATGGTAATGTTTGTGGGGCTTGCGGTGCTTTTTGTGCTGTTTCCATTTTGGTTAGAGAAGCTTCGTGGAATCTATGTCTATGCGCTTGCATTCCCTAAAGAAGATATAACCAAAGGTGATGTATCCGAAATTATTTGGACTTTAGTTGGCACGGCTGGGATTATGCTTTTGCCCATTTTTTTAGTGCTTTTAGTGGCGAGCGTGGTAGGCAATGTTATGCAGTTTGGATTCTTGCTAACACTAAAGGCTATCAAGCCAAAAATTAGCAAGATTAATCCCATTAGTGGTTTTAAAAATGTCTTTTCTATTAAAAAATTGGTTGATGGAGGAATGATCACGCTAAAGGTGCTTGTGGCACTGGTTGTTGGGGGGATTATTTTGGCTCTATTTTTGCACGATATTGCCGGTGTAGCGCATTTTGAGCTGATGAAGCAAGTATTGTGGTGGCGTGATAAAAGCCTGATTTTAATAGGAGCTATGCTTGGGGTGTTTGCCTTTATGGCGTTGATTGATTTTGCGCTAAAGCGCAGACAATATTTAAAAACCTTGAAAATGAGCAAGCAAGAAGTCAAAGATGAGTTTATTCAGCACGAGGGGAATCCAGAGATAAAAGCCCGCATAAGACAAATTATGCGTAAGAATGCAATGAATCGTATGATGAGCGCAGTCCCAGAAGCTAAAGTTGTCATTACCAATCCTACCCACTATGCTGTAGCAATAGCCTTTGACCCGCAAAAAGACTCCGCGCCAAGAGTGGTGGCAAAGGGCATTGATCATCTTGCTATTCGTATTAAAGATGTCGCTAGGCACAATGATATAGAAATTATAGAGAATCCAAAGCTGGCGCGTAGTCTCTATAAAGATGTGGATTTGGACCAGCAAATCCCACCGGTGTTCTTCACTGCTGTGATTCAAGTGCTTGTGGAAGTAGAGCGACTGCGCCAGCTAAAGGGTAAAAAACCTTATGAGTGGCAGTAGATTCTATTAGAATCTAAAGGGCTTTATTGTGCGATTAAGATTCATTTGCTACACTTCGCGCTCTACATTATCTACAAGGAGAATCTAAATGAAGCGTATAGTATGCAGTGTTGGTGCGCTACTACTTCTGGGAAGTGCATTAAAGGCAGATATAATAGTCTATGGTCCGGGTGGTCCTGCTCCAGTGCTTAAAGAGCTAGCCAAACAGTTTGAGACGCAGACAAAACATAAGATTCAAGTAGTCGCTGGTCCTGCGTCCTCGTGGATAGAGCAGGCGAAAAAAGACGCAGACATTATTTTTGCTGGTAATTCATCAATGATGGACGGCTTTGTCAAAACCTTGCCAAAACAGCTTGAAACAAACAATATCCAAGTGCTCAATATCCGTCAAGCAGGGATTGTTGTGCGCGCCGGTAATCCAAAGAAAATCAAGACCTTTGACGATATTTTACAAAAGGGTGTAAAAGTAATGGTTGTCGCTGGGGCTGGGCAGGTTGGGCTATATGAAGATATTGCATTGCGCAAGGGTAAGAGAGAAAATCTCGTCGCTTTGCGTAACAATATTGTGTTTTACGCACCAACATCTAAAGCAGCCGTAGAGAAATGGAATCAAGATAAAAGCATTGATGCACTAATTATTTGGTCTCATTGGGCGCACACTTTAGGGAGTGAAAGCGCGACTTTTATAAGCCTTAAAGCAGATGAAGTGATTTATAGAGCGGCAGAAATTGCTGTAAGCAACACTTCTAAGCAAAAAGATGTAGCACAGCAGTTTGTTGATTTTGTGCGATCTAAAGATGCAGAACAAGTGTGGAAGAAATGGGGCTGGCAAACAAACTAATGCCTTAAGACTATCATAGACTTTATTACGCATATTTAGATTCTAGCTAGTCTGTCGTGTTCGCTAGCTAGAATCTGCTTGTATAAATCTCTATCCAAGTTTTCTAATTCATTATGCTAGAGCAAGTGTTTAACACAAACTAATGGCAATCAAAAATTAAGGATTCTCTCGCTACAATGCGCCCGAAGTGCCTGCAAGCCAAATTTTCAACCCTTGAAATAAATATTATCTCGAAAAACCCATAGGAGAGAAAATGCCGAGAAACCCTAAAGTAAGCAGCCCAAATGATCCACAAGTGGCTATGCAAGATACATTTGATAAGCTCCGTACTGCGCAAAGCACTCGCGTCCTAGAGCAAATCCGCATAGAAACCATAGGGAAAAAGGGAATTTTGACAGAGTGTTTCAGTACGCTTAAATCTCTCCCAGAAGCTGAGAAAAAGCAGTTTGCTACTTCGCTAAATAGCCTACGCGAAGAGTTTGAAGAGCATTTTCAAGCAAAGCTTATAGAGCTAGAATCTATAGAGCTAGAATCTGCTTTGAGTGCGCAGAGCATTGATGTAAGCTTATTTAATCTAGGTAGCAAGCGTAGCATAGGACACCCTATCAACTACACAAAAGACAAAATTATCGAGTATTTTACGCGTATGGGCTATGAGTTATGCGAGGGTCCGCTTGTAGAAGATGATTTTCATAACTTTTCTGCACTCAATCTCCCAGAATACCACCCCGCAAGAGATATGCAAGATACTTTTTATTTCCACGATAATAAACTTTTGCGCACCCACACTTCTCCTGTGCAAATTCGCACAATGCTTGATCAAAAGCCTCCGATCAAGATGATTTGCCCCGGAGAGACATTTCGCAGGGATTATGATCTTACACATTCGCCTATGTTTCACCAAGTAGAAGGGCTTGTAGTCGATAGGGCAGGGGCGGTAAATTTCGCGCATTTAAAGTATGTGCTAGAGAGCTTTTTGTACTATATGTTTGGTGATGTTAAGGTGCGATTTCGATCTTCGTTTTTCCCTTTTACAGAGCCTAGTGCTGAAGTGGATATTTCTTGCGTATTTTGCCAAGGTAATGGCTGTCGTGTATGTTCGCACACTGGTTGGCTTGAAGTCTTAGGGTGCGGAATGGTTGATGATAATGTATTTAGGGCTGTTGGCTATGAAGATGTAAGTGGCTATGCCTTTGGTATGGGGGTGGAGCGGCTTTGTATGCTAAGTCTCGGTATTGGGGATTTGCGTAGCTTTTTTGAGACAGATTTGCGGTTGTTGGAGCAGTTTTGATGATAGTTTCTAGCCATTTCTTATCCTATTTTGTGGATATAGAGCATCTTAGTATAAGCCAGATTTGTGAAACGCTTAATGATATAGGTATAGAGATTGAGCGGTGCAATAGACTGCAAATCTCTAAAAATGTCGTTGTGGGCAAAGTGCTTGAAAAGGTCCCACACCCTAATGCTGATAAGCTCAATATTTGTCAAGTCGATATTGGGGAAAAGACATTGCAAATTGTATGCGGTGCTAAGAATGTCGCCAAAGATCAATTTGTGGCCCTAGCTTTAGAGGGCGCAAAGCTCCCATCAAAAAACGAAAATGAAGCATTTTTGACAATCAAGCAAAGCACGCTAAGAGGTGTGCAAAGCTATGGGATGATCTGTTCTTCTAGCGAACTTGGGCTTAGTGTGATTAATGATGGGATTATGGTGCTAGATTCTAGCATTGGCGAGCTTGTGCTAGGCAAAGAGCTTAGTGATTATGCCTTTTTCAATCAGCATCTTATAGAAGTGTCTTTAACGCCAAACAGGGGGGACTGCCTATGTGTCCTAGGCATTGCTAGAGAGCTAGCTTCAGCCCATAATCTTATGGTCAAAACCCCAAAAGAAAAGGAGTATGGTATAGCTCTTGGTATAGGGCGTGCGATCAATCTCTCTGCAGAGTGCCACATCAAATCGCGCCTTTTGTATAAGGTCGTGCAAATTGATCGCATAGAAAATGCTCTACAAGAGCAGATTATGCTCTCTTATAATGGACTTTTGAGTGATAATGTATTAGAGAATCATAAGCGATTTGCTATGTATATGAGTGGGGTAATGTTTGATATTTATCCCTTGCCAGAGCAGGCGCAAACACCCACTGCTCTTAAAGTGCGTCAAGATGAAAAGGGGTTTGAGTGTGTATTTGATGCTCAAGGCAATAAACTTTGTGTTATTGGAGTGAAAAACTATGCCAAGACACTAGAATCCTACCCAAGCCTTGCTATTATCCAAGCAAGCTTCACACCACCAGAAATGCTTGCTAAAGCGTTGTTTTCTCATAGCATAGAACAAGATCCCATTACCACCTATCGATCGGTGCGTGGGAGCAATACGGAGCTATTAATGGGAGTTAGTTTGCTGTGCGAGCTGCTTAATGCTTATGCTGAGTGTTCTGTGTATTCTGGCTATCAAGAGCTTGATATGACCGAGGAGAGTGGGCAGTGTTTAATCACTATGGATTTTCACACGATCTCGCAAGCAATCGGCAAAGATGTGCAAAAAGAAGAAATCGCCCAAGTGCTAAAGCAGCTTAATTTCCATATTGAAGCAAGCGGTGATGGAGCATTTTTACATATCACACCTCCGCCATATCGCCACGATATTGCTAGCGTGCAAGATATTACAGAAGAGTTTTTGCGCATTTATGGGATTAAAAATATCCAGCCGCTTCCCTACAAAAGTGCGCAGAAGTCTAATGTTACTACTACTTTGCTCGCGCATCAAAACGCTAGAGCAATCGCTAAGAGCGCGCTTACCCTTGGATTTTATGAGTGTATCCACTATGTATTTTACCAGCGATCTAAGCTACTTGAGTGGGGCTATGAAGTGCTAGAGCCTAGCCTTGATTTGCAAAACCCAATCACAAGTGAGCTTGACACTTTGCGCACGAGCCTTATCCCAGCTCTCTTTGAATCTGCAAGTCGCAACCACAACCTAGGCTTTAAAAGCATCAAGCTATTTGAAATTGGCAGTGTATATAACGCAAGGAGAGAAGAGCGCAAGGAGCTGGGTATTGTTGTAAGTGGATTAAAGACTAAAGAAGCCTATCCCTATCCCAAGGGAGAAAAATGGGATTTTTATAGTTTTGCTAAAGAAGTTAGTGCGATTATTGGCGACTTTACATTGGTAAAGACACTCACTCCACCCAAAAACGCCCACCCACATATTTGTGCAGATATTATGCAAGATGGCAAGGTTATAGGACTTATCGCCAAGCTTCACCCAAGCTTTGAGAAGTCCCTAGATATTTGCGATGCATTCTATGTGCAAATTTACACGCTTAAAGCACGCGTGCTAGATTCTGCCAAGCCGTATCCAAGACTGCACGCAAATATCCGTGACATTACAATTATCATCGATAAAAGCACACCATTTTACAAGATACAAGAAGCTATTAGGGCGTCAGATATAGAAGATTTAGAGGCAGTTTATCCACTTGATGTATATGAGAATACGCAGTTTGCACTTACAATCCGCCTAGTGTTTCGAGCACAGGAAAAGAGTTTGACAGAAGAAGAGCTTGCAAGTAAAATCCAATTAGTGCTAGCGTGTTTAGAGCAGAAGTTTAGCGCGAAGTTGAAAGTATAATGCTAGCTATCACCCCTAGAGCTAAAGGCTTTCACAAAGAGATAGATTCTATCGCACCAGACAAGTCAATCTCTCATCGCTGTGCGATGTTTGCCTTGCTGGCTGAAGCCCCAAGTGTCGTGCATAATTACTTACTCGCACAAGATACACTCCATACCCTTGAAATAGCTAGGAAGCTTGGGCTAAAGGTGGAAGAGCAGAGCTGTAGAGGAAACTTTATATTCACTCCTCCTAGCAAAATTGCAGAGCCAGATTCTGTGCTTGATTGCGGAAATGCAGGAACTGCAATGCGCCTTTATACAGGGCTTTTAAGCGCGCAAAATGGCTACTTTGTCCTAAGTGGAGATAAGTATTTACACGCTCGCCCGATGAATCGCGTGATAAAGCCCTTGCAAAGCATAGGTGCGCGGATTTATAGTAGAAGTGGTGGCTATGCGCCTCTTAGTGTGGTTGGCGGAGAGCTGCAGGGCTTTCGCTTTACAAGTGAGATAGCTAGCGCGCAGGTAAAGTCCGCACTCATTCTTGCCGCGCTTTTTGCTAAAGATTCTAGTGTGTATAGCGAAAGAGAGCACACAAGGGATCATACAGAGAAAATGCTTTGTGGTATGGGTGCGCAGATCGCTAAAGAGAGCAAGCAGGGACTATGTAGCATTACTATCAATCCACTAAGCCATAAACTACAACCACTTGATATAGCTATCCCCGCTGATCCATCAAGTGCGTTTTTTTTCGCGGTGGCTGCGGCGATCACTCCAGACTCTAGCGTATTGCTAAAAAATGTCTTGCTAAACCCCGCACGCATTGAGGCTTTTAAGGTGTTAGAATCTATGGGTGTGATTATTGAGTATCGCTACAAAGCGTGTGTTTATGAAGAAGTGGGCGATATTTATGTGCAAAGCGCCCCACTAAAGGCAGTGAATGTGAGCCATAATATTTCTTGGCTCATTGATGAACTGCCAGCACTTGCCATAGCATTCTGCTTTGCTAGTGGGCGTAGTGAAGTAAGTAATGCCAAAGAGTTGCGCGTGAAAGAAACAGATAGAATCCACGCGATTATTAACAATCTTACTGCGCTAGGTATTGTCTGCGAAGAGAAAGAAGATGGTTTTGGCATAGATGGTTTAAGCAATGGGCTAGAATCTAAAAAGGTAGATTCTAGTGCTATCTTGTTGCGTAGTTTTGGGGATCATAGGATCGCTATGAGCTTTGCGATTATGGGGCTACGGCTAGGGGTAGCGATTGATGATGAAATGTGCATAGGCGTGTCGTTTCCCAATTTTTTAGAGATTTTGCGTGAGATAACAGAAGTGCGTTTGCTAGATTATTAGATAAGGAGATGATGTGAAAGTGAAGCTTGCCAGGAAGCTGGGATTTTGCTTTGGGGTGCGTAGAGCCATAAAAATCGCTGAAAAAAACAAAAACAGCTCTACGCTAGGACCGCTTATCCATAACTATCAAGAAATCAATCGCCTAAAAAACGACTTTAATGTAGAGCTTAAAGAAACTTATGATAACATACAAGGTGATTCTACGCTCATTATCCGCACTCACGGAATCCCCAAGCAAGTCCTAGAGTCAATCACTACAAAGCCTGTCCGTATAGTTGATGCGACTTGCCCATTTGTTACTAAGCCACAGCAAATTGTGGAGAAGATGAGTGAAGATGGCTATGAAGTGGTGATTTTTGGTGATGAAGATCATCCAGAGATTAAAGGTGTGAAAAGCTACGCAAAAAATGGCGCACTGGTGGTAGCAAGCTTACAGGAGCTAAAGCAGCATAGCTTTAAAAGCAAAGTTGCCCTAATTTCTCAAACCACTAAGCAAATAGAGAAATTTAATGAGATTGCTGGTTATCTTATAGAAAACTGTGCAGAAGTGCGTGTGTTTAATACGATTTGTAATGCGACTTTTGATAATCAGCGTGCCTGTAAGGAGCTTAGCAAGGAAGTGGATATTATGATTGTAGTAGGTGGCAAGACTTCTTCTAATACCAAGCAACTTTTAAGCATCGCACTTGAACATTGTAAAGATAGCTATCTTATAGAAGATACAAGTGAGATAGATTCTAGCTGGTTTGTAGGGAAGCAAATGTGTGGAATCACTGCTGGGGCTTCTACGCCAGATTGGATTGTGCAAGAAGTGGTTGCCTTTATCAAAAATATCTAATAGCAGTGGAGAAGGGTATGGCATGTTGCAATAAAAAGGACTTGCAGCAAAAGAGTGTAGGGGCGTTTTTTGGGCACACAGCGCGCTTACTTGAAACTTATATGATCAATCTCTTGCGTCCTTTTGGTATTGGACTAGAGCAACTCTGGGTGCTACATATCCTACACTCAATGGATAAAGAAATGCGTGTAAGTGATCTTACACAAGCTTTACTAAAAGATATCACAACTACATCGCGCCTACTCTCCACGCTTGAACAAAAGGGCTTTGTTAGTAAGTATAAAGACCCAAAGGATAAGCGTGTAGCGTATGTGTATATTACGCGAGCAGGGTTACAAAAACTTGAAGAAATTTCATTTTTGAAAGACAAAATGGACACAATTTTTGATACAGCCTTAAGCGAGCAAGATCAGGTTCTTTTGCGTAGTTTACTTGAAAAAATTGAGAAAGTGGCGCTGCAATGAAAAAAATCACCACTTTGCTTTGCATAGCTTTTTTGCAATCAGGAGTGGCAAAGAGTGTGCCTGTGGAGAGTGTGGAGATTAAGTATGGGGCACTAAGCAAGATAGAGAGCTTTGTGGGAATCGTGCGCTTTAAGGAGATTAGCTCCGTGGCTACTTCTGCGCAAGGCGTGGTGCAAAGAGTGTACTTTTCTATTGGGGATAATGTTAAAAAGGGACAGAGGCTTATTTCTCTAGATTCTGCCTTGCTTTTGGAGGATATCAAGATCAAGCAAGCAAAGATCGCTGATGCGCGCTATACATTAGAACGACAGAAAAACGAACTAGAGCGGTATAAAAATCTCTTGCAGTCTCAATCAATCTCTATCCAGCAGTATGAAAACTTAGAGTATGAAGTCAAATCCCAAGAAGCTAGAATCCAAGCCTTGCTAGGCGAACTAGCAATTTCCAAAGTGCAAAAGAATCAAAAGGTCATTTACGCACCTTTTGATGGGATAGTTGTGGAGCAGCGCGCACATGAGGGTGAATGGGTGCAAACAGGAGCAGTGGTGTGTCAGATCCTAAATTCGCGTGATACAGAAGTGATCATTGATGTGCCAAGTTCTGTTGCGCGCGCCCTAAGCCCAAAGCAAAAGGTCAAGCTCATCATAGGTGGGAGAGAATATCAGGGGGCAATTTCTGCGCTAATCCCACGTGCCGATACGCTTTCTAGAACATTTCCTGTATATATTGCTGTGCGTAATGATGGGAGCTTTTTGGATGGAATGGCAGCGCGCGCACTCCTTGATATATCAGGAGGAGAGAAAGGTTTCATTGTTCCGCGTGATAGTATAGTGTATAAAAACAACGCCACCTTTGTCTTTGCAATCCGTGCGCAAAAGGCTGTGCGTTTGCCTGTAAAAATCCTTGCCACGCAAGATTCTAAGTCCCTTGTCTCTGGCGCACTAAAGACTGATGACTTACTAGTGTTACGCGGACAGGATAATTTGAGTGATAATGCAGAAGTTCGAGTTGTAAAACGCAAATGAGTGTGCTTAGATTTTTTCTCTTGCGCCCTGTGCTAGCGAGTGTTGTAGCGATATTTATCGTGCTTTTTGGGGTGATTTCTTTTGTGCAAATCCCTTACCAACTCCTGCCTCAAACCACACGCCCAACAATTAGTATTTACACTTCTTATCCGGGTGCTTCACCCTATGAAGTAGAAAAGGAAATTATCCAAAAGCAAGAATCCTACTTAAAAAACCTAAAAAATCTCCAAGCGCTAACCGCTACAATGCGTGATGGTATAGGGATTGTTAATCTTGAATTTGGGCTTGATACAGACTTGCAAAATGCCTTTGTAGAAGTGAGTGCCAAGCTTGAAGAGATTTCTGGCTACCCAGAGAATGTGCAAAAGCCCATTGTTAAAACTACAGGTGAAATAATCCCTGTAAGTGTATATCTTTTTGTTTCGCTCAAGAAGCTCTCCATAGATAATGATGGTATGATTGATAGGGGGGTTGATGAGCAAAGGAGCATTATAGAGAGTGAAGTGCTTCAGCATTATGAGCGTATTGCGGGTGTAGGGGAAGTCATACTTACAGGTGGTGTACAGCAACAAATCCAAATCGTGTTAAACACTTCTCAGCTCGCATTTAATAACATTACTATCCAAGACATCATCAACGCCATAAACAAGCAAAACCGCAACATATCTGCTGGGAGTATTGACTTTGATCAGCGTAACTATCGTGTGCAAACCATCGGCGAGTATCGCTCCATTGATGAAGTACTAGAGACCATTATTCGCGTGCAAAATGGCAAGGTAACTCGCCTAAAGGATATTGCTAGCGTGGAGCAAGGCTACTCTAAAAAAACAAACTATAATAACTACAATGGTGAGCATGTGCTCTCTATCCAAATCCGCCCCACTGCTGATGCCAATATCCTAGAAATGACAGATTCTATAGAGAAGCTTACACATAAGCTAAATACAGAAGTATTAGAAAAATACGGCTTAGCAATTGAATGGGGACATGATCAAAGAGAGTTTATCCTAAATGCCATTGCGCAAGTGAAGCGAAGTGTGCTGCTAGGTATGGTGCTTGCTATTTTGGTTTTATTGCTATTTTTGCGTAATCTTACTTCCTTGGTGCTCGTAGCCCTTGTGATACCCCTAAGCATTGTGGGGACATTTATCGTGCTGCATATTTGTGACAGAACTTTAAACATTATCTCCCTTGCGGGTATATCCTTTGCTGTTTCTATGGTAATAGACTCTGCCATTGTCGTGCTAGAGTCCATTATCCGCAATCGCGCCAATAAGCCAGACTCCCCCGTAGAATCTACACTTACAGGGGTGAGAGAAGTTGTGGGGGCGCTCTTTGCTTCAAGCATCACAACCATTGCGATTTTTGTGCCTATTTTGTATCTTAAAGATGAGGCAGGACAGCTTTTTGCAGATATTGGGATCGCTACTAGCAGTGCCATTGTATTGGCATTTGTGATTTGTGTCCTTATCGTGCCAACATTTTTGCTACTTTTTTTACAAGAGCCTAAAGCCCAGAACTCATTTAGCCAAAGGATTGGTGCATTTGGTACAAG
Source organism: Helicobacter sp. (assembly GCF_017502485.1). GTDB lineage: Bacteria > Campylobacterota > Campylobacteria > Campylobacterales > Helicobacteraceae > Helicobacter_B. The sequence goes on from NZ_JAFVUX010000020.1 coordinate 35,016, forward strand.
ATGTAGCGATCGGATTATGTATTTTGTGTATAAATGTGTCCAAAGTAATAAAACTAGATTCTATACCATAGCTGGGTTTCTGGGTTTTTGCGTTATTTTTAACTTCATCACTTTCCCTAAGACAGATTATTTACCAAAGGGTGAACGCAACTTCATCAACACCTACATTTCTATGCCTCCGGGTTTATCCTTTGTCGAAAAGCGTTATATCGCGGAGCAAATCGCAGAGAAAATCACCCTTTTTTTGAAAGATAATGGCTACAAGCAAGCTAGCCCAAAGGATATACCAGCAATTAAGAGTTTTTTCATTAGTGCGGGAAGCTCGATTGCATTCTATCTTATTGCTGATGATCCTAAGCAGAGTCAAAGGCTTGTAGATTTTGCACGCGAAGTGATCGATGAAATCCCGGGTATTAGTGGTGTGGCACTGCGACAGCAGATCTTTAGCGGGGCTTCTAGCTCAAGTATTGACATTAATATTAGCGGGGACAATTTGGATCATATTGCTGAAGCGACCAAAGAAATGCGCGATCGTATAAAAGAGCATTTTAGCAATATGAGTGTGCGCGTAGTGCCCGCTCTTGCTTCTAATAATCGAGAGATCAATCTCTACCCCAACAACTTTGCTCTCTTAGAAAATGGGTTTGATATCCCAAGTTTTGGGAATATTGTCAGCGTGTTGCTAGGTGGGAAGCCACTAGGATCTGCGAAGATTGATGATACATATAGGGATCTTATCTTGCTGTCTAGAGATAGAAACCACTCGCCAGAAGATATTTTATACGCACCAATTTACGCGCCAAATGGCAAAATCATTATGTTGGGAGCATTAAGCGAAGTGCAAAGTACGCTAGGAGTCTCTACAATCCGCCATTTTGAGCAAAAGCGCAATCTCTTGCTAATTATCAACCCAAGTGACAATACCCCACTTGAAGAAATTATCTCTATCATTAGAGCCGATATTATCCCGCCAATCGCCAAAGCTTACCCCAATTTGAAAATCACACTAAATGGTAATGCTGATAAGCTTAGTATCCTAAAAGGTGAGCTTTTAGGCGGATTTTTGCTCGCTGTGGCGATTACCTATTTAGTTTTGTGCGCACTGTATGGAAATTTCTTCTACCCGTTGCTTATCATCGCCTCTGTGCCTTTGGCTGTGAGCGGGGGACTTATGGGGCTTTTTTTTACCAACTGCTTCATCGCTCCGCAAAATCTTGATGTCATCACGATGCTAGGCTTTATTATCCTTGTGGGAAGTGTGGTAAATAATGCGATTTTAATCATCTATCAAGCGCAGATTAATTACCGAGAATACCAAATGCCTTGGATACAGAGTGTGCTAGATTCTACCAAAACACGCCTTTCACCTATCTATATGAGTATGCTTACAAGTGTGCTGGCACTTCTGCCTTTGGTAGTGTTTGCAGGAGAGGGGAGCGAGATTTATCGTGGGCTTGGCTCGGTGCTTATTGGTGGGTTGATGTTTGCTTCTATTGTGAGTGTGTTTATTATCCCTGCGATGCTATTAAGTATAAAGCCCCACCGTAATTCTTAGAATCGTTTAGAATCCATTTAAATTTTTTTTTATACAATCTTAGCTCACCTTTTTAGCAATGGGTGTAAGAATCTTGAGGAGTGTTTGTATGAAAAGAGTGTTTGTAGGTTTGAGTATGGTGGCGACTTTGGCGTTGTCTGGATGTGCTTTTCCTTCCCCTGTTGGTATGCTTTATACTGATGTGTCTTTGCCTATAACTGCGACTTCTGCCAGTGGTGCTTCTAAAGAAGGGCAAGCGACTTGCACAAGCATTTTAAGCCTTGTATCCACGGGTGATTGCTCAGTAGAAACTGCAGCAAAAAATGGCAAGATACAATCCATTAAAAGTGTAGATTCTAAAGTCTTTAGTGTGCTTGGGTTTTATAACACTTACACAACAATTGTCCGTGGCAATTAAAACTAGCTAGATTCTAGCGCACTTAAGGCGTGGTCCTAGAATCCTGGTGTAACTCTCTAAGATATAGCATAATACAGAAGGTATCCGATGTTTGCCTACATTACAAAGCGTTTGGGACTGCTTATCCCCACGCTCTTTGGCATTATTGTGCTAAATTTCTTGCTTATACAGCTCGCACCTGGCGGTCCTGTGGAGCAGATAATAAGCAAAATAGAGAGCGCAAACCTTAATGAAGCTGGAGGCGGGATCAAGCCCCAAGATTATAAAGCTACTCAAGGCTTATCTCAAGAGCTTATAGAGGAGCTTAAGGTGCAATATGGCTTTGACAAGCCCTTGTGGGAGAGATTTACGCTACTGCTTAGATCCTATGTTGTCTTTGATCTTGGGGAGAGCTACTACCGAAAAGCTCCTGTGTGGGAGATTATCTGCGAGAAGTTGCCTGTGTCCATTAGTCTTGGTGTATTTAGCACTTTGCTTATTTATCTTATCTCTATCCCACTTGGTGTGTATAACGCCTATCGCAATGGCTCTACATTTGATAGTATAAGCTCCTTTATCATTGTGGTATGCAATGCTGTGCCGCCGTTTTTGTTTGGCGTGGTGGGGATAGTGTTGCTAGCAAGTATGTGGCAAGTGTTTCCACTGCGTGGGCTTACAAGCGATGATTTTGCTTCCTTAAGCGTGTTTGGTAAGGTGCTTGACTATCTCCACCATATCACACTACCAGTGCTATGTCTTTCTCTTGGCTCTCTAGCGTGGCTTACTTTTCTCACAAAGCACTCTTTCATTGATGAGCTACACAAGCCTTATGTGCTATGTGCTAGGGCAAAGGGTGCAAATGAAGCGCGCATACTCTATGGGCATATTTTCCGCAATGCAATGCTTCTGGTCATCGCATCTTTTCCTAGTGCATTTCTAGGAATGTTTCTAAGCGGGAGCTTGATGATTGAGATGCTCTTTAGCCTTGATGGGCTAGGACTTTTGGGCTATGAGAGCTTGCTAAATAGAGATTATCCAGTAGTGTTTGGTAGCTTATATATTTTCACGCTTTTGGCTCTTGCGTTTGGGATTATTAGTGATATTACTTATACGCTAATTGACCCTAGAATCCATTTTGATACACGCTAGATTCTGCTATAATATAGCATTTCTAGTAAAGGTTTCCTGTGCGTGTCTTGTTGCTGGTGGCTTGTGCGATCACTCCTTGGCTTTATGCCAGTGCGCTTGCATCTTTGTCCCAGAGTTTATGCAATGAAGAATATAGCTCTTGCGCAAAGATCGAGCAAACACAGGATCAAAAAAGAGTCAAAAAGCACGCCCTAACACTTGGCGTGTCAATTCTTAGCGGTGATGGGGTGCTGTTTGAGAAAGACACTACACTAAACATAACCAAAAAGATCCACGCCAAAGATGGCAACATTATGGGGATTTTCGGTGGAGTGTATCGTGTAGCTCCTAGACACATTTTGCGCTATGATTTGCACACTGGATTCTCATCAATTGGTTTTCACAGCGCGCAAGAGCCCGGGCTATTTGAGCTAAATGGTGCTAAAATTGGCGCAGGGCTTGGCTATGAGTGGGGATTCTACCTAGGGGATAGATTCTCTTGGAGTCTTGCCATTAGCGCAGAATACACCACTTACTACTACAAGCAAGATAAGATACTTTTACTTCTGCAAGAAACTATGCCAAAGGTGGGGATAGGATTTGAAGGGCGTGAGCATCACTACTTTGAAGTGTTTTTTGGTATGCCTGTGTATGCAAATCTTAAGGTCAAAAACAATAACTCATCGTTCATTGTCTCAAATTATCCTAGGCATTTGCGCTTAGGGTTTTTATACGCATATAGATTCTAGGTAGGCTATGGAGTGGAGCTTTGGTAATGTGATGGAGCAATGGCTCTATGGTGAGCTAGGCTACTATCATCACGCGCATATAGGTAAAGGTGGAGATTTTTACACTGCAGTGAGTGCTTCGAGATTTTTTGGCGGGGCGATCGCACGCCATATTCTTACACTTCTAGAATCTAGCCAGCTTACGCTACCGTTGCATATCGTGGAGATTGGCGCACATCACGGCGAGCTACTATGTGATATATACGACTTTTTAGATGTATTAAGTGAAGGCGTCTTGCCCTATACGAAATGCACTATTATCGAGCCTTTAGCAACCTTGCAGACTAAAGCTAGGCTAAACATTGCGTCGCGTACGATTATGCAAGCAAACAGTTTTGATGATGTAGCTTTGGGGATAGATGAGAGTGTGTTTGTCGTAAGCAATGAGCTCTTTGATGCATTTGCTTGTGAGATTGTGTGCGAGCGGGGCGGACATAGAGAAATGCTCTGTGGCTTTACAAATGGACAGAATATAGTGGATTCTAGGGAATCTTTACGCCTAGAGTGGCAAGATTTCGCGCGTGCTAAAAATGCGCGCGAAATCGATGGCTTTATGCAACACTATGGGCTTACTAGTGGCGAGATTCCACTTGGGTGGGTGGAATTTGTGCGTGGGCTTTGTAGCTTTGCCAAAGGGGCAAAATGCTGGAGATTTCTAAGCTTTGATTACGCGCCTTTGGGGAGTAGGGGGCTTAGCTTACGGGGGTATGGGGAGCATAGAATCTTTGATCTAGCAGAGATTATGCGTGATGCTCCTAAGCTTTTTGGTAGGATTGATCTCACTTATAATGTTGATTTTACTCTATTAAGGCAGATATTTATAGAAAATGGCGCGCGCGAGATATTTTGCGATAGGCTTAATACGCTTTTGGTGGAGTTTGGGATTACGGAGCTGCTACAAAGCCTACTTGAGATAAATCCTAGACAATATGAAATTGAAGCTCTGCGTGTGCGGCAGCTTTTGGGTGGCGGGCTTGGAGAAAAATTTATGGGCGTGTGCTTTGGTGGCTAGATTCTAGGGGCTAGAAGTTATAAACACCAAGTATAATATGGCAGAAGTTAAGAAGTGTTGGGTTTATGTAGCAAATGGCATCTCTAGCTCGTGCGTAGAGACAGCTAGCCCTGTGCTCTTGCTTGTGATAGGCTGATAGCTTGAAGCTCTGTGTGCTTACAAATGCACACAGCAAGAATAGTAAAAACTTTTTTATCAATACTCCTGAAGTGTAGAATAAGCTAAGATTCTAGTAGAAAACGCTTGAAGCTAGAATCTAAATGCTATGGAGCTGCGCCCTATGATACTCTACATTCACATACCATTTTGTGCGAGTAAGTGTGGATATTGTGCTTTTAGCTCTTATACGGGAGCAGATTCTAGTGTGAAGCAAGCTTATGTGCAAGCCCTGCTGCTTGATATTGCTAGCACGCTAGATGGATACTATCACGGCAGATTGGAGTCTAGCTTGCTGGATTCTAGGGGGATAGAGCAGAAATCTAGCATACAAGATTCTGGAGTGCTAGAATCTAAATCGCTAAGATCTAGTGCTAATTTTGTGCAGCTTGATAGCATTTACATTGGTGGTGGCACACCAAGCTTACTGCCTAGTAGCGCGTATGCGCTGATATTTGAGCAAATCGCGCGATTTTGCGATATGCAAAGTGTGCAAGAAATCACTATAGAAGCTAATCCAAACTCCCTGCAATCGCAGTGGTGTAAGGATCTAGCAAGCTTGGGAGTAACGCGCATAAGCTTAGGCGTGCAAAGCTTTGATAAAAACAAGCTTGCATTTTTAGAGCGCGATCATAGTGGGCAAGATATTTACCAAGCCCTAGAAGCAGCGCAAGTTTTCCCACATAGAAGCATAGATATGATGTATGGCACACCTTTTGATGATGAGACTACGCTTTATAATGATATACAAAAAGCCTGCGCGCTTGCTGTTGATCATCTCTCCGCCTACTCACTAATGATTGAGCAAGGCGCGCGCTTTGCTTACAAGTATCAATCCCTAGCCACTTCCACACGCGAGCAAGGAGATGATCTTGCTATGCAAGCAAAGCTTGTGCGCACAATTACTAGCGAGTGTGGATTCTCCCAATACGAAATTTCAAATTTTGCGCGCCCCTACAAATGCCTACATAATCGCAAATATTGGGCTGGGGAGGAGTATTTGGGCTGTGGAGTAGGGGCAGTGGGTAGGGTAGGGAAGGTGCGCTACAAGGGTGCAAAAGATTTGCGAGCCTACATACAAAATCCTTTAGCCAAAGAATGTGAGAATCTAAGCTCCGGGGATCTAGCCTTTGAAGCAGTGTTTTTGGGACTTAGGAGCGATTCTGGGGTATTGCTTCCTTTTATCCATCCACATATCAATGCAAATCGTTTAGCAATTCTATTAGAAGAAAAAATATGCACTGTAAAAGACAATTATCTCTTAGCCAATGATATATTATTGGCCGATGAAATTACATTATGGCTTATGCGAGATATATGAGTTTAAAAAAGAATAAAAATCCCATTAAAACTCAAAAGTATTAAGTATTATTTTATTTTTTTATATCTAGAATTAATAGCTGAAAACTCAAAACTAACTAGGTAAAGTTTTCATACAAAGCTATATCTTGGAAGGATAGATAATGAAAAGAATGTTATCAACTCTTAGTTTTATTTTAGTGGCTACATCCATAGCATATGCTAGCGATAACCATATGACTCATTGGGGGTATGAAGTGGATAATGGTCCAGAAGTATGGGGCAATTTGGGCTATGAAACTTGTAAAATTGGGACAACTCAATCTCCCGTTAATATTATCGCAAAAAATGCAAAAACAACTAAAAATGAGCTAAATATAGCCTATAAGCCAAGTTCAGCTAGCTTGGTAAATAACGGACACACTATCCAAGCGAATTTTGATGATAGCGGAGATGTAGTATTTGAAGGAAAAGCTTACAAGCTTATACAAACGCATTTCCACACACCATCTGAAAACCAGTTAAATGGTAAAAAATATCCACTAGAAGCACATTTTGTGCATAAAACAAAAGATGGTGCAATTTTAGTTTTGGCAGTTCTTTTTGAAAAAGGTGCGGCGAATATGGAATTAAATAAAATCTCAATTGCTACACCAAAAGAAGTGGGTATTGTTTTAGATATCAATGATTTCAATCCGGATAAATTATTGCCGACAAAACATGGATACTACGCATTTACAGGTAGCCTAACAACCCCTCCTTGTACTGAAAAGGTCCAATGGGTGGTGCTAAAAGCACAACAAACTGCTAGCGAAAAACAAATTGCCAACTTACATATGGTAATGAAAGACAATGCTCGACAACCACAAATGCTAAATGACCGCTTAGTAAAAGTTGCTGAATAACTGGCTGAGTGCTAACGCATAAGCTTTTATAATCGCTTTCAACCTGCATTTTAATCTAGCTTCTCTCTTTAAAAAGTTTCACACGAGAGAGGGGCTAGTTGTTGATACAAACTTAAGTCCAATATTCTACCACGAAAATTAGACCTACTTAAGTGGCACCATAACAACTATGGATATTCTAGGAATGGAACAGTCTAAAAACAGCGGTACAAACGCGCAATGCACTTGCTAGCACTTGAAGATTGTATAAAATCCCCATATCGCAAACTTCGCCAATTTTTACGCGCATTTTGGCATAGATTCAAACAAAAGCGTAGTCATATATAAGGGATATTAGGATACAGATAATATATGTAAAAGTATGAAAATTATAGTTTTCATAACTAAACTAAATTAAACAATGCGACACTATATTTTAGTTATCCACCCACTACCACAGCGTACATATGGTAGATAGCGCGTAGGTAGCCTAGAATCTACCTAGCGATCTTTGATGTTGAGAGTCGCGATGAGTTTCGTGTAAGTCTCGTATTTAGTGCGTTTTAGGTATTTAAGCAAGTGTTTTCTGCGTCCTACGAGTTTTAGCAGTCCTAGTCTGCTTGAGTGGTCCTTAGGATTTGCCTTTAGGTGTGTAGTTAGCGTGGAGATTCTCTCACTAAGGAGAGCAATCTGCACTTCCGAGGAACCTGTATCTTTTGTATCGCGAGCAAAATCACCGATGATCTGCTGCTTTTTCGCCGTATCCAAAGCCATAAATGACCTCCTGATTGGTAGTTAAAATAAAGTTGTGATTGTATAAAATAGAATCTAAAAGTAAAGTTAAATCTCTGTATTCTATGGTGTCCGCTACAACATTAGGTATAAGCTTTGACTCTTAAAGTCAAAGCTATTTTTTACAAAAAACTCGCTAAAATCCGCACTTGCAACAATCACATACAAGGCATTATATGGCATCTAAGGGACAAACAGCACTGCAAAAGCTTATTGCATTTGCACAGGCTATGCTACATAGTAAGGATTTGACTGTTGTGGCGTTTTTGCTTTGCATTCTTATGATTATCATAGTCCCTTTACCACCAATAGTTTTGGACTTTTTGCTAACTATTTCCATTATGCTTTCAATTCTCATCGTTTTCATCGCGCTTTATATCACTAAGCCTACGGACTTTTCCGCCTTCCCTACCCTACTGCTCATTGTTACGCTATTTCGCTTAGCACTCAATGTCGCTACCACGCGTATGATTCTTACAGAGGGCTATCGCGGACCTAGTGCTGTGAGTGATATTATCACCGCATTTGGGGAATTTACTATTAGCGGAAATTATGTCATAGGGGTGATTATTTTTAGTATTTTGGTGCTTGTAAATCTCCTTGTCGTTACCAACGGCTCTACGCGCGTTACAGAAGTGCGCGCACGCTTCGCCCTTGATGCGATGCCCGGTAAGCAAATGGCAATTGATGCAGACTTTAATAGTGGGCTAATCGATGAGAAAGAAGCCAAACTCCGTCGCAGCGCACTATCACAAGAAGCGGATTTTTATGGCTCAATGGATGGGGCGAGCAAATTTGTCAAAGGTGATGCAATCGCTTCTATTATCATCACTATCATCAATATTGTTGGCGGATTTTTAGTCGGTATGATCCAGTATGATATGGGCTTAGCGCAAGCAGCACAGACCTTTACGATTCTTACCATAGGCGATGGACTTGTCGGGCAAATTCCAGCCCTTATTATTGCTACGGCTACGGGCATTGTAGCTACACGCACCGCTGCGCAAGAAAATACCAAAGAAAGCTTCGCGCAAAATCTGGTCTCCCAGCTTACCTCTCAGTCGAAAACTCTAGTCATTGTGGGTATGATCTTGCTACTTTTTGCTTCAATCCCCGGGCTTCCTACTTTCTCGCTGCTGTTTGTGGGGACCATCTTGCTCTTTGTCGCTTGGCTACTCTCTAGAGAAGATGAAAAAAGCCTATTTTCTATCCTGCTTGATTGGGTGAATAAGAAATTTAACACAAACTTCAGCGCAGGCGTAGAAGAGTCTCGAGTAGAGCCTGATCTCTCCCCTGCCCCCAAGCCAGAAAAAACGCAAGAAGAAATCCGCAAAGAAGAGGAGCAAAATCTAAAAGATGCGCTAAAGGTTGATTTCCTAGAGCTTGAACTTGGGTTTGAGCTTATTGGACTAGCAGATCAAAAGCAAGGTGGCTTGCTAATTGAGCGCGTGCGATCAATGCGCAAAAAAATCGCGCACGACTATGGATTTTTAATGCCTCAAATTAGAATCCGTGATAATCTTATGCTCCCATCGCCAAATTATGAAGTCAAGCTAAAGGGTGTGGTCATCGGTGAGGGGATGGTTATGCCCACCAAATTTCTAGCCCTTGACACAGGTGTTGTGGGCAAAAAAATTGAAGGTGTAGAAGTGCAAGAGCCGGCATTTGGTATGAATGCAGTGTGGATTGATGCAAAAGACAAAGAAGATGCCATTATTGCGGGATACACAGTATTTGACCCATCTTCTGTAATCTCTACGCATATTAGTGAGCTTGTGACGCGCAACGCACAAGAGTTTATTACGCGTGATGAAGTTAATGGCATATTAAGTCGTATGAGCGATGACTACCCTGCCCTAGTCGAAGAAGCGCGCAAAATCTCATCTGTTATCCGTATGGTACTACAAGCTTTACTTGCAGAGCGAGTGCCTATACGAGATATGCTTACAATCCTTGAAACAACTATTGATAAGCACGCGCTAGGCTTGGATCTTGATGTGATTATTGAAGGGGTGCGCGCTAGGCTTGCTAGAGTGATTACACAGACTTTTGTAGATTCTGATGGTGTGCTGAAGATTATAGGATTTTCTCCACTTGATGAAGAATATCTTAAAGCGCGCATTAAAAATGACCCAGATTACGGACAAGTGCTAGCACTCACTGCCGCAGAATCTGAGCAATTTACCCTAGGACTTAAAAATGCCATAGAGGCAATGAAAGAGAAAAATATCTATGGCGTCATCGCCACTGATGTTAAGTTACGGCGTGTTATGGTTAAAGAAGTGCGTGATATTAAAGCAAGGATTCCAGTTATAAGCTATGCAGAAATTGATCCAAATGCAAAATTTGAGCAAGTAGGCTTAATCTCACCAAACTTTTGATAACAACACAAGGATATAGATTATGAAAGTCTTTCATCTCTCGCATATTGATCTTGATGGCTATGGGGCGCAGTTTATCTCGCGCTACTTTTTTGATGATATAGAGTTTTATAATGCCAATTACGGCAGAGAGATTATGGTGCGATTGCAGAGTATTTTCACGCGCCTTGATACACATTTTGCCTTTGAAGAGAGATTTCGCACCAAAACACACCAAAGCTTTTTGATCCTCATTACCGATCTTAATCTTACCCTTAGTGAAGCAAAATATGCCTATGAGCGAGTCAATGCTTACAAACTCCAGCAAAAAGATGTATCCCTACTTTTACTCGATCATCACATTAGTGGGGAAGAGTGCGCGAAAATGTTTGATTGGTATCATTTAGATTCTAGTAAATGCGCGACAAAAATCACCTTTGAAACCTTACAAAATCTCTACCCAAAAGCCTTAGAATCTACTCAAACAAAGAGATTTGAAGACATAGTAGAATCTATAATGCTAAAAGTAATCCACTCGCCCACGCATATTGCCCCGCTTGTCGATATGGTGGAAATGATAAACTCCGTGGATATCTGGTATGAAAATGGCTATGGGTTTGAGTTTGGTAAGGTGGCTTTGGGGCTCATTGCCGGAAGCAATGAGCTCAATCGCTTTATGTTTGATAAGCCCCATAGAGTGTATAAGTTTAACTTGCTTGAAGCAGCTAGATCATATTTAGGGAGAGAGAAAGACGCAGTAGAGTTTGACAATGCTATATTTGTACTTAAAAAATGCGCACTAGAAGGCGATCCAGATAATGAAACAATGGATCACATTACAAGCACAAAGCAAGTTGCACTACTTGGCACACTCAAAGAGCAATGCACCATACATTATCGCGATAAGGTGGGGTTTTTAAGCTACTCTATGGGTGGGATTAGCGTGCTTGCTAATCTTTTCCTACGCCAAAATCCAGAATATGACTTTTATATCGATATAAATGCTAAAGGCAATATCTCTTTGCGTGCTAATGGGGGTTGTGATGTGTGTGCGGTGAGTAAGGAGATTTTCAATGGCGGGGGGCATAAAAATGCTGCTGGTGGCAAAATGGAAGGGTTTCGCGAGAGCTTTTTTTATGATGAGATAAAAGCTCAGGTGCAAAGTCTTATCACAATTAAAACAACATAAGGAGATTGCAATGAGCAAACACTGCGCACAATCTAGCAAGAATGAAAAAGTAGATTCTACAAATGAAAACGATTTAGAGCTTTTTGATATGCTTTGTGTCGCCTTACATTTTGCTGGGCTTAAACGCTCAGCACTCAAGCAAATTCTCCAAGCCTATAGCGATGAGCTTGATAGCTTTGATGATGAAGCACCTTATGGGCAAGAAGAGATCATTGCCATTATCCACGCATTGCAAGCGAAATACCCAGAAGCTTTTCACAACTCAAACAAGAAGTAGATAATGATAGAATCTAGCCGGGCGAAGAAAATCGCGCTTTTTATCGACTGCGAAAACATTAGTCATAAACTATGCCACGAGATTATGAAGAGACTTGATGAAATTGGGGAAGTATGCATTAAAAAGGCGTATGGGGACTGGCGCAAGGAAATGCTAGGTCCTTGGACAGAAGCACTACTGCAATACTCCATCGAGCCTATACAGATTCTATCTAGTGCCAAGGACTCCACCCATAAGGCAAAAAACGCCAGCGATATACGACTAACCATTGATGTGATGCATACGCTCTATCAGCAGACAATGGACTGCTTCGCACTTGCTACAAGTGATAGCGACTTTGCTTCTTTAGCCCAAGAGATACGCAGATGGGCAATCCCAGCCATTGGCTTTGGGAGTCATAAGGCACGAGAGGAGCTAAAGCAGGCGTTTAATAGCTATGATGAGCTAGATACGCCAATCACTCTTGCAAACAACAAAGCTCTAATCAAGCTCCTATGCAAAGCTATTGACAACACACAAGACTCTCAATCTTTCGCTCTTGTCTCCACCATTGGCAATTGGATAAAGCACAACTACTATAAAAGTGCTTCATCATATAGCAAGGAAAGCTGGGGCGATGTTTTTAAACAAATCTGCCAAGAAAGCAAAGACGGTGTATTTGAGATACGCTATGATGGTGAGCGCAAGAGTATTATGAAAGTGCGCATTAAAAGGCAGTAGTCCAGATCACCCTACCCACAAACAGCACCAATACCCCCAAATCTACTAAAATTAATGATAAGAAAAATTTTTATTTTTAGATAGATTTCAGTTTTGTTGCACTATTATCTATTTGATAATCATTTGTATTATTATAATATTACAAATGATTACTTAACCTAAATGCTAACTAAAGGACACAAGATGAAATACATTTTTTACACATATACAAGCAACTTTGGTTGCAAAGCAAAGATTCTAGGTATCCCCCTAGCTCCGCTACTGCTCCTAGCTCAGCCAGAGCCTAACTCTCCGGAGCAAGGAGCAGTGCCGCAAGTAAAGCTCCTAGATGAGCAGGTTGTCACTGCTTCTGGATTTACTCAAAGCCACCTGCTAGCCCCGGGATCAATCTCTGTAGTAACGCCCCAAGACATCGCATCTCGTCCAGTGCGAGACTTAGCAGAAGCACTGTCTAATGTGCCCGGAGTTAGCATAGATTCTGGCGTGGCAAAAACAGGAGGCTATGGCATCTCTATCCGTGGTATGCCAAGCTCTTATACGCTAATCTTAGTCGATGGTAAGCGTATCAATGCAGATTCTGGTCTTTTCCCCAATGGCTTTGGCGACTCCATTACAAGCTTTATGCCCCCACTTTCTATGGTAGAGCGGATAGAAGTGATGCGTGGTCCTGCTTCTACACTCTATGGGAGCGATGCCATTGGCGGGGTGGTTAATATCATCACTAAGCAGAGATATGATAAATGGGGGGCTAGTATCGGCTATGACTATACATTCCAAGAAAACAAATCATTTGGTAATACGCAAGGATTTAGTTTCTACACAGCAGGACCCATCAACGAGATGAAAAATTGGGGGTTATCTTTTAGGGGTAGGCAGTATAGCAGGGCATTTGTCCCTACTACAAATCTTGCTAAATACCCCGGCGGTAGCAATGGGGCTCTACAAACTGCACGCAGAAATAACATCGTAGGACTCGCTCCCTTTGATAGCTACAATATCGGCGGTAGGCTTAACTGGAGCGAGCTTGTGTCAGTAGGGAGCAAGGCGCGAAATACCGCGTACTTAGACATCGACTATTCACAGCAAAACTATGATAACTCTCAAGGTCTCCTAGGTAACTACACTAGCAGTGGAGGCACTGCAGCAAATGGCTATGGTAGCGATATGGACTTTTATCGGCTTAATGTGATTGCTACACATAAGGGGCATTACTACGATAATATAGAATCTAGCTTCCAAAGCTTTAGCACAAACTCTAGCTTGCAGTATAACCTAACCTCTAACCCTAACCGCTATGTGCCAAATGATGCCAAGCCTAATGGTGCTAATGGCGTTAATGCTGGCGATAGTAGAGAACTAGAGAGCCACGATGTGATAATAGATCATAAAAGTAATGCATTTTTAGCATTTAAAGAAGATTTTCTTGGGGGGGGGGGGGTAAATATAAGTGTCGGTGGGCGATATTGGTATAACACTTTTAGAGACAAGCTTCTCCAAATAGCAGGTAAGAATGCGACACAATCTCAGCATATCGGCGCAATCTTTAGTGAAGGTGAGCTTGGGCTATTTGACAGAGTGTTTTTGACAGCTGGGATAAGGGGGAACTTCAACTCCATCTTTGGAGCAAATGCAAGTCCTAGAGTTTATCTCTCCTATAATGCCATAAAGCGTGGCTGGCTAGCTTTCAAAGGCGGTATATCCACAGGCTATAAGACCCCATCTCTATCCAATCTTGTCAATGGCGTAGTTAATCTAAGCGCGCAAGGAAAATCACACACCTATGGGAATCCAAACCTAAAACCAGAATCTAGTATCAACTATGAGCTCTCTGCCTTAAGCGATAATCCCTATTTCTCCGCATCAATTACCGGGTTTTTTACAAACTTTACTGATAGAATTTCTACTACCCCAACTACAAACAATAACCAAACAATCAACGGCTTTACCTGTAATGCCACTAATGGGTGCTCGACTTATATCAATATCGGTGAAGCCATAAGCTATGGCGCAGAAACTTCGCTTAGTATTAAGCCAATTAGCGTGGGCTATGGTGCGATAGGATTAAACGCTGCCTATACTTTCACACTTACAAAAATCACCAAATCAAATAATAGGACGCAAGTGGGCACACGATTGACCAATGTCCCATTGCATAATTTTAACGCCTCTATCAACTATGATAGTGAGCATTTTGGTGCATATATCCGCCAAGAGGTAAAAGCTGGGATCTATCGTGGTGATCCAAGCGTAGCTAATAGCGCAGCAAGAGCACTTGGAGAATATTATAAGCCGATTTATCTTACACATTTAGGTGGCTACTATAAGCCTAGCAAACATATGCGCATTAATGTAGCGGCGTATAATTTGTTTAATGTAAATTTTGTGGATTATCACCCTTATACCGTCAGCAGTGGTACTAATTACGCCAATGCTTACAACTATATTCGAGAGGGTAGGAGATATTATATCTCTGTGCAAATGGACTTCTAGTAAAGCCACCTTACCCTTTACCTAGAATCTAGCTTGCTGGTGTGGTATCATTGCGCCTTTTATAATCGCAAGTAAAGGTAGCCAAGTAAAGGGTAGCTATTATGAAAGCCTCAACACAATCCAAACCACTCGCAGCTATTAGCGCATTAGTAATGATTCTTATAGGGGGGGGGGCTTATATACTACTCTCCAAGCGTTAGCTTCAATCTTGATGATGCGCTGATTTTTTTCAACATCATAGAATCTAAGCCTATTTATTGGGGGGTTGATCACTTTGACAAAGGTAGATTCTACCCCCTAGCCTTTATGGATCTCAATCTCCTTATGCGCCTTTTCCCCACAAGCGATATTCTCACCGCACCTAGAATCTACTTTTTTGCCAATGTTGTGCTTTTTGCCCTGCTTACTTGCGTGCTATTGTATCTGCTTATGCAGATCCTACCTCTTTCCCATAGCGTGGCAGCCTTGCTTATATGCTTTATAAATATTGGCTTTGTGATTGTGTTTATGGGGGTTTGCTTCCCTGAGAGAGTGCAAGTCGTGTGGCTTAGTGGGTATATTTTAGGGTTATTTGTCCTAGCTCACAAGGCTCACAAGCAGAAGCGATCGGGGCTGTGGGCATTGGTGTGTATCGTGTGTGGCGGGGCTAGTATGTTCTACAAAGAGCCAGATTGTCTTTTCATCTGCGGGAGCTTAGCGATGTTTATAGCACTTAGATTCTACTATGGACATAAGAGCAGATCGAAAAATAAGCGCATTACTATGCCTATTATCATTGTGGGGCTTGCCTTAGGGCTTATAGTGTGCGTATTTATAGGCTTGTATCTATGGCTTGTTGTGCCAAATATCCAAAAATCCTATGCCAACTTTGGGCTAAAAAACTTGCAAGTAGCAAAGGATATGCTAAATGCCATCGCGCATCACCCCTTTTTGTTTCTCTTTGCTCCAGCTGTGCTAGCAGTGCGCGTGCAAAAAGTGCTACAAGCACTAAAGACTAATGACACAAAAGCCCTGCATACAAGCTATGCCTTTTATGATGCTTTGCTTGTAGCTGCTCTAGCCTATGGGGCTAGCTTTTTTGTGCTAATGATTTTTACACCATATTACTTTTTCCCTTGCTATGTTATGGCACTTTTGCCTGTGGCGTTTTATACAAAGATGTATTATGTCCATTTGCGTAAGCTATTTATCATTGTTGTGCTAGCGCATATTTTAGTCAATGTCCCAAGCGCGCTCTCGCGCTATACAAGCATTAAGCTTTTGCCACCACACTACCTACAAGCTACACAATTTCTAGCAGACTATACGCACGCAAATGCTGGCACGAATATTGTTATGCTAGGACAGGGGAGCGATCCGCTTGGCAAGGCGTTTTGTGGATATTTGGAGTGGTTCGCGCGCTATTTTGGTGGCAAGGACTTCGCGCTTGCGACAAGCCCTACTCTCACTGCCATAGACTCGCTAAAAAGTGGAGATCTTTTATACCTAGATTCCTATACGCAAGCCTATATCACGCCACAGATTCTAGCTAGGCTTAGTGTGGATTATGAAGTGATATTTTCTTCTGGCTATGTTGGATTCTATGATGTTGGACTAAAGAGTCTTGCGAAGTATCTTTTACTACACTATGCACCAAAATACACCAAGAACCTATCTAGTAGTAATATTTTTAACGCACCTCTTGGTGTCTATATCTACCGCGTGCGCTAGCTATAAAAACCCAAACACAATTTGAATCCCATGCACCATTTCAGCCATAGATAGGGCATTACCCGCGGGATAGAAACTAGCTCGATAAAGCAAATCCCCATTGATTGGGAAAAATTTAAACAAAGCAACCCCAGCTTCCACATACCCACCAAGCACACTATGTCCAGCACGATTAGCACTAATCATACCACCACCCAGAGCGAAAGAAAAAAGCCCCGCATTAGGCTGTCTCCAAGAATGCACATAGAGCATAGTCCCAAAAGAATGCGTGGAAACAGAGGTATTAGCATAAAGATATTTCGCTCTTAGCCCTATATCTATATCATTATGAAAAATATAGTTCCACCCTGTACTTACGCCGATGTTTAGCCCCATAGCACCTCCGCTTGGAGTGTTTAGCTCAATGCTTGAGCCTATGTGAAAAGTCGCAAGCTGCCACCAATTGCCAAAGTAGTTATTGCGCGTTTGACTCTCTAAATCTAGCGCGCAAAGACCCTTGCACAATAGCAACACAGACATCATCTTGCCAAAAGTTTTCATCATAGCCCCCTTAGTTTAGAATCTAACCACATTATAGCCCATATTAATGCCAGATTCTAGCTCTAGGAAGCTTGCCTATGTGCGAAGCTTTTGCTATAAACTCTAGCGGTGTCCTAGTCCTTTTAGCTAGACATAAAAGCCTGCGTTTATCACGCGGCGCAATGGCAAAGAGCAGTTCATACTCTTCCCCGCTTCTATATGCAGGTATGCGAGATTTTTTGATATGGCTAAAGCGTAGATGGTTAAGCGTGCTAAGCGTATGTAGCTCTGCTAAAACTCCATCAGATACATCAAGCCCTACTCTAGCAAAAGGTGCGATATGACGGATAAACTCACCACGCAAACAGGGTGCTATAAAGCGAGCAAACCGCTTGGATCGCGCAATTTTCCCTCCTCTGAGCAAGTGTGATAATGCATAAAGACTCTGCCCAACCTTCCCTGTACAATATATCAAATCTCCCACCTTGAGCCCCTTGCGCTTTAAAATTCTGCCATTTGGTATCCCAAGCATTGTTATATGAAAGGCTAGATTCTGCCCTTTGGTTGTATCACCACCAATGAATTTAATGCCATACTTCTTAGCAACTTTTGCTAGAGCTATGGCGATTTGTGTGATTTCTTTGGGGTTTAGCATAGGGAGTGTGATGGATAGTAGAGCATATTTTGGCGTGGCATTCATAGCAAGTATATCAGAGAGATTTACAAGCATAGCCTTATGTGCAATCTCATCAAGTCTTAGCCATTCTCGCTTAAAATGTATATGCTCGCAAAATCCATCTGTGGCGATGAGAAGCTTCTTGTGCTTATCTAGCACTCTAGCAAACTCTTTGCTAGAAAATCCTTGTAAATGCTTATATTTAGGGCTTTGGATTCCAGTGGCATATGAGTTATCTTGCAAAAGCACTGCATCATCTCCTACACCAAGCAAGACCCCGGATTTACGCAGTGCTTCTATAAAAAGTGCTTCACAATTCATACGCCAAAGTGTGCAATCCGCTCTCCAAAACGCACCTTTTGATTTGTCAATGACTCAAGACTACTATCTTGCATAACTAGTACAATGGTAGAGCCCATTTGAAAATACCCAAGCTCATCGCCCTTTTTCACACATATAGGCGTATCATAAGTGTAAATATCTCGCGCATCTGGCGTGGCATTGGTATTAATCCTAGAATCAAAGTGGAATGTCATCTTCCCCACATTAAGCGCACCTACTGCCACGAAGTAGATTCTAGTGTTGTACGGAATGGTGTTTGCCACAAGTACTACTCTCTCATTGCGCACAAATAAATTACTATTTTTACGCAATGATGGGAAATTTACAGGCAAAAGCTCTCCGCCAAAATACCGAGCCTCTATGATCTCCATATCACATGGCGCGTGATAGCGGTGGTAGTCGCTAGGAGAAAGATAGAGATTGACATAAGAAAACCCATCAGCATCTCCTGCTTGTATGCCAAGAAATTCATCAATAGGATAGGACATCCCCTTAATCTGCAGAGCAAGATTATTGGCAATTGCACCTTGCTCTGTGATTAGACTATCACTTGGAGAGATGAGAGCATCCCCGCTAGGATCTATTTCTCTTTGACACGCTAACTTTCTTGTAAAAAGTGCATTAAGTGTGGGGTAAGATTCAGCTGGCGCAAAGTCGCTTAGATCAATGGTAAAAATCCGCACATACACACGGTTGATAATGCGCTGAAACCACCGAGGAAACGAATGAGAAGCAAACTTACCAAAAAGCTTTGATATGGTATTTGTATCCATATTTCTCCTTTACTAGTTTATCCTATCGTTTATAAAAGGGGGCTGGCTTTGATGGCTTAGGCTTGATTGTATAGGTAGGATTTGGATTAATCTGCAAATCTTGCTTTAAGATACGATAATTGTCGCAACCTTGTTGTAAGCCCGCATTACAAGCATAAGCGTAAAGATCAGTAGCATAGCTTATATTTTGTGTAACGCCTAGCCCCTTTTGATAAAGCACCCCCAAATTATTGCAGCTATTCACATCAGCAGAATCACACGCCATTTTGAAATATTTTGCCGCATAAGCATAGCTTAATGGCACGCCATTAAGTCCGTTGGCATACATATACCCTAGATTTGCACAGCCTTTAATATCTCCAGCATTGCAAGCGACATAGTTTAAATCTCCCTTTGATAAGGAGCTTTTATTTTTGCCATAGATGTTTTTGGTATTACTCATAAGCCCAAGATTATAGCAGCCAAGATTGCTCCCACCATTGCAAGCAAGCTTATAATAGCGAATTGCCTTGAAAAAATCCTTGCCCACCCCATCACCATTAGCATACATAAAGCCTAGATTATTACAAGCGATTGCATCGCCCCCCTGACAAGCAGTCATATAAAATTGCACAGCTAGCTCTTTGTCATCTCTACTTGCACCAGTTTTTTCATTATAGAGCATAGCAAGATTTGTGCAAGAAGTAGGGTCTCCAGCAGAGCAACCCATCTCATAATATCGTTGTGCTTTTTGAAGATTGACATCCACGCCCTTACCCGTAACATACATTGTCCCAAGACCAAAGCAACCAGAAGGATTCCCACCTTCACAAGATTTTTTAAATAACCCAAAGGCTGTTACTACATCGTTTTTCTTCATTGCATCTATGGCGGCTTTTAATTGGGCAGTTGGAATATCTGGTGATGTGATCCTATCGCTTAAAGGGTATTGGTGTGGTAGCAGACCAGAATCTTGTGAGATAGGATTATTGAAGCTAGGGGCATTTGGATCTAGCGGCGCATTATCGTTTGCGATTGCATTACTAGCGAGATTTGGGTTCTGCGAGGGTGGCGGAAGATTGCTGTCATTATATTGCGCGCCATTTTGTGCTATGGCATCTCTATCAAAACCATATGTAAACCGCCCTTCTTCATCTGCTGCCAACGCAGGAGATGAAGAAGCTATGATGTAGCAAAGCAGCATAACGACACAAAGCTTTGCTTGGCGGGCTGGATTATTGAAACTCCATTTTTTTTCCACAATCCTTTTCATACTAAACACTCCATAAAATCCTATTTATCAAAAACAATAAGCAAAATATATTCCTAAAATATAGCTACGCAGAAAAACAACTAAGAATATTTAAAGAGATAGTAAAAGCAGATGGTGTCCTCGGCGGGATTCGAACCCACGACCTTACGATTAGGAATCGTACGCTCTATCCTGCTGAGCTACGGGGACAAAACCCCATAGAATGGGGGATAACAAAAACTATTTTTTCGCTACGAGATCTTTTAGGCTTTTGCCTGGCTTAAATTTTGGCACATATTTGTCGGCTGTTTTATATGTCTTATTGCTTCCAGGAACCTTACCTGATTTACCCTTTTGCATAACAGCTTCAAATTTACCAAAACCAACAAGCTCAACACTTTTTTTCTTACTTAATGCTTTTTCTACCGCTACAATAAACGCATTTACAGCAATTTCCGCATCTTTTTTGCTTGGAAGTTTTCCTGCATCTTTTACAAGATCGACAAATTCTGCTTTATTCATGGTGTCTCCTTAAGATATGAAATTTAAAGCGCATCTATTGTAGCTACTTTGTACCTTAAAATCAAGTATCTACGCTATTTTCATTGTTTATCCCATCAAACCAACGCGAATCAAGCTTGCGTAAATAACGCACTACGACAGATTTTCTAAAAGCTGAAGCATTTGCTGCTTATAGATCTCTAAATATTTTTGCGAAGTCGCTTCAAAGCGTGTTACAAGCACGGGTGTAGTATTGCTTGCCCGCACAAGAGCCCAGCCATTGTCAAATATAACACGAACACCATCTATGGTTATAATCTCTTGTATGTGCGGGAAGCTTGCGGGCGGATTTAATAGTGCCTGATGCAATGCAGCAATTTGGGTGAATTTTTTCTCTTCAGTTGTGTGGATTTTCTCTTCATCGGTGGAGTATAGTTTGGGTAAGGCATTAATCATTATCTCCATTTGGCTAGGGCTTGTCTCAATAAACAACTCCAAAGCCCTAAGAGCTGCATAGAGCGCATCATCATAGCCGTAATATCGATCGTTAAAAAACAAATGCCCGCTCATTTCAGCAGCCAAATGAGCATTTAGCTCTTTAAGCTTTGTTTTTAGATTACTATGCCCAGTTTTATACATTATAGCTTGACCAATGCGATTAATCTCATCATACATTACTTGTGAGCACTTCACTTCACCTATAACTACTGGATTAACAATATGCTTTGCCATATCGTTGGCAAATAAAATAGCCATCTCATCACCCTTATAGTGATGGTTTTCGCTCATCAAAGCCACCCTATCAGCATCACCATCAAAGGCTATGCCTATGGGGATTTGGTGTGATTTCATCGTTGCTCTTACATCACGAAGATTTTTTTCTTCACTTGGATCTGGGTGATGATTAGGAAATGTGCCATCTGGGGTTTTAAATAGACTGATATGTTTGATATTTAGAGCTTTTAGCACTGGCTCTAGACCAATTGCACCTACGCCATTACCATAATCAAACACTACTTCGTAGGGAAAATCTTTAAGCTTGCTAAAATGCTTAATGAAAAAATTTTGATACTGCTGCAATACAGGAAGCTCTACAGCTACTTTGTTAGATGATTGATAAGCTATATTGCTACTGGCAATCTCTCTGCCTAAATGCTGGATTTGCTCGCCATAGAAAGGCTTTTGTGAGATAGTGATTTTAAAACCATTGTATTGCGGAGGATTATGACTGCCTGTAATCATCACAGAGCTTTTTAGATTCTGGGTTTGAAAAGTTGCAAAATATGCTACAGGAGTAGGAATCATACCCATAAAAAACACTTCAACCCCACTTGCCAAAAACCCATCCCTTAGCCATTCATATAAAATGGGGGAATGCGTGCGTGCATCATAGCCTATGGCGACACTATTTTCCCCTGCTTCTAGTACTCTTTTTCCAAGTCCAAAACCAATGGCAAATACGCTTACCTTTGTTAGATTCTCTTCATAAATCCCTCGTATGTCATACTCTCGAAATATACTCATATCCATATTAGCTCCTCAAATACAAATCAAAGGCTATTATAAACGCAAAGTAGCAAACCAACCTACCAAAACTAACCCATTTGCCTAGCTATTTGGACTAGAATCTACATCTTCTCTTCCACTCTCTTGTGCTGCGGAATCTTTGGCATTTGATCCTTGCATACGCTCTGTGAGTAGCCCGCTTGCTTGCTCACAGAGCGTCTTCCACTCATTTTGTCCATCACTCTTGGCGCATTTGTCAAAATATTTTAGTGCAGTTTGCGGGGAGTTTTGCATATTATACAAGCTGGCAATATGATAGAGAAGTTGCGTAGAATCCTCTTTAGTAAGCGTGGCAGATTCTAATGGTAGCAACACCGCCAAAGCCCTATCATAGTGCTTCATTTCACGCAAAACGCTAGCGAGCGCAAACTCCGCATAAGGCGTAAATTCATCACTTTTTAATACCCTTTGTAGTTCTAGAATCTTGCTTGCATAAACTTCTATGCCTGTTGTGTCTTTTTCATCAATGGCATAGTCTAAAAGTGTCGCATATACTGGAAGTATGCGCTCATCTTTAGCAAAATGCTCTTGTAAAAATGGAAGAAGCTTCTTGGCTTCACTTTTAGATTCTAGGGCTTGTAAAATAGCAAAAAATGTGAAGACAATATCATAATGACTCTTTTGAATAGTGGCAAGATTAAATGCATCACGAGCAGCAAGTGAGCCATTTTTATATTCTCCAAGTTTATAGAGATTATTTGCCACTCGATAAAGCCATTCTAAACGCTCAGCCTGTGTCTTGCTAGATTCTGCCATATTACTAGCAATCTGCTTGGCAGCGGTATTAAGCCCCGATACATCTGCACAATCAAAGGCAAAAAGTTTTTCACTAGAATCTAAGTTATACACAGAGGTTTGGATAATGTAGCTAGTGGTTTTGGTGCAATCTTTTTGCGCGATAGCTTGCTTAAGTAAAGAGTCTAGAGCTTGCTGGCGGTATGGGCTAGATGTGTCGTCTTTATAGAGCGTGAATACTTCTTGGTATTTATGTTTTTGTAGCAGTATTTGGGCAGTAAGCTCTTTAGCTTTTGCAGCTTCTTGTGTGTTAGGATATTTGTCAATAAGATAAAGGTAGTGCTTGAGCTTTTCCTCATCTCCACCTTGTACAGCAAATAAAATCGCATCATCTCTCTCTTGCACGACTTTGGCACGATCTGGGTAATCCTCGCCAAATGCTTCGATATACTGCTGGTTTGCTTGGTGGGCTTTATCAAAGTCTTTTGCCTGTTGATAATAACCCCCAAGAGCAAACATTTTTTCCTCCTTAAAGTGTAGGTCTTGCGTATTATCAACTAAATATTGCGTAATACTAGCTGCCATAGCATAATCTCCAACTTCAAGCAGAGCTACGGTGAGCTTTTTTGTAATCTCTCCTGCTTCCAGAAAAAACTTTGGGTAATTGTTGAGCACTTTTGTGATTAGCTCTGTGGCATTTGGGGTGTTTTGTTGCTCAAGCTCAAAAATTGCCCACTCTATTGCAATCTCACTCGCACTTGGAATATCCTTAGCATCGATAAATGCTCGCTGGAAGTAGATTCTAGCTTGTGTGGGAGCATAAGTTCTAGCAAGGTTGGCAAGCTGCATTTGCGCCAATGGAGTAAATTTAGATTCTGGGTATTCGACATTGATGCGTTTATAATAATATTCAGCTTCACTTGGAACATTATCTTTAACATAAGCTTGTGCAAGGATATATAAAATCTCTGGCACATCGGGGTCAGATGCAAAACTCCGCACCCATTCTAATGCTGATTCTATCAAAGCATCTTGTTCTTCAAGATCAAGTTTTGAGCTTGCAATAATCCTATCATAAGTAAGGTCGCGTCGAAAGATGGAGTTTGGATTCTGTCGCAAGGCTTCGTTGATGTCAGTAATAGCAGTGATATAGTCCTTACGAGCCATAGCACTTTTGACAAGAGAGTAAATCTCAAAATCCTTATTTTTTGTAGCTTTAAGTGGTCTATTATCCGCATTTAGTTCAGGAATTGTTGGAGTTT
Source organism: Helicobacter sp. (assembly GCF_017502485.1). GTDB lineage: Bacteria > Campylobacterota > Campylobacteria > Campylobacterales > Helicobacteraceae > Helicobacter_B. The sequence goes on from NZ_JAFVUX010000020.1 coordinate 59,357, forward strand.
GCTCCCCAAGGATTTTTACCGGGAAGTGCAATCCATGTTTAAAACTCTCTTGAGAGAGAAAAGGAATAATCTTTTTATACCCTACAATCTGCCATAAATGCGCGACATTATGTGGATATTTATCGATACTAAAATCCCCTTTAGGATTTTTAGGGATAGCAAAAAGCTTTTGCTGATACTTAGGATAGATATAGAGCCAAAAAACTCCATCAATTATCTTGTAAGTAACGCGGAAAAAGCTATTTTCCAATCCCGGAAAACCTCTATTAGGTATGCGCGCGATTTTACACTCAGTCGAAAGCACCTTGCCATAAACATCAAGCACTTCACGACAAGTAAAGGCAGAGTCATCTCGCAAGGTCAATACAGAGAAATCCTCTCCTGCTTCTTTGCCAAAAGTCGTAGAAATTTCCAGCGCACTTAAACTAACACACACCAATAGCCAGCAAGAGAAAAACAGTTTTGCCAATCAGTAAACCCCAACAATTGCATATTTTTCTATAAAGTCAAGCAAAAACTGCACCACAAAAATACTAATACAGCACATAATACCCATTATCCAAATGATTGACTTAGATAAAAGATTGGCATTATAGGTCAAATCTGCGGCAGATAGAGTGCCTTGTGATGGAGGGAGTAAAAACATCGTAATAACTGGACGCAGATAATAAAAGACTGCAATAGCACTATTTATCATCATAATAACCCCAAGCCATATCAAATCCGCATTAAATGCGCTTACTACCACAGCGACCTTGCCAAAGAATAGCCCAAAAGGTGGAATTCCAGCAAGCGAGATGAAGAATACTCCAGCGAGCAAAGCATAAGAAGGTAGCGTACGCACCAAGCCACTAAAACGGTGGTATTCATAGGTATCATTTGATATATTGCGCACAAACCACAAGAGTCCAAACACTCCAACATTACTAAACACAAACAAAAACCAATACAAATATAGCGCACTAAGACTCATTTGTTTATCAATAAAAATACAAGCTAGCACAAATCCAGAATGTGCAATAGAACTAAAAGCAAGCATTCTCTTCATGTCTTTTTGCACTAGGGCAGCGATATTTGGTAGTGTAATTGAGAGCACAACAAGCACATAAAGCACATTATGTATCCAGACAGAAGAAGTAAAACGGATAAATATACTAAAGACACTAATAGCCACAGCAAAAGCGGCGATTTTTGGGATAATGGATACAACCCCAGTAACAATGGCATTTGAGCCTTGATAAATATCAGGCATCCACGAGTGGAATGGCACAGCAGAGATTTTAAACCCGATCGCTCCTATCATAAACACAAGTCCCATCATAATTGCAGCTAAAGAAATATACTCTCCAGCAAAAAGCGCATTTCTTAGGGCGTTAAGATCAAATGTCGCACTAGCAAAATACCAGCACAGCACCCCAACGATGAAAAATACACTAGCAAGCACACCTAGAACAAAATACTTCACACCAGCTTCTATCGCCCTAGGATTACCACTTAAGGCAATTAGTGCGACCAGCGATAATGACCCAATCTCAAGCCCTAGCAAAATAATAAGTAAATGCTGGCTTGATACCATAATATCAAACCCAGCAATCATTAGCAAATATAGTGGGTAAAACTCCCCTACCCTAGTGGAATACTCGCTTGCTTCCTGCTTTGTAAAAAAAAGTAAAATAAATCCGAGTGCGACAAATTCCATAGTTACTTGGGATAGAATTGTTATGCCGCTAATATGGATAAGTGAAAAAAATGCACTACCCAAATTAAGATGCAAGCTACAGACTATGCTAAATCCCAAAAACACAGCACATAGTGCGACATTTACTCCACGAAACGCCACATCAAAGCTCCGTACAAATACATTGGCAAGCAACAGTAGCAAAGCCCCTGCAATGAGCACAAGACTCGGCGATATAGCACTTAATGACAACTCAGCAAAGTCTAAAGGAGGTAAAAGATCCATTGCTATTCTCCAAAAAGAAGTGGGGTGGATTGTTGAGCGGGGTTAGATTCTAACTGACTTGGCTCTAACACTTGAGCAGGATCCAACATCTCCGCATTATGCTCGCCCATAAAATCAAATGATTTGATTTGATCAAGTGTGCGATCTTGTTTGCCAGCAAGTGTGGCAAGTAGGATTTTTGATGAGCTCACTTGCGCGCGCGCTGTCATAGTCTCTAGCACAGGTTTTACTCCAGAATCTATAAGTGTCAATAGCGGTTTGGGATAGACCCCAAGCACGATAATGCAAGTAGAAAATATCCCCAAAACAAGTCTTTCCCGCCTATCAACATCAGTGAATTTTGCTAGTCTTTGCCCATCTTCCTTACCAAAAAACAAACGCTTATATAAACTAAGCATATATGCAGCTGATAAGATGATAGTAAGCCCACCAAGAAGTGCGATGAGTGGGTAAGTAGCAAATATGCCAAGCAAGCTTAAAAATTCCCCTACAAATCCTATCGTCAAAGGTAGTCCAACATTTGCCATTACTACAAGCCCAAATATCGCACAAAACACCGGTGCAACCCTAGCCACACCCTGTATAGAGCCTATCTCTCTAGACCCTGTGCGCTTAGCAAATATGCCAACTAGCATAAAGAGTGCAGCCCCCACAATCCCATGAGCAAACATCATAAACACCGCACCAGAAACACCAATAAGCGTAAAAGAAAAAACCCCAAGCACCACAACGCCCATATGAGAAATTGAGCTATACGCAACCACTTGCTTCATATCTGTTTGCGCATAGGCTACCATCGCACCATAGATGATCATAATAAGTCCAAGCCCTAGAATCCACAAGCTAAGCTCAATGCTTGCATCTGGGAAAAGTGGGAGACAAAAACGCACAAGAGCATAAGTCCCCATTTTTAGCAAAAGAGCAGACAACACTACAGAGCCTAGTGTAGGGGCACTACCATAGGCGTGAGGTAGCCACGCGTGGAAAGGGATAATGGGGATTTTCACTGCAATGGCAATAAAAAATGCCAAGAATAGCCATAGCTGGTAGCTAGCGGGCAGTGGCATCGCTAGCCAATCTGCTAGCTCAAAGCTAAAATATTTAGAATGCAAGAAAAATAAAAATCGATAATATAAAATCCCAAGCAACATAATCAGCGAAGCAAAAAATGTATAGAGGAAAAACTGCAACGCAGCCCTAAGCTTCTCTCCACTACCCCACATACCAATCATGTATAAAATTGGTAGCAAGGATAGCTCCCAAAACACATAAAACAGCACGACATTTTGCGCGCTAAATACACCCATAAGAATAGATTCTAAGAGCAATAGACAAGCGACAAAATGGCTAGCACTGGACTTGCTGTGTAGGAACAACACACTTAGCAAAATCACAATAGCATTAAGCAAAATCAACACCAAAGAGATTCCATCAATCCCAATATGATAGCTAATGCCAAACGCAGAGATTAGCATAAGTAAGTTTTCAAATTGCATACTAGAGCTACTATTATCAAACCCCGCCCATAAGGCAAGTACCAAAACAAACTCGATACTCGCACAACTCACGCCAAAAAACTTTGCTACCTTATCTTTTAAGGCAAACACAACCAACCCAGCAAACAATGGGAAGAATATGATAATACTTAGCAAATACTCCATACACTACCTCCACAATAACATAAATAAGCTGATTGTCAAGCTAATTAGCAGTAGTAAAACCCCAAAAGCCATCAGTCGTAGCGCACTACTAAGACTACCATTTTGCAACAATGCACAAAGTGTAGAGAGCCACATCACTAGCTTACCTACTGCTTGCATACTTTTATCAAATACAAGAATCTCAACCTTCAGCCACAGCACACGACATAGCGCACCAAATCCTTTGACAAACACAAGCTCGTAAAGCTTTGGTATATAGTATTGCTGTGATAAAAGCGTGTAGAAAATATTTTGACTTGGAATATAAGTAAAACATCTATATTTGAAAAACGCCACAACAATTCCAAAGCAAGAAGCCCCCAGTGCTATCCCAGCTAGGGATTCTGCACTTAAGTGACCATGTGGCATTTCAAATGTCAAGATATACTGCAAGGCTAATAGTACTGGGTCATAAATCATACCAGAGATGATGGCAAGCAAAGCCAAAGGTGTCATTGCATAGAGCATCAATGATTTTGCCTCGTGCGGATGGCTTACATCGTAAGCTTCTTTAGATTTTGGTGAAAAGAAGACTAGCATAAACAAACGAAAGCTATAAAACGCCGTCAAAAATGCGCCAAAGATAAGCATGCCCCAAAGAATTTTATATCCCGAGTTGAAGCTAAATTCCAAAATTAAGTCCTTAGAAAAATATCCCGCAAATGGAGGTATCCCACATAGTGCGAGATTACCAATCAGCATAAATATCATCGTGTATTTCAATGAGCGTGCAAGTCTCCCCATACGCATAACATCAAGCCCATCGCGCATAGCGTGCATTACATTGCCTGCACCAAGGAAAAGCAGGGATTTAAAAAACGCGTGAGTAAATAGATGAAAAAGTGCTATCCAATATGCTCCAAGTCCAGCTGCTACAAACATATAGCCTAATTGAGAGAGTGTGGAGTAAGCGATAATACGCTTTAAATCCCTATTGACAAGAGCCATAGAAGCAGCAAATAACGCGACAAATGCTCCAAGATAAGCGATCGCTTCGCCGATGTGTGGGATCTCCATATAAATGGGGTGGGTGCGCACAACAAGATAAACCCCAGCTGTTACCATCGTAGCAGCGTGAATAAGGGCTGATACGGGGGTTGGTCCCTCCATTGCATTTGCTAGCCAAGTATGAAGAGGAAACTGCGCGGATTTCCCCATAGCACCGATAAAAAGCAAAATCCCAATGCAACTAAGGATAACAGAAGAAGTCTTTGTCCCACTAGCAATGGCGTGAAAAATCTCTTGAAAATTCAGTGTCCCAAATGTCCAAAAAAGTAGAAAAATCCCAAGTAGCATACCCAAATCCGCGATACGATTGCTAATAAATGCTTCCATGGCAGCGAAAGTTGCACTACGCTTACGATACCAGAATCCAATAAGCAAATAAGAACATACTCCAACCCCTTCCCAGCCAACAAACAACCCTAAGAAGTTATCACTTAACACTAAAAACATCATAGAGAACACAAAACCACTAAGAAAACTAAAATAACGATTAAATCCTATATCATTCTCCATATAGCCAATAGAATAAATATGCACTAATAACGACACAAGCGTGATGACAACAATCATCACAGCACTAACCATATCTAGGCTAAACCCAAAATCAACTCCAAAGCTCCCACTTACTATCCAATCAAAAAGCGAAATAGAAAAGCTGACTCCTTGTAATGCATTAAATCCAAGAACCACGCTCGCAAGAAAAGCAATAAAAATGCAAAAACTATTAAACCAGCCAAGTGCGATGATCTTTGGTCGTGTGCCCAGCACCCCGGCAACGACAGTGCCAACCAAGGGGGCAAAGAGTGCCACTAGTAACAATGTAGCAAATGTGCCAATATCTATGGAATCTATCCAGCCCATTTTTATCCTTTCATTGTGCAAAGCGTATCAATATCAAGACTTTTGTGCTTGCGATACCATAGCAACACAAGTCCTAGTCCAACTGCCACTTCACTTGCAGCAAGCGCGATGATAAAAAGCGCGAACATCTGCCCACCCATATCATTAAACATTGCCCCAACTGCTACTAATGCGACATTTAAGGCGTTTAGCATAATTTCACTTGAGAGCAATAGCATTAAAATATTTTTCCTGCGTAGTAATCCAAATAATCCAATAGCAAAAAGCACAATAGATAGCAACAAAAAATCATATATGCTCACATATGGGCTTAATTGCATAGTAATCATAGAGAATCTCCTTGCTTAAGAGATGAAGTAGTTGTTGCCTTAGTATTTTGTATCTCATCTTTCCCCTTGATACCAAGTGCAACTCCAGCAATCAGTGCTACCAAAAGCAACACTCCGGCTATTTCAAATGCAATGAGATAATGCCCAAACAACACTTTTCCTACGGCGAAAGTATTTGGTTCTGCAGTAATTTGCATATCTTTTTCCACGACAACTTGACGATATTCATGAATTGGCACACTGAAGAGTATAACCAAAAGTAGCGCGATACATACAACCATAATACTTAAGCGCACACCACCTTGATGTCGCTCTTTAATCTCACTCATCGTATCCACAAACATTAGCCCAAATGCATACATCACAACCACTGCCCCCGTATAAACAGCGATTTGTACCACGCCTAAAAACTCCGCCCCCAAAAGAAAAAAGAAGCTTGAGATAAAAATCATCCCACTTGCAAGGGCTGTTAAGGCATAGAGAATATTGCTCGTGCTAACTACCACAAGAAAAGCCACAATACTTAACACCATAAAAAAATAAAATGCAATTGCTTCAAACATTACGCTTCTCCTTGTGCATTTTGTGCACTCCCCACAGGTTGCACACTAGATTCTAATGCAACTTCACAAGGCTTGTCCCATACAATAGGTGTAGGGCGCAGAGTTTTATCAGCTTGCATACTTACGCTACCAAAACCGGTAAACTCTAGCTGCGTGCAAGTCTTAGCCTCACCAATAGGGCGCAAAAGCTCTGGTTTTCCAGCATATTGCGCACGCGCTAAGCTTGCATTTTCAAAGCGATTTCCCATAACAATGGCTAACTCTGGGCACACTTCTGCGCAAAGTCCGCAGTAAATACACCGCCCGAGATTAATAGTGTAGGAGTCAATCTTCTTGCGCTTATCATCACCTTTGTGTGTAATTATGCGAATGCAATTACTTGTGCAGATCTTCTCACAAAGCCCACAGCCGATACAGCGTTCATTGCCAGATTCTAGCAGTCTTTGTAAGCTATGTACAGCACGGTATCGTGGAGAGAGTGGGATATATTCTTTTGGGTAGTGTATGGTAACCTTTTTAGAAAAAAATTCCTTTAAAGTAAGGGCTAGCCCTTTGAACAAATCCAGCCCGCAAGTCATCTTCACACTTTTGCAAAAATTCTCATAAGTAGTCTTTGGCTCTTTACGCTTAGGGATAGGGATATAGTTTTTCATACAAACTCCTAGAGCAAAATCACAACACTTGTGACAAGTAAATTAATAATAGCTAAAGGCATAAGCACTCTCCAACACATCCCCATAAGTTGATCTGGGCGTATATGGGGGAAAGTCGCGCGCACCCACATCGCCAAAAAGACAAAAAAGCATACCTTTAGGATAATGGCAATCCCACCAGGGATAAACCATAGTGGCTGATACCCGCCACAAAAAATAAGCGCAATCACAAAGCCAAAGGCAAAGAGATGGGCGTATTCCGCTAAGAAAAACATCCCCCATTTTAAGCCACTATACTCTGTACAAAAGCCTGCTACGATCTCAGCTTCGTGCTCAAGCAAGTCAAAAGGTGTGCGATTTAGCTCTGCATAGCTAGCCACAAGGAAAAGGACAAATGCTAAAGGCTGTTGAAACAAGAGCCAATCAAACACCCCACCTGCTTGGTAATCATTCATAGCTACAAGTGAAAGTGAGCCTACAAGCATAAGTGGAGGCAAAATACTAAGCGTAGAGACTACTTCAAAACTAAGTAACTGGATACACGCGCGCACCGCCCCAAGTAATGAAAATTTCGAGTTTGATGAAAGCCCAGCAAGCAAAGGCGCGTAAATCCCCACTGCCCCAACCGCTAGGAAAAATAGTAGCCCTACATTAATGTCAGAAATTATAGGCTGTACGGTTCTGCCAAATATCTCAAATTCGCCAAAAAATGGTATCGGTGCCATCGCGACAAATGCACTCATCATAGCAATCACAGGTGCTAGCATAAAAATAGCTTTATTAGCATGCTGTGGGCAAACATCTTCTTTGGTAAAAAGCTTAATTGCATCGGCTAAAAACTGCAATAACCCAAATGGTCCCACATAGCAAGGACCAAGTCTGCGCTGGAAATAGCCCAAAACTTTGCGCTCAATATATGTCCCAAACCCCCCTAAAAACGAAAATACAAGCACAACAACCAAAATCTTTATACAAGTTTCGATGATAAATTCACCCATACCCTACTCCTTTGTGGCTTTAGTGCTTTCTACATAAGTATAAGAGCTTGCGGCATTTGCACCCCACTCTCTAGCGATATGTGGGCTAATGAGCCACATATCCCCACTCATCGCATAATCAATATATACTGCGCCCGTAATACTGCCTTGCGTGCTTGGACTATAGAGCGTGATATGCTCCCCTTCTGTAAGTCCTAGCTTTTCTAAATGTGTCCTAGAAGTATAGAATCCATCTTTTTGCTGCATATTAGAATCCAGAACATTTTGGATACTAAAGAGATTTTGCGGATAAGAAATAAAAGCATTAAAGCTTATGGGCTTAGCTTGTGCTATTGCGTGCGCTGGAGCGAGAGTGCCACTTAGTAAAGGCGTAAGCATATAGCCTCTTTTATCATCTCCGCCTTGTGTGTAGTAATTTGCTAGGCTAGCAAGATCTCTTGGCGCATAGCCCTTGCTTTGTGGTAGTGCGCTTGTGTAGTCACTTAATGTCGTGTAAGTTGCAAAATAATCAAGTAGCGTGCTTGCGCGATCTTGCGTGCGTGGCATAAATCGCTCTAACTCTTTTTCATAATGAATAGCCACTAGCCTAGATTTGTTATAAGCATACAAAATACTTGCCAAATCATCGCCTTGATATGCCTGCACCTTTGTAAATGGCAACAAGCGATTTTCAAAGTTTGTCATACTTCCTAGCATTTGCTGGTGGCTTGGCAATACTACTTCAGGCTCTCTAGCAAGCATTTTGTCTCCATCACTCCACGCACAATCCCACAACACATCACCTTGTGTGCGCACCCCAATGACAAACTCATCACTTAAGCTAGAATCCACTTCCAAAAACTCTCCGCAAATTCTAGCAATCCCCACAGTATTGCTACCAGCTGGGATTACATAGACTTTAGCTCCGCATTTTTCTAAAATCTGTAGCCCTGCGACCATCGCGCTATTTTCTTGCAATGTGCAAAGCATCGCCTCTTCGCCAACAATCACACTCATCTGCGACAAATTCACGCTAGCTAGCTCGCTAAATGCACTAAGCTCTATCCCTGCTTCTTGCAATGCCAAGTAGGTTGGCATTGCAGATTGCGCAGAGCTAGATTCTACACTAGAGTCCAAATCCGCACTAGATTCTAGCTTGGCTAGAGCTTGCTCACTAGCTAGAATCTCGCTAAGCAAGGTAGATAGCATTGCCCCCAGCTCCTTAGCCTGCGGGCTTTGGGCTATGGCTTCTTCAAGCTTGCCTTGCATACTTATAAGTAATGCGCCGAGTGCTAGCTCATCGGCTTTAGGCTTATAGGGGATATGCACCACAGAGCGTGAAAAAGACGCAAGCAATGTGTCAGCCATTGGGTGAAGATAGTAGAATTTAATGCCTTTTTTTGTGCGGATTGTGTTGTTTATAGCATATTGTAAAAGCGGTGCTTGCAGGCGTACAGGCGCGCCTAGCGCGATAATGGTATTAGAGTCTTTGAGGTCTTGTAAGGTGTTATTTAGTCGCAAATATGGCAGAAACTTTTGATACGCGCGCGCACTCTCGTTATAGAGCTTTATGCCAAGATGCGCACTAAAAATGCTTGCAATCATTGCTTCTTCATTGGTGATAGAGCTACCAAGTCGCATAGCAGTAGCCTCGCTAAGGTGCGTGAAGCAAGGGCTTACTTCACTAGAATCTAGTTTTGCCTCACTAGATTCTGCCCCAGCGGAAAGGACAGAGAATCCAAACCGCCCTGCCCCACAGATTGGCGCGAAGTGGAAGTCATTACTCACGCGATAAGTCTTCTTCTCTCCTAAAGTATTATGGTGCCTCGTCTCATAAGTAATATGGCAACCCATAGAGCAGTAGTGGCAGGTGCTATTTGTCTTCTTTAGTTCCCACGCATTAGCAGTGTAGCTAAAGTCTTTATAAGTAAGTGCACCTACAGGACATACAGCAATACACTCGCCACAATCCACACAAGGTGTATCACTCACAAACTCTATCAAGGACTTTTGCTTCTTGCTCCACACGCTATAAGGATCTTTTAGCATAGAATCTTTATAGCTATCTGGGGAGTGCAAATCCGCTTTGCCAGCTTTCAGCTTGGCTTCACCGATATTGTCCTTACAAGTCGTTACACATCGCTCACACACAATGCAAAGGTTAGGGTCATAAAGTGCTTGCGCCCACGATTTTTCGTACTTTTCATCATCAGCTAAAGCATAATTTTGGTGGGACACTTTAGTGTAGAGAGTTAGATTTTGTAGCTCGCATTCACCGCTTTTATCGCAAACCCCACACTCTAGCGGGTGATTGACATCATAAGTTTGCATAATCATCTGTCGCTCTTTGCGGATTTGCTCTGTTTCTGTGTTGATCACTAAGCCATCTTTCGCCTTTGTATTACAGGTATAAACTCTCTTGCCATCACCACTTTCTCCCATACACATTTTGCAAGCAAGAGTTGGCGAGCAACCACCTAAATAGCAAATCGTGGGGATAAAAATGCCATTTTCCCTAGCGACATCGACAATTGTTTCTCCCTCTTGGCAAGTGATTGTTCGGTTGTTGATTGTGATTGTGACTTTAGCCATTATAGCCCCCATTTTGTGCAAATTGCGCTGTGATAAAAGGGTAAAATCTCTCCCTTTGAGTATGCCAGCCCTTAAGCACAGCTGTAGCACCCTTGAGATACTCCACCTGCTTAATAGCACAAGCCACTTCAGCACAATCCACTATAAGTCTAGCTTGCTCGCCCTGCTCTAAATGCAATAGGCGCAAAAACATCTTTGTGGCATAGAGCACTGGAGCTACTAAATTTTCTTCATCAAATGGACTAAGATAGACAAATGCGCCATTAGATTCTGGGATATTGTTAAGGGCTTGAAGTATCTGCTCTACATCACTAGAATCTAGCTTTTGACATTGCATAATACCTGCTAGGGATGGAATAAAGGCTATTTTAGAATACATCTCAATAATTGCAACAACTTTACAAATAAGCTGTGCATACTTATGGCGTAAAAAGCCCTCTCCTATAAAAATCATTGGTGATTGTGCCTGCTGCAAAGCGTGGGTAATGTTTCCCAACTCCTCTTCAGCAAGAGCAGATTCCGAAGCAATATGTCCAATATCCAAGTCCTTGAGAAATTCCATAGCCACAGTGGGAAGCTGACTATGTGCGCCAACAAGCGCAGCAAGCAAAAGCGTGATGACTCCTAGCTCCGCCCCTACTTCATATTGGTATTGCTCTATATCTGTGCTACGAGAATCCACAAAAGGATGCAAGCACAAAACTCGCGCTTGCACAGACTGATCAAAATCACCCAAGCTATCCATCAATGCCCTAAACTCAAATGCCCCAGCACCTAGAGCTAAGACAACATCACTTTGAAAAAATGCCCGATACGCGCTCTTATCAAGCCCCTCTAGATCATAAAGCCACATAGCTCCATCGCTCAAGCTTTCATCCATTGCTTTAGCCATATTGCCGACTCCCTTAGCTGCTAGATTATTCATCGCCCACCTTTGCACTCTCTTGTGAGATGGGTGATTGTAGCTCTTTTTGCGAGATAGATTCTAGATTGGACATTTGTGAGGAGCTTTTGCGCACCACAAGTGTCCAATCTCTATGGTTAAACCGCACAGAATTCATCACTTCATGTCCCATACTGCAGACAAACTCGGCACTTTTAGCCACATTAGAAAAGTCATCAATCTCAAAGAGAAATATCCCCACCTCACCTTGCATTAGTTCTGTGTTGATTAGCTCTCCCATACGGGCACAAAAGTCATTGTGCAAATGCCGTAAGTCAAATCGCTTCATATCTGCTACCCCTTTGCTTTGTATTTGCACAAGAGATGTATAAACTCATCGATCCACCTCACCAAAAATAGCATTGCACGAGCCCACAATTGTAACAATGTCAGCAATATATGCGCCTGTAAGCATTTCTTGTAAAATCGCTGTATGCGCAAAGCTTGGAGTTTTGATTTTCATTCTCTGGGGGTATGCCTCCCCAAGCGAGTGGATAAAAAATCCAAGCTCACCACGCGGAGACTCTGTAGGAACATAAACTTCACCCTTTGGCGGGCGCATACCTTGAGTAACTAGCACAAAATGCTGCATAAGCGAGTAATTTTGCGTCATAATCTCTTCTTTTGGTGCAGAGATATACTCTGGGGCACGCGCCATAAGGTCATCTCCTGTGCTAGTGGTATTACTACTTGGATAAAGCGCAATGAGCTGGTGCAATAGCTTAATAGACTCTCTAATCTCAAGCATATAGAGTCGATAGCGATCATAACTATCCCCATAATGCCCAATAGGCACAGCAAAATCTAGTTCATTATAAAGCTCATAGGGCTCTTCCTTACGAATATCATAGGCAATGCCCGTAGCGCGTAGCATAATCCCACTAAGCCCCCACGACTTTGCCATCTCTTGAGAGACCGCTCCCACACCTTCAAGGCGCATTTTCCAAATGCGATTTTCATCAAGCAAACCCTCAAACAAATCCACACTTTTGCTTGCTTCTTGTAAAAACTGCTCCAAATTCTCTAGCCAGCCACTTGGGAAATCTAGCGGGACACCACCTATACGAATAGCATTATGCGTAAGCCTAGCACCGCAATAATCCTCTATCAAATCCAGCCCATACTCACGCGTCTTAAACGCGTATAAAAACATCGATAGCGCACCCACATCCATAGCATGCACAGCGATAAAAAAGATATGGGAGATGATGCGATTAAGCTCTAAGAGTGTCGTGCGTATCACTTGAGCTTTGCGTGGGACTTGTATGCCAAGTAGTCGCTCCACCCCAAGCGCAAATGCATAGTTATTTCCAATAGCAGAAATATAATCAAGCCTATCAGTTGTAGGCATAAATTCATTATAGATCATATTCTCTGCAAGCTTTTCTATGCCTCTATGCAAGTAACCAATCTCTGGGGTAGCTCTTTTTACTCTCTCACCATCTAGCTCTAACACCAATCGTAGCTGCCCGTGCGTTGATGGGTGTTGCGGTCCAAAATTTAGCACCATTGTGTTGTCATCGCGCTCAAAATGTATGTTTTCAAACTGCGGTTTTAAACGCGTGTAGTTTTGTCCCATTATTTCCTTCTTTCAAGGCGAATTTTTTTCGCCCTAGCAATGTCTTTGACAAAAAGAGCCTTAGAAGCATCCATATAGAGCCCTTCACTCTCCTCTCCAATTGCATCAAGCTTAGAGAAGCTACGCGCATCATTAGGATCTACACGCGCACTATCGCGCTGCTCTGCTCCTATCACTTCTCTATACTCCTTGCCAAAGATTTTATCAATCTCATACCAAGCAGCATATTCATCGCCCTGCAAAGGGTAAGAGCGACGCAGGGGATGCCCCACCCAATCCTTTGGCATAAGCAGACGGGTAAGGTTTGGGTGATTGACAAACCTTATGCCAAGCATATCATACGCCTCTCGCTCGCTCCACAAAGCCAGAGAAAAAATCGAAGAAATAGAGTCCATTTGCTCATTTTCACCAAGGTAGCATTTTACACGCACACGCCGCTTATCATCAAAGCCTTCTTGTACAGAATGCAACTGATAGAACATCTCAAAGCGATTGTCTTTAGCGAGCATATCAACTGCACTCATCTCGCTAAGCACTTCATAGCCTAGGCTTTTAAGCTTTGTTAATACCCCTACAATATCATCTTTACACACCCAAAACACTGCTACTCCAAGCTCGACATACACCCTATCAATCCTAAAACTATAGGCTAGATGATTGTAGATAACCTCCCACGCGCTCCCTTGTATGGGCAGCTTTATTGTCTCTATAGGCTGATAGAATCTAGGTGTATGTGTGGGCTTTCTTTGCACATCAATATGCGCCGAATGCTCTGGTTTTACGGGAGCATGGGTAGTAGATGGCAAGAGATAGTCATAATCCTGCTGGGGATTTTGGGTATTTTCACTAGACATACTCTCTCCTTAACTCTCTAAAATCTAGCCTATATGATCCGCTTTGCCTTCGGTGGCAATGCTTTGCTAGAGCGGATTTTGCGCTGCAAGACTAGAAGTGCGTATTGCAAGGTCTCTGGGCGAGGTGCGCAACCGGGCAAATAAATATCCACGGGGATAATCCTATCTACCCCCTGCACGGTGGAGTAGGTATTAAACATACCGCCTGTATTTGCACAACTCCCCATAGAAATCACCCATTTTGGCTCGGGCATTTGGTCATAAAGTCGCCGCGTAAATTCTGCGTGCTTTTTGGTCAAAGTGCCTGCAATAATCATCACATCACTCTGTCTAGGAGAAGCACGGAAAATCGTGCCAAATCGGTCAAAGTCAAAGCGACTCCCACCAGTTGCCATCATCTCTATTGCACAACACGCTAGTCCATAAGTCATAGGCCAAAGCGAGTTGCTCCGCCCCCAATTTAGTAGTTTATCCAATGTGCCAAGTGCAACAGGCACACCCATAGCCTGCAAGTCTTTTACTCCATATTCTGCCATCGCAATGCCCCCTTCTTCCACGCATAAGTCAGTCCCACAACAAGCAGTAGGACAAAGCTTACCATCTCAACAAACACAAACAATCCTAGCCCACTTGCGACAAAACTCTTATACACTACAGCCCAAGGGATCATAAACACCACTTCAATATCAAATAGCACAAACAAAAGCGCGATGATGAAAAAATGGTGAGAAATTTTGGCTGGCTGCTTGATTGGCACGGGTCCACACTCATAAGGTGCCATCTTTAGCTTTTCATTGTTTTTTCTAGCAAGCTTGCGGGAGATAAATCGCTGGATTTTAAGTGTATAGTTAAACGCAACAAAGCTTAACACAAATAAAACAAACACCCCAAAATACGCGTGATCAGTAAATACCGATGAAGCTTGCGTGCTAGCAAAATATTTTACGCCCACAAGCTCTGGCGCAAACTCTTGTAGTTGCTCTACAGAATCTAAGGCAGACATATTACTCCTTGTATCAAGGTAGGTAAGTAATGCTAGGGTATCTCTATGCATAGCTAAATGAAATTAAATTTTAAACCGAAAAAGTTTAATAGAATCTTAACTTTTATGTAATTTGGAGCAAACAAAATCCTAGCCCTAGAGAGTCATACACCCTAGCTATAAGCTTTTCCTAGATTCTAGTAGGCAAACGCCTTTGCATAAAATCTCTCCAGCTGCCTAATCTCACGCTCGCTAAAGCCACATTGCAGTCGTGCTTTGGTATTTGGGGTCTTGCCACATAGATTAAAGCTTGTAAATTTTGCACACAATGCTAAAAACACTTGCTCGCTTATGTCACTAGTCACTTGAGTGTGCCCTAGCCCATTCTCTTGCTCTTGCGTAGGCACAAACTCTTCCCATATCTTGCTTACCCTAGAATCTAACTGCCCATAGCGCAAAAGTACCTGCACATCTGCTCGTATAGATTCTGCTATGCGCGCTGGCAAGGTAGATTCCACAGCTTGGTGGCGAGATGATAAAGCACTGCAAAGTGCGAATTTCCACCAGCGATCCCCCTTGCTTACATGCCCTATTTCATCACGCAAGATACACTGCAACACTTCATCGATTTTGCCAAACATTGGGTGCTTAGAGGCAGCAAACTTGCGCGAGACAAAAGGGTTGGCATCAAGCCCACGCGCTTCAAGCCCCCTATGCACCACACCCATACGATAAAGTAAGCTTGCATTAGTCTCAAAACTTGCCATATAGAGATTACTATGCACAGCAAAGTCCCCATACCGCGCTCCAAACTCCCCAAGCAAACCATCTAGGAGAAAAAAGTGCCTAAACTCTTCTTCTGCCACTCCTAGCCAATCTGCATAATACTCGTATGGCAGGTGGCGAAACCTATAAGCAGAATCTAGTGCTAGCGTTACTGCACTGTATTCTATATGGGCGATTGCGTGCAATGCTCTAGCAAATCCGCTACTAGATTCTAGCTTGCCTTGCTTAATGAGGCGCGCGGGCTTTATGGGGGCGCAAGTATAGGGCGCGATGGATTCTATGGGTAAGTGGTGTGCAATTGTTAGCCTATGGGATAAAAAGTCTTCATACAAATCCAAGAACAACAAATGCTTTGATCGCATATCTTTAGTAGCTAGCACACACCCTAACCTAGTGAAAAACTCCTGCACACTCAATCCTTAAAACACTTAGTGATACTCTAGCGCATTTTGTAATGCCTTGACATTATGTGCAATAAATTCTGTGTAGGACTGTAAGCCTTTAAGGCTAGAATCTAGCAGACCTCCACCCCATAGAGATCCTATCACTGCGTGCATATCGGCGATTTTTAGCAGCTGGATATTACTAGTGCTAATCCCACCAATTGCACAAATTGGGAGAGTTAGCTCAGCTTTAGCCCGAGCTAGAATCTCTAGCGACGCACGCGGGGCATTTGGCTTAGTTGATGATGGGAAAAACGCTCCAAACGCCACATAATCCACACCCATAGATTCTAGGAATTTTGCCCTTTGCAAATCCCCATAGCTTGAGACTCCTAAAATCCCTTTAAATCTTTGACGCACGCGAGAGAGAGCGCTTTGAGAGCTGGCATCATCTCTACCAATATGCAAAGCTTTGGCATTAAGCTTTAGTGCTAGTTCTAACCTATCATTTAGCACAAAGAGTGCGCCATAGTGCTCACATAGCTCTAAAAGCTCTTTGGCATAGGGGTAGAGCCACTCATCACTATGGGTTTTATCGCGTAGTTGGAAAATTTTCACCCCTGCTTTAAGTGCAGATTCTACGCATAATGGCAGAATCTCGTAGGGTGTTACTAACTCATTAGAAATCGCATAAATACCACACAAGCTAGATCCCATATATATCCTTACACATTAAGGCTTTAGACTCTGTATTGTAGCAAAGACTTCTACACAGCCAAATCTAAAGCTAGAATCTAGCTTGCACTTTGGTATTAGATCTACCTAGCTAAAGCTAGGGCTTAAAAATCTGCACGCAAGCTTAGCCAATAGTTTCTACTTGGTAAGATTCTTTGGTATCTGTTTTGCGCGGAGTTGTTGCTACCTGCAGCATAATCCATAAAATACACATCAAAGAGATTATTTACTGCAAAAGTTAGTGCGTAGTGCTTAGCGAATTTATAAGTAGCTGCTACATCAACGATCTGATAGTCTTTGTAGTATTTGCCTACAATTTGTCTTACATTGGTGCGCGAGTTAGCCCCTGCAAAAGGTGTGGGTGTTTCAAACTTCCCACTCCAGCGCACATAGATACTAAAATCTCGCCATTGGTATTTGGGCGTTAGGGTGAAGCTATGGCGCGGGATGGAGTTAATCGGCTCGCCTTTGCTTGCGCCACTTAGGGCTTGTGTGTAGGTGTAGCTATAATTTGCATCAAGGGATACCCCATACCACGGCTTAATTTTCGCGCCAAACTCTAAGCCCGTCACAAGCGATCGCTCGATATTGCGATAGGTGTTACAAGTACCACTAGCGCAAATTTGGTTAATCCCGGGGATTTGTGTATTACTTGCGCCTGTTATGCTTAGAGTTTCGATTTGGTTGTTAAAATCTGTGTAGTAGCCCGTTAAGATAAACATCGCTGGATTGGTATCAATAATAGCACTTAGCTCATAATTCCAGCTTTGCTCTGGTCTTAGGTTTGGGTTACCATAAGTAGTAGTGCTGCCGTTACTGGTATCTGTGCTAACCACCCCATCAATGCTCTGCAAAAGCGTGGGGACTAGCATCCCACTTGCGACCCCGGTTTTAAAGGTAAGCCACCTAGTAGGATTGTAATTGACATAAAAGCGTGGGTTTAGCGTGTTGAAGAATCTATCACTATAATTAAAGCGCACACCAAGCGTGGCGTTAATGTATTGGTTGATAAGATAGCTCCCCTCAGCAAAAGCAGCAGCTTGATTTTGGTGCATATTCCTCCACCTTGAAGAAATTGTCCCAACTAAATTCTCATAATGGTAGAAAACACCGCCATTAAAGGTGATCACACCATAATCTTCTAGGTCAAAGTTATGTGTATAAACGCTTTGGGCGATCGCAGTTTGGGCTATGCGCTCATTTGCCCAATTGATATACCCGCCCCGATTCCCACCAACAGGGACATTAGCGTGCGGGGCTATAAGATTGAGAGAGTGCTGCACATAGCTAGAGAGCTTCCCCCACTCATAATCCCCCTCGTGGTTTAGCACGGAATTGACCTTAAAAAGCTCTTGAATAGAAGTTATCGCTCGACTAGAAGTATTAAGCGAGCCAAGACGACCATTATAAACTTCAGAATCTAAGTAGATATAGTCGCGTTTTGTAGGCGTATAGTTGAGTCTAAAGCCTCCGTTAAAGTTGTGCGAGCCTGTGGAAGAGTGTGTAGCATAGGGGTTATTATTATTGTTTGATGTTACCCAAGAAGGTCTTAGAAATTTATTAGCTTCATTAAACCGCCCTGAAGCACGCAAATTTAGAGAAAGCTTATCTTTAATGAGCGGGGTGTTGATATAGGCGTTTGCACCATAGGCGTTGCCCCACTCACTACCTGGCTCAAACATTTTAGATTCTAACTGAACTCCGCTTGCAAGCTTACTGGTGTGCTTCTTGGTGATGATATTGATAACCCCACCCATCGCATCGCTTCCATAAATGATAGAGGCAGGACCGCGGACTACTTCTATTTTTTCTATCATCGAAGGTGGTGGTATAAAGGAGGTTTGATTCCCAAATCCGTTTTGCACAAAGCCACGCGTGGTGTTTTGCCTCTTGCCATCGATCAAAATAAGCGTGTATGCCGAGCCAAGTCCGCGCATAGTGATGGTGTTTTGCCCTGTTTTATCCTGCTCGACATAAACCCCGGGGACATCTTGCACCGCATCACCAAGATCGCGAATAGGTCGCGTTAGAATCTCTTCTCTGTCGATTATACTAATGCTAGCTGGAGCTTCTTTGATAGTTTGCCCATATCCAGTAGCGGTTACGACCTGCTCATCAAGACTTTTTGTCTCTACCACATTAGCTACCTTGCTAGGCGCGCTATCGTTGTTTATAGATGTCCCCCCCCTTCTACATTTTTGCGCTTTTGCATAGAATCCTGATCAGCGACAATGGTATCACTAAGTACAGGTAAAGGAGCGGTAATAATGCTCACCAAAAGTAACGAGAGTGTTTTCATAAATTCTCCTCTATCTCATAAAAATTGGTTGCTTCAAAAATGAAACGCGTTATTATAATTTAATAATAATTAAACTTATTTTAAATTCTATATCCAAATATTAACTCTAGTGTGTGCCAGAATTTAAGCAAGAAAACTAGGTAGGGCTATACAAGTGGCTTGGGTAGAATCAAGCAGAATACACGCAGTGTGGGTGCTAAAAGTGGGTAAGAGTCTCCAAAGCTTTTATGCTAAAGCTTTTCTCGTAAGAAGCTAAAAGGTGGCAAGGGCAAGGCGAGTTTAAAAGCATTGACATTGCCGCTATGGATAGAATCTAGCTCTTTATTATCTGCTAGGCAGATTCTATCAAATCGCATATACTGCACGCCATTTTCTATAAATATCTCTCCCAAATCACTTGTGCCACATTCCACATTTTTGCCAAAAGGCATAACAATCTCCTTTGTCTCCCCCACTCTTATAGTATGCTTACATACGGCCCACTCCCCGCTTTCATCAACTTCAGCATTGACTTGATAGCTTCCCTCGCTTATAGCAGTTTGATGATTTTGGGTGTTAAGCTTTTCATAAGGGCGATGCACAATGTAGCCATCAGTAAAGCCACGATTTTTAAGTGTTTGCAACTCATTGATATAAAAGCTAGAATCCACTTCGCTACTTGCGCCACTATAATAGCTATCAATGGCTGCACGATATGCCCTAGCAGTAATCCCTGCATAATAATTTGACTTTGTTCTACCTTCAATCTTTAACGCATCAATCGCCCCAGAATCTAAAATCTCCTTAATATGTCCGCTTAGATTCAAGTCCTTAGAGTTAAAGATATGCGTCCCCAAGCCCTCTTCCTCTTCTAGTCTCATCATCACGCCATTATCAGGGTTTTTGACATAAAATTCCTTGCCATCAAATTTCACAAGTTCATCGTTCTCCACATTTCGCACAAAATATTCATAATCAAATCGGCAGTCATTCGCACAGCTTCCGCGGTTTGGCACGCGCCCACTTTGCAATGCAGAGATAAGACATCGCCCAGAAAAGGCAAAGCACATACTACCGTGTATAAAAATCTCAATCTCTAAGTCCGGCAAATGCTTTTTAATCTCTATTGCATCTTTTAGACTTATCTCGCGTGCCGCGACTATGCGCTTCACTCCCATTTCATAGAAAACTTCTGCATCAAGCACATTTAGGACATTGGCTTGAGTGGATAGGTGGATAGGGATTTGCGGGGCTATTTTCTTGCTTAAGCGCACCACCCCGGGAGCTGCTACAATAAACGCATCAGGGGATAAATCAGCCATTTTAGCGATGTGAGATTCTAAGAGTTTAAGTTGAGAATTAAAAGGAAAGCCATTAATGGTAACAAATACCTTTTTACCTAGCTTATGAGCGTATTCCACGCCTTTAGCAAAGTCTTCATAGCTAAACTCCTTTCCCGCTCTTGTGCGTAGTGAGAAGTGGCTAACCCCACCATATACCGCATCCGCCCCATAAGCAAGGGCGATTTTTAGCTTATGTAAATTCCCAGCAGGGGAGAGAAGTTGCACCTTTTTGGATATACACTCTGTACTATGCTGCATAATAATGTCTCATAAAAAATAATAATTCTATGGTGTAAGCGTGGCAAACACTATTGCTTCGCACCAAATGAAGCAATCAACGCCTCAATATCCTCTTCATTTGCCACATCATCTTTATTGTCCCCAGCGATAAATACTGCCGAACTCACGCGCTTACTATCATCTATCTTGCCCTCAAAGAGTGAGTTCATATATTGAGCCAACGCACGCATTACATTGATAACGCGTTCAATTTTTTGCCGATGAATATCTTGATACTGCATTAAGTCCATAGCCTGCATAGATGCGTCATTAATCTCATCTGAAGCACTTAAAATCCCTTTGATATTATCTTTGACTGATTGTGTAGATTCTAAAGCATTCTGAAAACTTTGGATATGTGGAAACGCCACACAAAGCTTGGAGAAAAGCTCTTCTTGTGTTTCAAGGTATTGTTTAAGACTTTTGGCTTGTTTTTGAATCTTACCCGCACTATCGCCCATAATCTCAAGCTGGTCAAAGATCTGCGTACCTTTAACTTCTGTATCTTTTGTTACTTCATCAAGCTGATGGACGACTTTGTGGTCTTCTGTCGGTGGAGGTGGTGGCCAGTGTCTTGAGGCTTGGACACGGAAATTGTCAGGGTCAAACCCATCTTTAACAGCAATCTCATCAGTCATCCCTACTGACTCTTCACTAGATTCTGGCATATCAATACTCTGCAAGCCAGAATCTCCCTCGCTCATCAATGCATCTAGCTCTTCTTGCGTCATCGCACATCCTTACACCGATTCAAAAATGGTATGATTATACACCACGGAAGTTTAATTTTATATGATTTAAGCACACTATAAACTGCCACCATACTAGATAACTACCATATGTAGAGAAATGCAGGCTTCTACTTGCGCAAGCTCTTGTAGCACTTCGCTAGAGACTGCATTATCCACCAAGATCACTGCAAGCGCTTCATTTTTAGCATTGCGAGCAAGTCGAAAATCTGCAATATTGATTTTATGCTTGCCTAGAATCTGTCCAACATTTCCTATAACACCGGGCACATCAGTGTTTTTGAAAAGTAACATTCTTCCCTTTGGTTCAATCAATACTTCAAATTCATTAATTGCACTTAGGCGGATAATATTGTCATCAAAGACCGTCCCGGATACACTTAGGCTGCCGTTATTTGTATAGGCGGTGAGAGTGATGAGATTTTTATAAGACTTTGAGCTCTCGCTTGCTTCTTTGACGATTTCTATCCCTCTCTCCTTGGCAAGAAAAGGTGCATTTACATAGTTGATTTTATCGCCAAGAGATGGTTTTAAAACACCAACAATCGCATAAGTCTCAAGAGAATCTATATGGTTGCTAATTTCACCTTGTGCAGTAATTTTAATGGAGGTAAGCACGCTTTTATCCAACTGCGAGCAAAGAAAGCCTAGCTTTTGCGTAAGCTCCATATAATGACTAGCAAAGTCGGGAAGCTGGGTGGTGCTTGTTGGGAGATTGAGCGCATTAGGGTAGGCGATACCGCGCGCTGCCTCCATAGCAACTTGTGCAGCTTGCTTGGCAATTTCTTCTTGTGATTCTAGTGTATTTGCGCCAATATGTGGGGTAACATAGACATTTGGTAAATCTAAAAGCTTGCAGCTTGTCCCGGGTTCTTTATCAAACACATCAATCCCAGCCCAGCGCACCTTACCACTCTGTAAGCTTTGATATAAATCATCCTCATTGTATAGCCCACCCCGCGCACAATTAATCAAAATCACTCCATCTTTCATCTTTGCTAGCTCTTTAGCGGTGATCATATTTGTGGTTTCTGCATTTTTTGGGGTATGAATTGTGATAATATCGCACGACAAAATTTTATCAAAATCTTTCACATACGATACCCCAGCATTGATCGCCTTAGATGGCAGGATATATGGATCGTATGTCAAAACTTCTGCTTCAAAAGCCTTGCAACGGATACCAACCCTAGAGCCAATATTGCCAAAGCCAATTACTCCTACTTTTTTGCCCTTAAGCTCTGTGCCATACCAATCCTCCCTTTTCCACTTTCGCTCATTTTTGAGCTGAGCATTTGCACTGGGGAAATTGCGTATAGCACTTAATATATGTGTCATTGTAAGCTCTACGGCAGCGATGGTATTAGCCGTGGGGATATTCATCACCACAATTCCTTGTTTTGAGCAACCATCTATATCTACATTATCCACACCCACGCCAGCGCGCACCACTGCCTTAAGACTCGGCACAGCTGATAAAAACTTTTCTTTAACTGGTGTAGAGCTACGGGTAATAGCAACATCGACTTCTTGCAGTGCCTGCAGCAACTCATCTTTGGGCAAATCTGCTAAATTTAGCAAAACTATGTCGCTTTGGGATGCGAGCATATCCAAACCTTTTTGATGTATATGATCGCACACGGCTATTTTATACATTGGGCGTCTCCTTATTGATAGGTGTATGGCACTTCATAGTATTGCAACTCTTTTATAAGCTGCTGCGCCTTTAGGTATTCTTTAGGGATATAGACAATTAGGTCAATGGAGTTGCTATTTTTACTATAAGCAAACTCAATATTCTTTTGCTTAAAGAGCTCATTTAAGCAGAAAAACAAATACTGATCTACTGCCGCAATAAAAATCTTTTGCGGAATAGCCTGAATGTCTGGATCAACAAAATCCACAAAAATATCAAACTCATGCGCCGGATAAGAATAGGCTTTATTAAAATTTTTAAGATTATCAAGCCAATTGTCTTTTGTGAGATTTGGTGCTAACGCAACCGGAGCTTCCGTTGCGAACTCAACATCAACTTGCCTAGCCCCAACTTGTGTCTTATAGTAGAGTAGCCACCCAAAGCTACCCCCCACAAACACACTCACAAGCA
This sequence comes from Helicobacter sp., assembly GCF_017502485.1. Taxonomy (GTDB): domain Bacteria; phylum Campylobacterota; class Campylobacteria; order Campylobacterales; family Helicobacteraceae; genus Helicobacter_B. The sequence continues at coordinate 83,018 of NZ_JAFVUX010000020.1, forward strand.
AGACAATAAAGATGGTCCTTGTTTTCATATAGCCCCAATTTATGAGCGTTGGATTTTATCTTTCAATTTGTCTCCAAGCGTCATTTTATCAGTGCTATTGATTGCGCGGATTTCTTCTTTTTGCTTCTGTCGCTCTAGTCGCCTTACAGATATACGCACGCGGTTATTTTGCTTATCAATAGCAACAATCACACCTTCAATCTCACTACCAATCTCTATTTCTTCCTTTTTTAAGGGGTATAAATCTTCATTACGAATAAGCGCATCAACACCATCAACTTCAATAAACACACCAAAATCTTTGCTATCTATCACCTTGCCCTTGACAATATCATCGACTTTATGTGTCTTGCTAAACACTTCTGCTGGGGACTCCTCAAGGGTACGCCTGCTAAGGGAGATTCTTTGATTAGCACTATCGATTTTGACGATTCTTACCTCAAGCTCTTGTCCAACCTTAAAAGCATCTTTGCACTTATTACCCTTCTCCCAAAAAGCATCTTCATTATGTAGTAGTCCATCAACCTGTCCTAGGCTAATAAATGCGCCAAAATCTGTCAAGGTAGCAACCTTGCCCTTTACAACATCATTAAGCTTATAGGTTTTCATAAAGTTATCAAAAGGCTTTTCTAAAAGATTCTTTAAGGATACACGCAGTCTGCGATTAGCAGGGTTAATTTCAATCACTTCGACATCAATCTCATCACCAACTTTCACAATATCGCTCGGATGTTTAATATTCTTATCCCAAGAAAGCTCAGAAATATGCAAGAAGCCTTCCATATCATTGCCAATATCTACAAACGCACCATACGCTTCAATATTACTGACAACAACCTTAATTGTATAGCCCTTTTTCAACTCTTTTTGTACTTCTTGCCAAGGATCTTGCGTAACAGCCTTGATAGAGAAAGACAATCGCTTCTTCTCTTCATCATAACCTACGACCTTAAGAGATACACGATCATCTTCTTTATAGAGCTTTGCAGTATTGACAGGACCTTTATGGCTAATCTCTGTGTAATGCACAAGCCCCTTAACTCCATCAACTTCCACAAACATCCCAAAGCTTGTGATGCTTTTGACAACTCCTTCAAAAACCTTACCCTCTTCTCCTAAAAGCTTTTTCACACCTTCTGCCTGTCTTGCATCATCAATTTCAAAAAATCTTTTACGAGATACAATGATGGAGCGCTCATCTGGACGCACATCAATAATGCAAGCCTTGATCCTTTGTCCAATGTTTTTGGCAGAATCTTTAAGTGCGGCAGCAGCACGAGGCATAAAGTAATCCACCCCATCAGCTTCTAACACATAACCACCTTTATTCTTGCGAACGATCTTGCCCTCAACGACCTTATCTTTGAAATCACTACCTAGCTCTTTGATTTTCCGCTCGACATTAGCAAGCTTAATTGCCTTTTTGTGCGACACACTAGGTCGCTCACCCTTCCCAGAGGATACGAACACGATAATTTCATCACCCACATTAAAGGGGATTTTCCCTCTCTCATCAGCAACCTCTGCTAACCCTAAAAACCCCTCTATCTTCTCGCCCACATCAACAAGTAAGCCATTGTCGTGAATAGCAATTACCTTGCCTATTTTCACCTGCCCTAGCTCTTCTTGCTTCTCTCTTTCTGCGAGCATTCTTGCGAACTCGCCATTATCCTCTGTATCATCCAAAACTTTCAACATTGTCATTTGCCTTTATGAAAAATGTGGCAATTCTAGCTAAGTTTTGCTTTTAATAAGCTTTATTTTCAGCTTAATGGGGATAGATTCTTAAGCTGGCTAGAATCTAGTGCAAGGCTCTACATCACTGATATTAACCCAAATCTCGATGTATGATCTCTACACTCAAAGCAGAATTTTTCACATCAAACACCACTTTGTCTCCCTCTTGCACCTTTGCTTCTAAAATCAATTCCGCAAGCCTATCCTCAATCTCTTCATACATCGCTCTTTTTAGTGGGCGCGCACCAAAGACTGGATCAAACCCAACTTCTGCAATAAAGGCTTTCGCACTTTGTGTAAGCTCAATGCTAATACCCCTATCACTTAGCTTTGTAGCAATATGGGCAAGTAGATTCTCAACAATCTGTGTAATATTGGCAAGTGAGAGTGGGTTAAATAGCACAATATCATCAAGCCGATTGATAAACTCTGGCTTAAAGTAGGATTTTAGCTCATCGCGTACCGCTACTTCACGCGCCTTTTTATCAACCATATCCATAATCTTTTGACTACCGATATTGCTCGTTAGGATAATAATTGTGTTTTTGCAATCTATCGTTACGCCCTTATTATCAGTAATCCGCCCATCATCAAGTACTTGTAAAAGTAGATTAAACACATCTGGGTGCGCCTTTTCAATTTCATCAAAAAGCACCACGCTATAAGGCTTTCTGCGCAGAGCTTCTGTAAGCTGACCGCCTTCTTCATAACCCACATAGCCCGGAGCTGCACCCACTAGGCGACTCACTTCGTGCTTTTGCATATACTCACTCATATCAAAGCGGATAAGATTCTTCTCGCTATCAAACAAAAAGCGCGCTAATGCCTTGGCAGATTCTGTCTTCCCCACACCCGTTGGTCCTAGGAACAAAAAGCTGCCTATGGGGCGATTACTATCGCTTAGCCCCGCTTTATTGCGCTTTATTGCGCGTGCTATGGCTTTTAAAGCTTCATCTTGCCCAACCACACTCTGTGCCAGCTCATCTTCTATACCCAGAATCCTATCTTTTTCACTTTGGAGCATTTTGCGCACAGGAATGTGTGTCCAACGGCTTACAATCTCTGCAATGCTCTCTTGTGTTACAGAGTTTTTCAGCAGTGTTCCGCCCTCTTGCATACTTTCCCACTTCTGCTCCAATGCCTGTAATGCTTCTTTCTCTGCTGGTAAAAGCCCATATTCAATCTCGGCAGCCCTTTGCAAATTACCCTCACGCTTAGCGATCTCACACTCACTGCGCAAGGCATCTATCTTGTCTTTGCTTTGTGCGATTTCTTGGAAGACTTGCTTTTCATTTTCAAACTGCGCTTCAAGCCGCCTTTGCTCTTCTTTGGTATTACCCAGCTCTTTTTCAATTTCAGCAAGCCTATCGGTGCTCGCACCTTTTTTGGAAGTATTGCTTGCCTCCATTTTAATAGCTTCTTGCTCAATGGTTAGATTCTCAATTTCGCGCTTAATAGAAGCAAGTGCATTTGGCTGGGACTCTATCTGCATTTTTAGCTCCGCGGCGGCTTCATCGATTAGATCAATTGCCTTATCAGGCAAAAACCTATCTGCAATATAGCGCGCTGAGAGCTTTGCTGCTGCCACAAGCGCAGAATCTGTAATGCTCACTTTATGGTGGGCTTCAAGCCGCTCTTTAATCCCGCGCAAAATTTGTAAAGATTGACTCACACTTGGCTCATTAAGCGCAATAGGCTGGAATCTGCGCGTAAGTGCGGCATCTTTCTCAAAATATTTGCGATATTCTTTGAGTGTGGTTGCACCAATGGTGTGTAGCTCACCACGCGCTAAAGCTGGCTTTAAGATATTTGCCGCATCCATACTGCCTTCAGCCGCCCCAGCCCCTACAATGGTATGTATCTCATCGATAAACAAAATCACATTTCCAGCCTTTTTGACTTCATCAACAACTGCTTTTAATCGCTCTTCAAACTCCCCGCGATACTTCGCCCCAGCCACAAGCGCACTCATATCAAGCGCAATAACTCGCTTATGCTGTAAGCTTATAGGCACTTCCTTTTGCACAATCCTTTGCGCTAGTCCCTCTACCACAGCCGTTTTCCCCACGCCCGGCTCACCTAGTAGAATAGGATTATTTTTGCTCTTGCGGATAAGGATTTGCATCATTCGCATAATTTCCTCATCTCTACCAATGACTGGATCAAGGCTGTTTTCCAACGCTTTTGCCGTTAGATCAATCCCAAACTTCGCCAAAGACTGCAAGGTGCTATCGTCATTTTGATTGCTGATTTTCGCACCTGCACGCATAGATTCTAGGCTCTTTGCTAGCTCGCGCATATCGACATACTTTCCTAAAATTTTGGCAAACACTTCACTCTTAGCATTTGCGATGATAATGCTATCTAGCGCGATATAGCTATCACCATTTTGCGTGGCATATCCTTGCGCATTATGTAGGGCATTGGCAAGCTCTTGGGAGAGTCGCAAACTCTCTTTGCTTACTTGGGAAGATTTGGGGAGATTTTCTACCGCGCTTTTTGCCTCTAGTGTAATAACAGCTTTATCAGCGTTCATAGCATTTAGGGCTTGGTTTAAGATACTTTGCGTATCAGTAAGCATAGCCCAAAGCAAGTGGGCAGAAGTAATTTCTTGATTATTGGCGTGCAGTGCCAAAGAAGCCGCAGAATCTAGGGCTTCTTTGCTTTGGTTAGTTAGCTTCTCAAACATCTCTTACTCCTTAATATCCACATAATCATATAACCCAAAGCAATGACTACACACCAAATAGCTATCACTGCTAAGTTTTATATGCTTAGCATTATATAAATTTAGTCATTTACTATCAAGTTTATTTATAGGTAAGCACATAGACTCTAAGTAGAATCTAGCAAATTTCAAAGTAGATTCTACTATCGCCAGCACTACACAAAACCACCACCTTAAGCTATAATACCCAATATCCACCCTAAAGGCGTGTAATGACCCAGCCCACAAACCCCACCGCACTACTCATACTCTACAATCCCTACTATGAAAACAATGTCATAGAATCTCACCTTGCAATCCTTAAAGCACAAGGCAAAGTCGCCTTTGGCAAGGTGAAATCCAAAATGCGCGCGCCAAAGCCACACGCCCAAGCAGAGCCTAGCAAGCCTGCCCAGATTCTAGAGCCACCTAGCACCACCTTTGCCAATGAGTCGTGGGCGCAGCTTATGGCTAGCACTTCTAGCGATAGTCCCTTGCAGCTATTTTTGAGCGATTATGCTAATCTTTATGTCTGCAAAGTTACTTCCATAGCCAAAGAGCAGCCAGCTGAGTCCCCCGCCTACTACGAGCAAAAGCAGCTTGATGTGGAGCTGTGGTTTCTAATCACAGATATGCGTGAGCTGGTGCGAGATGACTTCACATCTGTGCGCGATAACTTCTTGGCAAATTTTATCACCTTGCACAATAACCGCACCTTTGCCATCTATGGCAACGACTACACCTACCCGCTTTTCATCACGCTAAAGTCCAATCAAAGCTACTTCGCCCAAGATGAGTCCCACTACCACAATATGTTTAAAACAAATGAGCAAATCCAAATCCGCCAGCACTTAATCGACTATACCTTTGGCACAAAGCTTGCCAACGCGCTCCTGCCAGATTCTATGGAGAGCCTTATCAACGCCGAGATAGAATACCTTGCCAACAGAGAGAACCCGCTCTATGACTGCACAGGCATTGTCCTACTCTATGCCAAATCAATGGAGCAAGAAATTATGCGATTCTACCGCGTGCTTTTTGCTACGCTCGTTGAGTTTGAGAGCACGCTTACAGAGGTAGAGTCCCCCCTAGCTGCGATCACCTACAGCGTGCAGGAGGTAGAATCTAGCGTGCAAGAGTGGCTTGAAGGCAAGGCGAAAAGCACTCCAGCCCTTGGCACGACAAAGCACCTACGCAAATGCGCCCAACAAGTGCTAGAGCAGTGGAAACACGACAAAGCCTATAAGCTAGATTCTAGCTTGAATAAACACGAAATTAGCTACCTTGCTGGCATAAAGCTTGGCTCATTTATTAACACTCTTCAAGCAGTCCGCAACCCAGCAGCACACGCAAGCAGCCCGAGCCTAGCGCAGGCTTCTACACTGCGTGAGCGGATTCTAGGTATAGGACGAGAAAGTGTGCTTATAACCCTACTCCTAGCACTTAACGCGCTGCAAGCTCCTAAAATCTACCTAGATTCTACTTCTAGATGACAAGCCTGCTACCAAATATCAAAGCTAGATTCTAGGTAACCATAAGGCGACATTGCTCTGCTCGTAGCTTAGATAAGTGCTCTCTCCGTGCCCGGGGAAAATCTCTATATCTGCCCCGCCGAACTCCTGTGCCCCAAGCGCGCCAAATCGTTGCAAAGAGTCGCGCATATCGCTAGGGCTAGAATATGGGAAATCATAGCGACCAATACTACGCTTAAAGACAAAATCCCCACTATACATACTAGACTTTTGGATTCTACCTGCGCTATCTCTTTGACTTAGACATACCGCAGAGCAGCCCGGCGTATGCCCCGGGAAGTGTAGGTAGCTCACCTCCACCCCACCTAGCACAAACTCACTTCTCCCCTTATCGCAGCTCACAAGCACATCATTTGCACTAAACTCATAGGGCATAAGCCCAGTGCCAAAGCAATCGTTCTCTAGCATAAAGCTATCATCTCTAGGGCAATACAGCGGAATCTCTGGGCGCGCTTGCTTGATTTTTGCCACATCAAAGATATGGTCAAAATGCCCGTGTGTAAGTAAAATCGCTAAAGGATTTGGGCTAGATTCTAGCACCCACTGCGCGCTTCCCATACCCGGATCGATAATAAACTCCCCCTGCTCACTTTGCACGATATAGCAGTTTGTCTCATACTCCCCAAACGCCTTGCATAAATGCTGGAGTCTTTTTAGCACTTTTTTTTCTTGCATACTCATAGCCTCCCCTTTCACAACCTTTGCGCGATTATCATTGCACACTTTTACGCTTTATCACCTATGCTCTCACAGCAAGCTTGCCAATAGCTTCAGGCGCGAAGTCATCGACAAAGGTTCGCATTGCTTTAGAATACATATCCACTAAGCGATTTGTCTCAATAAGTGCGGTCATTTCTTTAACCGCATTGACATTGCTCTTTTCGATAAATCCTTGCGCAAGCGAGCCATCATTGATAGAAATCACGCGGTCTTCTATGCGCTCTTGTGGGTAGCTGTAAAGATTGTTGCCCACTTTTTGCAGGTATTTAGGGTTATCAAAGCTTACAATCGCTAGCGCACCGCCCTCTGCTGGGGCATTTTGCTCTTCATTAGCACTAGAGCGGAAAAAGAGATTGCCATTTTTGTCCGCTTCTACCTGCATACCCTGCCCTATGATGATCCCACCTTCTCCATCAAGCCCAGCGCGAGATAGCACGCGGAAGCCTTGCTTAGTGCTAAGATAGCCTTCATTATCAATAGTGAAGCTTCCATCACGCGTATATCGCACGCCATCTGGGGTTTGTATAGCAAAGTAGGCATTGGGCTTTTGCAGGGCGAAGTCTAGTGGGTTCTCTGTTTGCGCAATCGCACCACTTGAGAACTCTGTGTATTCCTCACTGATGATTGGGACGCGGTTTAGGTTGCGGTTTTGGTATTGTGCAGCAGCACGCGTGTGGTCTTTGAGTGGCAAGGTATCTTGCGTTTGCTTATAAAGCCGCAAGAAATCGCCTATTACCACATCATCGCGCTTAAAGCCATTGGTATTGAGATTGGCAAGGTTGTTTGAGACGACATCCAAGCGGTTAAACTGCGTGATCATTCCACCTGTGGCAGAGTAGTAGCCATTTATCATATCCTATCCTTAGGGCTTGAAGTAACTTATACCCCTTATTAAGCAACTTACATTCCAACTAGAATCTACTTAGAATCAAAACAGATTCTACCTCACATAAGCCATAGCGCACACATAAAAGTAAGAATCTTTTAAGGGGGGGGGGGCAATCACAAAATCCACCCCTTTATCATCATAGCGAGCGTGGCAATCCATACTAGAATCCACTTGTTTTTTATGGATTGCTTCGGCTACGCCTCGCAATGACGGGGAGAGGGCTTTTTCACTTTCGCCCCGATTGTCTGCTTCAAGGATTCTAAGATTTGCGGTGGGGCTGTGGGAGCTTTGCAGATTTTGTGAAAGGTTAGCGACCTTGTCGGTCGTGCCTTTAACTTAAGTGGCGAGTTTAACGCCCTCTCCACCTGCTTTCTACTCTCTTCTAAAATCTTTGGAAGTTGTTCTAACACTACAATCCTTTTTTATAAAATTAACACGAACTCTAACTAAACTCTCTTTACACAGCCATATTTTCTTAATCTTTATGGGAAGCTTTGGCTATCTAGCAACGACAGAGAAACACCCTGCTAGAATCTAATCTGCCATTGTAAGCGATTTATCAGCACATAAATCAAGCATATAATCACTATTATTTAAAACATCGTGCAATACCGGCATTTGTATCCTGCTACTCAAAATAGCGCAAGATGTTGTAGCCATTATCTTGCAAGAATTTTTCCTTTTGCATAAGCTTTATATCGCTTTGCATCATATCTTTGACAAGCATTGCTAGGTCGTATTTAGGCTTCCAGCCTAGCAGCTTCTGCGCCTTGCTGGGATCACCTAGAAGTAGATCTACTTCTGTGGGGCGGAAGTAGCGAGAATCCACCGCGACCACTTCTTGCCCCTGCGGTAGCTGATACTCACCCCTACACGCTTTGACCACGCCCACTTCATCAACCCCTTCCCCACGAAACTCCACTTCAATGCCAAGCTCCCCAAATGCCAGTGCCACAAAGTCGCGCACCTGTGTCGTAACGCCGGTGGCTACGACAAAGTCTTCAGGCTTTTGCTGCTGCAAGATGAGATACATCGCCTCTACATAGTCTTTGGCGTGCCCCCAATCGCGCTTGGCAGAGAGATTGCCTAGATAGAGCTTATCCTGCAAGCCTAGGGCGATCTTGCTCACAGCGCGCGTGATTTTGCGCGTAACAAATGTCTCGCCACGGATAGGGCTCTCGTGGTTGAACAAAATCCCATTACAAGCAAACATATCGTATGCCTCTCTATAATTGATCGTAATCCAGTAGGCGTAGAGCTTAGCACAAGCATAGGGCGAGCGCGGGTAAAATGGCGTGCTCTCGCTCTGTGGCACAGCTTGCACTAGCCCATAGAGCTCGCTTGTGGAGGCTTGGTAGATTTTGGTGTGCTTGATTAGATCAAGCAAGCGCACTGCCTCTAGTATCCTAAGTGTGCCTATGCCATCGGCGTTTGCGGTGTATTCTGGTGTCTCAAAACTTACTTGCACATGGCTCATTGCCGCAAGGTTATAGATCTCATCTGGACGCACTTCTTGGATAATACGGATAAGATTTGTAGAATCTGTCAAATCCCCATAATGTAAGAAAAAGTTGCGATTATCAATGTGTGGGTCTTGGTAGAGATGATCGATCCTATCAGTATTAAAAAGCGAGCTTCTGCGCTTAATGCCATGCACCTCATAGCCACGACTAAGGAGAAACTCCGCCAAATACGCGCCATCTTGCCCAGTAATACCTGTGATCAATGCCCTTTTCATAAGCTTCCTTAAAAGTAGAGTATCACGCTAAAGAGCGCGAGTAAAAGCTCTCATTATAGCAAACTTCGCATTTTCTAACCCAATTTTAAACCTAGAGTGCCTATAATGGCGTCGCCTGAATAACTCGTGTTTCTTTTTTGGTGAGTCCGTTGATTGTTTAGTATTTTAGGCTTGGTAGTAGTTTTTGTGTGTCGGTGTTTTCGCTTGTAGCCCCACAGGGGTTAGAATCTGCCGCCTAAGAGAGCTCTCCTGCCTTATTTGTAGCTGGCATTTTGGGCTACGCAACATAAGTAGCGGTTATTTGGGTAGTATTATCGCAAGGGCTTTTATGCAGACACATAATCCACAAGAGAATTTTCACAAGGTTTTAATTGTAGGGAATGGTGGGAGAGAATACGCTCTAGGCTTGCACCTAAAACAAGATTCTAGGATACAGGAGCTATTTTTCACTCCCGGTAATGCTGGTACAGCAATGCTTGGCACAAATCTCACGCTTCCGCACAATCAAGACATTGTAGAGTTTTGTCAAAGTAGCTCTATCACTTGGGTGATCATCGGCGGAGAAAGTGCGCTTGTAAATGGACTTAGCGATGATCTACGCGCACAAGGGATCAAGGTCTTTGGTCCTAGCCGTGCAGCCGCAGAGCTTGAAGGCTCAAAAGCCTTTATGAAGGACTTTGTCGCTATGCGTAATATCCCCACCGCACGCTATATCCAAACAAGCGACCCAAAAGTAGCAAAAGACTTTGCTAGCACACTTGATTTACCCGTGGTCATCAAAGCCAGTGGGCTTTGCGCGGGCAAGGGTGTAATCATCGCAGAATCCTATAAACAGGCGCAAGAGACAATCGATAGTATGCTAAGTGGCAAGGAGTTTGGCAAAGCTGGGGAGTGTGTGGTAGTAGAGGAATTTCTATCTGGCTATGAGCTCTCTGTATTTGGGCTATGTGATGGCAATAACTTCACGCTTCTACCACCATGCCAAGATCACAAGCAGCTCTATGATAATGACAAAGGTCCAAATACCGGTGGTATGGGAGCCTACACACCAAGCCCGCTATGTGATAAAACCCTGCTTGATAAAATTGCTACAAAGATATTTGCCCCAACGCTTGCTGGTATGAGAGAGCGTGGCACGCCCTTTAGCGGTGTACTTTTTGCTGGGATTATGGTGGTAAATAATGAGCCATATTTACTCGAGTTTAATGTCCGCTTTGGCGATCCAGAGTGTGAAGTGCTACTGCCACTTTTGCAAACACCTTTGCTTGATATTTGCCAAGCCATAGAATCTAAGCAGATCGCTAAGCTACCTATACAATTCCGCGATGGCTACTGCGTAGGAGTCGTGCTTGCAAGCCATAATTATCCCTTTGGTAGCTCCATCTCACATCCAATATCCATCACCCCTTTTGATAGCAAGCTAGGGCATATCTGCTATGCGGGTGTTAGTCAAGAGAGTACCACAAGCCAGCTGCTAGCAAGTGGCGGACGCGTGGCTCTTGCCATAGGAGTAGCTAGCACACTCGCACTTGCCAAAGACAATGCCTACACAATCGCTAAGGCTATAAACTTTGATGGCAAGCTACTACGCACAGACATTGCCAACAAAGCTCTAAAGGTATAATATGGCAAGCTCTAGAGATGAAGTCCTGCAAGACACCCTTGATAGAGAGGGACTAACCCTAGCCCCGCTTGATAGGAGATCTTACGCCTTTTTGATTGACGCATTGCTACTTAGCGTACTTGTGGTAATGATAAATCTCAACACCTTCCTTGCCCTAAGCGAGCCACAAACACTACAGGAAATACACAATAGCAACTCAAGTGCCATTATGCTAAAAGATAGTGTCAAAGCCCAACCACTAGGGCAAAACATAGAGCAAAAGATACAGAAGCAAATCTCTTCGCTTATTGTGCAGATTTTCTTACTAGAGATTATTTACCAAGGGCTTTTTACCTTTTGGTATGGGGCGAGTCTTGGGAAAATTGTATGCAAAATCCAAGTAATCAACATTGACTTGCTAGATTCTCCAAGCTTTTTGGCTAGCTTTTTGCGCGCAACCCTAAGGACATTCTCTCAAGCAGCGTATTACATCCCCTTTATTTTTGCCTTTAGCGATGCCTTCAAGCGCACGCTCTATGACCGCGCCACACGCACAATCGTAATTATGCAAAAGAGCTAGAATCCAGTGAGCAAAGGGTGCAGCAAACTGCGTGCAGGGTTTTTGCTAGGGTGTATAGCCCTATATCTTAATGCCAAGCCTTTAGAGCCAGAATCTATCAGCACAGATTCTAGCTCCACCAAAACCGAGCAGAAAAAGGGCGTAACTCAATACAACAAAGACAATCAAAAAGTCTTTGAGCTTTTAGCAGATTCTGTACATAGTGCAGAAGGCACGATCCACGCCACAGGCGATGCGATTCTCATAAACCAAGAGCTTTATGTGCTAGCTGACACAATCCGCTACGATATGCAAAAGCGCGAAGTGCAAGCAAGTGGTGAAGTGAGAATCTATCGTGATGGAAATCTACTTGTACGCACTCATCAAACACATTTCTCCCTAGATGACAAATATGGCGTGATCGAGCCACTTTACCTCCAAGATATAGAGAGTGGGCTATGGGTAAGCTCTAGTCTTGCCACCGCGCAAGATACTTTCTACACTTTTAAAAGGGCTACCCTCTCTGGCTGCACAGTGCCAAACCCAATTTGGCGTATGGAAGCATCTTCGGGCTCATACTCTGATAGCAAAAAGAGTGTTTCTCTATGGAATCCACGCGTATATATCGGTGATGTGCCTATTTTCTACTTCCCTTACTTTAATGTCTCTACTAATATGTCGCGCACAAGCGGGCTACTTATGCCATCTTTTGTTACCTCAAGCACTGAGGGCTTTGCCTTTTTCTTGCCCTACTACATCGCGCCAAAGACAAATTGGGACATCACACTAACCCCACAAGTTCGCTCTGAGCGTGGTATAGGTGGGCTAATAGAGTTCCGCGCGCTAGATTCTAAGCTAGATCGCACCTATGCAGAACTTGGGTATTTATATAACTTTGATGAGTATATGGAGCGATTTAACCTTAAAAACCACTATATCTATGGATTTAGACTCTATCATCTAGGTAACCGCCCTTTGCAAAAATACTTCAAGCTTAAAAGCGAGCTTGATAATGGAGTCTATATCAACTTCGCGCATATGAATGATCTAGATTATTACCGCTTGCGCCAGATCAACAAACGCGTCTATGATATGTCCTACACTTCTAAGGCAAACGCCTTTGTTCAAACGCAAAAGCACTATGTCGGGCTAAATTTTAAGTACTTTCTCAATCTCTCAAAGCTAGATAACTCCAGCACCTTTCAGTCTGTGCCAAACTTTCAATACCACAAATATATGGACTTGCTATTTTTCCGCCAGCTTATGTATGCCATAGACTATCAGTTTAAAAACACCACACGCCAAGTCGGCTATGGCTATGCAGAAAATGGCTTGAGAATCCCTGTAGGACTGCAGTTTTCACTATTTAAAAAATACCTTTCGCTCGGTCTTTGGAATGAGTTCTACGCAGAAAACCTAGTCCTAACCAAAACGCAAAACAGCTATATCCCAAGCAATGATGGCACAAACAAAAATGGCAATATCTTTTCAGCCAACTACTCTGTCTCGCTCAACTCCGATCTCTCCAAAAGCTACAATAAATTCTTCCACACAATCCAGCTTGAAGCTCTCCTTAGCGGTCCATATCTCTTCTATCATAACGGACTCTTAAGCCAAGCCACCGGCGATCAAGCTGCACAAATCCGCCAAACCTCTATCGCATTAAGAGAGCAGTTTGGCACAGCAGCAGACTATCTTAGCAAATTCCCCATTGTCTCCCCTAGTGGCAGTATGTATTTCTATGATGATATCTGGGATCCATCAGGCATTAGTGCCTACACTATTGTCAATCAAACTCTTGACCTTAAGCTCTCGCAGTATTTTCTCACCAACACTGGGCGCAATATTGTTGATTGGAGAGTGTTTCAACGGCTAAACTTCGATGAGCTACGCCACGAGCTAAACACTAACAGCGGGAGCGTAGATTCTAGCGTGATGGTCAAGCGACCTTTAGAAAACAAGCTTAACTTCTCCCCCATCGCTGGGCTAAACTTTTCTGCAAGCTTTTTCTACTCATTTTATGTGAAGAAAATGTCTGAGCTAGCTCTAGCTACAAGCTTTAGCCGTGGGGCTTTCTCCGCTTCTGCAAGCTACTTTTTCAAAGATAAAGAAGCTTATGATTTCTTATCTAACACTATCCTTACACAAGCAGGCGCGCAATATTTACGCGCAAACATTGCGCACGACTTTCGCGTATTTGCTTTCTCGGCTTCTGCGGGCTATGACACTGAAAGAAACACCCTGCTAGATTGGGACATAGGGCTATATAAAAATATCCGCTGTTTTGGCATAGGGCTAAAGTTTGTCAATCGCCGCCGACCAATTTTGACAAATAACATCAACAATCCTTTCTATATCCAGCAAGATTACTTCGTGCGGCTTATCCTTAACTTCACTCCGCTCACAAGTGCTGGGCTTACAACGAGATTCTAGCTAGAATCTAGATCTTGTTTGTCATTGCAAGTTTGCGCAAACAATCGTGGCAATCCATAACCAGCCAACTAGAATCTAGCAATCGAGTCATAACTGCTAAAAAGCTCCTGCCACCTTGGAACTATGGCTTCTTTACTAAAGTTTCGCGCCATAAGCTCCCTAGCATTTGCGCCAAACTCCGCACGCTTTGCTTCATCGCTCATAAGCAGGCAAAGCCCATTGACGAAGCTCTGCTTATCGCCATCTTCTATCAAATACCCACTCTCGCCTTGTGCAATAATATCACTAGGACCAGCGGCAATATCAAAGGCTATGCCAGCTAGCCCATAGCTACACGCCTCTGCCAATGCCATACCAAAGCCCTCAAAGTAGCTACACATTACATAAATACTAGCCCCTAGATACACACGCTCCATATCCTGCCTAAAGCCAACTAAGCGCACGCTTTCTTTCAAGCCCTTTTGCGCGATTTTAGATTCTAGCTCACTTTGCAAATCCCCGCTACCTACGATATGTAGCTGCCACTGCGCCAATCCGCTAGAATCTTTGGCGCGATCTTGCACCATCTCCCAGATATCAAGCAGCCTATCAAAGCCCTTCTCCCCACTTAGCCGCCCTACTGATAGCACGACTTTGGTGCTAGGATTAGCAAGCCTGCTAGAATCTGGCAGCTCTGGGAGAAAGTTTGGGATCACGCACACGCTTTTATGGTAGCTTCGCCAAATTGCTAGCTCTTTGCTTGAAAGCACGACTAAAGTGTCAAACTTAGCTAGATTGCGAGCTTTACGCGCGCTTAGGTGCTTAGGGGCGTTTAAGTGCCAAAGCCGCCAATACGCACTAGAATCTAGCTTGGCGCGGGGGATATACCAGCCATCGTTACTTAGCACGATACTAGGCTTATAGGTGCGCAGGACTCTCTCTACCTTATAGATAAGTAAGGGGCGCAAGAGCTTCTGCCAAAGCTTTGTAAGCTTGCTTAGGTGTCTTGGGGGGATTATGTGGGTATTTGGGCTTATGCTATTTGCTGGGTGTTGCGCGCGCGGCTTACGAGAGAGAGAGAGAGAGAGTAGCTCCGCCCTAGAATCTAGCCGATACACTGGGACATTATTGCTACTAAAAAGGCTTATGACCCTAACCCTAAAGCCACATTCCACAAAGGCGTTTGCCAGATTAACGCCCACGCGCTCGCCCCCACCTGCTTCTGTGATGTCTTTAGCGATGATAGCTATGCTTTGCTTGGGCTCTGCGGCTAGGGTAGATCTAGCACGCACGCTCGCAGAAGTGTCTAAAAGCCTCTTGCCAAAGAGTATGATCGTCTTGCGATTTTTGGTCAAATGCAGGCAAAATTTATCCGCCCTCCACTCTCTAAAGCTCCTAGTCCTAGCCATAAACTCTTCTAAGCTTTTTGCTTGTAGGGCAGTCTTTAGGGGCTTATTTTTCTCCAGCACGCTTGGGCTAAGCTCTAAAGAGCGCAAAAAGTCTTGTAAAAGTGCAAGGTAGCTAGAATCTAGCTGTGCGAAGCGATTGGGGCGGAGCAAATCTGTAGGCAAGTGGTAGGACTCTAGGTAGCCGCGCTTCTTAAAAAACTCATACACAAAGCCAAAAACTTGGAAAAACTCTTGTGGTGGGTGGGTTTTGCTAGTGAGTGAGCCACTACGCACGCGATAGAAGTAGCGAGCACTTTTGCTTAAAGCCACTCTACCAGCCAGAGCGTGCGCGCACACACTAAAGCCCACATCTTCAGCAAAACGGTTTATAGGGAAGCGCAGATCTTGCAGCAATGCGCGCGTAAATACACTGCGTGGGGCTTCGATTTTATGCGCGATGTTTTTGCTTGTAACCTTGCGGACAATGCCTTTAGTCTTAGGCTGCCTTAGAGCAAACATCGCGCTATCATAGCTAGAATCTAAAAACCGACACACATCGCGTGTGGTCGCCATCTGCGCGCGCTTAGACTCTAGCGTATAGATAAGATTAGCGTAGTAATCCACCCCTGCTGCATCATCTGGATCCATAAAGCCGATGTAGCCCACTTCGGGCAAATGCGCATAGACATACCTAAGCCCCGCATTTCTAGCAGCACCTATGCCTTGATTTTCTTGCGTTAGGAGGATAAAGCGTGAGTCGCGATTGGCATACTTAGTGATGATTTGCGCGCTAGAATCTGTGCTGCCATCATCAACGCATATCACTACAAAATCCCCATAGCTCTGCGCACTTAAGGACTCCAGGCACTCTAGCAAATACTGCTCTACATTATAGACAGGGATAATTATGGCAAGGGTTTTCATTGGGTCTCCTTTGTGGGTTGATGGATTCAGCTTTACGCGTTTTGGGCGTTGGCTTTTGTGCGCTTTTGTGGGAGTTTGCGGCGGATGCTTGCTCATTACCGCTTAGGTAAATCCCTTCGCCTCCGCCTTGACAACCCATAAAGCCAGCGGCAGCGGTGCAAGGCGAAGCTGAAGCAGGTTTCTTTAGAAAACAAGCAAAGCGCAGTTTCTTTAGAAAATCATCGCAAAATCCTGCCGCCTGCGTGCGTGGTATCACAAACACGATTTTTCACTCTTTCCCTTTTCTGTCATTGTGAGCAGTGCTTGCTACAATGACGATAGGGGCTACCACCGCTCACCAATCCCCAACAGCAAGCAGCGATTGATCGCGCTAAGTGCGCATAGCGCGTAGAATCTATCCTGCCCAATGGCAATTAGATCGCTAAAATACCGCCCCTGAAAGTTTAAATGCGCGCGCACTTCATTATCCGCATAAGCATCGATACTCACACCGCCAAACTCGCTATACAAAGGACTCCCAATAAGCACCCCACTAAAAAATACCAAAGGTTTTTTGATATTTTTTATTTCTTGCTTATCCATTTGCTTATAAATCGTGTAGTCAATCAAGCTATACCCGCGAAATCGCACAAACTCCCTACTCACAGATCCTTGTAAAATAGCTTGGTGGGCAATTTTGAGATTGCGCTCATAGTAGCGCAAAAAATCTTGCGCGCTAAGTGCTGGCTCGCTAGCAGACACCGCAGAGCAGAGCAGCAGCGCAATAATTAGGCGAGAAGCCACGAAGCCTAGCATTACTCATCACGCACAAATACAATACTCTCGCCACATTTTTTGCAGTGAAACACCTGCCCGCTTTGGATTTTCTCATGCACTGTGTTTAGTACTTTAAACGCCGGTTTACAGGCACATTTGTAGATATGGATAATTTCCTTTTCACCACTTTGCTTTGCCTGCATAGCCTTGATCTCTTCTTCATGAGCTTTGCGGTAATTTTCTATCTGCATATCTTCTTTTAGGATATGGTTGATAAGCCACTCTTCAGTGATGATAGCGAGCTTTTGCTTAAAGTCATAGCGGATATTTTGGATAAGATCTGTCATATCGCGGATAATCCGCTGATGCATAGTAGCTTGCCTCTCGAGATCAGGGTAGCCTATACTTGCCATATAGACTTCCTCATCGTGAAAATGCACCTTCATATACTCAAAAAGCTCGACTAAAATTTTCTTAATCTCATTTCCATCAACTTGCTTACTGATAAGTAGCCCCGCCCTATGAGCAATATCAAACAGCTTTTTATGTTGAACATCGATGATATCATTATGGATACTAAACTTATCGTCCCATTCAGGTATTGCCATACTACTTTCCTTAATGTATTCACTCCTACAAAGCCGAGATTATATAACTTTGAAAGTTTTTTTTTCCTTAAAAAAATTTACAAATATACTTGTAGTATGTATAATTACAAAAATGATAATAAAACTTAAAGGCGAAAAATGGAAAGCTTTATCGCTTCATTTAAGGACTCTTTTGAGACTTGGGGCTATGTGGCACTGTTCGTTTATTGTATGGGGAGTGGATATGTGGGGATTCTAGCTGCTGGCACGCTGGCAACTCTTGGGCATATTAGCCTTGCTGCAAGCATTATCATTGCCGCTACTGGAAATTTCGCAGGTAGCTCTCTGCTTGTGTTCCTAACACGCTATCAAAAAAAGGACTTCGAGCGATTCTTTGCATCACATCGCAGAAAAATCGCACTTATGCACATATGGCTCAAAAAGTATGGCGCAATCCTAATTCTATTTAACAAATACATCTACGGAGCGAAGTTTCTTGTTCCTGTAGCTATTGGCGCGAGTCGCTATGATCTTAAAAAGTTTCTTATATTTAATCTGCTTGCTAGCGTGATTTGGGCAACTAGCTTGGGGCTACTGGCATTCTATTTCTCAAAGGTAGTGGTTGAGCTTGTAGAATCTTATGGGCAATATTCCTATGTGGTAATTGGCGTGTTCTTAACTTTAGTGTTTGGGGTGTTGTGGTTTAGCAAAAAAGCGTGGGCAAAGACATACCACCAATCTAGTCCCAAGTAGATTCTAACTTCTCTTAAGCTTGGAGAAAAAACCTCTGCGCTTGCTCTAGCACCTCTCTAGCACCTTGCTTGATTAATATATGTGCCAGCTCCTTTGCAGCTATGTTTGCTTCCTGTGCGCTTGCACTTGTGGATTCTTGTAGTATTTTGCTTCCATCAGGCATACCAACAATAGCATTGATACATATCATCCCCTTCCTAATCTCCCCTAAAAGCTTGCAATGCACACCAATTGGCACTTGACACCCACCATTTAACGCTTTGATGAACTCTCTCTCTGCTTGCGTGCAAAGAGCAGTTTTTGGGCACACAAGTGTATCTAGTACTGCGCGCAAGTCTTCATCATCTTCCCTGCACTCTATCCCTAGTGCTGCTTGCCCCATAGCAGGAATCATTTCCGTAGTGCTTAGTGGCACGATATGCGGAATATGTGTAATGCCAAGCCGCTTTAGCCCAGCATACGCAAGGATAATGGCATCAAATTCACCGGATTCTAACTTTTTTAGCCGCGTTTGGATATTTCCGCGTAGCGACAGGCAAGCAATATCCATACGCCTTGCCTTAAGTTGCATACTACGACGCAAAGAAGTCGTGCCAACTCGTGCATTTTGCGCAAGTGTATTCAAATCTGCGTATTTATAGCTTACAAAGCAGTCTCGCACATCTTCTCGCTCTGTAATGCACGCCAGCACCAAAGATTCTGGCAAATCCACTGGAACATCTTTAAGAGAATGCACCGCCAAATCAATTTCCTTTGCAATAAGCTTTTCTTCTAACTCTTTGGTGAAAAGTCCCTTGCCACCGATTTTTGCAAGTGGGACATCAAGGATTTTATCGCCCTTGGTTTTGATGATTTCTAAGCTAGATTCTACTCCGCACTCTTGCAATAAGCGATCTTGGATATAGTGCGCCTGCCACAAAGCTAGTGCGCTCCCTCTTGTGCCAATGACTAGCTTTCTCATTCCACACTCCTTGATTTTTTCTGCGATAGCTGCTCTCCTGGCTTCTGTGAGTTTGTAGGCTCTAGTACTTCCACATCGATCACATCATCATCTTTAGACTTTGTTTGATAAGCGTAGCGCATAGAGCTTGTGAAGCAATCATCAAAGCCCTGATATCCTCTAGATTCTAGACTAGAATCTAGCTTAGATTTAGGGTAGAAAACTAGCGCGCAAAGCACCATAACCACCCCTACAATATCACTGCAAATCCCAGGCAGTAGCAAAAGTACTGCCCCAAAGCCACTAAGCATACTATTGCGCAATAGAGCAAACATATCCCTCTGTCTAAATCGCACAAAAAGCTGAATCAAACTTAGCTGGGCTAGCTCTCTTTTAAGTAGCCAGAAGCCAAGCATACCTGATACAAACACTTCAATCACAGCAAACAACACGCCAAAATAATCGATAAATATACTAAATCCAAGCAGTTCTAGTGCGATATAGCCCATCATAAGCCACACAACAATTCCGCGCATTATCGCTCCAGCCGCTCCATAATCGCTCCACACACTGCCTGTACTTCACTAGCGATTAACTCTTGCTTCTCTAATCCATCACGCTTAATACACTCTATCACACCAGATTCTAGCCCCTTGCCCACAACTATCCCATATAATGCCGCCCCGATTAGCTCAAAGTCTGCCATTTTCACCCCAAAGCGTAAGTCTCTATCATCACACAGCACTGCTACACCCCTTGCCAACAAAGCTTGATATAGCTCTAGGGCATAGCGTGATTGTTGCTCATTTTTGGTATTTGCAACGATAATTTGCACAGCATAGGGCGCACTAGCCTTACTCCACACACAGCCTTTTTCATCAGCCTTTTGCTCTAGTATCGCTGGCAACAAGCGTGAGATCCCTATCCCATAGCAGCCCATTACAAAGGGCTTAGAGCTAGAATCTTGCGCTAGATACTCGGCTTTAAGCGCGCTTGAATATTTATCGCCTAGCTGGAAAATATGCCCTACTTCTATACCCTTTTTGTGCGTCAAAGCTCCTTTGCAACACACACATATATCGCCATCTCGCACCGAGGCTAATGGAGCATACACCATATCAGCAAACTCTGTAAAATCCACCCCCACAATATGTGTATCTCTCTCATTGCCACCACAAATAATATCTCTCCCGTAGCGCAAATCTTCATCAAATATTATAGGAGAGTCCCCCATAATCGCGCGAATTCCTACCGCACCAATACTCCCGGCAACAAGCCCCAAAGATTCTAACTCTTGCGCGCTTACATCTAGTAGCTCTAAAGCATCATAGCCACTAGCACGCAGAGCATTAAGAGCTTTAGTCTCTTCTAGCGCATCATCTCCGCGCAAAAAAAACACTGCAAATTTTTTTATTTGGGATGTTGGGTTTTTTAAAGAATCTACACTCTGCGCTTTTTCAAAAGTAGATTCTAGGTCATAGGCTTGTTTTTTATCGCCATTTTGAGATTCTAACCCATAAGCTAAATTCTCCCTAGAACCCACTTTTTGCGTGTAAGCCTTTACCACTGCCTTTAGTGCATAATAAGGATCAATATGAAAGAATTTGCACACATCATCGATTGTTTTAACATTTGGTGTAGGGAAGCGCGCAAACTGAGCTCTAGGCGCGGAATCTGGCTCCACTCTTTTCGCGCGCTTTGCGGCTTCTATATTTGCTGCATACTCGCACTGCGTGCAGACCACAAGCGTATCTTCACCAGAATCTGCCAACACCATAAACTCCTTGCTCTCGCTTCCCCCAATTGCTCCAGAGTCTGCCTCCACAGCGCGGAAATCCAGTCCCAATTCGCTAAAAATCTTACTATAAGCTTGATACATATTCTCAAATTCTTTAAGCAAACATTCCTTAGAGTTATGAAAGCTATAAGCATCTTTCATAAGAAACTCGCGTGTGCGCAAAAGCCCAAATCTCGGGCGCAATTCATCACGGAACTTTAGCTGGATCTGGTAGAGATTAAGCGGGAGAGCCTTGTAGGATTTAACATAGGATTTGACAAGCTGGGTAATGCTCTCTTCGTGCGTTGGTGCAAGGATAAACTCATTATCCTTGCGATCTTTAAAGCGTAAAAGCTCCTTACCATAAAGCTCATATCTCCCGGACTCTCTCCATAGCTCCGCTGGTGTTACGAAGCTTAGTAGTACTTCTTGTGCGCCAGCCTCATTCATATATTTACGCACGACATTAGCGATCTTGTCTAGGACAATTTTGCCAAGTGGTAGCAAGCTATAAACCCCACTACCACTTTGATAAATATAGCCTGCTTGCACAAGCAGCTTATGACTCTTTAGTACGGTATCTTTTGGAGTTTCTTTGCTTGTTGGAGCTAGTAAGCGAGATTGCAACATAAAACCTCCTTATAAAGATATATCATCATACTCGCATTTGTAGCGATCTAAGAGCTTAAGATTATCATTTTGCGTAAAGACTTTTTGTAGTGCTTGAATAATAGTATCACCCTCTTTGTGGTGAGATAGCTCTTTGAGATTAAGCGTAGGATTATGTAAAAACACATTAAAAGCATTATGTAAAATCCTAAGCACCCTCTCTTCTTGTTCTGCTTGCAAATAGCCTTTTTTGATCGCACGCGCTACTTCTTGCACAGAAGCTTGCTTTGCCTGCTCTCGCATAGACTTAATCAATGGCAGAACATCTAGGCTTTGTATCCAGTGAAAATACTCCACTACCGCTACACCAACAAGCGCGTGAGCTTGGTGGGCTTGAGCCTTTTTGTGTGAGCGATTTTCTTCTATGACTTGCTGCAAATCATCGACACATAACACTTCTATGCCAAGATCTGCGCAAGTAGATTCTATATCTCTAGGGACTGCTAGATCAAACCACGCGCGCTTCATATCCCTAAACTCACACATTTGCCTGCGTATAATTAACTCTTGCGCACTTGTGGCACTGATGATAATACCAAAGTCATTAAACAAGTTTGGCATATCCTGCCAATCCAGCAAACATAACACACTAGAATCTAACCCGAAGTCTCTAAGCATACCAGCGCGACTCTCTTGGGTAATATGGACGATTTGCTTGATTTTCTTCTCTTGGAGTAGAGTAGTGGCGAAGTTGATAGCGCGATTTTTACTGCGATTACTCATACATACTGCTACGCCAGAATCTAGCAAATGCCTTGCTGCAAGCTGCGCCATCTCCCCAGCCCCTAGCACAAGTGCTGATTTGGGGCTAGATTCCAAAGCTTTTTTCACCGCGACAGAAGCTATGGAGAGAGGGGTTTTAGCAATGGTGGTTTGCGTGCGCACTTTGGCTGCTGTGCGGAATGCAAAGTGCATAAGCCTAGTCATCTCCTGTGCGCAAGACTCTAGCTCAAAGCATAGCTTATATGCTTCTTTCATTTGCCCCACAATTTGTGTCTCCCCTAGCACAATGCTATCTAGCCCACTTACTACACTAAAAATATGATGCACCGCCTCTTGACCAAGCGCACTATGACAGTGAGACTCTAAAATATGCAAGGGCAGTGCAATCTCGCGCGCGAACGCATCTAGCACTGCAACTATACACTCTTGTGGTGTGTGCGTATAAAGATAGAATTCCACACGATTGCAAGTGCTAAGTAATAACACCTCCTTTATGCTTGGGATTGCGCGTAGAGATTTGACAAAAGGCACTAGCCTATGTTGGGGTAGCGCTAGTTTTTCACGCAAGGTTATGGAGGTGTTTTTGTGTGAAAAGCTTAGAGTAAGATAATGGGCTTGCATCAGTATGTCCTTTCAATCAATGCATTAGCAATAGATTCCAATGCGCTGTTTTGCTCACTAGCAATGGAGTGCAAGGCATTTTGGACAAATTCATAAGCAATGTGCTTAGCTTCATCAATGATAGAATATGTAAGCAAAAGTTGCTTGATAAAAGCTATATCTTCATTGTTAGCACGAGTAAAAGCGTGTAAGAATGCCTGCTGCTCACTAGAATCTAGCTTATGATAGAGCAAGATGCAAGGCAGAGTGCTTTTCCTCTCTCTAATGTCATTCATAGCAGGCTTGCCCAAAGTCTGCTCATCTTGTGTAATATCCAATATATCATCGATAATTTGAAACGCCATACCCAAGTTGTATCCATAAGTTTGATACGCACTAGAATCTAATCCCACAAGCAGTGCTGCAGCTTGCGCGCTAGCAGCGATAAGCGAGGCGGTTTTGTTGCGCAAGATTTGGTAATACACTTCCAAACTAGATTGAAACTCTTTGCTATATGCAACATCTTCAATTTCACCTTTTGCAAGCAGGGCTACAGAGCCAGCGACACAACGAGCAATAGTGGAAGAAAAGCCGCAAAGCTTAACAAAGGCATTAGCATAAAGCACATCGCCCAGCATAATCGCATTTTTATCGCCAAATTGCGCATTAATACTTGGACGATTGCGCCTAGAAGTAGCAGAATCTATCACATCATCATGCAGCAAGGAGGCGCATTGGATAAGCTCAATAACTGCACAAAGATCGATGATGGGTTCTTGATATGTGGAAAACTGCCCTGCTGCGATAGCTAGAATCAGCCTTGAGCGTAGCATTTTACCGTGGTTAATAGCCGCATACATAGAGCCAATCAACGCAGAATCTTGCTCCTGCACCCACGCCTCACACCGATGCTGTATCGCCCTCAAAGCCTCCTGCTCGCTGGCTTTGTCTCTTGCTTTACTCATTATAGTCCTTGATGTGGCTAGATATTGGCTTTTTAGGAAGCATAATAAACAATCCAAGGTTTGCTACTTTCTCTTGCTCATCAAAATCTTGGAAGCTTAAAAGTAAGTAGGCTGTCTTGTCAATATCTTGACCTTGTGAGAGTGGAAGTGTAAAACTTTTTCGCTTATAGTCTGTATAAAGCACAAATTGATATGGGAATTTATCATACTGCAAATGCACTACAAGCCCATAGTTTTTATACAAAGTCCAATAGATCTTAAGTGTCTTTGACACGCCTGAGAGCGCAAAATCCTGCACATAAATCTCATCTTTACGCAGTGATAGCTGTTCTTGTATATCCCAAATCGGCTTAGCCCCATAAAGATTCTGCATACAAGCTAGCCAAATAAACCAAACAACAATGCACGATTTCGCAAGAAGCGGCACGACTCTATTCATTCTCACTTAAAATTTTCGCGCTAGACTCTATGGCAATATTGCGCTTTTGCACTTCTATAGCTTCTTTATGTGTATGGATAAACTTCCGTAAATCTGCCCCACTCTCTTCAAATGCCACTTCATATATCGCCAAAAGCTCCAAGAGCCTATCAAGCTCCTTTTTTGCAAGTGTTGGCGAGGCGTGTAGGATAATCTCACTCCATTTTTGTGTAGGATCACCCGCTAGCACTTCTAAATCTTCCCATTCTTTCCACATAGTTACTCCTTAACTAGAATCTACTTTGACTATCTGCACCTAAGACTTACGCGCTAAGACAGAGATCTTATGCGCATAAAGCCCCTCAAGCTCCGCTAAATGCGCACAAGGCTCAGCGAGCTCATTAATACCTTGCTGACTAAATGCGATGAGAGAGCTTTTTTTCATAAAAGTATCCACACTAAGTGGAGAGAAAAACTTCGCACTTCCGCCCGTAGGAAGCGTGTGGTTTGGTCCTGCGAGATAATCTCCTATGGCTTCTGGGGTGTTTGCCCCGATGAAAACCGCCCCAGCATTTTTGATAGCTGGCAAATGAGCAAAGGCATTATCAAACATTAATTCCAAATGTTCGGGGGCTAGATCATTACAAAGCGTTATAGCTTCATTAATATCTTTGCACACAACAATAGCACCACGATTTTGTATAGAAACATTGGCGATGGCAGATTTTGGCAGGCTTGGGAGAAGATCTTCCACCTTGCTTGCCACTTCTTCAGCAAGCTCTTGGCTTGTGGTAAAAAGCAAGGAACAAGCCATCTCATCGTGCTCTGCTTGCGAGAGTAGGTCTCTAGCAATGTATGCAGCATTAGCATTAGAGTCTGCAATAATAGCAATTTCACTTGGACCTGCGATCATATCAATCCCAACCTTGCCAAAAACAAGTTTTTTTGCCGTGGCGACAAAGACATTCCCAGGTCCGCTTATGATATCAACCTTTGGCACTAGCGTTTTCCCACTAGATTCTAGTCCATAGGCAAATACACCGATCGCACTAGCCCCACCCACACGATACATCTCTTTGATCCCGCAAATATGCAATGCTGCTAGCAGCAGTGGATTTGCCTGTCCCTGTGGCGTAGGTGTGCAGACAATGATCTCGCGCACCCCTGCCACAAGAGCTGGGATAGCATTCATAAGCACTGAACTTGGATAAGCAGCTTTACCACCGGGGATATAAAGTCCTGCGCGTTGTATGGGCGTGTGAATTTGTCCAAGTATAGATCCGTACTCATCACTATCAAACCACGATTTTTGCTTCTGCTTTGTGTGAAATGCCGTGATTCTATCATAGGCAATATGCAGAGTATCCTTTGTTGTAGAATCTAGATTCTGATAGGCTTTAGCACACTCTTCTTGTGTAATTGTAAGATCAGTTAGATTCTTTGGAGCAAAGCCATCAAAGCGCGCCACTTGCGATAATAGAGCCTCTAACCCTTGTGTGCGAATCTCTTCTAATAGCGGCAAAACGATTTGCTCAGCACTATGCAAGTCATCTTGTCCCCTTTGGACAATAGCATCAAACTTCTGTGTAAAACCACTTTGACTAGTGTGTAGCATAGCAATCATACTAAACCCCCAAAAAAATACCGCATTATACACAATTGCCATAAGAATGCTACAAGTTTGATGAATTCTACAACCACTTGCGCTGTTGTCTTTTTGATTATACATAGATTCTGTTTCTACTGCCTTATATACTTCATTTTACAAAAAGCTGTTAATGAGATTGTCACAGGCAAAACTACTTCATTACGCACTTATTGAACAAACCTTGCAAATTCCATTATAGGCTACTCCACTTAGAGTGAAACTCCTATTGATCTATGGCATAGATGGTATATCGAGCCAATAACATAGGGAAGAGTACCCAGAGCTTTTACGGATAGGTCTCTTAGCAATGAGGGCGATATATTAGGTGGCGACAGGTCTCTGCTTACACAAGATTCCCACTTACAGACGGAAGCTATGATGATTTAGGAAATCTATGGTAATGGATCTTGAAGCGATCTAGAGATTTTGATTGAATATCTTAATGAGATCTTTTCTACTTGATGTCAATTTTGTCTCATATACAAAAATGCAAAGATTTGCTTAGCATAATCTAAACTTTGGACAATCTACATTTGACACAGGTGGCGAACTAGAGAGTAAGATCCCGCTAAGCTCAAGTGCTACTCCGCAGACTTATGTGTATGACCCCATCCAAACTCTTCTTTTACCTTTAATCTCGCACTAAGCGCACGCACAAACGCTGCTAATCAAATAATACTAGCGAGCATTGGTATGAGCTTTGATCTCACGCCGCGCTACACTCTTAATGTAAAATCTATGCCAGATACCAAAACTTCCCTACCCCCTACCCAAGACTATACAAACACGCAGTATATGATCAACGCAAGAATAGCTTCAATACTACACTGGAGATTGAACTTAAATTTAGATGCCAAGGTTAATGGCTTAAAGAACAAAGGACTAACCCAACTTTACAGATTCTAGCTAGAATCTATTTACTTTCCGCCTAGCTAGCAAAAAGCGCGTTGATTTGCTTAATGAAATCCATCGGATCAACCTGCACGCCGTTACACACCACACCAAAATGCAAATGCGCACCACTTACCCTGCCTGTCGCACCGCTTAGGGCGATTGTCTCACCTTTGCGCACAAACTTTCCTACACGAGCTAACAATCTACTACAATGAAAATATGTCGTATAAACTCCATTGCCATGATCGATGACAACCGACTTCCCAGACAAGAAGCGATCTTTGGCTAAAACTACCATGCCATCGTTTGCTGCATAAATAGGTGTCCCCTGTGGCGCACGAAAATCCACACCTCCGTGGTAGCTCTGTACCGATCCATTAAACACCCTAGCAGTGCCAAAGGGACTTGTGACAAATACGCGTTTCACTGGGTGAGCAAAAGGCTGCTTCCAATACTGATTCTCATGGGATTTTTGATAGATCGCGTGTGCTTCATCGCGCTCTTTATCGATACGCCTTTGAACCTGCTTGTTTGGGTAAAGCCTACTACGATCTGCAACTACAATGGATTCTTTCTTATACTGTGCTTGGGTGATGGCAAGTGTTATGTCTTTGGAGAGCTTGAGGGTTGATGACTTAGTGTGGTAACTAATCGGCACTAGGGCTATCTTTTGCCCCAAATGCTTTGGATGATTGATCCACGCAATCTTGCGCCCACCTAGCTCTAATGGCACAGGATCTGAGCTAGAGCTGTAAGCGATAAAAAGCTTACCATTATATGCAGTGTAAATACTACTCGCTGGATCTTTTGCTGCAAGACACATAAAAGCAAGTAGTACAGTCCAATATATTTTTTTCATAACATCCACCTAACTACTGCAAAGATTTTTTAGCACAAAACTCCCTTGTGACTGCTGTAAGAACCTAGCCACCACCGCACACTTGATTTTAAACAACAAAAATACTCGAGGATCTACACTAGCTTCTAAACACTCAAAATTCCCCATGCCCTTTGCCAAAACCACATCTGCCCTATCATATAACTCTTTAGCCTGCGATGAAGCACACTCATACAAAAACCCGGGTGAGCGCACACCAGAATCCACCACTTCACACACTTCCAAGATGGGAGAATTATTATCGTGCAAATCTTGCAAAGTAATGTCGTTGATGATAGGTGCTCCACGCGTGAAATAATACACTCTAAGTGTAGGGTAAAGAGCTAGCAGTATTTTGATAAACTCACTATCAAACACATCTTCTCCAGCATTATCACCAATATAAATAAGATCTTGCGCACTAGCAAGCTTCTGTTCCAAATACCCTATATCATAAATAGCAAACTCCATAGAATCCATATCAAACAAGCACGACTCTACATCAAACTCACTCGCACTCCCATAGTCGATGATATTACCAAGAGCAGCGAGCCTTATGCCAAATTCTAAAGAATGCGATGCAGTAAAACAAGCTTGAAGCTGCTGCAAAACTCGACGCGCTTTTTGTATGCTTCTAGTCTTTTGCTCCTTATATAAATCTTTCTTACCCACAAAAGCACTAATGTTCTCATAAACAGATACGGCAAGCTTTGGTGGCGGACATAACGGAAGAGAGTCTAAAATAGGTAAAGCAAAAGAATCTTGCGCAGCTATATGATAAGACAAAGTGCGTTTAGCTTGAGTGCGCAAACACTCAAGACACTCTGGCGTAGCACGCACTATTTATTACCACTAAGGTCAGAAACTTTTCCCCACATAAGCCGATACTTACGCTTCATAAACTCTAGCTCTTCCCTAGCAGATTTTAACTCTTCGCGCATTATATCAATGGTCTTTTTATCATCATCATAAACTTCTTGCATAGAAATCAATGCTTCTTTTAAAAAACTATTTTCACTCTTAAATGCACTTATTGTCTCATCTTTTGCACCAATTACTTTCTCGTGTAGTCCCATAATCGTATGGATCGTGCGCTCCACAAATACGGGGTCATACGCCACGCCATTAGCTTCTGCTGAGGTCAATCCTGTTTGGACGCGATTAATAAGCGCATTTGTGCTACTTTGTGCTTCAATAAGCAACTGTCCGCCTTCTTCCTTGCTTGCAATAGTACCGCTCTCTATCATCTCTCTTACTTTTTGCTCTTCAAGACCAGAAAGCTTGATAAACTCGCTCAACTCCAACCACGCGGTATTTTTCGCTTCCATATTTAACCCCTACTTGGTAGTCTTACTTCAATGCTCTTAGAATCTTTCTCTATCTGCTCTATCTTCACTGCCCTATCTGCAAGCAATTTCTCCGCTAAATCCGTGTTAACCAATGCTAAAATCTGCATCGCCAAATATGCAGCATTTACTGCGCCAGCCTTGCCCACTGCCATACAAGCTACAGGCATACCACCGGGCATTTGTGCGGTAGAGAGCAAAGCATCAAGCCCATCAAGCACCCCACCAGATAATGGTACACCTATGACAGGCTTTGTCGTTTGCGCGCATACTGCTCCAGCAAGATGAGCTGCCATACCAGCAGCACAGATAAATACTTGCGCGCCTTTAGATTCTGCTTCTTTAACATAGAGCTTCGTCCTATCCGGACTCCTGTGTGCAGAGCTAATTACCACCTCATAAGAGACAGAAAAGGACTCCAACACTACCAAACATTGGCGCATAATCTCATAATCACTCTTGCTCCCCATAATCACACTAACAAAGCCCATAGTTTCTCCTTGCTATTGACAATTCACACACTCTATACTTCTATCTAGCACTTCTTCTGCCTCTGGACTCTGGGAGCGAAGATAGTAGGTAGATTTTAACCCGAGCTTCCAAGCAAGCGTATAGATTTCGTGAAGCATCTTACCGCTTACATTTACTTGATTAAGTTTGATGAAAATATTTGTGCTTTGCCCTTGATCAATCCATTTTTGTCGCACTGCGGCAGCCTTAATAATGTCGCGCTGATCAATATCATAAGCACTCTTGTAATACTCCCAAGTATCCAGCGTGAGCTTAGGGGCAACTACTGGGATAAGCCCGCTTAAATTCTCTTCTGACCATTTTTTACGATAAATTGGCTCGATAGTTTGTGTCGTCCCCACAAGAATACTAATGGAGCTAGTAGGCGCAATCGCCATAAGATAACCATTGCGCATACCATTTTCACGCACAATCTTGCGCAAACTCTGCCAATCACAACTTAGGCTAAAAAGTCCCCCTCTATCAACAAGCCTTAGGGCTTCTTTATTTGCTAAATCAATAGGGAAAATCCCTTTACTCCAATTTGATCCTTCAAACTGTGGATAGCTACCGCGCTCTTTAGCGAGATTAGAGCTAGCTAGGATAGCGTTGTAGCTTATCATCTCCATAAGCTCATCAATCTTACATAAATGTTCT
This sequence comes from Helicobacter sp., assembly GCF_017502485.1. GTDB lineage: Bacteria > Campylobacterota > Campylobacteria > Campylobacterales > Helicobacteraceae > Helicobacter_B. The sequence continues at coordinate 113,347 of NZ_JAFVUX010000020.1, forward strand.
AGCGATCCCCAGTGGATCTTTTCTGTAGCGAGTAGCTCTGCTTCGCCCATTACACCAAGTCCTATAGCTCGGTTAAGAAGATTTGTAGCCTTCACCTTGCGATTAGGATAAAAGTTAAGATCAATCACATTATCAAGCATCCTAATAGCCACAGGTACTACCCGCTCAATATCCTCTTTGGTGTGAATTCTACTGAGATTAATACTCGCAAGATTACAAACTGCTGTGAGCCCACCTTCTTGAATTCTTTGTGTGATGAAAACTCTCTTCCCACCAACAGAATCTAGACTTGTTAGCTTGTTAGCTTTCTTACTAAGTCCACCATCAGTAACTACCATATCCCGTTCTTCAAAGATCTCTTTGCTACCATCTTCAAACTCTATCTCCACCTTATAATGACTTGGTGCGGTATTTTGGAATATTTCTGTGCAGAGATTTGAGCTACGGATAATGCCAGCGTGCCCATTAGGGTTAGCCCTATTAGCATTATCTTTAAAACACAAAAAAGGCAATCCTGTCTCAAAATAATTTGTAAGAATCTTTTTCCACAAGTCTTTTGCTCGAATTTCTTCTTTGATGATATTTGGGTCATTCTCTAGCTCAATATAGCGTTTTTCAAACTCTTCTCCATATAGCTCTGTAAGCTCTGGGCACTGATAGGGATCAAAAAGAGTCCAAAGCCTATCTTCTACTACACGCTTCATGAACAAATCTGGAATCCATAACGCCGGGAATAAATCGTGTGTGCGCCTACGCTCTTCACCAGAGTTTTTACGCAAGTCAATAAAGTCAGTTACATCAAAATGCCACACCTCTAAATATGTAGCAATAGCTCCCTTGCGTGTGCCTAGCTGATCCACGGCAATGGCTACATCATTGGTGATTTTCAAAAACGGGACAACACCTCCAGCAGCACGCTTATGCCCATCAATAAAGCTTCCAAGCCCCCTTACCTTAGAGTAGTCCCAGCCAATACCACCACCATATTTACTAAGCAGTGCCATCTCCTTGTATGCGTCAAAAATACCTTCGATATTATCAGGCGTGCTGCCTATAAAGCACGAGCTAAGCTGGTGCCTTGGAGTGCGTGCATTCGCTAAAGTTGGAGTCGCACATACAACTTCAAACTTTGAAATTAGATCATAGAATTTTATTGCCCATTCATTGGGATTTTGTTCATTTTGTGCCAAAAACATCGCAATAGCCATAAACATATGCTGGGGTAGCTCAATAGGCTCGCCACTTGCATCTTTGATCAAATACCGATCATAGAGAGTTTTGATCCCCAAATAGTTGAACTGCAAATCTCGTTCAGGATTGATGTGGGAGTTTAGCAAGTCTAGATCAAATTTTTCTCTCAAGCCCATAACAATTCTGCCAGCCTTCTCAGCTTTATCAAAATACTCTTGTAATGTCCTATAACCTGTAAATCTACTTACTCGATGATATAAGTCATAAAGAAACAAACGAGCCGCGACAAAAGTCCAATTGGGCGCATCAATATCAATCTTATCGACAGCTGCCTTAATAAGTGCTTGCTGGATTTCTTTGGTTGTAATGCCATCTTTGAAATGTAATTTTGCGTCTAACTCCAAATCACTTTGACTCACACCATTTAGTCCGGCTATGGCACTTGCGGTGTATTTTTGTATTTTTCGTATATCAAGCGTTTCAATACGCCCACTTCTCTTTACTACTTTTATCCCCGTCATTGCCATTGTTTGCCCTTTTCCTTAAATATATTGCACAAATTCATTTATATCAATACGAGGTGAAACTCGCTTTGGTTCTTCTAGGCGATAGCCAAAAGTCATAATCAAAGCCACTTGATACGCGAAGGTATCTAAGCCCAAAAACCGCTCAACGCCATCTTTCTCAAAGCCCTCAATCGCACAAGAATCTACTCCTAAATACGCTGCGCAGTCCATCATTGAGCTTGCTACAATATATGCTTGGCGCGCACTCCATTGAAAAATACTTTGGCTATCCACATAACCATTAGCTTGCAAGAACCCCCTATATCGCTCATCTTTATATGCCCTAATACGATCTGCGTTGATGCCTTTGCGCCCAAAGCTCCACATTGCATAGTTAGTATCACTTCGCATATCAGCAATTTTAGAGAGATACACCACAAGCTCGCTGGCTTGAGTGATTTGATCCTGATTCCAACAAAGTGTCTTTAGTTGCTCTTTTTTCTCTTTGTCTCGCACCACAAGCAATCGTGTGGGCTCCATCCCAAAGGAGCTTGGCGAGAGCCTACCAGATTCTAGGATTAACTCAAATACTTCAAGCGGTATTGATCTTGTCGCATCAAACTTCTTACAAGCGTGGCGGAATCGCATCGCTTGGATAAAGGTATTATCCATTCTTACTCCTTTGCAACGGTATCTAACGCACACTATTCTTGCTGGCAGCTCGTTTGCGCAAATTTGGCTCAAGGATCTTTTTCCTAATGCGTATATTACTTGGCGTAACCTCTAAAATCTCATCTTCTTCTATCCACTCTAGCGCACGCTCTAGGGTAAGATCTCTTGGTGGCACAAGTTTAATGGCATCATCACTTCCACTTGCGCGCATATTTGTGAGATGTTTAGCTTTAATTGGATTAACATCTAAATCATTATCTCGACTATGCTCCCCAATGATCATACCCACATATACCTTAGTTTGTGGTGCGACAAACAGCACACCGCGTTCTTGGATATTAAAGAGTGAGAATCCTGTCGCTTCACCATTTTCCATAGAGATCAAAGCACCATTTTTGCGAGATTCTACATTGCCACTAAATGGGCGAAACTCCAAAAAGCTGTGATTCATAATCCCTTCACCCTTTGTATCTGTCAAAAATTCACTTCGATAGCCAATAAGCCCACGCGCTGGAATCTCAAACTCCAATCTCGTATAGCCATCACCCATAGGATTCATCGCCTTCATTTCAGCCTTGCGCTTACCAAGTCGCTCAATAATTGCACCACTAAAATCCTGCGGTGTATCAATAACCAAATGCTCAAACGGCTCACATTTAGCTCCATCGATCTCTTTAATAATAACTTCTGGACGAGAAATGCTAAACTCAAAACCCTCGCGCCGCAGATTCTCTGCTAAAATTGTGATTTGTAGCTCACCCCTACCACTTACGCGAAACTTTCCTTCTCCCATTTCTTCACAACGCATAGCGATATTGGTTTGCATTTCTTTAAGTAATCTATCTTTTAGCTTATTTGCCGTTACATGTTTGCCTTCTAGCCCAGCCAAAGGGCTATCATTGACTGCAAAATACACACTCATCGTAGGCTCTTCTAAATGCATGGGGTCTAAGGGCATAGGATTATTTGGATCGACAATTGAGTCTCCAACATCAATAGCATTAAACCCGGCGATTGCTACAATATCCCCTGCCTCAGCAGAATCTATCTCAGTGCGCGCCAAGCCCATAAAACCAATAAGTTTTGTAATACGTCCTGTTTCTTTCTCGCCATCACTCTTGGCAAGCATTACGCTCTCACTCTTTTTCACACGCCCGTTAAAAACGCGCGCGATCCCAATTTTTCCTACATAATTATCATAATCGAGAGTGAATATTTGCATTTGCAAAGCATTATCCACGCTACCGCTAGGAGCTGGCACAAAATCTAAAATCGTCTCAAATAAAGGCTCTAAATTCTCCTTAGGGTCATTTAGATCCCTGATTGCATAACCATCGCGCGCTGCAGCATATACAACCGGGAAGTCTAGTTGCTCATCACTAGCACCCATAGCGACAAAAAGATCAAACACTTCATCAACTACCCTATCTGGCTCAGCAGCTGGCTTGTCAATTTTATTAACCACGACAATGGGGCAAATCCCAAAACCTAACGCTTTTTTAACGACAAATTTAGTTTGAGGCATAACACCCTCTTGTGCATCTACAAGCAATAACACGCCATCTACCATCTTTAGCACCCGCTCTACCTCTCCACCAAAATCCGCGTGCCCGGGAGTGTCTATAATATTAATCTTGGTATCCCTATAAGTAATTGCCGTATTTTTGGAAAGTATAGTAATCCCACGCTCTCTCTCTAAATCATTAGAATCCATCACGCGCTCATCTACCTTTTCGCGCTCTCCAAATGTGCCAGATTGACTCAAAAGCCCATCGACTAAAGTTGTTTTGCCGTGATCGACATGGGCGATTACTGCGATATTTCGTATATTTTGCATTAGAAAACTTTCTATTTGGAATTTGGAAGTGGGATTGTAGCACACTAACCTTAAGCTTTTGTATAACAATAAGCGTATAAGATAGACCCTTAAGAATCTCGCTATAATACCTACGATACAAGTTATTTCAACACATTTTACGCACTAGGCAAAGGATATAGATGTGCTCATGGAAGCTTTTTTGTGTAAAGCAGATATGTCTTAAAAATTTAGCAATACTGTGTGTTGCTACTAGTATTTTTTCAGGCTGTGCTACTGATGTAGCCACTCTTGAGCGCTTTAGTAAAATCTACTACAATCACTCCATAGACAAAGCCCATAAATTTGCAAGCAAAAAGGCAAAAAGCGGCGATCTACTGTGGCTTATGCAAGCTGGGGTTAGTGGCTTTCATACACAGAGCACAAGTACCCTACTCCTACTTGATCAAAGCGAAAGCAAGCTACAAGAATTTGAGCAAGAAGGCTTGCTCGCTTCTACACTTACACAAGTGGGAGCAACGCTTGTCAATGACAATATTAGAAACTATCGTGGCAATATCTATGAAAGCATATTTGTAAATTACTATAAAGCTCTAGCCTATCTTGCCAATAACGATCTAGCAAGTGCCCAAGTAGAGCTTAATCGCGCCAATGACCGCCAAAGAAGAGCCAAAGATTACTATGCCAAGCAAATCGCCAAAGCTTTAGAACAAGAGCAAGATAGATACAATAAAAGCAATGCAAATAGTATTATAGATCAAGCGCGATCCACTAGAGAAATCGACAACATTCTCTCCAAGCATTATGGCAATCTCAAGTATTTTAGTGCATTTGAAAACTTCATCAATCCAAGCGTATCATATATATCTGGCTTGGTGTTTTTGCTCTATGGAGATTCCAAAGGCTTAAACTACCTTAAAGAAGCCTATGGTATCACGCGTTCACCGATTATCGCAAGCGATATGAAGCATTTTCTCTCTCATAGCAAGCAAGCTTATACTTGGATTATCCTTGAAGAAGGCAGGCAAGCTAAAAAAACAGAACTACACATATCACTACCATTTTATACGACACAAGGACTCTATCATTTTGGTTTGGCACTACCACAGCTAGAATCCATACCAAGTCTCAGGCAGAACTACATGCTAGAATCTAGTAGTGCCAAATTTGAAGTGCTAGCAGAAATAGACCCCATCATTGCCACCGAGTTTGAAAAGCAGCTCAAAGCCATCAGCACACGCGCACTAGTATCAAGCAGTATTAAGCTTGCTATGCAAGTAGGCGTATCTAGCACATTAGATCAAGTCAATCCTATACTAGGATTACTTGGATCTATGCTAAGCTCTATTTACTCTATGGCAACAACAAGCGCAGACCTACGCACAACAAGCGTACTTCCTAAAAGGATTCTACTGGCTAGAATCCCTCATGTACAGCAACAAACCATCCATATCCTAGCAGACCAGCATAACACGCCTATTGCAGCAGTGCAATTACAGCAGTGCGATGCACGCTCACAAGAACAGTCAAGAACTAGCACAACAAAAACACATCACCCTATCACCCGAATATGCCTAGGATATAACTCTATCATCTATATGCGCGATACTCCAGCTAGTGCATATATGCAAGCAATCTATGAGCAAATGCCTTAAAGCACACTAGCTACTCAATTTTGTTTTCCAAGACAGATAGGTCATTAAAGCTCTTGGCTGTGCTAGGATCGCCATAATAAGGGTCTCCTTGGAACCCACACCCTTGTAAGAACACTGCAAGTAAATATGCTACAATCAACATATGAAAACCATTCATCAAGTCTTTACCTCTTTGCTTATGGATAGTGAGTTTAGCACCCTAGCTAGTCGCCTACGCTCACGCCAAAATCTAGAAATATTAAAACACATTCTGCCAGCTGATATGCAAAAGTCTCTTTTGCATATTTCTTACCGAGCACCCACACTGTTATTTTGCTTCAACCACCCAAGTCACGCCTATAACTTCAATCATTATAAAAAGAAGGACATTATATATTGTTTAAAAACCTATCCCGATAAATTTGATACCTTTTTAGCAAGCATTGGAGTAAAATCAATGCAGATCTTTATCCAAAATCTCCAGCTCTCCGGCTATGTGCCTAAGCATATTCTACAAAACCCCACTACAAAAAAGCTTACGACAATCCACATTGATGAGCCAGCAAATGGTACATTTATCAATCACGCCACAGATCCACATTTGCATGCGCGATTTGAAGCAATTAGAGCTCTAATCCACAAGCTCAATAAAAAGCCTACAACAAGCAATAGCTAATGATAGATTTTGCCAAAGCGTATGAAGAAAGAAGTAAGGGTTTTATCATATTCCCGCGCTCAAACTCCCCCAAATACAACAAACTGCTTCTCTATGGTGCGCCTAAATGTGGCAAAAGCGCACTAGCCCTTGATTTAACACGCGGTTATAAACAGCAGATTTTAGTAGATTGTGCAGATTTACGGCTACATAAAACAAGTGCGCAAACTTCCTTGCTAAAGCTATTTTTAGAGAAAAAGTTTGATGTACTAATTATCGATAATTATCTCCCAGAAATTACTATCCCAAGCCACCCAAACCTTATCTTAATCACTACAAAAATCACGCACTTACCAGAATCTATTCTCTCAAGCTTTCACGCCCATTGTGTGCGAGCCTTGAGCTTTGAAGAATATGTGTCCTTTAGCAAAAGCAACCGCCTAGAATCCATATTTGCTAACTTTCTCAAAGAAGGCAATCTCCCAGAAATAGCCCTAATGCCAGAACACAAGCGCATCCAACGAATGCAAGAAATTATTTTGCTCTATACCAAGCATAACACAAATATTTTGGCATTTTTGCTCCACTATCAAGCAAGACCATTTAACACCCACAATGCATTTTGCCTATTCAAACAGCAACAAAAAATTTCCAAAGACAAAATGTATGCGTTCATACAATCCCTAAGAGATGAACAAGTGATTTTCACATTCACGCACAAAAATGGTAGAGAGTCCAAGCTCTACTTTTATAACTTTGCCCTACCCTATGCCATCTCACCCACGCCAAATTTCCAAGCAATTTTTGAAAATATGATTGCTTGTGAGCTACTGCACAGATCATTAGCGGTGGATTATGATGAAGTATGCGATTTCATAGTGCAAAATGTAGCAATTTTTGCTACGCCATTCCCCAGCCAAACTCTAATAGAATCTAAAATATCCAAAAACCCGAAAGCATATAAAAAATATATCTTTGTCAGTGTCGATACTACTATCCCAGAGACAGTTTCACATCTAGGCACCTACCGTGCTATGAGTTTTATCGACTTTGCACTAGATTATCTCCACACCCACAAGCCATAATACAACAATTTACTTCTTTATTGTATTGTAAGCTCTATAAAATAAAGGAGTAAAAATGACAACAGCAACAAAACAAAACTTCTCAAGTCTCATAGAGTCTGGACTATGTGTTGTGGAAATGAGTGCGCCTTGGTGCCAAGACTGCCGAAAAATTGAGCCTATAATGCAGATATTAGAGTCCAAATACTCGCAGGTACGCTATATTTCGCTTGATTTTGATACAAATGAAACCTTAAAAGATGAGCTTGCTATACGCAGAATCCCAACATTAATCTTCTACAAAGACGGGCAAGAAGTTTTAGAGCGACTTATTGAGACAGACTCTATGCTTACCATAGAGCAGATGATACAAGCACTACTTAATATATAGCAATGCTTGTGTTTAGGCAATTTCAAGTAATGTCAATAGGTTTTTGGGCTTTTTTTAGATAAAATACCATCTCAATCACTTCATATTAGCTACCGATATTGTCCGTCTGTGCCTATTGCCTTGGCTTAGTATGGTTGCTTGGTGCTATATTTTAAGGTCTATATTATGAGTAGAAACTTTTTTTTTGGTACAGGGATCGCGCTTTTAGGCGCACTCCTTGCTTTTGGGAGTCTTACTGCGCTCACACCAAATAGCCAACCACCGCGACAAGCAGATGCAAAAAAGCAGCGTGTTAAAGCCTATGACAGACTTGCCCAAACAATAGCTACCATAGAATCTTACTATGTCGATGATGTGCCTATTGATAGTCTAATCGACAAAGCCATCGAAGGGCTTATCGCCAATCTTGATGCCCATAGCGAATATCTTAGTGAGAAAAAATACAAAGAGTTAAAAACGCAAACAGAGGGAGAGTTTGGCGGACTTGGCATAACAGTTGGATTAAAGGATGGCGCGCTTACAATTATTGCTCCGCTAGAGGGGACTCCAGCACAAAAGGCTGGACTAAAGAGTGGTGATGTAATCTTAAAAATAGAAAATCAAAGCACCATTGGTATGGGTATTGATGATGCTGTGAATCTTATGCGGGGTAAGCCCAAAACCCCAATCACCATCACCATCGTGCGCAAAGGCGAGAGCAAGCCACTTATATTTACGCTAACACGCGATATTATCAAAGTTAAATCTGTCTATGCCAAAACAATTGATGACACACCATATCTCTATGTGCGAGTCAATTCTTTTGACAAAAATGTTGCCCAAAGTGTTAAGCAAGTCTTAAAAGAACACAGTGAGATTAAAGGCATTGTACTTGACCTACGCAACAACCCCGGAGGACTACTAGACCAAGCGGTTGATCTCTCAAATCTCTTTATCAAAAATGGTGTTATTGTCTCTCAAAAAGGTAAAATAAAAGAAGAGAATGTCATTTACAATGCAAATGGTAAAGCCCCTTATAGCAAGCTCCCCATCACTGTGCTTGTCAATAGTGGGACAGCAAGCGCAAGCGAAATTGTATCTGGTGCATTGCAAGACCATCGCCGTGCCATTATTATAGGAGAAGAGACTTTTGGTAAAGGTAGCGTGCAGGTTATAATTCCAATCAACGCCACAGAAGCGATCAAGCTAACTACGGCTAAATACTATCTCCCAAGTGGGCGTACTATACAAGCTGTGGGTATTAAGCCTGATATTGTCGTTTATCCCGGTAGCGTGCCACAAAATGAAGGTGGATTTGAGATTAAAGAAGCAGACTTGCGCAACCACTTGCAAAATGAGTTACAAAAACTTGATAAAAATGAGTCAAAAGCTGATGAAAAGCAGCTATCTCCCGAAAACCAAAAGCGTATTACGCAAGCTGATGTTGCCAATGACATTCAGCTAAAATCTGCCATTGATTCACTGAAGACTTGGGGGATTTTAGATTCTGCAAATACACAAGATAAACCTAAGAAATAGCCACACAAACTCACATCAAAAGGAGAATCTATGCCAACACAACAAACGCTACTTTACGAAGGCAAGGGCAAAAAACTCTTTGCCACAGATAATCCAAATGAAGTAATCGCGGAGTTTAAAGATGACCTTACTGCATTTAACGCACAAAAACGCAGTAGTGAAGATGGCAAAGGTGCGCTCAACTGCCTAATTAGTAGCCTGCTCTTTGAGCTACTTGCACAGCAGGGCATAAAAAGCCACTTCATCAAATCTCTTAGCTCCACAACAATACTCTGTCAAAAAGTGCAGATAATCCCCATTGAGGTTGTCGTGCGCAACATCGCCACAGGCTCATTAAGCAAGCGGCTTGGGATAGAAGATGGACTAGTGCTACCCTTTACACTTGTGGAGTTTTATTATAAAGATGATGCACTCAATGACCCCATCATCAATGATGAGCATTGTAAGATTCTGGGTATTATTGATGATGAGCGAGATTTAGATTTCCTGCGTGATCAAGCGCGTAAGATCAATACCATTTTATGCGATTTCTTTGATCAAAAGAAACTCAAGCTTGTGGATTTCAAGCTTGAGTTTGGCAAAAATGCGCAAGGTGAAATTATCCTAGCTGATGAAATTTCACCGGATAGTTGTAGATTATGGGATAAACAGACAAACCAAAAACTCGATAAAGATCGATTTAGACAGGATTTAGGGGATTTAAAAAGCGCATATGAAGAAGTCTTAAGACGCATACAAACTCACTAAAAGGAAAACAATGCAAGCAGAAGTTACCATAAGCCTAAAAGATGGTGTCCTAGATCCACAGGCTAAAGCCATCCACCACGCCATAGAATCGCTTGGATTCCCACAAGTAGCGCGGGTCTTGGTAAAAAAACAAATTGTCCTAGAGTTTACCAAAGAGCAACTAGAGTCTTACGAAGCCATAGCCGAGCAAATCGCACACGACTTGCTCGCTAATCCAGTGATAGAGAACTACGAAGTGCAAATAAAGGCGGAGTAATGGTTAGCATCGTGCGTTTTGCTGGGACAAATTGTGAGTTTGATATGCAATATGTCTATGAAAAGCTCTTGCAAATCCCCACCGCTATCATTTGGCATAGGGAAAAATCCTTACCAAAAGAAACAAAACTTGTCGTGCTAGCTGGAGGTTTTAGCTATGGAGATTACCTGCGTAGCGGAGCGATTGCGCGCTTTGCGCCGATTATGAAAGCCATCAAAGCTTTTGGTAATAGTGGCGGGAGAATTCTAGGGATTTGCAATGGCTTTCAAATCCTAACTGAAGCTAGACTTTTGCCCGGCGCACTTATGCGCAACCACAATCTCCACTTCATCTCCAAAGCCATTCCGCTACGCGTAGCCTGTAGGGATAATGTATTTCTACGCCCACACGCGCAAGATGAAATCATCTCCCTACCCATAGCTCACGCCGATGGGCGATACCACATCGATGAGGAGAGTCTAGAAGCGATGCAAGAGTCTGGGCAGATTCTACTGCGCTATGTAGATAATGTTAATGGCTCTATAGATTCTATCGCCGGTATTTGTAATAAAGGCAAAAACATCTTTGGGCTTATGCCTCACCCTGAGAGAGCCTGTGAGTCTATCTTGCATAAGCGCGCTAGATATGCGACTATCTGCCACGCCTATACAGCGCAAGCAGTCCCAGAGCCAACAGCAAGCGTGCAAGGTCTAGCAATGCTAGAATCCATCTACAAGGCATAAAATGCACATCTTTGTTTTGCCCAGATTTGCGCTTTCTTTGCTTGTGATGCTTGTTTTGGGTGCATTTACTACTTCTCTTGCAGAGCCCGTTCAAAATCCACAATCCAATGCGCCAAGCTCCGATGGTCTGCTTGAATCATTCAGTGACTCCAGTGAGCCTAATGGAGAAGTCTTTATCCGCCCAGATCAAAGTACAGAGCAGATTCTTCACTTGCAAAACACCACACCAGAATCCACTCTTGCCTCTACCATTTATGTGGGGCAAAGGATCCCTATCACCTATCGTGTAATATTTTTTAACAACGCCTCACTTAACCAAAGCTCTTTTAAAGAAAAAACAACAACCAACGCTATTGCACTAGAAAACCCAAACCAAGCGTGGCAGGAAGTAGAGCTAGAATCTAGCGCGACACAAAAATCACAAAAAGTCTATGAGATCACTTATTTGTTTAAAATCAAAGCCCAAAGCACCAAAATACCGGCTTTTGAAGTCTCTGCAATTGCACGCGATGGTTCATTTATTGATGTTGCTACAAGCGACCCAATCACACTTAACGCCACGGATTTATACCAAAACAAAAACTATGCAGGAGTTGTCGGGGAGTATATGCAGCTTGGAATCCACAAAGCCAAGCAATACGATGAGCAGAGCAATCTTATCGCCTTTGAGCTAATTGCAAAACGCGCTAATTTGGAAGATTTCAAACTCCCTAATATTGACAAGCAGGGCATTGAACGATCGAGCTTTAGTCTCCTAGAATCTAAAGCGATCTTCTATGCAGTTGTACCAAAAAATATGCAAAATCTCTTGTTTGAATACTTTTCCACGCAGACAAATCGCTTCGAACAAATCCGTATCCCTATCGCACCAGTGATCGATGGTGTAACGACACAGGAAAATCTAAAACCTAAAAATACTTATTTAATGTATTGGGCATTATTCATTGGCGGGGTTGCCATTAGTTGCTTTGTTGTGGCATTTTTCTCCAAAGCTTTGCGCAAGGTGTTTTTTGTCCTTGGGGTTGCTGTGGCACTCTATTTGCTCTACCATCTTTTCTACACCAAAACAGCCACAATTAGCGCGCAAACGCAAATTTGGATTCTCCCTACGCAAAATTCTACACTGCTTGAGACTACTAGTGGCTCTATGGAAATCAAAATCATAGGCGAGCACGGGCAATACTACAAAATCATCACACCCAAAGAAGCTATAGGTTGGATAAGGAAAGAAGATGCGAGCTAGACTAAAAGGTATCTACGAAGTTATTTTAGTTGGAATTGGGCTTGCGATTATTATTTGCTTCATCTATTTCTATCGCAAGAAAAACAATGCTAGATCCACGCGAATGGCTTGCTATCGATTTTTCACTTATGGGGGCATCACGCTTGAAAAGCTTGGTGACTTTGATGAAGAAGCAGATTTAATCATTATGAACCACCAAAGTGTCGCCGATATCCTATGCCTTGAAGCCTATCACCCGCGCAATATCTGCTGGATTGCTAAAAAACAATTAGGAGAGATTCCATTCTATGGCTATGCTCTCACAGGACCAGAAATGATCCTTATAGATAGGGATGATAAACGCGGGCTTGCTTCACTACTTAAAGCCACCAAACAAAAGCTTGCCCAAAATCGTCCCATTATAATCTTTCCAGAAGGCACACGCAGCTAGGGCAAAGAGCGGTTTTTGTCCTTTAAGCCCGGAGCAAAAATCATCGCTGAAAAATTTCGACTAAAAATCCAACCCATCGTGCTTATCAATACGCGTAGAATCTACAATTCTTCTCCTATTGAAGCTACAAGTAATGTTGCTAGAATGGTGCTACTTAAGCCATTTTATGTCGATGAACACCCAAGCAAACAGGTATTCTACCGCGACGAAAGCTCCCTTGCTAGAGTTAAAGCAGGTGCAAAAAAAATCAAAGGCTTACAGCCAATCTATGACTCAAGCTCTAGCTACTTTATTGCTCCCACAAAATCCACACAGAGCAAAAACTCCACAGAGCCATTAGAATCGTGGTATGAAGAATTGCAGCAGTGTATGCAAGAAGTCTATACCCATCACTACCGCGCACTAGAGCAAGCATAAGGCACACTATGAAAAATGATCAAAAAAATCTCGTGCGCTTTGAGGATAGAGAAGAAGCTTTCATTAAACTCTATGATGAGCTTGCAAATCATCATCTAGCAAACGATAATAGTATCGTGCTATCCACAAGTTTTGCGGGATTATTTCTAGCTGATAGACTGGCAAATAAACTAGATTCTAGCCTGGATATGCTCTTTTGCGCGCCAATTATCGCTCCTGCTAATAGCGAGTGCGAGATCGCAACTGTGAGTGAAAATATGGAGCTAATCATCAATGAGCCTTTAATTGATTCATTTGATATTTCACTTGATTATGTCTATGGAGAAGCTAAACGAGTCTATGAAGAAACCATACTTCCTAGAATCTACAAATACCGCAAGGGTACTACCCTTAGCCCGCTAGAATCTAAAAATGTCTTTTTAATCGACCAAGGAGTAGAAACGGGCATCACTATGGATCTTGCCATTAAAACCTGTATCCAAAAAAAAGCAAAAAGTATCTATGTTTTAAGCCCTATTATCTCCTATGATATTGCTAAGATTCTAGTAAAATCCAGCGATGCCCTAATAGCGGTCTATAAGCCCAAATCCTTCGTATCTACCAAGCATTATTATAAAACTCTGCCACCTGTGAGTGAGCAAGAGATTCTAGATATTATGGGTAGATATATCACTAAACCAAATCTTATGCAAAAAGGATCATAATGCACCAAATTAGCCTAACGCTAACCAATCTTACAGAGCAATATAAGCTTGATTATGTCGCTAGGCAAGCGTGCGGAAGTGTGTGGTATCACTCTGGTGATAATGTCTTGCTTGCTAATGTCGTAGTAGATGAAAATCCAACAGATGATGACTTTCTCCCACTTGTTGTGCAGTATATCCATAAGTCCTATGCTGTGCGCAAGATTCCAGGTGGGTTTATCAAAAGGGAGGGTAAGCCTAGTGAGTTTGAAGTCCTAACTTCACGCATTATCGACCGCACCTTGCGCCCACTTTTTCCCGCAAACTATCGCTACCCCACACAGATCACTATTCTTGTACTAAGCTATGATGGCATAAGCGATTTGCAGATATGCGCCCTACACGCCGCGGCAAATGCCCTTCTCCTTAGTTCGCTAGATTTTATCCCGCCTGTCAGTAGCGCGCGCATAGGGAGAATCCAAGGAAACTTTGTCATCAATCCAAGCAAGCAAGCAATGCTAGAGTCCAGCCTTGATCTCTATGTATCTGGCAGCAGGGGGGATATTTTGATGATAGAGATGAAAGGGGGTAATGAGAGTCTAACAGAAGATGAGTTAATGACTGCTATATCACTTGCAAAGCAGACAATCCAAGCAGACTGTGCGCAATATGAAACAAAGCTTATCCCCCATAAAATACCGCCAAAACCTCTGCCCTTAGCCCAAGAAAACTCCGACCCACATATCTATGAGCATATCGCTACGCATTATCACGATGCTATCTTGCAGTCCATTAGGCAAATGAGCAAAAGTGAGCGCAATAGCGAACTACAAAGCCTTGGTACATTAATCCACTCGCGCAACCCAGCTTGGAAGCTAGAATCTATTTGCGATATGTTAGAGCTGTATAAAAAGCACCAAGTGCGCACGATGATTTTACAAGAGCATAAACGCGCTGATGGCAGAGGATTAGAAGATGTGCGTCCAATTAGCATAGAAACAAATATCCTGCCTTGCGCGCACTCTAGCGCACTTTTCACTAGGGGACAGACACAAGCCCTTGTAGTTTGCACACTAGGGAGCGAGAGTGATGCGCAAGTGCAAGAAGACTTTAGCGGTGGAAACAAAGATCGCTTTATGTTCCATTATAATTTCCCCGGTTTTAGTGTAGGAGAGACAAGTATGATGGGGGGTGTTGGGCGCAGAGAGCTAGGACATGGCAATCTTGCCAAAAAAGCTCTAGAATCTAGCATTCCGCCCAGCAAGCACACAATCCGCCTAGTCTCTGAAATCCTAGAATCTAATGGTTCAAGTTCTATGGCGAGCGTGTGTGGCGGCTCACTAGCACTGCGTGCATGCGGTTTAGAAAATCCTCTTGTAGCAGGTGTGGCGATGGGACTTGTGATCGATGGCGATCAATACGCCGTGCTTACGGATATTATGGGACTAGAAGACCACGATGGCGATATGGATTTTAAAATCGCAGGCACTAAAGATACCATTACTGCAATGCAAATGGATATTAAGCTAGGGGGTATTAGCCAAACAATACTCTGTGAAGCACTCCATCAAGCAAAGCGTGCTAGAATCCACATCTTAGAGCAAATGGAGCAAGCTGCACAAGCCATTACCCCTCACACACATTTACTCCCAAAAAGCGAATACCTCTCTCTCCCCAGCCATAAAATCCCAGATATTATTGGGCAAGGTGGCAGGGTAATCAAAGATATCATCGAGCGATTTAAAGTAAGTATTGATATTGAGCGAGAGAAGGAAAGAATCTATATCCACGCAAATTCTGCGCAAAATCTCCACAATGCTAAAGAATTTATTTTACAGCTTATCACCCCTAGTGCGCAATATGAGCTAGGTGAAGAAGTAGAAGGTGTTGTTAAAAGAGTTATGGATTTTGGTGTATTTATCTCCTTGCCCAAAGGAAATGACGGATTGTTACACATTAGTAAGATTCCACAAAATATGCAACCTTTGGCACAATTTTTCCACGAAGGGCAAGGAGTTTCTTGCGCTATTTCTGGGAATCCAAAGGGTAAGATCGAGCTCGTGCTACGCTAGTTTTTAGCTTTTTTTTAGCTAGTTTTTGCCATAATCAGCTCCTATTTGACTGCGCGAGTAGGGGATAGATCCGAAAGGTGGCAAATTTAAATCGTTCTAAGGAGAAACAATGAAAGCATTGCTTGTTTTATGTTTTGGTTTTGTGGCGCTTGCATTCGCTGGTGAGAGTGTGTTTAGTGGTAGCGATTTATCACTTCTACTTGCACTTTCTGTCGCTGGTGGTGTTATCGGTCTTGGTATTACTGCACTTGGTGGAGCTATTGGTATGGGAAATGCTGCTGCTGCCACAATCGCTGGAACAGCAAGAAACCCAGGCATCGGTGGAAAACTTCTTGGAACGATGTTTATCGCTCTAGCACTTATTGAGGCACAAGTTATTTATACACTTGTTTTCGCAATCATTGCAATCTATGGGAATCCATTCCTACCAGAATCTAAAATGATTGTTGAAGCTTTTAGTGCTCTTTTGGGCTAGTTCCTCCCGCTTTTAGCGGGGATGCGCTGGTGGTGGAATTGGTAGACACACCATCTTGAGGGGGTGGCGGGGCGACCCGTGCGAGTTCAAATCTCGCTCAGCGCACCATTATGCCGAAGTGGTGAAACTGGTAGACGCGCTAGACTCAAAATCTAGTAAGGGCGACCTTGTGTCGGTTCGAGTCCGACCTTCGGCACCATTTTAGACCTATCTTTTTGGACTATGACACTTTCTCGATGATTTTTCCCACTTCTTTACAAGATTATAGTAGCCCTTATGCGACCATTATGTAGCCCAATATTGCGCAATGGCAAGTTTCTGCTTGGATTCTCCGGAGGAGCAGATTCTGTCGCGCTATTTTTCTACTTTCTTGATAAAAAAATCACCTTTGACATTGCCATTGTGGATTATGGAGTGCGAGCGCAAAGTGTAGAAGAAGTAGCTTACGCCAAATTACTTGCCCAAACCCATAACAAACAATGTTTCCATACCAAAGCCCCCATTTTTGCAAGCAACTTTGAAGCCAGAGCTAGGGAATTTCGCTATGAGTTTTTTAGCACATTAATTGCCACGCACAACTACTCTGGACTTCTGCTAGCACATAACTTTAACGATCGTATTGAGTGGCTACTACTGCGACTTGGCAAAGGTAGCGGAATCGCTGGGCTACTTGGGTTTGATGAGATTTCTTGGCACTATCCACAGCCCACACAAGCCCTGCCAAATCCTATGCCCTACCCCATTATCCGCCCATTACTTTGGTGCTACAAACACGACATTATAAACTACTGCACAAACAAGGGAATAAAATATTTCACAGATAGCACAAATATCAATCTATCCTATGAGCGCAATTTCATTCGTGCGCATTTTGCCACCGAGTTAGTCCAGTGCTATGGCGAGGGTTTGCGGCAAAGTCTAAAGATCCTTAGTGAAGAAAAAATCGCGCTCTATCAAGGTGGCATAGCACTTCCTATACACCACAATACGACCATTATATGTATCTATGCTTTTTCTCCATATCAAGCTATCCATCACATCGCTACTGCACTAAAAATACAAGGCTATGTACTCTCACGCAAACAGCGAGAAGAGATTATGCGCACAAACTTTTCTTGCGAGATTTATGGCGCGAAAATACGCTTCTGTATAGAACATTTTCCTGACACCAACTACCCCATTACCCTTATAGTCGCTAAGCACATCACAATCACTCTGTCAAAATCTATAAAAGACCAGCTACGCAAGCTTCATATCCCCAAGCGAGTGCGCAAAAGCTTTTATGCCTATAGTCTGCAAGAATCTCTATCACTAGAGCAGTGCAAAGAGCGCATTACCAATGCCTTTATGAACCCTGTATTCTAGCGATTTCACAAACAATTTGCTCTTTAAACACCTCTGCATAAGGCGCGCTAGATTCTAACTTACTAGCGAAATCTTCTAGCACCACGCCATAATCCGCTACTCCAAGCTCCCCTTTTAACACCGCATACTTCAAATACAACCAATAAGTGTTTAGCACATCACTTTGACAGTAGCTATTGATTACATCAATAGCATTTTGCCCATAAAATAGCTCATATACATCACTCCCGCTGACATCATATTTCCCCACAATCCCAAGCATTTTACACACACCATCAAGTGTGAGTGCACGCGTAGAGCCGAAATTCCCCAAAGACTCTAGTAAATCTGTATGCCAATACTCACTATATCTCGCGCGATAGTTTTCCCATTTGCTTTTTGTGCGTGTGTGATTATGCGCTTCAAAGAATTTAAATGCGCTGCAGTTATAGCGCATAGCCTTTAGTAAAAGCACAGGCATATCAAATCCCCTACCATTGAAACTTACAAGTCTAGGCTCTTTGGTATTTAAAAATTGTAAAAACTCTTCTATCAAGCATTGCTCAAGCCTATCAATACTATCTTCGTCGTATTGAAGAGTCTCTATCGCGCTTTTACCAAAGCTCCCAACCTTGACAAACTTTCCATAATCATCACACACTACACTTGAAATCGCAATCACCCTATGCCAATAAAGTGGTAAAAATGTGCTACCGCTCTTTTCTAGCTGTGCATTAAATGCGTATTGGCAGATCTCTAAAGGGCTTTTACCACTTATGCCATACGCCTTAGCAATTTGCCTTATATCAGGAATTGTCTCTATGTCAAATACACAAATCATTTTACACTCCTTTGAGTTCGCAAGCCTACTCCTTTGCCCCATAGGAGAAAATCGGCACAGAGATTTTATACCAAATCGCTAGAATCCTAACGATAAACCCACTAATAACTGCCACAATACTTGCTACTTGTAAATCCCACTCAAGCACACTTAGCCCGTAGTAAATAAGCGAAGTAAGGATTGCCACTCCTGCATAAAGCTCCTTACGAAATACCAGTGGCACAATCCCACAAAATATATCACGCAGCACCCCACCAAACACCGCAGTAATCACCCCAGAGCTTACCACAAGCACAACCCCATAGCCCTGTGAGCGCGCAATCTCTGCACCAATAACCGCAAATGCCACAAGCCCCAAAGCATCAAGCATTAAAAACAACTTCTCTAGCCGAGCAATTACACTTGGGATTAGTGTTGTAAGCAATGCCGCCGTGCAGACGATGATAATGTATTCTGGGTGAGCTACCCAAGTAAGCGGATAGTGATTAAAGAGTATATCGCGGATTGACCCACCACCAATAGCAGCGGCTAGGGCAATAAATAGCACACCAATTAGGTCCATTTTATGCCGCCCAGCGATCAATGCACCACTCATACCCTCTGCAGTAATCCCTATAATATATAACACAAGCAAAAACATTTACACACTCCTTGAGAGCGCAAAATATAGCAAAAATTTGCTAAAATCCGCGCCACATACACCAATACACACCAAGGAGAGTCAATGGAGAAGAAAGCTGTTGTTACGCGTTTTGCCCCATCACCCACAGGATATTTACATATTGGGGGCTTGCGCACAGCATTATTTAACTATCTCTATGCGCGCAAACACGGAGGTAAATTTCTCATACGCATAGAAGATACTGACCTAGCTAGAAACTCCAAGGATGCTGCGCAAGCAATTTTAGAATCTTTTGCGTGGGTAGGACTAGAATGTGATGGAGAAATCATCTACCAAAGCGAGAGATTCCCCCTCTATGCTAGCTATGCCAAAAAGCTTGTGGAAGAGGGGAAAGCGTATTATTGCTATATGAGTAAAGAGGAGTTAGATCAGCTACGAGACTCCCAACGCGCGCAAGGCATAACACCACGCTATGACAATCGCTACCGAGACTTTACCGGCACACCCCCAAGCGATCGCACCCCTGTAATCCGCATAAAAGCCCCACTAAATGGCGAAATAGCCTTTGACGATGGGGTGAAAGGTAGAATCTGTGTGCAAGCAAAAGAACTTGACGACTTTATCATTTTGCGCTCAGATGGTAGTCCAACTTATAACTTTGTCGTCGCTATTGATGATGCATTAATGGGCGTTAGCGATGTAATCCGTGGCGATGACCACACGAGCAACACACCAAAGCAGATTCTCGTCTATCAAGCACTAAACTTCCCTATCCCTAAGTTTTATCATATCCCTATGATCCTAAATCCTGAAGGCAAGAAGCTTAGCAAGCGTGATGGTGCGATGGGCGTTATGGACTATAAGCTTATGGGGTATTTGCCAGAAGCGTTACTAAATTTTCTCGTGCGACTTGGGTGGAGCCACGAAGATAAAGAAATATTCTCGTTGCAAGAAATGTGCGCACTCTTTGATGCAAAAGACATCAACTCTTCTGCTAGTCGCTACAATCAAGAAAAATTCCTATGGCTTAATCAGCACTACATCAAAGCCTGTGATGACACTAGATTAGATACTTTACTACGAGAGTTTGGCGCGAAGCTTGAAGCATATCAAGCGCCGATAAAATCCCTGCTTTTTAACGCGCTAAAAGATAGGAGCAAAACACTCCTAGAATTTGCCTCCCAGCTTAAAGAAATCCAAACCCCCCCACAAACTTATGATGAAAAAATGCTACAAAAGCTAGATTCTAGCGCACTTAAGGCACTAGCAGAGTTGACTGAAAAAGCCACAGAAAAAGCGAAGTTTAAGCAGCACTTTACAAACCCAGAATCCCTAGAATCCTTTTTGCACAGCTACGCAGAATCTAAATCCATAAAAATTGGTAAGCTTATGCCAGCCCTGCGCCTAGCTTTACTTGGCAAGGGAGGAGGTATAGGAGTGTGCGAAAGCTTACTGATCCTAGGAGAAGAACAAAGCATTCAACGCATACGAACACTGCTCAAATATGTTGGCTAGCTAGATTCTAGCTGCTTTCTTGCTAGAACATACATAGGTTCATAAGTGATATTCCCACCAAATTTTTTCTCATAAGCTAGTAGGTTAGATTTGTTTAACACTCGCTTAGGTGTATGCAGTGCCACACCACTTGCTCGAAAATGCCTAAATACCCCAAATGCACTCCCACACTCAAGCACAATCATCTCACTGCTACTATGCAAAATCTCTAGCCCAAGGTTCTCTAGTAGCCCACATAGGTCCCCTAGCTTGATATACTCTAGCCCTATGCCAAACAGCTCTCTAATCTCATAGCAGTTTTTTTCTCCAAAACTCCCTAGTAAAAGCACGCCGTCATCTGCTAGCATACTTACTACATCTACAAGCACTTCTCTTGCTTTAAGCCACTGCAAGCACGCATTTGAAGCAATCAAATCAAATCGCTGCGCAAAAATAGGTTGATTTTTTATATCGTGCATATCAAAGGTCAATACCTGCGTATGCTTACTTAAGCGCGCTTGCAATATGCTTGCGTGGTTGTTTATGTCATTACAGACAAAATGCGTATAGGCTAAATTTTCTTGCAAGAGCGCACTAAAGTCCCCTACTCCAGCACCAAACTCAAATACCCTAGCAAATTCCTTGTCCCCTATGTGCGTAAGCAGTAGCTGCACAAGCTTACGCCGCATAGCAGCTTGAATAGGTGTATTCTCGGTATAGCTTTGCCTTGCCCCCCAGAATCCAAGCCCACTCCTAGAATCTACCTGAAACGCACACGCTCCAAGTAATTCTAACCAGCTGGTAAATTGTCCAAACACATAGTGAGGTGCATCGATATGGTGGCATTGTGTGTTTGTTTGCAAAAAGCTAGATTCTACAACCATAGGGGAAAATATACGATCTTTACTACTTATGATAGCGTGCGTGAAGTGCACTGCCTGCTTAGGTAGTTGCACACTCAAGCAAAACTGCTGCAATGCCAGTAACTCATCCTTGCACTCTAGCGCGCTACCAAACAAAGTCCTAAAATCATCACTAAACCCACGCGATTTTAGGACTTCTCTAATCTCTGCCACATCATCTACGCCAAAGAATGCGCGCGCAAACTCCTGCACATCAAAATACTCCAAAGTGCGCGCATAGATTCTAGGGTGTATCCCATATTTTGCATCGATCCCTAAAGGCGTGCCATTAATGGCAAGACAAAGTCCAAAGGCCCCCAAACGATCAATACTTACAAGTAGCCTAGAAGCCACGCCTACACCCAAAGAAAATGCCACCAAAATACAATGCCTATGTGCATCAATTAACTCTTGCAACTCTTGCAAGCTAGATGGGAGAGTGTCTAAGATTTGCTTGCTAGATTCTACCTGTGAATACATTGCAGAAGTTAGTGCCAAATCCATCGTAGGCAAATCCCTATAATCATAGCAAATTGCGACATTACACGCTGGTATATCGCATACCAAGTGGTCAAAAAATCTAGGCTTAGTCGCAAAGCCACTAAAGCACAGCAGTAAAGTTGTAGCACTCTTGTCAAATGGTTTAGAAAATGCGATTTGCATAATACTCCAATGCTTCATATAGTGGATCTAGCGTGCTATGGCTAGCATTTAGGCTAAAGCGGATTCTAGCTGTGCCACTAGGAATTGTAGGAGATTTAATTGCCCTAGCAAATATACCGTAAGATTCTAGGAAGTCCTGACACTCTAATGCCTTCTTATTTGCTCCTAAAACAAGTGAGATAATGTGCAAATCTCCCAAAATATAAGGACTAGAATCTACCTCTGCACTTTTGGATTCTACAATGATAGATTCTAGCTTATGCTTTGCCTGCTTGCTTATACTATGCAAGTGCGCTCTTTGCGCGCCTAGGTTCCCAAGCTCACAAAAAGCAAAAAAGCTAAATGCTATATTAAGAGGTGGTAAAGCCGTAGAGTAGATAAGCCCGCGCGCGGTGTTAGTAAATAGCTCTTTTAGCTCCTTAGCACAGAGCATACAAGCCCCCACGCTCCCCAAAGCCTTACCAAAAGTAAAAACCAAAAACTCCACCTCATCACTAAGCCCAAGACTCTTAGCAAGTCCTAGCCCATCATCACCCACAACACCAATACTATGTGCTTCATCAAGATATAGCAGAGCGTTGTAGCGATTTTTTAGCGCGATAATCCCAGATAAATCGCATAAATCCCCATCCATACTAAACACCCCCTCACTAACAATGATAATATGCCTAAAACGCGCGGAGTTAGATTCTAGCAACTCTTGCAAATGTGTCATATCATTATGTTTAAATCGCTTCCACCATAGGCTTTTGTTCATAGCTTTTGCTTGCAGAAGTCCATCAAACATACTTGCGTGCGCGTATTCATCAATCAAAATCCCAACCCCGTCGAGCCGCCCAAGCGCACAAAGACAGGAGATATTGCAATGATAGCCACTATTAAAGAGTAGTGCGCGCTTTGGGGCAAAGTATTGTTGCAAAACCGCCTCAAAGCTCTCCCACACAGGATATCCCCCACTAAGCAAGCGTGAAGCCCCAGAGCCAAGCGATAAATCCCTCACATCTATAGCGTGGAACTTAACAAACTCCCAAAACCTAGCCACAAGAGCTTTGGCTTCTTGATCGCGCATAAGCAGATAATTGGTATCAAGCCTATCGCTAGGTAAATGTGGTGAAATAATAGAGTGTGAAAGCCCCGCTAGCCCTAGATAATCATTGCTCGCTAGATTTAGCAAAGGCACACCATTTTTAATGAGAAAATCCCCCAAATGTGCATAATCTGTAAGGGATCGTAGATTGTTGTCTCTAGCAAGTGTTTGGGTGATGCTTCCTGCTTGGGCGATAAGATTGCGTAAGGCAGGATTCTTAGCTAAACTTTTGGTAAGATTTTTGGGCATAATATCTCCACATTAAAAGTGTGGATTATAGCCTAGAAACATAACTTCACCATAAGGATTCTGATGCCAAAACTATCAAACTATGATCTTTTTTCGCGTGATCTTGCTCATATTTGGCATCCTTGCACGCAGATGAAAGATCACGAAAGCTTCTCTATAATCCCTATAAAATCTGCCAAGGGAGTGTATTTATATGATTTTGATGATAATGCCTACATCGACTGCATCAGTAGCTGGTGGGTTAATCTCTTTGGACATTGCAACCCCACGATAAACGCCGCTATCACAAACCAGCTCAATGAGCTAGAGCATATTTTACTAGCTGGCTTTAGCCATAAGCCCATTATCGATCTATCGCAACGACTCTGCGCTTTGCTTCCAAGCACGCTTAGCAAATGCTTTTATGCAGATAATGGCTCTTCTGCCATTGAAATCGCTCTAAAAATGAGCTTTCACTATCATCGCAACATCTCAAGCGCAAGCGCGAAAGCCCCACTGCGTAGTAAGTTTCTAGCTCTTAGTAATGCCTACCACGGCGAAACCATCGCTGCGCTAAGTGTGGGGGATTTGGGGCTATATAAGCAAACTTATGAGCCAATTTTGCTCTCCTGTCTTAGTACGCCTGTGCCAAATATCCTTGATAAAGTGAGTACATATACTCCAGCAGATATCGATGATGAGAGCTACTATGAGCAAGAGCTGAGCACACTAGAATCTATCTTAGCGTGCTATGGGGAAGAGATTTGCGCCTTTATCATTGAGCCAATAATTCAATGCGCAGGCGCTATGCATATCTATCCAAAAGCTTTCATCAAAAAAGCTTGCGAGCTATGTAAGAACTATGGAATCCTCATAATCTTTGATGAAATTGCCGTGGGCTTTGGGCGCAGTGGGAGTATGTTTGCCCTAGAGCAGTGTGGTGTCGTGCCAGATTTATTATGCTTATCAAAGGGCATTAGCGGGGGGTATCTACCTTTGAGTGTTGTTGTTACAAGTGATGAGATTTATCAAGCTTTTTATGCACCTTATGAGAGCAATAAGGCATTTTTACACTCGCATAGCTACACGGGCAATGCCCTAGCTTGTGCGGCTGCAAATGCTGTGCTAGATATATTTGCCACGCAAAATATCATTGAAAAAAATCGCTCCCTATCGCTGACTATTTTTGCCAAATGGCAAGAGCTAGAAGAATTAACGATAGTCAAAAACTTGCGACATTGCGGAATGATTTTCGCCTTTGATTTAGATTCTAGCAGGGCACGTGCTGGATTAATGGTAGTTAAGCAAGCGCTACAAAGAGGCTTATTGCTCCGCCCACTTGGAAATACAATCTACTTTATGCCCCCATATATCATTACCATAGAGCAAGCGCACTTTGTAGTTCAAATGCTTAAGGAGATTCTACGCGATCCTAATAAATTTACATGAGTATGCGTAAGATTGTGCTACAATCGCGCCTTATTCTCCGGATATTTGCTAAGGAGTGTTTATGAAAGTGATCCATCTAGAAGCCTCTCAAGAACTTCAAGCTGCTAAAAATGCGATGTTTCGCTCGCTTGTTACTCTATTTATTTGCTATTTGCTAAGTGTTGTGCCTGTTGTCGGGCTTATTGCTTCAGTGGCAATGCTAGTAGCTACTGTGTGGTATTTCATTGGCGTGTATAAATTCTCAAAGCTTACCAATTCTTCTCTATTTCAAAGTCATATGTTTATGGTTTTAATCACTCTTGGGTTTATGCTGGTGCTGGCAATGATAATCGTAGTTGCCACGCAAGGTGAAGTGGAAGCATTCTTCATAGGTGTCGTTGGCGTGGTGTATATCATCGATATTTTGCTAGTAATATGGCTATTTTGGAAAATCTGCACAGAGTTTAGTGCGCTTACAAATCTTAGGCAATTTATGATAGCCTTTAAATTCTACATTGGCTCATTTTTCCTTAGTGTCATCGGGATTGTTATGATGCTTATGGCAATTGATCTGTCTCTTATGATAAGCATTTTTAAAGAAGCATTGGCACAAGAATCATCGTATATGTCTCAAATAGATACTCTTGTGATAAACTCTTCTCTTGTCTATGTATCATTACTGATTTTTGCTCTAACACTTGTCTCTACAATACTAAGCTTTGTCTTTTACTTACTAGGCATTGCTAAAATCACAAATGTAAGCGTAAAAGAGCAAAGACCAAAGAGCGACAGCGTGCAGTAGCCCCGCACCAATTCTATGCTAGAATCCACCCCCACACACTCTGCACCCACACTTGCCCACACACTTAGCACCCTACCTAATAAGCCCGGAGTTTATCAATACTATGACTCAAGTGGTAAGATTTTATATGTAGGCAAGGCAAAGATCCTTAAAAACCGCGTGAGAAGCTACTTCTCGCTCACCCAAACCAAATCCCTAAACACCCCCATCCCAAGTCCCAACCTTAGCCCGCGCATAGCACTTATGGTTCGCCAAATCGCACGCATTGAGAGTTTAGTGGTGGATTGCGAAAGTGATGCTCTTATATTAGAAAACTCTTTCATCAAGCAGTTAAAACCAAAATATAATGTGCTCTTGCGTGATGATAAGACCTACCCTTACATCGCCTTTGATATGGGACTGGCATACCCTGTACCATTTATCACGCGCCAAGTCAAATCTAGCAAAACCACGCGCTACTTTGGTCCCTATCCTAATGGCTGTAGGGAGATTCTAAGCTCCTTGCTAGAGCTATTTATGCTTGTGCAGCGTGCTCCAAGCTGTATTAGCAAGAATCGTGCGTGTTTGTTTTACCAAATCAATCGCTGTCTAGCCCCCTGTGAAGATAAAGTCTCCAAAGAAACCTATAAAGACATAGTAGATTCTGCCCTGCAAGTGCTAAAGTCTCCGCACAAGCTCATCAAACTCCTTGAAGCAAAAATGTTCGTTTTCTCGCAAAATCTCCAATTTGAAGAAGCTGCTACCTATCGCGATCGCCTTAAAAAGCTCTCATATTTACGGGAGCTTTGTGTGCTAGATTTGGCTAAGGATATAGATTTAGATATAGCCTACTTCTACGCACCTTTTTTGGATAACGAGCCTGCTAGCTCTGCCATATTTCTTTGGCTTTTTGTGCGTGAAGGAAGGGTTGTGTCTTTCTCCCACGAGATTGTGCGCATTGGCAAGGACTACGACCCAAGTGCAATCTACACCCAAGCCCTGCTCAATCGTTATGCTAGCAAGCTCCCCATCCCCCCAGAGTCCATAGTCCTGCCAGAGTGCTTTAGCGATGAGCAAAAGTACGCTTTGCAAGAAGTCCTAATGCGCACGCAAGGCAGGAAAATCCCTTTGCGTCCGCTTGATAAGGGCAAATACGCCAAATTTCTCCCCATCATACAAGACAATGCCACCTTGCTTTTGCAACAACACACAAACGCGCAAGCTAGTGAGCTAGCGCTACTACATGAGCTACAAAGCTTGCTCGCGCTAGAACATTTACCTAGTAAAATCGAAGTTTTTGACACAAGCCACCATAGCGGGAGAGACTGCGTGGGTGGAATGATCGTTTATGAAAATGGCGCATTTAGCAAGGATTACTACCGCCGATACAAGCTACAAGCAAGCGATGAATACGGACAAATGCGAGAGATGCTCACCCGCCGAGCCCTAAGCTTTGACAAAGCTAGTCCGCCAGATTTATGGCTACTTGATGGAGGTAGGGCGCAAATTGCCATTGCTAGAGAGATCTTAGAATCTAGCGGAATATCCATTGATGTAATTGCCATCGCCAAAGAAAAGCGCGACGCCAAGGCTTACCGCGCTAAAGGTGGGGCTCGAGATACTATCTACACTAGCACAAAGGCTCTTAAGTTAGATTCTAGTGATAAGCGGTTGCAATTTTTACAAAAACTACGCGACAGCGTGCATAAATACGCCATAGGCTATCATCGCCATAGTAAAAAGCTCTCCCTAACCCAAAACAATGCCCTAAAAGCCAAAGGATTAAGCGATGCGCAAATTGCACGAGCGCTAGCCTTTAGTGGCAGTTATGAAGCTATCAAAGACAAAAGCAAGCAAGAAATCTTAGTCCTAATCAAATCTCATAGGATTCAACATAGCTAGATTCTATCCAAAGGTGCAAACCTTAAGCGCACAAGCAATTCTGCGCCATAACACAAGCCTTAGCAAGATAAAAGCAAGATTCAAGGAAGCGGGGTTTAAGCAACTTTCCTCTACAATACACCACTAATCTAGTCTCTCTTAAAGAGTATTTATGTCCCTAGCACTATCCAAAGCCCACGCCTTTATCACGCTAATGCGTCCGCATCAATATAGTAAAAATCTATTCATCTTCGCGCCAGCATTCTTTGGCTTTGGGCAGTATAATTTAGGTGAAGTCGCGCTTGATTTACTTGTGGCATTTTGCGGATTTTGCTTGATTGCTAGTGGCATTTATGCCATAAATGATTGCCTTGATGCCAAGTTTGACGCCCTACACCCTAGCAAGGCGAACCGCCCTGTGGCAAGTGGTATGATCTCGCCTTTGCTAGCCTACATCTTTGGCATAGCTCTTATACTCTTAGGGGGGGGGGCATATATGATTATGGGCAAAGACTTGGAGGCAAGTGCGCTACTTAGTCTCTATGCACCCATAATTATTTACATTGTCTTAAATTTAGCCTATTGTCTTTACCTTAAGCATATTGCTATTGTTGATGTATTTTGTATAGCTAGTGGCTTTGTGCTAAGACTTTGGGTAGGGGCTTTGGTAATTGCCATTGGACTTTCGCATTGGATTGTGATTACAACCTTTTTGCTGGCAGTGTTTTTGGCTCTTGCCAAAAGGCGCGATGATATACTTCTGCTAGAATCTGGCATTAAAGCGCGCAACAATATCGATGGCTACAATCGCGTGTTCTTGGATATTACTATGGGGATTTCCGCCTCACTTGTGATGGTGGCATATATCTTTTATAGCATTGATGAGTCAGTTAATGAGCGACTCCATACACATAACCTCTACCTAACTGCTATCTTTGTCTTGCTAGGCATTTTTCGCTATATGCAAATCACCTTTGTTTTACAGAAGTCTTCTAGCCCCTCTAAGATTCTCTTGCACGATCGCTTCTTGCAGCTTGTAATCCTAGCGTGGTTGGCAAGCTTTATCATCATTGGATTTTGGAGGTAATATGAGAAACGCAGAAAATCTAGCACTTTATACTCTTATGGTTATATGCCTTGGCGTGTTTTGTTTTATGGGGTGGCGATATATGGATGTAGAGTTTCTAGCTCTTACTAATGGCGATGCTATGCCCCAATTTTTGCAACTGCAAAAAATGTATCAAGGGCTTACCACACTTAATATCAAGCAGTTCTTCGCCTTTGAGTTTTATAACTACGGCTTTTTCTACTATATGCTAAATCTCCTTGCTGCCCTGCCCTTTATCATCACAGAGAACTACTCCTTGCAAATCTACGCCCCGCGCGTGCTAAACGCACTTTTTAGCATAGCAAATATCTGGCTACTCTATCGCATAGCTAGAACCTATCTTAGCGCACTAGATTCTATGCTTATTATAGGAATATTTGTAGCTATGAGTGGATTCTGGCACCAAGGCTATATTTACAAGCCTGATGTGTTTCAAGCATTTTTTGTGCTAGCGTGTGCGTATTATCTCTTGCGTGATAATTTTAGCTTTGGCAAGCACTACACGCTTGCGTGGATAGCTCTTGGGCTAGGTATGGGTGTGGCGAAGTTTCAGGCGATTCTCTTTATCCCTATGGTGTATGCCTATATCTTTATGTGTATGCGCACTCAAGGCATAATCCCTAGTATAAAGCGTGCGATCGTAGCGACATTTGGAATCTTTGCCATTTGGATTGCTACTAATCCCTACCTCCTGCACCCAAGGGGTTTTAATGCGTGGTATGCAATGTTTGCTGGCAATATGAACTCTAATGCCACTAATCACGGCGCATATACACAAGTGTCATTAAGTGATAAGCTTGCTATGATTGATTACTACTATTTTGAGATAGTTGTATTTATCGCACTGCTTGCTCTATGCTGCTATTTGCTGTGGCTTGGAGCTGTGCGCATTTTTAGGGATTCTAGCGACAATGCCCAAACTCTACAAAGTAGCAATTCTACAAACGCAGCTAGGCAGCAGGATTTTACAACTTTTGAAAGCAACACCCAAAGTGCGATCGAGCAAGCAAAGGATTCTAGGATTTGCGATGAGAAATCGGGGCTTTGCGAGCGTGTGCAAGAGCGCATACTTGGCGTATGTAACCGCAGCACGCGCGAAGCAATCCACGATTTATCGCGCAAAGCCGAATCCACCAACCAAGTCTCAATCCCACTCCCCTTCGCGCCCATTGCTGCTGGCTTCCTAGTCTCTCTCATCTACCTGCTCTTTTTTGTCAATAAAGCGTGGGAAGCCTACTACTTTAGCACAATGATGCTTGGTTGCGTATTATTTATCCCACTTGCTCTAATTGTCGCTAAAACTTCTAAGGGGGGGGGGCAGCACTATGCAAAAAGAAAGCAACTCTATCAAACCGCTACTCTATCACTCTTATTTACGCTACAGATTCTAGGGGGATTTATGTCTAACACTTACAACCAAGTCTTTACCAAATATCCCATTTCTCCAGATTCTGCGCGTGCGCTAGCACAGGAGCTTACTGATCTTGCACGCCCTTTTGTTACTGATCCAAATGCCACCATTTTTAGCGATAATGTCAATTTCTACTACCTATCACTTGGACTAAAACCCACCCAGATCTATCAAATCTTTGGTCTGCCAAATGCTGATAGCTTTGTCTATGAGGAGTGGAGCAAGAAGCCCCACTCCCTGCCATTTATCCCTAAAGACTTCATCATCTTAAGCCAAAATTGGTGGCTATCAAGCTATGAGGAGCGCGCCCATACAGATGAGCAGACCAAAGAAGTGTTAGAAAAGCTCTTTAGCGGGCAATACCCCTACAAGCAAGTAGCCAAAAGCGAGCATTTCATCATCTTTGCCAATACTGATGAGCAGCATAGCAATATCCTAACCCCAACACCAAAGGAGTAGCAATGTCTAAGCACCTAGCAAATTTTCTAAGCACAATCAACGCCCTTATCAAGCGATACCCCAAGACTACTTTTGTGCTTTTTGCACTCATTATCGCGCGCGCTGCTTATATCAGCTTTGGCGCGGCAACACTTGGAGAGTGGGCTTCACTGGATATGCAGTGGTATCCTACAAAGCAGCTCTTTGGCTTAGGGGAGTTTGAGCAAGCCTTGAACCCATATATCGCCTATCTTAATGGCGATGTATTCCTAGCAAATGGTCCAAACTATATGCCTTTGATGTATTATGTGATGTTCCCCTTTGCCCTGCTAGAGTGGGGGGAGGCAAAGATCGCCTTTGCACTCTGTAATATCATTTTATTTTGTGGGACGATTTTTCTCTTTGCACACTATGGAGTAAATCGCGCCTTTGTCTATGGAGCTGGGGTTCTAGCTGTGTTTGGCTACTGCTTTGGCAATGTCATTGGCAATGCGCAAAGCGCGATTATGATAGGCTTTTTCATAGCACTAGCCTATTGCTTCCGCCATAAACCCATTATCCTAAGTATCGCCCTAGCCTTTGTGTGCATTAAGCATTCTTTCGGACTACCACTTCTGCTTGGATTTTTCCTAGCAGGATATAGGAGAAAAGTCATAGCAGCAGGCGCGCTAGTGGCTCTAGCAGTATGCGCTTTTAGCTTGCAAACCCACACAAATCCTATAGACACCCTACACCTACTAAGCCAAGTCAATGCTGCCCACTATGCTAGTGGCACTGCCTTGGGTGGTCCAAGCGATCTCTTCTCGCTCTCACAAAAGCTCTTTCACAATCCCATAAGCCCCATAAGTCTTATAACTCTAGCAATTTATGCAAGCTTTGTGTGGATTGTCTATGTATATAGACCAAGTGAGAGTGCAATTATTAGCGCGAGTGTCGTGCTCTCACTCTTTAGCCTACCACATCTAGGCTATGATAGCTATATGCTCTTACTTGCCTTGCTTATCGCAAAGAACTCCTACAAGATCATAAGCACACCCATACTAGCACTTCTAGCTCTAATGCTCTTTATCTATCGTGGGCAAAAGCTTAAGCCCTATATCGATTCTCTAAGTCAAGCAACTATGCAATTATTGAATGGGGGGGGGGCAATACACAATGCAAGAAACCCACTGGGCTATGAATATGGGGGTACCATTTTGCATCGCTATGTGTATGGGATTTGCGCTTGTGTTTTACCTGCTCTTGCTCCGTGCGCGCAAGAGCTAGCTACCCACAAAGCTAAAATCTAACAGGGGATTTAATGCTACTGCACCGCACCATAGCTCTACTGCAAGCCTTAGAATCTAGCTTTGCTAGATTCTATTGTGCTAGATTTACCTTTATCATAGCTTGCGTGTTTCTGGGATTTTTATGCACACTTTTTATGCTAGCAAGTCTTGGGTTTTTACTCTATATCCCTATCACGCCGTTGCATTTACCACTTGCCTTTACTATAAGTCTTACCCCGCTATTTTTGGCAAAAAGTAGGGAAATTCTTCTAGGGGGTGGGGCAGCCGTGCTAGGCGGCTTTAGTCTCTCTCTCATACTTAGTGCCCTACTCTATGACTACTCTTGGGATGGGAGAGCCTATCAC
Source organism: Helicobacter sp. (assembly GCF_017502485.1). GTDB lineage: Bacteria > Campylobacterota > Campylobacteria > Campylobacterales > Helicobacteraceae > Helicobacter_B. Next base: position 145,700 of record NZ_JAFVUX010000020.1, read on the forward strand.
CAAATAGGGATTTTATACCTTACAAATGGCTGGAATCCAGTATGGCAGAAAATGGCAGATATAGAGTCCTTGCTCCCATACCTAAGCCACGAAATCTGGGTAGAACACTATTTCAAATTTAGCGAAATAGTCGCTAGCTCTATTGTTAGTGCGCTTGCTTCTATTGCTCCTAGTAGCCTTGATACCATCGAGCTAGGCAAGGCACTAAACTTCATCGCTGCATTTGGGGCGTTTTTGTATAGCATCTCTGTGCTAGCCAAATTTATCAGTCCGCTACCTGCTACTATCATTAGCCTTTTTGCGAGCTTTTCGCCTGTGGTGGGCGTGCAAATTGCCACTTATTATGTCGATGGACTACTTTCTTGCGCGCTTTTGGTGGCATTTTGTGCCATTGTTGATAGAGAGTTCTACCGCCGAAAACTAATGGATTCTAATTCGAATGAGACAAAAGCTTTATCCCAAGCTCTACTTGCGCGCTCTTTTCTTCTAGCAGGCGCGCTACTAGCGATGGCTAGCATTAAGCTTACAGGCATAGCATATGCGGGCTTTATCGGGCTAGGCTATTTAGCGTATCTACTCTGGTTTTACCCCTTAAAAGAGTCTAAGCCCCTTATCGTGCTAGGGCTTATCACAGGCTCTCTCATCCTTGCTTGCAATGCTAATCCACTCCTTACCAATCTAGCTTCAGGCAAGCATTTTGGCTACCCACTTTTAGGTCAAGAAAAAATTGATATTATCATAGGACAGCAACCGAAGATGTTTGATGAGCTAAACTCTGGCACTAAGTTTCTCTACTCACTCTTCTCGCGCACACAAAACTGTACCGCACAATGCACACCACAGCTTAAAGCTCCCTTTTCACGCTTCCACGATGAAGCCCCAAATGTCGATACGCGTATCGCTGGGTTTGGGGCGTACTTTAGCGGAGCGGTGCTACTTAGTGCGCTTATGCTTGTGCTTTTCCGCCAAGGCTTTAGGCACAAGGAGACTCTAGGGCTTTTACTTTTAGTCGCAGGGAGCTTTCTTATCAATCCAGAATCATGGTGGGCGCGCTATGTGCCACAAATGTATTTCCTACCGCTCCTTGTGCTAGGCATTAGCTACTATCTATGCAAAAGCCCCCTAGGTAGCCTGCTACGAATAGCCCTGCTAACAACAATTACGATAAATTTCGCCACTTATGCAAAGCAGTTTTACAAGCACGGCTCACATTATAAGCAAGCCACTATAGCACGCCTAGATTCTGCCAAAACTCACACCCAAGAACACAAACTCTACATCTATTCAAATGGCTGGGAACATTCATTCTTACACAAGCTAGAATCTGCAAAAATCCCTTTCACTAGGCTTGATAGCAAGGAGAACCCCCCTGCACCACTCTTTGTAGTGCCAAATAGCCTAGGCGAAATCTATTGGAGCATAAAACCCCTATGAGAACCACCCAAGCCTTACTAAACCTACTTGCAAGATATACAGTATTTTTGCGCTATTGTGTGGTAGGTGTGCTTGCAAGTGGAGTGTTTTATTGCGTGGCAAATGTTTCAACACTTGTCCTAGGGCATATGGATTCTAGCACCACCATTTTTGCTAGCGCGAAATTTATGGATTACCACACCACTGCTAGCGCAATAGCTCGCAACGACGATGAAAAAGCGGATTCTAGTGTCGCTACAACTCTAAATGAGTACGCACATAATTCTAATATTTTTGAGAAAAACTCCCAAAATATAGCCAACTCACAGGTAGCAGAATCTACGATTGATCACACAAAGCCAAACTCCAGCCAAACCGAAGTGCCGACCCAAACCCTCCTAGCTACTTTACTAGGCTCTCTAACAAGCTTTATCTTTGGCTATTTTGCGCAAATGCGCCTAGCATTCCGCGCCTATCCTAATCACAGCACAATGCTACCGCGCTACCTTGTCCTGCTAGCACTTATTGCCATCTACGCCCAAGTTATCACCTATCTTGGCTCGTTGTTAGCATTCTCCTACTATCTTATAAGCGCATTTATCGCACTAAGCGTGCCACTCTTCTCCTATCCACTACAAAAGCTTTGGGTGTTTGCTAGCCCAAGCAGTGCGCGCGCTAAAACTTCTAAGGGGGG
>NZ_JAFVUX010000001.1 GCF_017502485.1 Helicobacter sp.
TGAAATCTATCTAAATGCCGTGCGTTTTGACAAGCAAGTATTTGGAATCATACAGGCAATGCAACATTTTTATGGTTGTGATAAACATATTAAAAACCCCTCAAAAGCACAAGCATTTTTTCTTATTGAACGTATCTCTGTAATAAGCGGAACAATGCTACCAAAAGTGATTGATACTATCGCTAGATTAGAAAATGAGAAAATTTTAGATAAGCACGATATTAGAAAAATCATTGATATATACACAAAGGCTTGCGATGATAAGAAAATTAAAGCAGAGTTCAAGAATGAAAATATTTTAGAAAAATTACGCAAAAAATACAAATGCTAAAACAATAAGATACAATGATTTTAAAAATGCTTTGATTACGATTTATACCATATTTTTAGCTTTGGTGCTTTTCTCTCTCCAAAAAACCGCACGAAAAAACTCCATAGTGCCAAACTAGAAGGGATATAAAAATGCAAGGAATTAGCTATATGATAGATTCTACAAACAAAGCCTTAAGCGATGAGATAATAAGCCTAGTAGAGCAAATCTTAGATTCCAAAGCCAAAGACCCTACCACAGACACCAAAGAGCTAGAATCTAAAATCGACAGCCTAGTCTATAAACTCTACAATCTCACAGATGATGAAATCACAACCATAGATTCCAAAACATAAAAAACTAATGCCACATTAAGCTATTGCTATGTATAATACGCAATCATTTGTGCTTGAGAGGCTGCTATGGCTATATCTTCATAGTTGGCTTCTTGGTACATATCTTTTAGGATACCGCTTGTAAAACAAAATTCCAAAAATACTTCCAAAATGTGCTGGGATACGGGCTTTTCTATCATTGATTCTATGAAAACAGCCGTGCTTGTGGATTTGTCTTTTTTCATACAAAGATACAGCACATTGAAAAAAATCAGCGAGATGTCGCCTGAAGAATTAGCAAAAATAATCAAAGACTATGTGTGGGAGTCTGTGAGAAGAAACGATGACCACCTTTACAGAGTCTATGTGTATGACTGCGAGCCTTTGGACAAAAATGTGCCAATGCCACCTATAACAAAGACTGATAAAACAAAAAATCTAGGCAAAACGCATACTTTTCAGTTTAGAAGCAAGCTTTTGGAGTGCTTAAGGCAGCAGCCATATTTTGCTTTGAGACTTGGTGAAATCGATGACAATTCTTATCAATGGAAATTTAAAGACTACAAGAAGTTTAAGCAAGTTTTGCTTAAGGAAATAGAGATAGATACATTAAGCGATGATGATTTTGTTTTAGACTTTAGACAAAAAGGTGTGGATATGAAAATAGGGCTAGACATCGCCACACTTGCCAACAAACAACAAGTAGAAAAAATTACACTAATCACAGCCGATAGTGACTTTATACCTGCCATTAAATATGCGAGAAAAGAGGGGATTATTATCCAGCTTGACCCTATGCAAACACCAAGCAGCCAAATCAAAAAGGGGCTACTAGAGCATATTGATTTACTCTCATCAGTATTTAAAACACCATAGCTTTACTTCTTTTGAGCTAAGCCACACCAGCCTTAGAATCTAAAATCGACAGCCTAGTCTATACACTCTACAACCTAAGCGATGATGAGATAGAAATCGTGGAATATTAGTAGTATATAATGAAATTATAAGTATAATCACATACTTTTATCACAAGGAGTGAGTATGACAACTTTAGTGCAAGTGCGTGTGGAAAAGGAGCTTAAAGACAAGGCGGATAAGCTTTTTAACGAGCTAGGGCTAGATACCACAACAGCAATTCGCATATTTCTAAAAAGTGCGATTAACAATCAAGGCTTGCCTTTTAAAGTGCAGACAAAAACCCAAAAAGAAGCACAAGCCTTTTACAGCCCTGAAAATATCGCTATGCTAAAAAAAAGCTACGCAGAGATTAAACAGGGCAAAGCTGTGGAAAAAGAGCTAATCAATGAAAAAGATGTTCTCTAGCACTGCGTGGGAGCAGTATGTAGCGTGGCAGAGTGATAAAAAGATTTTACACAAGATTAACACATTGATTAAGGATATAGAGCGCAACGGAGCAATGCAGGGCATAGGTAAGCCAGAAGCACTTAAAGGCGATTTAAGTGGGCTTTACTCTAGGCGCATAAATTTGGAGCATAGATTGGTCTATACACTTGAAGATGATGTGCTGTATATAATCGCGTGTAAAACGCATTATAAAGATATAAAGAGCTAGAATCTAAAATCGACAGCCTAGTCTATAAACTCTGCAATCTCACAGATGATTAAATCACAACCATAGATTCCAAAACATAGAAAACTAATGCTAGAATCTAAAGCAACACAAAATGACAAGGAAGAGCCAATGACAATCACTATAGAAAACGCCAGCAAAGAGCTTTACACCGCGATAAAAAGTCTAGCAAAGATTGATAATGCAAAATGCAAGGTGCAAAAGCCAAAACTTACAAAGTTTGAAAAAGAGATTCTAAAGGCAAAAGCAGAGCTTGAAAAAGAGAGAGCAGCAGGCACACTAAAGACTTATGCCAATGTGGCTGAGTTTAGGGAGGCGATCGATAATGGCGAGCTATAGTGTCAATTTCACAAAAAGCTTTATCAAAGACTACAAAAAGCTGCAAACAAAAGACAAAGATTTGACTGACGCGCTTATAGATAAGCTAGCCACAGGTGCGACACTAGAGCCAAAACACAAAGACCACGCATTAAGTGGAAACTTGCAGGGCTTTAGAGAGTGTCATATTAAGCCAGATTTATTGCTAATTTATGAGCTATGTGATGATATTTTGCAGCTTAACGCCTTGCGTGTGGGAAGCCATAGCAAATTATTTAAAAAGTAGTAAGCTGTAAAAGCTAGAATCTCAAATCGACTCTTTAGTCTATACACTCTATAACCTAAGCGATGATGAAATCGCAACCATAGATTCCAAAACATAGAAAACTAATGCTAGAATCTAAGCAACACAAAATGACAAGGAAGAGCCAATGACACTAATGCTAAAAAATGTCGATGAAAAGACCTTGCAGAGCATAGAGCAGCTACGCTCTGTCAATAATAAGCTAGAAATCATCAAAGATGAGAGCTATATCACACAGGCGCAAAAAGACTATGAAGCATATAAGGCAGGGGAGTTAGCCTTTGTCGATAGTGTGGAGCTAGAAAACGAGCTAGAAGCAAGCATAGCCAAGTATGAAACGCCTTCGCTTTAGCCAACGCTTTGTCGCCGAGCTTAAGAAAATCACCGAGCATATCGCTAAGGATAAGCCACAAAGTGCTAGGGCGTTTAAAGATGCTCTGCTATTTAAGATTAGGGCTATACCTGCTATGCCATACTCCTACCGCCAAAACCCTATCGCCGATGATGAGTGTGTGCGTGAGCTGATATTTAAGGGCTTTGTGGTGGTGTTTGTCATTAGCGATAGCATCGATGTGCTAGGAATCTATAAGCAAAATCTATGGGAGATGTGAGCTGCCATATCAGCCCAAAACCAACCCTAGAATCCACAATCGACAGCTTAGTCTATACACTCTATAACCTAAGCGATGATGAGACAGAGTTTATCATCAACTACGACCTACAATTCCGCACCGATGATTAGAGCAGATGCTACTATGGATTGCCACGACTTGCCTTGCAAGTCTCGCAATGACAGAATGTTAGATTCTAGTGTGCTTACTCGCAATGACAATGCCCTTTTTCCGTCATTGCGAAGCCGAAGCAATCCAACCCCAATCGTCATTGCGAGCCGATGAAGTCGGCGCGGCAATCCATAAGCAAAAAGAGCTAGAATCTAAAATCGACAGCCTAGTCTATAAACTCTGCAATCTCACAGATGATTAAATCACAACCATAGATTCCAAAACATAGAAAACTAATGCTAGAATCTAAAGCCACACACTGCGCGCCTAGCTAGGACTCTAGAGACTATCTCTCAAGCTCTATAACTTCTTCTGTGCTAATGTCGTGGATAATATACTTCTTATTCCATTGGCGATTTTTATAGGTGGGATTTATGCGCATAGATTCTATGCCGACCTCTTGCGTGATACCAGAAGATACCTTAGGTGCTGGCTTTGCAGGGCTTTTAATATCCTTTGGTGCATTAGAGACTTGACGCTCATATATAGTCTGTATGGCTTGCTCATCTGTACCTCTTGCTGTTTGCGGCGTGATTTTTGGCTTTGAGGTGGCTTGATTAAATTCTAGGGGTTTTGGCGAAGTAGGTGGGTTTGCTCGGCTTGGCTCTTGCGTGCCCACAGGCTTTGTCTGCTCCGTGAGCTTTGGGCTAGGCTGGCTAAATGGCTGCTCTATGGTGGGCTGTCCAATCGCTCTAGGCTCTTTAAAAAGTACGCGCTTAATGATGTTGCCGTTGCGCACGATCATAAAGCCTAGAATCTTGCCCCGCTTATAGTCAATGATCTCTACTCTATCTTCTAAAGACGCAGCACTGGATTCTACCCCTACCCCATCATTTAAACCCGAAGCAGAATCTCGCCTCTCTTGATCCTGCGCACCAAACGCGCAAACTACCCAAAAGCAAGCTACTAGTTTCACTCTATAGCCCATTTGTATCCTTTAATAATTTGTTAAGCGATTATATACTAAAACTTACACACTCTACACATTAAGGATCAATGATGAAGCCCTACCCTATCTACACACCAAACTCCCCACAAGCCATAGGTCCCTACTCACAGGCTATGGGATTTGGGGATTTGATATTCACTTCTGGATCTATTGCCCTGCAAGCTAATGGCGAGTTTGTCCAAGGCGGGATAAAAGAGCAAAGCGAGCAAGTAATGCAAAACCTACAAGCAGTACTTGAAGCTAGCGGCTCTGGGCTTGAATATGTGCTAAAGACTACTTGTTTTTTGGCTGATATGGGGGATTTTGCTGTGTTTAATGAAGTCTATGCCAAGGCGTTTGGTACGCATAAGCCTGCGCGTAGCACGATCGCTGTCAAATCTCTACCAAAAGATGCGCTAGTAGAAGTAGAAGTGATCGCCCTTAAAAGCACAAGCCACACCTTGCACTAATTAAGCAAAATGCAAACATTTTACAGCTATAATCGCGCCCTTGCAGCTTACGCGCTTGATTTAGGAAGCTAGCACATTACACAAAGGAAACACAATGTATGCGATTTTTAAGAATGGAGGCAAGCAATACAAGGTAGAGCAAGGAAGCATTATCCTGCTTGATAAACTAAGCCTTGAGCCAAAGTCAAAAATCAGCTTTGAAGAAATCCTAGCCCTGCACGATGGCAAATCTATCGTAGTGGGTACGCCATTTGTCAAAGGGGCGAAGGTGGAAGCTGAAGTGATCAACGAAGGTCGCGGAAAAAAGGTCATAACCTTTAAAAAACGCAGGAGAAAAGATAGTAAAACTAAGCGTGGATTTCGCCGAGATTTCACACGCGTGAGAATCACAGGCATTACAAAATAAGGAGTAACAATGGCACACAAGAAAGGTCAAGGAAGCACCCAAAACAACAGAGATTCTGCGGGGAGAAGATTAGGCGTCAAGAAGTTTGGCTCGCAGTTTGTCCGCGCTGGCAATATCATTATCCGCCAAAGGGGGACCAAAGTCCATCCCGGAGATAATGTAGGGATTGGAAAAGACCACACCATTTACGCACTTATCGATGGGGTCGTGCAATTCTCACAGAAAACCAAAGAGCGCAAGAAAGTTTCTGTTATCCCAGCTACTAGCGCTTAGAATCTAGCGGTAGCTCTCTCCACATTTGCTCGCGCGTATAGATTCTGCGCGAGTCTATCATCCGCACGATCCACAAAATCCAAGGAGTATTTATGATGCCAACGCTATCCCTTATTACTCGCTTTGTATGCACGCTTTTTCTTATATCTATGCCACTATGTGCTGAGCAAGTAACCCCCAGTGCATCGTATCAAGAAACCCTTAAGCAATTCCTAGAAATCTCTCGAACTAACGCTATACTAAAAGAAATAAACGGTGATGAGCTCATCAAGCAAATTACAAAAGAGCAAGATATGACTGAAACCCAAGTAAATAAAATTACTCACATTGTGCATAATGCTTTCTCCAGCATAATAAAAGACTTAGAAAGCCAAATGCCACTACTTTATAGTAAGTATTACACAGAGCAAGACTTACAAGATCTAATCGCGTTCTATCAAACCCCAGCTGGCAAAAAGCTAGCCACTAATGCAGTGGCGATTTTCAACGACTCTCAAAAACTAGCCCAAACTATAATGAGTCAATATCTCCCCAAGATGGAATCCCAAATCCGACAAATCCTAACAGAGTCCAAAAAATAGCCACTTATAAAGTAGCTAAAGGTAACTGATGTTTATTGATAGTGCAGATATTATTGTCTCTTCTGGAAATGGGGGTGCCGGTGCTGTGAGCTTTAGGAGAGAAAAGTTTGTCATACAGGGTGGACCTGATGGAGGTGATGGTGGCAAGGGAGGTGATGTTGTCTTATGTGTCGATAATAATGCCGATACGCTCTCAAACTTCCGTGGCAAAAAGCATCACAAAGCCCAGCACGGTGCACCCGGTGGCGCGCGCCGTTGCACAGGGAAAAATGGGACAAACCTCATCATAAAGCTTCCGCTAGGCACGCAAATTTTCAACTATGAGAGTGGAGAGCTACTTGCAGACTTAGATACTCCTAGCAAAGAAGTGCTACTACTTAAAGGTGGCAAAGGCGGGCTAGGCAACGCTCGCTTTAAAAATGCGAGCAATCAAGCTCCAACCTACGCACAAAAAGGCTTGCCCGGTGTTTTACTACACTTGCGCCTAGAGCTAAAGCTCATCGCTGATGTAGGGCTTGTGGGATATCCAAATGCTGGGAAATCTAGCCTTATCTCAACACTCTCTAACGCTAAACCAGAAGTAGCAAACTATGAATTTACAACCCTTACCCCGCATTTAGGCGTGGTAGAAGTCGATGAACTGCGATCCTTTGTGATGGCAGATATTCCGGGGATTATTGATGGGGCGAGTCTAGGAAAGGGGCTTGGGCTGGAGTTTTTGAAGCATATTGAGCGCACCAAGTTTCTACTCTTTGTGCTAGATGGGCTAAAAGACCCAAGCACGCAGTATAACCACTTGGCAAAAGAGCTTGCAAGCTTTAGTGCAGATCTTAGCACGCGTCCATTTGGGATTATTATTAGCAAAGTTGATGTCGCACAAGATCTTCTTAGTAAATTTGCTACTTTGCTAGCAACATTTGCGCAACCAATCCCGCAGGATTTGGATATATCTAAGCCCATACTCCTAGAATCTAGCAGGGAGAATTGCCCACACTTGCCTCACTTCATCTTGGGCATCTCTTCTGTGGCGCATACCAACACCGATACACTTAGATTTTCACTCCAAATGGCACTAGAATCAGCGACCCCATAGCCTAATCCAACCGCACACCGCTATAATCACCATATACACGCTAAATACAAGTAAGCAGCACTGCGCCATAGTGCCAATCTCCCATCTAGGCAGGAGATACCAGCCATTTGCATAAAACTCGACAAATGCTTTTTGCGCGCCACTAAGCACCACATCGCTTGGAATTATAGGTGCATCAAGCCCACAATCCCCACTTGGAGCAAACCACTCCGGTAGCCAGCGATCTAAGGGTAGCCCAAAGTCAAAGCGCGCATCCATTGAGCACCCACGCACGCCAAACACCACCACATCGCTATGGATAGCGGTGTGGATTCTATGAAGCTGCAAAGCAGACATTATCCCCCTAGCACCTGCATAGAGCATACACGCACCACCTACACTAAAAGCTAGCACACCCCTAGGTGCTAGCGCGACAATGAGCGCGCCAGATGCTTGCACTATAAAGGCATACCGGATATACACACACTGCTCACAAGGGCGCATATAGCCATACACTTGTAGCACACAGTGTGAGAACACTACAAGCCCTAGACTTACCCCAGCTAGTAGAACCCACCACGCGCGCTTGCCTTGCCATTTCTGCAAGCACAATACAATCCTATATACCAACTTCACACCAAATCCCAGCAGGTGGATTCTAGCGCGCTAAAAGCTCTGTGATTTTCTCACCTAAATCATCAAGGGATTTTAGCTCGCTTATTTTGATGAGATATTTGCCATTAACCACAAACGCCGGCACACCTTGGATAATGGCAATATCATAACTAGCCTCCCAAGCTTTAAGAAGCTTTTTCACCTCTGGATCTTCAAGTGCTTGTAGATAATCACTCTCACTAATGCCCGCTGCTTTAAGCCCAGTTTCTAAGAAGCCTTGCGGATCTTTGCCATCTCTCCAACGATTTTTATTGATGTGGTATTCCTCAAAATACGCATTCTCCGCCTTATAAAATGACGAATTTTTATCACTAGCCCCAATCCCAGCTCGCTTATCTTTAACAAGCAGCACAGCAAAGAGCTTGTTAGCCACTTTACCATAATCGCCCTTTTGTTCTAAATGATAGGGTCTAAACTCTACTCCATCTGGAAGTTTCTCAATGATTTGTGGCAGGATTTTTGAGTATTTAAAGCAAAACGGGCACGCATAGCTATATACTTCAATCACAGAATTTTCCGCATTTGGGACAGGAGTTTTGAGCACGAAATAATCTATCCCCTCTCTAATCTCTACCCCCAAAAGCTTCATACCAGCTAAACACAAAAAAAGCGCACCCAATAACCTAGATCCTAGCCAACTCTTCATACAATCTCCTTAGTGTAAATGCCATATTGTAGCTAAATCCACCAAACCCTTACGCTTTTATAAACTCCGCGGTATAAACAGCACGATCACAAGGGCTGGTACAGCAAATAGTGCTGCAAAAATCGCGTTAAATTCTATCCCCAAATGCGCGAAAATTGCCCCTCCAAGTGCGCTAGCACAAGCAATCCCTACATTAAACGACCCTTCATTAACGCTAATTGCGCTATCCTCAAAGCCCTTGGCATACTTATGCGATGAGAGAATGGCAAGCGACTTTAGCGGGGCGATTGAAGCAAAGCTCACCATACCCATAACGCACAAATTGATGAGCGCAAGCATTTGTGAATACGCACTTACACTCATCAATGCATAAGTAATTATCTGCGCACTAAGCATTAGGCGAAGTGAGATGATAGAGCCTTTGGCATCAGTGATTTTCCCACCCACAAGATTCCCTACAACTGCACTGCCACCATAAAGCAGTAAAATCGAAGCAATGGACTGCTTGTCAAAAGCAGAGAGCACAAGCAAAAACTCCGCAATGTAAGTATAAAGCACAAAGCTCGCTCCACAGGTGCAAGCAGTTACCACATACGCGCGCAAAAGCTTAGGCACACAAAGTGCTAGAAAAAGATTACGGATAAATGTCCTTTGCCCTTCAATGTGAGGCATAATAAGCCACACGCTAATAATCGCAACCCCTGTAAGCACCACGATAAGCCAAAAAATCGCCTTAAAGCCAAAGAGCTGCCCCACAAATGTCCCTAAAGGTATGCCTGTAACAAGTGCAATCGTAAGCCCAGATACCATTAGTGCTAGGGCAGTGTTTTGCTTCCCTGCTTTAGCGATCTTTATCGCAGCAATAGTGGCAATGACAAATAACACCCCGTGCATACAGCCAGCCACAAAGCGTGCGCACAAAGTCAAGTAAAAATTATCACTTATAGCGACAATGAGATTTGCCAGCAAGAAAATAAGAAGATTTAGCATAAGCTGGTATTTGCGATCAAGCCTACTTATGGGGATTGTCAAAATCGGTGCGCCAATCACCACGCCAATAGCATAAATTGTAACAAGCCATCCAGCTACAGGCTGTGAGACCATAAAGTGCTGTGCAAGATCGGGCAAAATCCCCGCAACAATAAACTCTGTAACTCCCATACAAAATGCGCTTAATGCAAGCGCGAAAATGCCTTTTGATGATGACTTTTGCTTGTGCGTCATTGATAGATTCTCTTTCTGCTTGGGTAATTCTAAGTGTAATAACTATGCAAACTTAGCGGAGCAACATTGTAGAGATTTTTGACTTAAGGTATTGTTATCCTGCGTACTGCCGAAGATAGCACAAAGCTACGCAAACACTAAAAATAATGCTAGAATCCATAAATCAAAAACCGTCGCAAGGATTACAATGCCTTCTCTCTACTCTAGGATTCTGCTTACTGCAAGCCTTATGCTATATGGTAGCTCTAGCTGCATATACGCCAAAGACTCACCACCAAGTGCGCAAAATATCGTAGGTGGGATTGCTATTAAGGTCAATAACGACCCTATCACGCTCTATGAGATACAAAGCCTTAGTGCCAAGCAACATATCTCTAAAACCCAAGCGCAAGAAATCCTAATCGCAAACCGCCTAAAAGATCAAGAGATCAAAAGACTCAATATTGTTGCAGACGATATGCGGCTTGAGCAAGAAATGGAATCTATAGCCGCACAAAACAACCTTAGCTACCAGCAGTTTATCCAAGCACTCTACCAGCAAGGACTAACCCCAGAATCCTACAAAGCAAAGCTCAAAGACCAAATCCAAACACGCGAGCTTATGCGCAATATCCTGCTCGCAGCCGACACCACTAGCGAGGAAACAATGCGCAAATACTATAACACCCACAAAAATGAGTTTATCACTGCAGACCAAGTGCAAACAATCCGCTATAGCTCCAAAGACCCAAAGCTCCTTGAGCGCGCCATTGCCAACACGACTTTGACGCTAAATGGCGTAGAAAAAACACCAGAAAAACTTAAACTAAATATGCTAAACCCCCAAATCGCACAAATGTTTGCCCAGTTACAAAGTGGCGAGTTTAGCCCCATTCTTGATGCGGGCAATGGTAGCTATGTTGCATTTTTGGTGCAGGATAAAAGCGGGGAAAATGCCATGAGCTTTGAAGAAGCAAGGGGCATCATCGCTCAAAAACTCGCACAAGATCACCAAGAGCAAATCCTTAGTGAGTATTTTGAAAAAATCAAGCAAAAAGCCCATATCGAATATGTACGCCAATAACCTAGCCACAAAATGGCATAGCATAGCCTACCACTCTAGAATCAAACCTAGCAGAATCTACCTTACTAAAATATCACGCCTAGAATCCACCGAGCTAGATTCTAGCTCTATAGCAAGATGCGGTGCAAAATATGCTTGATTATCTAGCTACTATGTATAGAGACCCGCTCTTTGGGATTGCGATTTTAGTCGGCATTATTGTGATTTTGGTGTTTGCAGATTATGGGCGCAATCGCTACCGTGCTAAAAAGCGTCAAATCTCCCTAGAAAACTTCACCAAATCCTACGATGGTAGTGCATTAAGTGATGAGCTAGTGGAGTTTCTCCACCTAGCTAAAAAGCCTATCCCGCCCTTGCTACTGCTTGCTAAAACCTACGCTCGTGCTGGGGATAGTGCGATGGCGATAAAAGTCTATCTCAGCCTACTTGACACTACGCGCGACCCACAGGAAAAAATCATTATCCTAGAATCCTTAGGCATTACATATTTTGAAGCAGGATTCTTACAAAGAGCCAAAAATATTTTCCTAGAAATCCTAAAAACCTACCCTAGAAACACGCAGATTCTAAGCTATCTAATGCGTACGCACGAGAGTATGGGGGAATACCAAGCTGCGCTTGATACACTTGAGTGCATCGATGAGCTAAATGCCCAAGAAGAGCAAGAATTAGGGCAAATCAAGCAGTATCTACACTTTATGATTCTCTCCCAAAACTCCTTGCTGCCATTAGAAAAAAAACATAAAGAAATTATCAATCTTATGCGATATAGTGGGCAAATCAACCGCTTGGTGCTAGATTATCTCTTCACCTATTCTAGGGAGAAGTTTTGGGAGGAGCTTGTGCGCTTCCCTACCATCACATTTTGCTTAGATATTTTGTGGCGATGTGCCAAAGACGAAGTACCATTTGACAAGCTACAATCACGCCCAGATATTTTGCAAGTCTTTATCGCTAAAGGCTTTTATCTAGGGCTAGAATCTAGCCTAGCACAAAGCCAAATATTTGAACTAGAAGTGCTACGCGTGCTTTTAGAACACTCTGCACAAAGGGGAGAGCTTAGCTTTGAGTATCGATGTCATCACTGCAAAAATCTCTTCCCATTTGACTCCTACCGTTGCCCAATATGCACGAAAATGGGAGAAATGGATTTAGTCTATAAAATCATCAAATACAAGTAAAGAGAGGTAGACTCTATGAAAGAGCTCACAATCTATACAGATGGGTCATCACTTGGAAATCCGGGAGCAGGTGGCTACTGTGCTATCTTGCTCTATAAAGGTGTGAAAAAAATCGTCCAAGGTGGCGAGCCAGATACGACTAATAATCGTATGGAGCTTATGGCAGTGCTACAAGCCTTAAAGGTGCTAAAAGAGCCTTGCCACATCAAACTCTACACAGATTCTCAATATGTCACACAAGGGATCAATGAGTGGCTATCTGGCTGGATACGCAAGAACTTTCGAGAAGTCAAAAACCCAGATTTATGGAGACAATATATCACTTTAAAAGAGCAACACATTATCCAAGCGCAGTGGATCAAAGGACACAACGGCGATATACTCAATGAAGAATGTGATAGAATTGCGCGCTCTGTCGCACAGCAAATCCAGAATCTAGCACAGCATATTGAAGCACCAAAAACCTTGCTTGATCTGTGAAAGTAGATTCTACTTAGAAAGGGTGATGATGGATTCTCTTAAACGCTTGCAGCAACTCTTAGGATATAGCTTTAAAGATGAGTCTTTACTACTTGAAGCACTCACACACAGAAGCTACACAAAATCCAGCAACAACGAGCGTTTAGAGTTTTTAGGTGATGCGGTTTTAGACTTGCTTGTAGGAGAATATCTCTTTGATAGATTCCCCAACTACAACGAAGGCAAACTCTCTAAAATGCGCTCAAGCCTTGTCAATGAAAAGAGCTTCGCCATTTTCGCACGCGATTATGACATAGGCTCTTTACTGCGCCTCTCAAGTAGCGAAGAGCAAAACCAAGGTAGAGATAAAGACTCTTTACTCTCTAATGCATTTGAAGCGATTATTGGCGCGATTTATAAAGAAGCAGGGGTTGATTGTGCGCGTGAGATTGTCTATCATATCCTTACTAAACACTACCCAAATATGCAGATCCAAGATTTAGCCCTTGACTACAAAACAACTTTGCAAGAAATCACACAAGAACGCTTTGGCGTGCTACCTACATATAAGCTTCTCACACAAGAAGGACCCGACCATAAAAAGCGTTTTACAATGCAGATTCTCATCGATAATATTGAATATGGCACAGCCTCTGGCACTTCGAAAAAACTAGCCGAGCAAGCTTGCGCAAAAATCGCGTATGAGAAGCTTACAAAGCTCACTTCTGCTAAACAAGGAGCAAAGCTATGAATACCTTTGGACAAGCGCTTCGCGTAAGCACTTTTGGCGAATCTCACGGCTTAGGTGTAGGCTGTGTGATTGATGGTTTCCCAGCGGGCGTAGTGATTGATGAAGATCTTCTAGTAGCACAAATGCAAAGGCGCAAAGGTGGGCAAACTCCTTATGCCACACCGCGCAAAGAAGATGATAAAGTCGAGATTTTAAGTGGTGTATTTCAAGGTAAAAGCACAGGCGCGCCAATCACACTTTTTATCCCAAACACCAATACAAAGTCCAAAGATTATGAAACCATTAGAGATGTATTCCGCCCGGGACACGCGGACTTTACCTACCAAGCAAAATATGAGACACGAGATTACCGAGGAGGAGGGAGAAGCTCTGCTAGAGAGAGTGCTGCGCGCGTAGCTAGTGGGGCGTTTGCCAAAATGCTTTTGCAAGAGATTGGTATTACTTGTGAGAGTGGAATTCTACATATAGGGACGCATAAAGGCAAGGATATTGACTTTGCCTTTGCTAAGACGAGTGAGATTTTTGCCCTAGATAAGAGTATGGAAGCAACCCAAAAACAAGCAATCTTAGAAGCACGAAAAGATGGCGATAGCATAGGTGGTTGCGCACTTGTGCGAGCCTTTAGTCCAAATGGTGCGCTCAAAGGTCTAGGACAACCACTTTACTATAAACTTAGCGGAGCAATTGGCGCGATGATGATGGGGTTAAATGGTGTCAAAGCTCTAGAAATTGGCGATGGGATAGAATCTAGCACAAGGCTAGGTAGTCAAAATAACGACAATATGGATTCTAGTGGTTTTGCTAGCAATCATTGTGGTGGGGTTTTAGGGGGTATTGGCACAGGCGAAGAAATCCGCATAAAAGTCTATTTCAAGCCAACGCCTAGCATCTTTCTCCCCCAGCAAACAATCAACTCTCACAATGAGCCACAGATTCTAGCGTTAAAAGGCAGACACGATCCGTGTATCGCTGTGCGCGGAAGTGTAGTATGCGAGAGTATGCTAGCGCTTATTCTTGCAGATATGGCACTGCTACACACGCACACACGCCTAGAATCTATCAAGGATTTTTATAATGCGCACTAGAATCTACCTTATGCGCCTATGCCAGCGCGCGCTACTTGTATGCGCTCTCTCTAGCCTTTGTATGCCAAGCTTACATGCAAAGCCGGGTGATTGGTTTGAGACTTGGGGCGATGTTTTTCAATTTCTCCCGGTGATGGCAGGAGCTTATGCCTTAGCGCGCCAAGACTACCATGGAGTAGCTCAGCTAGCACTTGGCACAGGTGCGACACTTGCTATTACTTTTGCAAGCAAATACACTTTTGTCGGTATTTCTCAAGCAAATGAGCAGCTAGCTGGGATTAGCCAGCGTCCTAATAATAGCGACTTTGATGGCTTCCCAAGTGGGCATACCTCATCAGCCTTTAGCGCAGCAGGCTTTATGCAAAAGCGTTATGGCTGGAAATTTGGGCTACCTACTACAATCCTTGCCACTTCTGTTGGTATCTCGCGCATAACAAGTCAAAGACACACGATTTTGCAGGTGCTAGCTGGCGCATTACTGGGTTATGGAGTAAGCTATCTATGTGCTAAAAGACTACAATATATCACACTTGATATAGATATAGGCACAGCAGCTATCCTAACTCCACATAGCATTGCACTGGGTGCTATGTACGAAAATACCTACAAAGCAAATGTGTCTTATAGGTTTTAACAAAGCTAAATACAACTAAAGGGTGGCAGCATAAATGGTAAATAAAATTCTATGTGCAACAAGAAATGGCATAGGCGGAGAAATCGTCCAAGTGCAGGCGAATTTCGTGCGTGCTCTACCTGCCTTTGTCATCACAGGGCTTGCAAACAGCTCTATCCAAGAGAGCAAGCAGAGAGTCCAAAGTGCGCTTCATCACATTGGATTCCACTTTCCACCGCTAAAAATTGCTATCAACCTAGCTCCTGCTGATGTGGCAAAATCTGGTAGCCACTTTGATTTGCCTATAGCTCTACTAATCGCCTTGCATAAAAAAGGGATAGATACACAAGGGTGGTTTGCCTTTGGCGAGCTAGCTCTAGATGGCACACTTACTTACAACAACAACATCTACCCCCTTTTGCTTGAGATCGCCTTGCAGTACCAAAATGCCAAGGTGATCTTACCCACATCTAGCAAAGAGCTTTTCTGCCATTTGCCCCATTTGCAAATTTATTATGCAAGTAGCCTGCAAGAAGCTTTGCAGATTTTAGAAGATCCAGAATCTAAGCCTAGCACTATACAAAGCCAGCTAGAGTTTGAGACCTTGCAAATCAAGCAGACAAGCTACTACTATGAGCGTGAGTTCCCACTAGATTTCGCCCAAGTCAAGGGACAAGAAATCGCCAAAAGAGCAGCACTCATCGCTGCGAGTGGATTCCATAATATCATCTATGAAGGAAGTCCGGGCTGTGGAAAAAGTATGATCGCTAAACGCCTGCGCTACATATTACCCCCAATGAGTTTGGAAGAGATGATAGAGAGTGTCAAGCTTCAGTCCATAAGCTCACAAACTCCAAGCTACACGCCATTGCGACCATTTCGCGCGCCTCATCAAAGTGCGTCAAAATCTTCAATACTAGGATCTGCTACACAAAATGAAGTCAAGCCCGGGGAGATTGCTCTAGCCCATCAGGGCATCTTATTTTTTGATGAGTTACCACACTTTGGCAAGGAAGTGCTAGAATCTTTACGCGAACCACTTGAAAACAACGAGCTTGTAGTCTCTCGTGTGCATAGTAAAGTAACTTACCCTACGGCATTTTTATTTGTAGGGGCACAAAACCCCTGCCCTTGTGGAAATCTCCTAAGCCAAGCCAAAGAGTGCCGTTGCACGCAAAAAGAGATTAGCTCTTATAGGGCGCGCTTGAGCGAGCCGTTTTTGGATCGCATAGATTTGTTTGTGCAAATGCAAGAAAACGATCAAGACCCAAAGGCTTCCATAGATTCTACTTCTATGCAAGAGATGGTGTTTAAGGCATTTAGAGCGCAAATTGAGCGGGGGCAAAGCAGGCTAAATGGTAAGCTAAATGAGCGTGAAGTAGAGCAAATTTGCATCTTAGATGATGCGACACAGACTATCTTACAACAAGCGAGCCTAAGGTTTAATTTCTCTCATCGCTCGATACAAAAGATCAAAAAGATCGCCCGCACAATCGCTGACTTAGACGACGCAAAGCATATTGCCAAGCAACACTTACTTGAGGCGTTAAGCTATCGATATATCTCTTAGATAAATTATGCTAGGATATTTTTTATTTTTGATTAAAGGCATATCATTGAAGCATCTTATCGCCATAACACGATTGTCATTTCTCCTTGCATTAGGGCTTATAAGCCAAAATCTCCACGCAAAAAGTTCTATCATCTCCCCTGTCCCACTCCCCCAACAAAAAATCCTTGATATTGATGAGCATAGCTGTAACGATGGGTGCTTGAAACGGCTATATACTAATGGCTATATCTTTTCATTTTTGGCAAAGTTTAGCACCGGCACAACGGACAAAAAGATTTTGCGCTACTTTTCTGAAGCGATGGCACAACTAAGTGGCATAGAAATAATGCAGGATGCTAGTAGCAAAGAGCATTTTAGAATCGCTCTGCTTATCCCTAAGCAACTTGTGGGGCGATATTCTGTAAGTGTGGCAAACACGATTTTATCCTATCTTATCGCGCGTCATATCGACTTTGACTTTCAGGTATTTGATAGCATTGATGAGAGCAAAGAAAACCTAGAATCCACTTATTTACGCATTATCCAAAGCAATGCAAATTTTGTCATCGCTATGCTCGGACCAACCGGCGTACAAAATCTCATAAACTATGACAATCTCATTTATCCCACCTATATCCCTACGATTAATAAAGAGCGTTTATCGCAAGAAGTCATAGATAAACTCCCAGAGAATCTGTACTTTGGTGGGATAAGTTATAAAGAACAATTCCATGTTTTACTCCCACTAATGCAAGATATGCCACTCATTGAATATGCCGATGATAGTCAAATAGGTAGCTATTTATCTACGCTTTTTTCAAGCTTTGAAGGGCGTGTAATCCACCAGCGATCTTTGAGTAGTCAGGAAGCTTCTCAATTTACTAAAACACTCCAAAAAGAATCTACATATTTTCCCAACGCAGCACTTATACTCAACACTTCTGCGCCAAAAACTGGGCTAATTCTCTCACAAATCGAGCTTAGCGATGAACCACCTAGGATCTATCTCTCCACGCAAATTAACTTTAACCCAATTGTCTTGCAGCTTGCCTCGCCCAAAGCGCGTGAAAATCTCTTTGTTGTGAGTTCTATTGGTACAATTGATAGCAACCTTATGGAGTATGCGTTTTTGCTCAATAACGACTTGCGCTATGATTGGGTAAGCTATGCCACATCACTTGGTGTAGAGTTTGGATTAAGAACCATCACCAAAGATTCTAAACAGCTCTTTAGTGAGTCTATGCGCGATAAACAAATCCAATATCAAAACCGCATTTGGACGACAAAGGGCGCAAACTTTATCCCAGTTAAGTAGCTTACAACGCTTATATTCGTAACACTTCTTGCAAAGTGATAAAAAATCACCAAGATCCCAAAAGACATTGTCCAAAATGTTACACTACTTGTTGTATAATCCCCGCCAACCCACATACTAAGGAGAAAAAATGGGACAATATATTGAATTGACAGAGCTTGATTTTGACGAAAAGACCAAAGATGGCATAGCGGTTGTTGATTTTTGGGCTACTTGGTGTGGTCCTTGTCGTATGCTTGCCCCTGTGATTGAAGAGCTTGCCAATGAGTTTGAAGGCAAAGCTGCAATTTGCAAGGTCAATACCGATGAAGAGCAGGCACTCGCTGCGCGATTTGGTATTCGAAGCATACCTACAATCCTATTTATGAAAAATGGCGAGGTTATCGATCAGGTTGTCGGTGCTACGCCTAAATCTGTCTTAGCAGACAAAATCAACGCTCTTCTTTAATCTCGGCTTTTACAATTCTTACCCCTTGGCAAACAAGGGGTTTATCTAGGAGTTTCTATGGTTGATTTAGCAATTATTGGTGGTGGTCCCGCTGGGCTATCTGCTGGGTTATATGCGACAAGAGGGGGTGTGAAAAATGTCGTTTTGTTTGAAAAGGGTATGCCTGGGGGGCAAATCACAGGAAGTAGTGAGATAGAAAACTACCCTGGCATAAAAGAGATTAAAAGTGGTTTAGATTTTATGGAGCCTTGGCAGGAGCAATGCTTCCGCTTTGGTCTCAAGCATGAAATGGCAGTGGTCAATCAAATCACCAAAAATGGTGCGCATTTTACTATCCACCACGATGGTGGCAAAACCACAGAAGCAAGAGCTGTAATCTTAGCCACTGGCGGTAGCCCCAAGCGCACAGGAATCCTAGGAGAAAGCGATCTTTGGGGCAAGGGTGTTAGCACCTGTGCAACTTGCGATGGATTTTTCTACAAAGACAAGGAAGTAGCGGTTATAGGTGGTGGAGATACTGCCATAGAAGAAGCAATCTATCTCACTAAAATGTGTGCAAAAGTTTATCTTATCCATAGAAGAGATGCATTCCGCGCAGCACCTGTTACACTAGAGCACGCTAGAAATAATGACAAAATTGAATTTCTCACGCCATTTTCTCCCATAGAAATCACGGGCGACAAGCTTGGTGTTACGGGGGTTATCATCGAGCATACGCAAACAAAGCAAC
This sequence comes from Helicobacter sp., assembly GCF_017502485.1. Taxonomy (GTDB): domain Bacteria; phylum Campylobacterota; class Campylobacteria; order Campylobacterales; family Helicobacteraceae; genus Helicobacter_B. Next base: position 19,113 of record NZ_JAFVUX010000001.1, read on the forward strand.
GCAAAGAGCTAGTTGTACCCGGTGTTTTTATCTTCGTGGGCTATGATGTCAATACACAAGTTTTACGACAAGATGATGGATCTATGCTATGTGCGTGCGATGAGTATAATTCTGTCATTGTGGATTTATCGATGAAGACTAACATTCCCGGACTATTTGCCGCTGGGGATATTCGCATAAACGCGCCAAAGCAAGTAGTATGTGCTGCCGGGGATGGAGCGACTGCGGCATTACAGGCAATAGCCTACTTGGATTCTGCACATTAGGAAGCTTATGATCAGAGTAGGGATTTTTGGCGCGAGTGGGCGCGTGGGACAGCTTATCATTCACGAGATAGGCGTGCATAGAAATATGGAAATAGGCGCGGTGTTTGTGCGCAAAGAGCTAGATTTTAACCTACCAGAGGGTAGCCTTGTAACAAACGACCTTAGTGCGTTTATGCAATGCTGCGATGTGATTATTGACTTTAGCTCAAAAGAAGCGACAAACGCCTTGCTATGTGCGCTAGATTCTACTAGCTCACCTGTACCTTGTGTGATAGGCACAACAGGGCTAGATGAACAAGACTTCGCACTAATGGAGTCCTGCTCCAAACGCATACCCATCTTGTATGCTTCAAATATGTCTCTTGGAGTGGCACTACTGCGCCAGATTGTCGAGCAAGTAGCCGCCAAACTCACGCACGCAGATATTGAAATAAGCGAAATCCACCACCGATACAAAAAAGATGCTCCAAGTGGCACAGCCCTAAGCCTAGCAGAATCCTGCGCCAAAGGGAGAAAACAGCCTTTAAACGAAATTCTTGTAACAGATAGATCTAAAGGAGCGCGCAAAAATGGTGAGCTAGGCATTGTTTCTCTGCGAGGTGGTGATGTAGTAGGGAAACATTGCGTGGGGTTTTATTTAGATGGGGAATATTTAGAATTCACCCACAATGCCACTAATCGCTTAACATTTGCAAAAGGTGCGCTTGAATGTGCCGCTTGGCTAGTTAATAAACCACCAAAACTCTATAGCATTGATGAAGTTTTCGCATAATTAATCCAAAGTATGCATACCATTAAATACGCCTTATTGCAAGCTTGCAAAGTCTATTATGCTTATCTGCAAGAGCACAGTCTAGGCTGTGAAGAATTGCAAGTTGCGCAAGTTGTCTTTGATGATCCAAATATTCATATCCGCATCAAAGCAAAGATGCTTAACGCTGACTCTTTGATGATCCAAATTGGATCTGTTGCACCCATTCCACTTAATGAAGAGTTTGGATTTTATGTGCGTTTTTATGATGAGAAAAGCCAGATTCTCTCCATAGAGTGCTTAGACTCTAGCGTACTCAATGCCGTGCAAAAGCACAAATCCCAGCTAAAAATTTTTAGTGATCTTAAATTTCTCATACGCAACCTTGAAGCATTCTTCGAGCAGCAAAACACCTTTGCTATCCCAGCAGCTCCCCCTATATTCGCACACAAAGATTCTACAAGTGCTTATCGCTCTATCACCACTCAACCCTATCTCAATAAAGAGCAAGCAAGTGCTTTGCGAGATATTCTTAGCAAGCCATTTAGCTATGTGTGGGGCGCACCCGGTAGCGGTAAGACACAAGTAGTACTCTTTGAAGCACTTTTACACTATGTCTATAATAGTACGCGTGTATGCGTGCTAGCTCCGACTAACTCCGCACTTGAGCAAGTTCTACAATCCCTTATCAAAAAATTTGATACCCTAAAAATTGAGCGATCGATGATCTTGCGACTAGGTACACCCAGCAATGCCTTTATGGAGCAATATGCCGAAGTGTGCGACCCACAAATCCTACAAAAAAAGCAGCCACAAAGTCTCTTTAGTGCTACAAGCCTAAAATCAAGGCTTAAAGAATCGCTTATTATAGGAATGACCATAGATGCCTTTGTCAAGCGATATGCAAGTCTTGATGTTGAGTTTGCGCACTTTTTCCTAGATGAGTGCGCTTTCACCCCACTTATCAAAGCCCTAACACTTAGCACGCAAAATACCCCTATAACTCTTCTAGGTGATCACAAGCAGCTTATGCCCATTTGTGAAATGTCCACATCACATATGCACGGTGATAAAGCGTGGGCAAACCTTTTTAATCTATCGGCATTGTTTATGGAAGACTTTTTTACACAAGAGCACTTCACAAGCAGTGCCAAAATCTTTATCAAATCGCAAGTAAGCCCATTGCAATTCACGCACACAAGTCTAAATATCTTGCGTGAAACTCACCGCTACGGCGATAATCTTGCTAAAATCCTTGACCACCATATTTACCACAATGGCTTGTATGGCAAAGATAGCCCAACGGATTTGTTTTTTATCGATTGTAAAAGCCAGCCCCCACAAAATAAATGCAACCACGCTGAAGCCCAAGTTATAGCCACCATTTTTCCAACACTTCTTAAACATTCTAATTCTGTAGCCGTCATTACTCCATTTGTCAAGCAACGCAAGCTTCTCTATGAATACCAAATCCCTTATAATCACACTTGGACGATCCACGGCTCACAAGGGCAGGAATTTGAGATTGTAGTGTTCTCACCTGTTATGCTGCATCACCACTTGACAGATTCTAGGAATCGCCACGCTGCCTACGCACTCAATGTTGCTGTTAGTCGTATGAAAAAGTGCTTTATCCTTGTGTGTGATTATAACTATTGGATCAGGCAAGATGAGCAATTTCTCACGGCGATTTTACACTGTGCTAAGCCCTATCCCATCACCAAGACTCCTCCACAAAAGAAACAGGAGTACCCACCACCAACTTCTCACATCATCGACATTGTTCCAATCTAGGACATACTATGTATCAATTTTTGATGCTTATCTTAATGTATAGCACTTTTGCTATAGTTGCTTTTGCCAATCAAGGAGCTAACTTTAATAGCAAAGATACTTTTATCAACCCACGCCAATCTCCTAATGGCGCCATTATCGCCAAGATCAATAAAAGCGACTTTCTACCTGCAAGCCTTGTTGATAGGACAGATAGCACAAACCCTCACTGGATACAAATTATCGTAGGTAATACGCAAGGCGCGCTACACAAGCGCGATATTGTCGCACTTGATGAGAAAGGTTATCAAAACTACCTACAAACACCAACCAAGCTTAATATGTCTTATCAAGAAGCACTCCTAGCAGATAGCCCATCTATCAAGACAAACCCTAAAGCCACACTAGAATCTATTTTCACCCCAAATACGGATGATCTTAGCGAGAGCTTTGCTCGCAAGAAAAAGCTACTTAATACCCTAGAAAAAGCCAAATACCAGCAAGCCTTAGCATATGCCATTATACTAGGGTTCTCCCACACAACAGAGCTTTTGCTTAAAGAAAAGCTCATCACTCTAGAGCTAGAATCTAGCAAACCTGCACAGTTTGAAGCACTTGATACTGCACTTATGGCAATGCAAACACTGCAAAAAGAAGATCACGCTAGCGCACAAGAAACAGCAGTGCTATTTATCGATAGTGGCGCAGATCCTACACGCGCTTTGCAAAGTGTGGGCATTGGTAGTGATATAGAGATGATCACGCTGCTTTTAACAAAAGATGTGTCTATAAATGACACCCATATATGCCTGCAAGGGCAAAATTCTTTCGCCTACTCACCTCTAGTAGCCATAGCAGTAAGCAAGCAAACGCAAGGCACAAAATTTCCTATCCAAAATGGTGCAAATACAGCAATCTATGATAAAGAAAGCTTAAGCCTTGTACAGCACATAGAAAATCTCCAAAATCTAATTGCTAGAAGCCCCAACCAAGACAAATGCCAAGCAGTAATAAGCGGTTGCTAGTGCTACTAGGGATTTTACTCCTTACATTTGCGCTTCTAGCTATCTATGCACCCTTGCGTAGCCAAGACTACATCATTACACTCCCCACTGCCACAAAACCCACCAAACCTATCACCATAGCCTTGCTTAGTGATCTACACTCCGGGAGATTCTATCAAGATGAGATTATACACACCTTGCAAGAGCGAGAGGTGCATATTATTGCCCTAAGTGGAGACATAATCGATGATAAAGAAGATATGCAAGGAGCGTGGGAGTTTTTCGCACGGCTAGATTCTAGGGCAGATTCTAAAAAGGAAAGTTTTAAGAAAGTAAAATCTAATCTTGCCAAAATCCCCAAGTTTTATGTCAGTGGCAATCATGAGTTTTGGAGTGGAGAAATGGTAGGCATTAAGCAAAAGCTTGCAAGCTACAATGTCTCTGTGCTAGACTTTAGCCACCCTTGCACAATGCTTAGTATAAATGGGCTAGAGATAGCAGTCTTTGGGGTTGATGATCCATATTACAGCACTTATAATAAGCCTAATCAACACATAGATAAAGTTGTGTGGGATAGAGCAAAGTGGAAGGGTGGCTTCTGGGAGCAAGAGTGGCAAGAGCTTGTCTCAAGCACGATCCACTCTACCTGCCAAAGTAGCCTAGAAGTTAGCAAGCACGCAGACTTTTCTATCTTACTCTCACACCGTCCAGAATTTATTGAGCTTTTTAAATCCTTGCCCATTAATCTCATCTTAAGCGGGCATACACACGGCGGACAAGTGCGCCTACCCTATTTACTCAATGGGCTTTACGCGCCAAATCAAGGACTTTTCCCAAAATATGCTGGTGGGATCTATGAGCTAGATTCTAGTAAAAGACAGTATCTTGTAGTCTCAAGGGGACTTAGCCTAAACTACCGCCTACCTCGCATATTTAACCCACCAGAGGTCGTGTTTATCACTTTAAAGTAGATTCTAGCTTAAACACTCACCCACACTAAAATCTAGCCAAAGGTACGCAAGCCTAGCACCCCAACAAAGCCTAGCGCACTCACAAGCACAAAGAGCAAAAGCCCAAACCAAAACACCACCTTAGTACCTCGCATAGCTCTAAGGTCAATCTGCAAGCCAAGCGCACACATCGCCGCCCCAAGGCATAGCACACAAACAAACTGCATCGCCTGCACAATTTGCGCTGGAATCTCAACCAAAGAGTGCAAAAACACCACCGCCACAAAGCCTAGCGCGAAGTAGGGGATATAGAGCTTTTTACTCCCACTGCCTTGCCCGTATTTGGCAAACAAAAATGGAACGATAAATAGTACAGGCGCTAGCAAGGCTACGCGAATCATCTTTTCAATAAGGGCGATATTTGCACCCTCTTGCCCTAGCACATCACTTGCCCCCACGACATTAGCCACCTCATACAGGCTAGCTCCCATATATAAGCCCATTTGTGCTTGATCAAAGGGCAAAAGCCCAGTACTATAGACAATAGGGTAGGCAAACATTCCCAAAAGCCCAAAGACCACCACACTGCCTATAGCAATCGCGCTTTTTTGCGCATTAGTACGCAGGGCAGATTCTAGTGCTAGTACTGCTGCTGCCCCACAAATGGCACAGCCCGCACTCATTAAAATCGCTAACTCCCCATCAAGTCTAAACATCTTCACCCCTATAATAAACCCTGCGATAAGCATTCCAGCTACGATGCCAATAGCTAGCCCAAATCCCGCAAACCCTACACTTTGCATATCTGCTAGCGAGACAAAAAACCCATAGAGAACAATCCCTAAACGCAAGAGCTTTTTCCCGCTAAAATCTACCCCGCTCCTCCATTTATCAACAATCCTAAGCCCAAAGACAGAGCACACACCTGCTACAGCAATGCTTAGCACAATTCCCAAAATAAGCGGAGAAATATGCCACACACTAATAATACTTGTCTTTGCTAGTGCGATACTACAAGCCGCTAGCACTAGAGTAAAACCCACCCCCAAAATAAATGAAACATAAGAAGCTTTCATCATTTTCCTTTGTAATTGCGACCTACCACCGCTCTACAAGTGCGACTAAGTGAAGCATTGTAGAGCAAAAGCCATAAAACCTGCATAAATAGCACATAATACATAGTCTAATTTAAGGGCTAGGTCGTTATAATGTGCTTTGCTTATTTCACCTAGAGAGTTTAAAATTTATGGATTCTACACTTGCGCCTATCGTGCTTTTTACCTACAATCGCCCAAGGCATACTAAAGCAACTTTGGACGCACTAAAGGGCAATCTCTTAGCCAAAGAGAGTGTATTGTATATCTACCAAGATGGGTTGAAAGATACTGCTACAAAGGAGCAAAAAGACTCCGCCCTAGAGGTTAGTGCCTACTTGCAAGACTTTATTGCTAGTAATGAAAAGGAAAAATATTTTAAGCATATTACTTTTACCCAAAGAGAGCGTAACTTTGGGCTTGCAGATTCTATCATTGATGGTGTTACAAGCGTTATCAACAAACACGGCGCAATTATTGTGCTCGAAGATGATATTGTTGTATCGCCTGTGTTTTTAGACTATATGAATACTGCCCTTAAGCATTACAAAGATCAGCCAAAAGTATGGAGCATAGCGGGCTGGGGCTACCCAATAGCTACACAAGGCTTGGGGGATTGCTACTTTTGGAGAATCCCGCACTGCTGGGGCTGGGCTAGCTGGAGTGATAGGTGGCAGTATTTTAGCAGAGATGTATCCTTAGCAGAATTTACACAGGCTGACATTCACTACATAAATTGCGATGGAGCAGCCGACTATTTTAGTCATTTCACACTAAATCATAAAGGCAAGCTAAAAACTTGGGCAATTTTTAATTACTTAGCTTCATATAAGCGCAATGCCCTAACTCTCTGCCCAAGTCTCTCATATATCCATCAAATTGGCTTTGATGGAAGTGGAGTGCATTGTGGAGATAATGGGAATATTTTTAATACTTCTAGCATAAATACAAAATTTCCCATTACTTTCCCCAAAGAAGTTATAGAATCTACTTTAGCACTAGATCGTATTCGTGCCTTTGAGCTAGCACATAAAATCACCATACAAAAACGAGTGAAACGCAAGCTAGCAAAAATCTCCACAACCATACAAGCCAAGCTAGCGCACATAATAGCGCGTAGGGGGGGGGCAGCATATAAACTTCCTGTCATTACCTATGCAAATGTCTCGCATCGCTATGACGAAAGCAAGGCAGCATAATGGCTTATGTCTGCCAAAATGCCATCTTATTGCTCTTTTTCAATCGTCTTGATACTACACTTACCACCCTAGAGCAAATTGCCAAAGCCCGACCTAAAAAACTCTATCTAGCCGCAGATGGAGGTAGAAATACGATAGAAAAAAGGCAGATTGCTACTATACGCGCAAGTGTCTTAGAACATATTACTTGGGAGTGCGAGATATGCACACGATTTTTAGATACAAATCTTGGCTGTAAGATAGCTGTAAGCTCTGCTATATCGTGGTTTTTCTCACACGAAAAGCAAGGCATTATCCTAGAAGATGATTGCCTGCCAACGCTAAGCTTTTTTAGATTCTGCGATGAGCTTTTGGAGCGTTATGCTAAGCAAGAAAATATTTTTATGATAAGTGGCTGGAGTGCGCTTGATTTTGCCAAAAACACTTCAGTCAATACGCTTAGCCCAAAAGCACAGCTGCAAGAAGACTACTTTTTTTCTAAATACCCACATATTTGGGGCTGGGCTAGCTGGGCTAGAGCGTGGCAAAAATATCAGCTAGAGTTTAGCGACTTTGAAGCAGAATTTAGCCTACTTGATAATTTTTACTCCGTGAGAGAAAGGCGATATTGGTATAAAATTTTTAAATCCTATTCTCAAGGTAAGATAGACACTTGGGACTATCCACTTGTGCATAGTATATGGAAGCACAAGGGGCTTTGCATTTATCCTAAGAATAATATGATTGCAAACATCGGTTTTAATCGAAGCGATGCCACTCATACCACAGGAGATTCTAAATTTGCCACAATGCCAAGCTATGATATTGTTTTCCCGCTCAAACATCCAAATGCAATCACGCCTAATATTGTAATGGATTACATAAGCTTCGCTATAACTTTTACACCATTATCCATACTAGTGAGAATTGCTAGAAAAATACGCAAATATCTGCCACTACAACCTAATACATAATCAGCCAATCTTTGCTACAATGTCTCAAAATCACAAGAAAGTCTCCTAAATGAATCAAAGCCCCCAATCACCGAAGCTACCGCTTGTCTCTGTTGTTACGATTGTTTATAATGATATAGCCCATATTGCAGAAACAATGGATTCTGTGGTGGGACAGAACTACCCACATATACAATACATCATCATTGATGGTGCAAGCAGTGATGGCACAAAAGAAAAGATTTTAGAATACATCACTTCGTGTGCGAAAGTAGATTCTCAAGCAGATTCTAACAAAATAGAATCTTTAGAACATACAGAGCAAAATAGCAGAATCTACCTTACAGCCACACATAGAGAGAAAAATCTTTTTTTTCAATTCCTAAGTGAGTGCGATAGCGGAATCTATGATGCGATGAATAAGGGTATAGAGCTTGCCACAGGGCAGTGGTGCAACTTTATGAATTGTGGGGATAGACTTTATAGCCCAAATACGCTAAAAGAGTTTTTCACACATTTTTTACAAAGCTCGCTAGACTCATCACAAGCAGCTCCCCAAATCATCTATGGCGATGCCCAGCTTATCTATGATGACACACATTCTAAGATTCTCTATGCCTCCACAAAACCACATAAATACCACCACCATTTTATCCATCAATCCGCCTTTATTGCCACACCCCTTATGCAAAAGTATCGCTACGACACAGGCTTTAAAATCGCAGGAGACACGGACTTTTTCGCCAAGGCTTACAATAATGGAGCGAGATTCCAGTATATCCCGCTTGTGATTGCAAGCTTTAGCCTGCAAGGCGTAAGCTCTAGGCTCTCGTGGCAGATGTTTAAAGAAGACTGCCAAATCGGCTATAAATACAATCGCCTTTTCCCTTTACTCCACGCACTTAAATATCTTTTTTGGATAATCCCACGCGTATGTGTCCGCGAGCTTATCCCAGCAAGATTCCGCAGCCAAGCTAGAATCTTACTAGGCAAGAAAACAAGCTAACTCACACTACAAGGAGATTTTATGCATCCTCACACTCCATCAAAAGCCCACACTATAAAGGCACTTTATACAAAGCTAGACACAAGATTCAAGCACTTTTTGGACAAATAGACTTTGTCCCAAGTGGGCATTTCCACTCACCCATTACTAATGCCAAAGAGTAGAAGCAGACAAAGCCAAGTAGCTTGCAATACTGCAAAAGCCTCTGTTTTTAGATGCGAATAATATTGAGCTTTTTGAAAAGCAGCTTGAGCAATTTTGCTAGCTATTGTTAATTAGCCTTAATTAAGAGAGGCTTTAGGAGAGAGATGGTGTGCTTAACACTCTTTGAGCAGAAGCGTTATAGTGTGGTATATGGCAGTGCTAGACAGACAAAAGGCTAAAGTCTCTAACGCACTTAAAAGAGTGGAGACATTTACCAAAGACAAAATCACGCGTGTAAAGCGAGTTTTAATCAAACCCCAGTTATGATACGAATACCTACACCCTAAGGACACATATTGCGCCCTTTTATCTCTATCATTATCCCTGCCTATAATGTAGAATCCACCATCGCGCGCTGTTTGGATTCTTGTATCAACCAAAGCTTACACGATATAGAAATGATCATTATAGATGACTACAGCAGTGATAGCTCGATACAAATCGCGCAAGATTATGCCAAGCAAGACCCTAGAATCCATATCGTGCATAATGAAAAAAATCTTGGGCTTTTTAGCACACGCATAGCAGGAGAGAGAGTAGCAAGAGGAGAATACATCTTGCCCCTAGATAGCGATGACTTTATAGAGTCAAGCACTTGCAAGAGACTCTATCGCTTGCTACATAATCTAGCAGACTCCACCCCACTAGAGCAGCTCACACTCCTAGCCAATAAAAAAGCATATAAAAATCCCGTTGGGGGGGGGGCAGCACCAAGCTACGCGTGCCAGCTCTGTTATAGCGCATACATCTCCTCATATACTTCAAGGCAGCTATACTATGCCGCCTAAAATCTCTATCATTATCCCCACCTACAATGTAGAATCCTACATTGAAAGATGTTTAGAATCTTGTATTAATCAAACCTTGAATGATATAGAAATTATTGTAGTAGATGATTGCGGGAATGATAACTCCATAAAAATTGCACAAAGTTATGCAAATAAAGATTGCAGAATCAAAATTATCCATAATAAAAAGAATCTAGGCACATTTGCTACGCGCATTGTGGGCATTAGGCAGGCTTTGGGGGAGTATATAGCCTTTTTGGACGCTGATGATTATCTAACAGCCAATGCGTGTGAGATCTCCTATAGTGCTGCACAAACGCCTACACAAGCCAAAAGCACCACAAACCCTAGCAAAGCAAAGCAAAGCCCCCAAGAGCCTGATGCAAGTCCGGATATTGTGTTTTTTGGTATGCGCTTTGAGCCGCGTACATTCAAGCGCGTAAGTCCCCCTGTGCCTTGCAAGCCACTTTTCGGAGATGAAGTGCTGTATGAAGTCTTCGCCCATTGTGCCACACCTCCGTGGCACATATGGGCGAAGCTTTATAAAGCTTCGCACATACGAGACGCGATCGAGAAGCTCGTGGCACATATGGGCGAAGATGTCCGCCTAACAATGGCAGAAGATGTGCTTAAAAGCTTTTGGCTAACAGCACTAGCACAAAGGAGTATCGGCATACCTGATAAGCTCTATGTCTATTGCGACTCTAGCTCCTCGATCACGCGCAAAATCGATGCAAAAACGCGCGATAAAAAGATTGCTGATATAGGGCAAGTGCTCACCGAGCTTAGTAAGCTCTCTCAAGTTGATTGCCTACGCGCTAATGCAAGCTTTAGTATCGCGCAAAGGCGTGCAATTGCCATCCTTACAAGCGTGCAAGTCCTAGAGCACCGCTATGATGGGCTGATAAATGGCAGTTGGGGGGGGGCGGTATATATTATGGCTTGTCTCAAGTCTCTACGCTACCATCGCAAGTGGCAGACCTTTATGCGCTTGTTTACTTGTATCTTTTCTCTAGGGTATATCAAGCTCTAAGCCCCAAATCACAGCAAACTTCTTTAGAAAACAAACGACGACACTCAGCATTAACCAATATTGCTTTAGAAGTTACAACTTACTCTAGCGACTCTAACCAAATGGTGGTGGCATAATGCAAGCCTCACTAGAATCTAGCGCATTCGCTAAAGTAGCTATCTTAATCATCCGCTCAAATCCCTGCGACCCAGACACAAGAGTGCAAAAAATCGCCACCAGCCTAGCCAAACAGCGTGCCAAAGTCCGTGTGCTTGCGTGGGATAGAAGCAATGCGCAAGACTCTAGTGCCCCACTCTTGCCACACACGCCTACTATACTTGTTCATAGGCTAGGCATTAAAGCTGGCTATGGGGTAGGACTAAGAAATATCCTCCCCTTACTTCTCTTCCAAACTAAAACTCTCTTGTATCTATGGAGACATCGCAAGCATATCGACATACTCCACGCCTGCGACCTTGACACAGCGCTACCCGCACTTTGTATAGCAAAGCTTTGTAATAAGCCTTTAATCTATGATATTTTTGACTACTATGTTGATACCTTCAATGTCCCTAGAATCCTAAAGCCACTTATCAAGTCGCTAGAAACCTTTGTCATAAACCATAGCGATGCTTGTATCATTTGTGCAAAATCTCGCCTAGAGCAAATTGCCCCAAGCAAGCCCAAAGCCCTAGAAGTTATCCACAATGCCCCCAAGAAGCCTGCAACTATCAAGCCATTTTCCTTACTAGATTCTAGTCCTAGTAGGATCAAAATCGCCTATGTCGGCGTGCTTTCTCACGCTCGCTACCTACCAGAGCTACTAGAGCTGATTAAATCCACGCCAAGCTTTGAGCTACATATCGCTGGATTTGGGATTTTGCAAGAACTAGTAGAGAGCTATGCCAAAAACACGCCAAACATTAGCTTCTATGGGAAGATCTGCTATGAAGACACCCTAGCCCTAGAATCTGCTTGCGACATCATAACCGCACTCTATGACCCAAGCGTACCCAATCACATCTACGCCGCACCCAATAAATTCTACGAATCACTTCTACTAGGTAAGCCTGTGGTAATGGTCCAAGGCACAGGAATGAGCGAGATTGTAGAAGCCCTAAATATTGGCGCAGTGATTGACTTTAGCCCACGCAATCTAACACAAGCCTTTATCACCCTAGCAAAGAGCGATACAAAAGAGTTGCAAGCGCGCAGAAAGAGACTCTATGATGAGCAGTTTGCTTGGGAGATTATGGAGCAGCGATTATGGAATCTCTATAAGCCATTTGCCCCAAATCTCTGCAAGCTACTTGTCGTCGTGCTCTTTGGCACGCGCCCTGAAGCCATCAAGCTAGCTCCGCTTATCAAGCAACTAGAAGAGTGCGAGAAGTTTCTTATCTGCACTATTACTAGCGGACAACACACAGATGCGATGCTCTCACCCATTTTGCAAGCCTTTGATATAACGCCTAGCTATAATCTATCCATACACGCAGCACACCAAAGCCTAGAGTCTATCAGCTGCAAGCTTCTCTCCCATCTCTCCCCACTGCTAAAGCACATAGAGCCAGAGTTGCTGTGTATCCACGGCGATACGACCACCGCCTATATAGGCGCATTATGTGGATTCTACCAGCATATCCCCATAGCACATATTGAAGCAGGACTACGCACTTATGATATACACACACCCTTCCCAGAAGAGTTTAACCGCCAAGCCATAGCCCTAATTGCCACCTACCACTTCACCCCCACCAAAACCACCAAAGCACATCTACTCAATGAGCGCGTGAGAGAATCTAGCATTTTTGTCGTGGGCAACACTGCCATAGATGCCCTGCGCACAACTATTAGCAAGAGCTTCACTCACCCATTGCTAGAGTGGCTAGGCACTAGCAAATGTCTTTTACTAACAGCTCATAGAAGGGAGAATCTAGGCAAAAATTTAGCGCAGATTTTTAGTGCAGTGAATGCCCTACTAGAATCTATCCCAGATCTTAAAGTCATCTACCCCATTCACCCAAACCCAGCCATACAAAAAAGTGCGCAAGAGCACCTTAAATCCCAAGAGCGGCTACGCATTATCCCCCCACTTGATGTAATTGCTTTCCACAATCTTTTATACAGAGCTGATATTATCCTAACAGATAGTGGTGGCATCCAAGAAGAAGCCCCCGCTTTGCATAAGCCTGTGCTTGTGCTACGCGATAGCACAGAGCGCGTAGAAGGGCTAGAAGCTGGCACACTAAAGCTTGTGGGACTAGATCCGCAAAATATCTTCCACACCGCTTATGAGCTACTACATAATCAAGCGCTCTATGCGACAATGACAGCCAAGCAAAACCCCTATGGCGATGGTACAAGTGCTAAACAAATCGCTAGTATTTTAGAAAATCTCTTAGGGGGGGGGCAGCACTAAGACTTAAGGTTTATACTTTTGCAGATTCTAGCACTGCCCTTTTCTTGTCATTGCAAGTCCTACTAGGCAAAGCACAGCAATCAACCAGCCCAGAACTGACACCTTTAAAAATTCACAAGACTCTAGGATTTTGCGATGAGAAATGTGGGCTGCAAGAAAAATTGCAAGGGAGCTACCTAAGTGGTAGTAACCGCAGGGATTTTTCACCACTCCCGCATCTATCGCTAAAAGCTAAATTGACCTTAGAGGCAGACTATGTCGCTGCCTAAGCTCCTCCACCTAGCCTCCGACACCTTCAAAGGCGGCGCAGAGAGTGTATTTCGCAACACCATAGAAGCCACCCTAGAATCCAAGCAGTTTGACATCTATGTCGCAAGCTGCGATGAGCTGCCCCCTTGCGACATAGACAATGCGCATTTTTTACACCTTGATGATTGGCAGCTCTATCCAAAATGGCGCGGAGCATATAAATACATCTTCAACCCCACTAATTACAAACGGCTTAAAGCCTTTCTTTTTACTATCAAGCCAGATATTATCCACACGCAAAACTACCTCTCCCGCCTAAGCCCTAGCGTGCTTTTCGCCCTACAAGCCTATAGGGCAAAGCACCTAAAAGTAAAGCTCATCTACACGCAGCACGGCTTTGGACCTTGCGCAAATGGCGGGCTATACAACTATGCCAAGGGGCAAATTTGCGAGAAATGTATAGGGCATAGCAAAGGTTTGCGCATAGCCTATGAAAACTGCGATAGAAGAGGGAGAATCCACTCGATTTTAAAAGCCCTGCGCGTGCCATTTTACCAAGGGGCATTTTTGCAGGAAAAAGAGCTTTTTGACACGATTATTTGCGTGGGGGAGTTTCAGCGATCAAAACACATCCAAGATGGCTGGGATAGCTCCAAGCTAATCACCCTTACAAACCCGATAGAAACGCACTTTTACAACCCACACATATCGCTACAAGATAAGCAGGACTTGCTCGTGTTTTTTGGCAGGCTCTCCCCGGAGAAAAATGTCCCCCTGCTACTCCACGCCTTTGCCAATCTGCTTAAACTCCCTCGCTTCTCTCACTACAAACTCCTTATTATAGGTGATGGCGATGATAAGCCAAAATGCCTAGAGCTAGCAAACCGCCTATTGCAACACTTAGATATAAAGCTAGAATCTAGGCTAGATTCTAGCTCCAAAACCCCAAATACACAGAGCAAGCCAAGTCCGCTTCCTTACATCTTTTTACCAGCGCGTTCTCCCAAAGAGCTAGCCGAGATTCTAGCTAAGGCAAAGCTATCAATCCTGCCAAGCCTGTGGTATGAGACCTTTGGGCTAACCATTGTAGAATCTATCTTAGCCGGAGCTATCCCCATAGCAAGCGAGCTAGGAGCTATGCAAGAGACCATTGCTAGTTTTTATGGCAAAAGCTTTAGCTTTGACCCGCACCAAGCCCTGCAAGATAGCAATATACAAAGCCTAGAAGTGTGCATCATAAATACCCTAGACTCTTATGAGAGCGAATTTGCCACCTTGCTACAAAAGCGCGAAGAAATTATGCAAAACCTGCACTCCCACCACTATCTAAAAAAGCTTATAAACCTTTATCTCTATGGGGGGGGGGGCATAATAACTATTGAGCTATCTTTGCTTAAACTTTATGCACTTGCTTGCTATCTCAACTCTCCTGTCCAATTTGCCCCTGCCCTGCCCCCACAGGAGCTAAAGCAAATCCTAGCCCTTGCCAAGCTCTCTATCTCGCCAAGCCTACTCAATGAGACCTTTGGGCTAACCATTGTAGAGTCTATGCTCTCTGGCACACCAGCCCTAGTGGCAAACCGCCAAGAGCTTAGCACCACAGCGCAGAGGTTTGGGGGCTTTGTGTTTGATGACTTGGAGCAGGAGCTATGCAAGATTTTAGATGAGTATGAAGCGCATTTCACGCACTTTTTACAAGAGCGTGAAAGGGCTAGCTCCTATATCCTCTCTCGCCCTTATTACAAAGAGCTTTATGCAATCTATACGCGCTAGCAAGCTCGCACCCCACCCCAAAGGCGCACTAGATTCTAAAGACTTTAAGCAACTTCTAGGTAGAATCCACACTTTTACACCCCAAACACTAAAACTAAGGAAGCAAGTGGCAAGCAGCTGTGCGATCTCTATCATTATCCCCACCTACAATGTAGAATCTTATATCGCTCGCTGCCTTGAGTCTTGCATTAACCAAAGCTTGCGCGAGATTGAGATTCTAGTTATAGATGATTGTGGGAGTGATGGTTCGATACAAATTGCGCAAGATTATGCCAAGCTAGATTCTAGAATCAAAATCATCCATAATGAAAACAATCTAGGCACATTTGCTACGCGCATTGTGGGCATTAGGCAGGCTTTAGGGGAATATGTGCTGTTTGTCGATGCTGATGATTACTTGCATTTACAAGCATGTGAGCTACTCTACAAGCATAGCACTAAGTATAGCGCTAGCATCTTGCACTTTAAAGCTAGCTACAAGGCAAACCCACACACCCCACTGCTAGCTAGGCTCACGCACTACACTCGCTATATACTCCCCACTCGCTTTTGCAAACGCCCACTATACAACGAGCAAATTGCTTATAACTTCTTTTTAGATTCTAGGCAGTTTCCTAAATTTACTCTGTGGGATAAGTGCTATGATACCGCGCTTTTGCGCCAAGCTTGCAAGCATTTCACGAACTCTTGCTTCACACCCATCGTAGCAGATGACCTGCTCTTTTTCCTAGTGATTGCTAGCCTTGCTACAAACTATATAAGCATTGATAAACGCTTATATTTCTACTGCTTAAATACGCATTCAAGTATGCAAGCCCCCAGTAAGAGAGCGCGCAGGATAGAGAGCTTCGCCTATGTCACTAATGCCTTACATACTTTAGAGCTAGATTCTAGCCTTTTGCCCCTAATCGCTAGGGCTATGAGCAAGGATCTTGCCGCACTCATTATCCTAGAATCGCGCGTTTTAGATTCTAGAACTTTTGACACAAGCTTGCAAGAGACAAAAATAGCGCGTAGGGGGGGGGGCACTAGAATCTATACTAGCTCCGCTCACACCACTTGTAGAAGCTGGGCTTATCCCAGCACCCAAGATTCCAAAATATATGCGCTTTATCAAATCACCTTATCTACTCTCTTGCGCCCTGTCTCTGCAGTATTGGGGACGCTGCCTTACTTATATTCGTATGTTTGCTTATATTATTTCTTTAGGGTATATCAAAGCCTAGAATCCACTTTTTCTAAAAAGAATTCAGCTTCGGGCGAGCAATGCGGCAGTATTGCGCGTTATGGCAAAGGCACGAACGGCAAGTTCGCTAACCTTTACCATAACGCGCAAAGCTCCCACAGCCCCACCGCAAAACCAGCAATAGCGGTGCAAGGCGTAACCGAAGCAGGTTTCTTTAGAAATCTTAGAATCCTAGAAGAAAAACAAGCCCAGAGCAAAAACACTCTGTCATCGCGAGCCGTGTGCCAACACGGCGTGGCGATCCACATAAACAACGCACAAAAAGCACAAAGCATAGCTTCTTTAGAAAAAGTGGATTCTACTTTTGAGACTATGGATTGCCACGCGGACAAGTCCGCTCGCAATGACGGAAAAAATGCCACTAGTAAAAAAGTGGATTCTAGGAATGAAGCACAAAATCTAAACAAGTCCGCAAAGGATTCTAGGATTTGCGAAAACGCCACAACGCCAACCACGCCGCAGGCGGAAGCGGAGCTAGATTCTAGTGTGGATTGCCACGCTTTGCAAAGCAAAGCTCGCAATGACGATAAAGCCCAGAATCTAAACGAGTCCATAAAGGATTCTAGGATTTTAGATGAAAAATGTGGGTTGCAAGGAAAATCACAAGGGAGTTACCTAGATGGTAATGATCGCAGGGATTTTTCGCCACTCCCACATTTTTCACTAAAAGCCAAATCCACCAGCCAAGCTGAATCGCCACTAAGCTTAAAGGCAGATTATGCTGCCTAGAATCTCCTTAATCACCACCACATTCAACTCTGCTGCAACCATTGCTAGCACACTAGATTCTGCACTAGCGCAAACATATACCGACTTTGAGCATATCATCATCGATAATCAAAGCAGCGACTCCACACTATCAATCATAGAATCCTACCGCGTGCGTTATGAGTCCAAGGGCGTAAGCTTACAAGTCTTTAGCCAAAGAGATCTGGGGATTTATGATGGTATGAATAAGGGCTTAGAAAAAGCACGCGGAGAGATTGTAGGCTTCTTGAATGCTGATGACTTTTTCGCTTCAAATCTTGTGCTAGAGTTTATTTCTTGGGGGTTTGATAAGCCTGACTCCATTGATATTGTCTATGCCGATATCATTTACATAAGCCGCACATTAAAGCCACTAAGAGTGCTTAATGGCAAAGTGCTTAAAAGACACGATTTCGCGCTAGGATTCCACCCACCACACCCAAGCTTTTATGCTAGAAAGGCTCTTTATACACGCTATGGGGGTTTTAATCTCTCCTACACAATCGCAGCGGATTATGAGATTATGCTACGATTTTTGCAAAAGCATCAAGCAAAGTCCCTATATATTAATGAATGCTTTGTCAAAATGCGTGTGGGTGGGACTTCAAATGTAAGCCTTGCAAATATTATGCGGGCGAATTTTGAGTGTGCTCGTGCGTGGCAGGATAATGGCTTAAGTACCTTCCCTATCTTTATCGTGCTAAAGCCACTTCGTAAGATGTTTCATAGGCTTGTAATGTTGATTGGGGGGGGGCAGCACTAGAATCTAAACCGCTTTATCTCACATATCATATTACTGTTGCTCCATCCTATCATTTCACTTCTTTTGCTTTAGACAATTCTTTTGCTCTACAAACAAAGCTAGGCGGATACAATGCTGCCTAGAACCCAACGCAAATGCCTAGCACTTAAACCCACTAGATTCCAACTTTTGGGTGCAAGTGATTGTGAAAATCCTAGTGCCATAAGTGCAAAGCAGATTCTAGCTTGGCAGGAGCAAGGGATTATAGAATATTTAGGCAGTGCAAAAGATGTCCGCCCCTTTTTAGAATCTGCAACTTGTGTGGTGCTACCAAGCTCATATAAGGAGGGTGTGCCTAGAGTTTTGCTAGAGGCAATGAGTATGGGCAAGCCAATCATCACCACAAATATCGCAGGCTGCAGAGAATGTGTCGCCCCGCCCCTTACGCCTTATGAAAATCTCCTTATCGGGCAAAATGGTATCCTTATCCCGCCAAAAGACACGCAAGCCTTAAGTCTTGCAGTATCTTTACTGCTCTCAAATAAACTGCCACACACTCACAATGCGCTTGCGCAAATGGGGACAAAAGCTAGGGAGTTTGTCAAAAATCGTTTTGACATAACGCGGGTTATTGAGCGCTATAAAAGAGCAGTAGAGGAGAATTTAGCTTCGGGTGAGCAATGTGGGAGTTTTGAAGAGAAACAAACAGAACTAGAATCTAGTGTGCAAGTGGATTGCCACGATTGTGCTAACGCAAAACAATCGAAGCAGCGCAAACATAGCACAGCAGGTTTCTTTAGAAAATCTCGCAATGACAGAAAAACCCAGAGTCTAAACAAGTCGCAGGTAGAAGCAGTTGAGATGAGAAATCGCTGCTTTCAAGCGGTGGGCGCAGGGACTTACCTAAGCGATAATGAGCAAGCCCACCACGCAGGGTCAGCGATTTATCGCTCAAATGCGACGCCAAAGCTAGTTTTCGTTAGTAACACTTGCTTTGGTATGTATAACTTCCGCCTCCAAGTCCTACAATCCTTGCAAAAAAGTGGCTTTGCTATCCATATCATCGCCCCCTTTGACTCTAGCACACAAGCTTTAAAACAAGAAGGTTTTATCACGCATAACCTTTACTTAGATTCCCGCTCACTTAATCCCCTTAAAGACTTCCGCACAATCACTATACTCCACAAACTCCTAAAGCAAATACGCCCAGCCCTTGTGTTTAACTACACCATAAAACCAGCCATTTACTCTTCAAGCGTGTGTAATTTCCTAAAAATCCCAAATATCGCAGTCATCACGGGACTTGGCTATGTATTTATCAACGATAAAGGCAAAACAAACACTCTTAAAAAGCGCGTGCTACGCTCTCTTGTATGCAAAATGTATCGTTTTGCCCTTAAAAGGACACAAGAAGTGTGGTTTTTAAACAATGATGATAAACAAGAATTTTTATTTTATAAACTCATTGCCCAAAATCAAGCCTTTTTGCTTGATAGTGAAGGGGTGGATACAGAATACTTCTCTCCTAAAAATAGCGTGAAAATACAAAAACAAGAGAAAATAGTCTTTTTACTTGTGGCCAGAATGCTATGGGATAAGGGGGTAGGTGAGTTTGTGGAAGCGGCAAAAATGGTGCAAGATTCTATCAACAAATCTATGAAAGAAGCCAATAAGATAGAATCTAATGGGGGGGGGGGCATAACAAAACTTTCACTTAAAATCCACTTCCAACTTTTGGGTGCAAGTGATTGTGAAAATCCTAGTGCCATAAGTGCAAAGCAGATTCTAGCTTGGCAGGAGCAAGGGATTATAGAATATTTAGGCAGTACAAAAGATGTCCGCCCCTTTTTAGAATCTGCAACTTGTGTGGTGCTACCAAGCTATAGGGAAGGTGCACCTAGAGTTTTGCTAGAAGCAATGAGTATGGGCAAGCCAATCATCACGAGCAATGTCAGTGGCTGCAAACATTTGATAAAAACATTTAGCAATGGCTACCCTAATGGCTTTCTATGCCAGGTGCGCGATGCAAAAACATTAGCCGATGCTATGAATGAATTTATCAATCTAGATTCTCAAGTGAAAGAAAAAATGGGGCAAAATGCAAGGGAGCTTGCGTGCAAGAGTTATGATATAAAGCGCATTATCGCTCACTACCATAGGGCAGCCCAAGAGCACCGCCCTAAAAGCTAGAATCCCTAGATTCTAAATCCCTAATACCTGCGACCATATCTTGCCATCAAGCTTTAGCTCCATCGTTACTTGGCAGATCCCCTGCTCGCACGCACTCTCACGCACCTTAGCACCACGGATAATGGCATTTAGCTTTGTTTTAATGCTAGAGTTTTTTAGCACCATATTTTGCACCGTGTCATTCGCATTAAGCTTGATACCATACATCTGCTCGCCTAAATGCCGATACGCATCGATAATCGCCGCTCTTTTGGCAAGAGCCACCGCCTGCGCTGGCGAACAAGACTCGCTAGGTGCCACACCAATACCCACAGCCTCTATCTCAAGAATATCTTGCTCCGCAACAGAAGTGATAAAGGGGCTTTCATACGGCACACTGGTTGTGGTATTGACACTTGCTTGTGTATCTAAATATGCTGCTTGCGCACTTAGCGCACACATTCCTAGACATAAGCTCGCCACTACGGATAGGGCGCTTTTTATCTGTGGTTTCATACAATCTCCTTCAAAGCTAAAGTCGTATCAGCCATATCGGTCAATGGCGTGATATTTTTAACCTGTGGCATTTAGATACTTTAAGGGTGGATTTGGACTAAACTTGAGTTGATTTTAAAGTGATTTTGCTATACTAAAATCCACTTTTCTGTAATTTACCGCAAAGGACACACGATGAAAATCACTTACACACTCACAGACGAATCTCCAGCCCTAGCGACTTACTCGTTTTTGCCTATCGCAAAGGCTTTTTTAAACCACGCGGGCATCAAAGTAGAGACTGCTGACATTTCCCTAAGTGCTAGAATCTTGGCACAATTCCCGGAGAATCTAGCCCCAAATCAACGCGTAGAAGACGCTTTGTCTCAGCTTGGTGAGCTTGTAAAAACACCAAATGCAAACCTTATTAAAACCCCAAATATCTCCGCTTCAATCCCCCAGCTAAAAAACGCCATTAAAGAGCTCCAAGCAAAGGGCTATAATGTACCAAATTTCCCCGATGAGCCAAAAGATGAGCAAGAAAAGGCGGTAAAAGAAAAATACCAAAAAGTGCTAGGTTCAGCAGTTAATCCCGTTTTGCGACAGGGCAATTCCGACCGTCGCAGCACCAATGCGGTGAAATCCTACGCACAGAAAAATCCCTACCGCGTAACACCTTTTGATAAAAACTCAAAAAGTTGCGTGAGCTATATGAAAGAGGGTGATTTCTTTGATAATGAAAAGGCAGTACTAATAGAATCTCCAACAACTGCAAAGATTGTTTTCAAAGATTCTAGCGGGCAAAAGGTGCTAAAAGATGGGCTAAAACTAGAGGCAAATGAGATATTAGACGCTACTTTTATGGATGCACAGAAATTAAGTGAGTTTTATACAGAACAAATTGAATCTTGCAAAAAGCAAGACATATTATTTTCACTGCATTTAAAAGCTACGATGATGAAGGTAAGCGACCCAATCCTTTTTGGCTATGCGGTGAAGGCGTATTTTGCAGAGCTTTTTAGCGAATTTAAAGATGAGCTAGAATCTTTAGGTGTGAATGCCAATAATGGCGTGAATGAGCTGCTTACAAAGATAGAATCTAGCCCTAAAAAAGCGGAGATCCTAGCTAAATACAACGAGATTCTAAACAAAAGCGCCAAAATTTCTATGGTAAATTCTGACAAAGGCATTACAAATTTGCATATCCCAAGCGATGTGATTGTAGATGCTTCAATGCCTGCTATGCTAAAAAATGGTGCGAGATTATGGGATAAAGATGGTAAAGAATGCGACGCAAACGCGGTAATCCCTGATAAGACTTATGCGACTATTTATGAAGCTGTGATTGAAGATTTAAAAGCTAATGGCACGCTTAATCCCGCGACACTAGGCAGTGTTAGCAATGTGGGCTTAATGGCAAAAAAAGCACAAGAATATGGCTCACACGATAAGACTTTTGTAGCCCCAAGTAATGGGGAGTTTCTCATTATAGATTCTAATGATAAGGTGCTGCTCTCTCACAAAGTGCGTAAAAATGACATTTATCGGGCAAATCAAGCTAAATTTGATGCGGTGCAAAACTGGATTGATTTAGGGATTGAAAGGGCGGACTTGACAGGGGATAAGGCGATTTTCTGGCTAGATTCTAAAAGAGCAAGCAACAAGGTTATGATTGATTTAGTCAAAAAGAGACTACAAGAAAGAGGCAAGGACATAGCTATTTTAGCCCCAAAAGAAGCCTGTTTAGAATCCTTACGCCTTATCCGTGCTGGGAAAAATGCCATTTCTATTACAGGCAATGTTTTGCGTGATTACTTGACTGACCTTTTCCCAATTTTAGAGCTTGGCACAAGTGCAAAAATGCTTTCAGTCGTGCCTATGCTAAATGGTGGGGCGATGTTTGAGACAGGGGCTGGGGGCAGTGCTCCAAAGCAAGTAGAGCAGCTTGTGGAGGAAAATCATTTGCGTTGGGATAGCTTAGGGGAATTTTTAGCACTTCAAGCAAGCCTAGAGTTTTACGCGCAAAAGCAAAATAGCCCTAAAGCAAAAGTGCTAGCAGACGCGCTAGATTCTGCGACTTCACAATGGCTTGATAATAATAAAGCCCCTTCACGAAAGGTGGGCGAAGATGACAACCGCACAAGCCATTTTTACTTGAGTCTTTATTTTGCAAGGGCATTGGCAAATCAAAACGCAGATTCTAGTATTGCAGCATTTTTTAAGCCCATTGCCGAGGAGTTAGAATCTAAGCAAGATTCTATTAGAGCAGAGTTTAACTCCGCACAAGGTGTTAAGGTGGATTTAGGCGGATATTATAAATTTGATGATAACAAGGCAGAAACCATTATGCGACCAAGCGGCAGCTTTAATGCGGTGATTGAAAAGATTGCGAAGAAATAAATCTCAATGTAAATCCCTAGACATGAGGTATCTTTAGGTTTTGTCTAGGGGCTTTGCTTGAGAGAAATAGCATAATTGTAAGCTAGGGTTAAGAGCTTGCGTGATTAAAACTCCGCATTACTTGTACTCTATTTACGATTTCATTAACTTTTCTATTAAATTATTTCGCGTTTTGTCGATATACTTTCCACGAGCAAAGCTCAAACCCAACAACAAAGGACACAATAATGAAAAGCAAACTTTTAGTAAGCGCTATTCTTGCTTCAGCAGTTGCTACAAGTTCAAGCGCAATGAATGTAGAGCTATTTGGGCATTTAGGTGTGCTATATAATCAAAAACTTGGCGATAATCCCGATAATTATGGTGGTCTCACAGGACACTTAGGGGTTGACATCGGCTCTAGCAATGTTGGCTTTGGTGTCGGTGTCTGGGGTGGCTCACAAATTTGGGCGACAAATAACTATGCCAAATCCGTTTATGGTAATAAGCACATTGATCTCTCCGATTTGTATTTCCGCTACAACGGCACATTTGACTTCTATGTAGGACGTTTTAGCAATAGCTTTGTGAAATCGGACTGGCTTAGTAGTTATATGCAAGGCGTGAGCTTTAGCTATAATCTAGGTAGTAAATCAAATATTTGGGCTAGCTGGATTAATGATCATACGACATTTGGTATATTGCCAGGGCGCATTGCAAGCGAGCTTACCGCATATTATCGCTTCCCATCAAGCTTTAACAATTTCGACATTGGCAAGCGCGATATTATGGCTGGTGGTGCGAATCTTGACTTTGGTATTTTCCAAATTGATCCATTTGTGCATTACTTCCTAGATTCTTATGCACAAAGCAATGTGCTTCAAGCAGGGACTAGAGCAGCACTTGTGCTAGGTGGTCGCGGAGTAGAATCTATCACTTCTGGTAAGTTTATGTGGCAAAACGGCTGGAATGGCAATACATTCTTTATACAACTTGAAGAAGAGCTTCGATTCCAAGACATATTCAAGCTTGGTGCTGGTTGGTATATGGTCGGCAATAATGCTGGCATCAAAACCATCTGGGATAACACTCGCTTCTATGGTCGCTATATGGTGCCATCCAGCACTGGATATTTTAGCGCGGGTTCAAGCAGTTGGTATGCCTTTGGTGGTGTAGAACACGAGAGAGTCAAGCTTGATATACTCTATGCTAATGGCGACTATAGTGAATTCTCAGCAGTAGCTTCAGTGCGTGTGTTTGATATGAAGCTAGCCTTTATGCGAGAAGGCTTGGGAATTGATGTAGGTGGTGGTTATGTGAGCAATGGGTTTGGTAATAGCATCCAATTCCACAATGCCCTAGCATTTGCAAAACTTGTATTCTAAGTCTTACAAGATAGCGGGACTCTCCGCTATCGATTTCTCTTTGCTTTCTTTTTAGTAAATCACTTCTTAGATTCTAGGTGTTTGAGCTCCACGCTTTGATTCATAAGGTCACCAAAGCAAAATGCTAGATTCTAGCGATTGGTAATTGTCTCTGGGTAGAGGTCGTGGTTGGCTAGGCGCATTTGTGCCATTTGCTGATATTGTCCCTTGCCATAGTTGCAGTATGGATCGATACTTAGCCCACCCCTTGGGAGAAACTTACCCCAAACTTCTACATAATGTGGCTCTAAAAGCTTATTAAGATCTTTAAGGATAAGATTAATGCAGTCTTCGTGGAATGCTCCGTGATTACGATAACTAAAGAGATAGAGCTTAAGCGACTTAGATTCTACAATGAGCCTATCTGGGATATAGCTGATATAGATTGTGGCAAAATCTGGTTGCCCTGTGATAGGGCATAAAGAAGTAAATTCTGGACAGTTAAACTTGACAAAATACGCTACATCTGGATGGGGGTTTGGGACTGCTTCTAGCAAGCTTGGCGCATAGTTATGTTCATAAGTCGTGTGTGAGCCTAGAGCTTTTACATCATAATTTGTGTGATTAGACATTACATACTCCTTAGAAAAGATAGAAAACCTTAAGCAAACAATATGCCCTATGCGCGCGTAGTAAGAGTGTGCAGCATAAAATCTACTTTAGAGTTTAGCGCGGCAAGCGTGCTGTTATTATCTATGACAATATCACTTTGAGCGATCTTTTGCTCTAGAGGCATTTGTGCGCGCACTCTGGCTTTAGCTTGGCTTAGGCTAAGTGCGCTTCTTTGCATTAAGCGCGCGAGTTGGAGCTTCTCTTTAGCACTCACACACACCACTACATCCACACCATAACGCACCCTTCCGCCACTCTCAAAAAACAGCGGAATATCAAGGAAATACCACCTTTTACGCGCTTCTAACCCACAGGCTTTAGCGATAATTTGAGCGTGTATATGCGGATGGGTGATAGACTCTAGCAAGGCGCGCTTTGCAGGATCGCTAAAGACAATCTCCCCAAGAGCCTTGCGATTAATCACCCCCAAACTCTTAGAATCAAAGTCGGCAATACTCTCTCCAAAAATGTCAATAAGCGTGCTAGCACTCTCCTCAAGCACGCGATGAGCGATACTATCAGCACAGATGATCTCAAACCCCCGCGCGCGCAAAATCTCACCAACACTACTCTTCCCACACGCGATCCCACCAGTTAGCACGACTCCATAGTGCAAGGATATGGGTTTGGAGAAGCTAGATTCTAGCTTTGCTAATTTTTGACCCACGGCTGCAAAGTGCTTGCTAGAAGTGTAGGCATTGCAAAGGCGGCATTATGAATATCAGCATTATAGAAGCTAAGACTATCAAGCATATCAGCTCTCTGTAGCCATAAATCAGCAAGCGGATGCGTGCCCTTAGAAGCAAAGACAAAGCTCTCATCACCAAACAATGGCATAAAAAATGGCATCGCAATAGAAAATAGCCCACTCACATCACGCAAAGCCCGCTTACACTCATCTGCTTGGAAGTAAGGGTGCGGAAGTTTAATGATTAGCACGCCATCTGTATGCAGCATACGACTTAGCCCATCAAGCTCGTGAGCATTGGGCGTGGCTTGATGTATGATTAAGTGGTATTTGCCTAATGGCAAGTCGATAGCTCTAGCATAAAGTTCAAAGTCCCTATGCTCGCGCACCTCTTGGAAATGTGGTAAAAAGCTTATAAGAGAATCTAGCACCTTTTTATCACTTTGAATATAACAAACTCTCATATTGTGCTTCAATAGCTCAAAGGCAAGCTCAAGATTAAACCCCCCAAGTATAAGAGCTTGGTCTTGTGAAGATTCTGGGGCTTTAAGCTTTAAGCAACACGCCCCAGTGTGTGCGACAAACTCACTCACATAGCTCAAGCGATCCTCAAGCAGTAGCTCGCGCTCATCAATAAGCGCAATTTGCCCAAATTGCTTACTTTTAAAAATCTCTAAAATATGCTCACTGCGCACATCTAAAGTTTTTTCCTCAATAGCATATTCTTTATGAAAATCCGCGCTAAGTTGGTGATTTAGCCACATATACAATCCTTGTAGTGTTGATGAGTTGCGATTATAGCGTATTTACCTAGAATCTAATTACCACACCCTGCCCCACACATATCGCGATAATTTAAACAGCTTATCCTCCAAGCATTACATAAAGCATAGGTCTTGCCATAAAGCTCGAAAGATAGCGTGTTTTAATGTGCGCAATTTAGGATAGTGAAATTTCTCGATAAACTTGTTCCAATACTTTAGCATAATGCTCGCACCGCTCCTTATACGCGCTATTCTCACTAACCTCACGCAAAATGCCTTGTGGCAATGATACCCCAATCGGTCTTAATCCCATCGGGCTTAGATTCTAAGCTTCTGGACTATGCCCTATCTCGCTTTGAGGGAGCGAGAATACCGCCTTTAGCATACGCAAAGCTTCTTCAAAGCTCACGCTCTGTTCTTCTGCCTGCTTCAAGAACTCCTCCATAACAGGCTTAATCGCTAATGCGTAATCAAGCTCTACATCGTTGCCGTGCTGGTAAGATCCTA
Organism: Helicobacter sp.; assembly: GCF_017502485.1. Classification (GTDB taxonomy): domain Bacteria; phylum Campylobacterota; class Campylobacteria; order Campylobacterales; family Helicobacteraceae; genus Helicobacter_B. The sequence goes on from NZ_JAFVUX010000001.1 coordinate 46,306, forward strand.
TGCGCACTAGAATTTCATTATCTTTCAAAAGCGCGTAGTAGCGGCGGAATTGCTGGATTAGAGATCTATGCTCTTTAGTGATGATGTCATTACTCACGCGTGAGGCAGAAGCTAGGATATTGATGGGCGGATAAATCCCAAAATCTGTCAAAGCCCGCTCTAGCACAATATGTCCATCAAGGATTGAGCGCGCTTGATCGGCGATAGGGTCACTTAAATCATCGCCTTCTACAAGCACGGTGAAAAATGCCGTGATAGAACCCTTACCCTCTTCTTTGCCTGCACGCTCCATAAGCTGGGGCATAAGCGTTAGCACAGAGGGCGGATAACCCTTGCTTGTTGGTGGCTCTCCTAGGGCTAACCCGATTTCTCTTTGCGCCATAGCAAAGCGCGTTACAGAATCCATAATAAAAAGCACATCATGTCCCAAAGATTTAAAATACTCTGCCACTGCCATCGCACTAAATGCCCCATATTTGCGCATAAGTGGCGAGTCATCACTTGTAGCTACAATAAGCACAGTGCTACTAAGATCGCCTCCTAGAGATTTATGGATAAACTCTGGCACTTCTCGCCCCCTCTCGCCAATGAGTGCGATGACTTTTATAGGGGCTTTACAGCCACGCACAATCATCCCCATAAGGGTGGATTTCCCCACACCAGATCCTGCAAAAATCCCAATCTTCTGCCCCTTGCCGCAAGTAAGTAAGCCATTGATTGAGCGCACTCCCACATCAAAGACCTCATCGATAATTCCCCGCTTTAGCGCACGAATTGGTGGTGAGATAATAGGCAGGTGTGTTGCATGTAGCGGAGCTGGCTTATCATCAATAGGCGTTCCAAGTGGATCAAACACACGCCCAAGCATAGACTCTGTCATTGGGAAAGTTAAGCCATTTTTCTCAATCATTACAACATCATTAATCCCAAAATGCTCCACGAAAGAAAAAGGATTAAAGCCAAAGCTCTGTTCCTCACTTAGTGTGACAATCCCTAAAGATTGTCTAGAATCCTTATGTATGATTTTGACAATATCACCCACAGACGGACTAATACCCTTGGCATAAATAATTGTCGGCGTGATTTTGGATATGACTCCATATTGTGGTGAGAGATTAGGGCGAGTGGCGAGTTTGTGTTTAAGTATATGAAGCGACATTACACACCTTAAGTAGCCAAAATGCGTAATTTTATAATGTTTTTTGATATTTTTGGCTAAAATGCCCGAATCTACTCGATAATCACTCCTAAGGAATAGTATGAATCTCCAAACAAACAGAACCAACACCGCTAATGCGACTGCAACAGGCAAAATCGCACTTAATGACCTTGAGAAAAAATTAGAGTCTCTAGCGCAAAAAGCGAGCAAGACGCTTAAGATTGCTGGCTTTAGAGCGGGCAAAGTCCCTGCACATATTGTCAAATCTCGCTACAAAGACTCTTTGGAAAAGGATGCGCAAAGAGAGCTCATACAGGATATGCTCTCAAGCGCACTCAAAGAGCTGCAACTCACTCCACAGCAGTTAATCGGCGATCCTATCATTACAAAGTTTGACAAAGGAAGCGAAAGCATTGATGTGGAAATTGCCATTTCAATTATCCCAGATTTTAGCCTAGAGTCCCTAGAATCTAAAATTCCCACGCCTAAAATCCCAACGCCAGAGAAAAAGAATATCCAAGAGCGGCTTGATATGATGGCACAATCACAAGGCGAACTAGTAGAATCTAAGGATGAAGCCATTAAGAAAGATCATATCGTAAATATCGACTTTGAAGGCTTTGTTGATGGCGTGGCATTTGAAGGTGGAAAGGCTGAAGGCTTTGATCTAACCATTGGAAGCGGGCAGTTTATCCCCGGTTTTGAAGATGCGCTTGTAGGTGTAAAATGTGGGGAAGAAAAAAGTATTGAAGTAAATTTCCCAGACAATTACCACTCAAGTGCTCTAGCGGGCAAATCAGCGACCTTCAAGGTCAAAATCAACAAAATCCAAGAGCGAACTAAATGCGCTCTTGATGATGTGTTTGCTACAAAGATTCTAGGCAGAGATGACGCAACGCTTGCAGAGCTAGAATCTCGCGTGACAGATGAGCTTGCCACAGAGCTTAAAAACCGCTATTACAACGAAGAAATGAAGCAAAAATGCCTTGAAGCTTTAGATCAGGGTTTTAGCTTTGACTTGCCTAATGCCATTGTCGAGCAAGAAATGGATGTACTCTTCCGCAATGCACTTGCAAGTATCCCGGAAGAAGAGCTTAAATCCTATCAGCAAGATGCGCAAAAAGCGAAAGACAAGCGCGAGAGCTTCCGCGATGAAGCGCGTAAAAGCGTGAAAATCACTTTCCTTGTCGATGCCATTGCCAAGGAAAGAAATATCACAATCAATGACAATGAAGCAATGCAAGCAATCTACTACGAGTCAATGATGCAAGGGCAAAACCCCAAAGAAGTGCTCGAATACTATCGCAACAACAACCTGATTCCAGCAGTCAAAATGGCAATAATAGAAGATCGAGTGCTACGCCATCTTCTTGATGAAAAAGCCGGCTTATTAGAATCTAAGGATTCCAAAGCTAGCCAAAGTCCAAAGCTAGCCAAAAAGCCGACTAAGACGAAAGCATCAACGCCCAAAGAAAATCCAAAGGCACAAGTATGAACTATATCCCCTATGTGATTGAAAAAACAGGGCGTAGCGAGCGTAGCTATGATATCTACTCAAGACTACTGAAAGATCGTGTAATTTTACTAAGCGGAGAGATCAACGATATGGTAGCAAGCTCCATTGTCGCTCAATTACTATTCCTTGAAGCAGAAGATCCAGAAAAAGACATCAATCTCTACATAAACTCCCCCGGAGGCGTTATCACAAGCGCATTTAGTATCTATGACACAATGCAATATATCCGCCCAGATATTTGCACAATCTGCATAGGGCAAGCCGCAAGTGCGGGGGCATTTCTACTAAGCTGTGGGGCTAAGGGCAAGCGGTATTCCTTGCCTAATTCTAGGATTATGATCCATCAGCCCCTTGGTGGCGCACAAGGACAAGCCACAGACATAGAAATCCAAGCTAAAGAAATCCTGCGACTTCGCTCCATACTTAATGAGATTATGGCTAGCAACACCGGGCAACCACTAAAAAAAATTGCCCAAGATACAGAGAGAGACTTTTTTATGAGTGCCAAAGAAGCCAAAGATTATGGACTCATTGATAAAGTTTTAACAAAAAGCATCAAATAAATTTTCAAGTTAAGTTTTAAGGAAAGTATAAAACGATGGATAAAAATCAAGAAAAAGCATCTGATATAGGCACTAACCCTTTCTTATCTGGGATTAACCCAGATGTACGCGCCGATATTGCGCCCGGGTCTGGCGATAGTGGAGATTTTCTTGAAGTGGTAAGTCGCTTGTCAGAAACCACGATCCAAACACTCCAAGCAGAATCCTTACCGTGCTTGCCATCAAACTACCGCTTATATTTTGAAAAATTTTTGCAACAAGAATCTCCAGCTGTCCGCGAGAAAGTGCGCACAATTATGCGTATGCAATCAGACTTAGAAAATCGCGCACTTGTATTTGAGAAGTCTGTTGGCGAGAGTTTGCGTATCATCAAACAAGTGCTTAGCTGTATGTCTGTTGTGTATCAAAATTTCTTAATCGCTGAAAATGTTGTCAAACAATATTCTAAAGATGTAGAGCAAGCAGATAATAAACTCACTATGCGCAATGTGATGGACTTTTTTATCCGCGATATGACTAAAGTCACTAAAGTTACTTCCAAGCAGCTTGATCAGATCCGAGATCTCTATGCTAAAACAGATAAAAATCTCAAGCAAATCAGCCAAAATTCTGTCTATGACCTTAATCTTGATGTATATAACAAAAGTTATTTTACTGATGTGTTGCAAAAGGAGCAAAAGCTATGTTTAGAGTTTAACCATTCATCAGTGCTCATTTATATCACGCTCTCCCAAGATTTATCGCGCCAAATTGGGCAAGACTCTCCAGTTTTCACAATTCTTCTAAAAACAATGGCAAAATTTCTGCAAAAGCATATACAAACAAGCAGCTTCATCGCCTATATGGGAGATGGCGTGTTTGGAATCTTACTAAAGTATTCTGACTTGCTTGAAGCCCAAGAGCTTTGCGTATTTCTCTACCAATCAGCCCAGACCACAGATGTGTTTGTAGGCGATATGAATTTACAGCTTGATGTAGCTTCAAGTATCGCTAAGATTATGCCAGAGCGATCCGTAGAAGAAACGCAAAGTGCTTGTCTCTCAACGCTCAAAATCGCTCTTGATGAAAAACGACATTGCAAAATCTATCAACAGGATGATATTAATGGCGATTCTGCCAATAGTTAAGTATCCAAGCAAGCGACTCAAAGTTAAATCCCAAGCAGTTAGAGAGTTTGATGAGAATCTACACAAACTGCTTGATGATATGTATGAAACAATGGTTGCCACAAATGGTATAGGACTTGCAGCAATCCAAGTGGATAAGCCCATTTGTGCGCTTATAATCACACTACCACGCGAAGAAGATGGGCAGCAGTATGAAGAAGACAAACTTGAGCTAATCAATCCAACCTTGCTAAAAACCCAAGGGATAACCACTTACCAAGAAGGTTGCCTATCTGTCCCCGGATTTTATGAAGAGATTGAGCGATTTGAGACCATTAGCGTGGGATATCAGGATCGCTTTGGGGTGGAGAGAGTGCTCCAAGCAGATGGCTTGCTCTCCATAGCAGTGCAGCACGAGATGGATCATCTCAATGGCGTACTATTTGTCGATAGGCTGCCAATCTTGCGGAGAAAAAAATTTGAAAAAGAGCTAAAAAGAATCCAAAAAGAGCAGAAAGCAAAGCCCTAGCTACACCACCCAAACACTAAAGCTTACGCAAACCCCAGCTTAGAATCTAAACAAGCTTGCAAATAGATTCTAGGAAGTTTAAGCAAACTATCGCTAGAATGCGCGCTTATTTCACTATACAAAGGACACAGAATGCTTGAAGGACAAATTAGAGAGAGTATTTCAAAGGCGAATGCAAAAGCCTTAAGGAAAGATGGCTATCTAATTGCCAACATCTATGCAAAAGGTGTGGAGAATATCCACTGTGCTTTTAAGATCAACGACTTTATCCGCACAATAAAGGCAAAGACTTCTCTAGTCTTCCCTGTCAAAGTTGGTGGCAAGACACTTGATGTAGTGATCCAAGAGTATCAAAAAGACCCTGTGTATGGCACAATTTTACATATCGACCTTATGGTCGCACAAAAGGGTGTGGTGGCAAACTACAAAATCCCTGTGCAAGCACAAGGCACAGCCGTTGGATTAAAAAACAAAGGTGTCCTGCTCATCGCTAAAAAGCGCGTAAGCGTTAAAGCCGCCCCAGAAAATCTCCCTGCTTCTTACGCACTTGATGTAAGTGCGCTTGATGTGGGACACTCAATCCTTGTGCGCGATCTACCGCAAATTGATGGCGTAAAAATCACAGAAAACCAATCTGTCGCAGTTATTAGCTGTATCAAAGCCAAGTAGCCCAACCCAAAGGCAGGGGCTGTGTCTGCGCAAAAAGCCCATATCAAGCACTTAATCTCTACGATAAAGAGCCTACCTATTATTGCTTTTAGCGCGCGATCCTTACTAGCAGAATATCTCCCACAGATGCGCGCGCAAGAGCCTTTACTCATCGCTGGGCTTGGGAATCCGGGAGACAGATACGCCCAAAACCGCCATAATATAGGCTTTATCATCATTGACCGATTATGTGAGTGCCTAGGACTTGAGCTTGAAGCATCAAATAGATTCTACGCGCACATTGCTACCCTTACTCCACATATCCATATCGCAAAACCGCAGACCTTTATGAATCTCTCAGGCAACTCGATTGCCGCAATCACAAGCTTTTATAAAATCAGTCAGCTTTGTATCACACACGATGAGCTAGACCTCCCCCTTGGTGCAATCCGCTATAAGCTTGGTGGTAGCAGTGGCGGACACAATGGGATAAAATCCATCGATAGCGCGCTAAATAGACAAGACTATATGCGCTTGCGCTTTGGGATTAAAGAAAGCCTACCTGAAACGCAAGCAAGCAAGCATAAGCAAATCATCGATTTTGTGCTAGGGGATTTTTCCTTGCCCAAGGAACAACTACTAGAGCTAGTTGATGAGAGTGTGAGAGGCTTGCTATTTTTCATTATAGCAAGAGACTTTACCGCCCTACAAAGCCACTTCACCATAAGCAAGCCAAAAGATTCCGCCCAAGTCCCCAGTAAGCAAACTACCCTAGAATCTAGCCGAGATGCTAGGGTAGCTACCATCTCACCTGCGCGTGCTTGCAAAGGGGATTAGTATGCGCATTGGACTTTTTCTCTTTATCGCTCATTATTATCTGCGCTATTTTGTTGTAATTTTTTTAGCGTTGGGGTTGTTTTTTGTCAGTATTGATAGCCTGCAATATATCGATAACTTTGCAGATTCTGCGAATCTTTTGATCTTGTTTTTTGTCTATGACTTTTTATACGCGATGAATTTCACCCTGCCTATTTCCCTACTGCTTGCTATGGCGATTTGCTATCTCTTTCTCATTAAGACCAACCAATACACCGCCCTACTCGCACTTGGCTATTCTAAGCGCGCGCTTTTGCGTCCTGTACTTTGGCTAAGTCTTTTTATCTCCTGCATACATATTGGGCTAAATGCCACGCCATTTGCTTATGCGCAAGAAAAGGTAGAAAAGTTTTTTGCCAAGGATTCTAGCGCGCCCACGACAGATCTCTTTGTCAAGTACAATGATGATTATGTCTATTTTGGCTCGATCAATCTTGTGTGCCAAGCCAGCACGATCCGTGTCTTTGGGCTAGATTCTAGCAAGCAGAATCTCACGCGCTTCACGCAAGCTAGAAATGCTACATTTGAAGATGCACACTGGATGCTTTACAGTGCTTTCACTCAAGATATGCCTAGTCTTTGGGAGCTAGGTAGCAAAGGCTTAGATGCAAAAACCTTTGCCAAACTTCCCATACTTAAAGATTTCAACCCAAAGGTACTAGACTCATTCTCCCAAGCAAAGCCATCTATTTCTATCATCGACGCATTTAACTCCTTGCAGCTTTTGAAGGAGCAAAAGATCGGTAACGAGAAGATCCGTGCTGTGCTTTACGCGCTTATCATCGTCCCACTTTTTGTGCCATTTGTAGCCATCATCATCACCTACTATATTCCAAGCCTTGCACGCTATGGGAATCTATACTTACTAGGATTTTTGTTTATCGTGTTTGCGTTGCTTGTATGGGGGGGCTTTTTCTCACTCAGTCAGTTTTCTATCACAGGCGTGATTTTGCCAGAAATTGGTGTGCTAGTGCCATTTGCCCTGCTGGTATGTGTGGCGTGTGGCTACTATGTGGTGCTAAACAAAAAATAAGGAGCAAGACAAATGGGCGCAAAAATTATCTATAATCTTAAAGGCATATATAGAATGCTACTGCCAAGGGCTATCCCACAAGCACTCCTAGAATCTAAACTTAAAGCCATCTTTACCCTAGATGTTCGCATACTAGATTCTATCGCCGCGCGCGTAGCCCACTACCATAAGCTAAATACCCACTTTACCCCAAAGCCTTTCGCACTCCCTGCCACAAAACCTATGCGAGACACTATCGTGCCACCACACTTTGGCTATTTGCGCGAAAATAAGCTTAGTAAAGACCACTCAAGCGTGTATTTCTATGATTCATATCAATGGACGCGCTACTTCCCAGACCACTTTGTGTGGAATTATGAGTTTAGTGATGTAAATTACTATCTCACAAGCCCAGCGATTACGAAGACTAGACCAATAGATGGGCGTGTAATGCTTAGGAGTAATAATAGCGATGATCTTGTAGATTGCCACGCGTTGCTAACAAACAACACCTGCAACGACGAAAGGTTAGATTCTAGCACATTGAGTGATGGCAAAACCGCCTTGCAAACAAATAAATTACTTACTGAAACTAGCCAAACCCACAATAACGCCAACAGCATCATTCTCCAGCTCGAAAAACACCGCCACTTTAGCTTCATTAAAGACCCTATCCCCTATGAGAAAAAACACGATTTGCTCTTCTTCCGTGGGGCGTGTCCGCAAGAGCATAGAAGCAAGTTTTTACAGCAATATTTCTCCCATCCACTCTGCAACCTAGGACATACAGGCAGTGCAGATGAACACCCCGCCTACACTAAGCCTAAAATCTCCAAAAAAGAGCATTTACACTATAAGTTTCTCCTAAGCCTAGAAGGCAATGATGTAGCAAGCAATCTTAAATGGATTCTAGGGAGCAATAGCCTTTGCATTATGCCAAAGCCGCGCTATGAAAGCTGGTTTATGGAAGAAAAGCTCCAAGAAAATGTGCATTACGCCTTGCTTGATGATGACTATGGTAATCTCGACTCCTTGCTCGAGTTTTTTCTCCACAATGAAAAAGCAGCAAAAGAAATTATTCACAATGCCAACATCTACTGCCAAGCTTTCCAAAACCCACACATAGAAGAAGCGTGCAACCTGCTTGTCCTGCGCAAGTATTTCTACCTAAGTGATCAAGGGAATCTAAGTCCTAATGAGCGTGATCTGCTAGGGTTCTAAGGCTTATGCACGAGCTTAAAGTTTACTGGTACTAGCCCAATCTTGCTAGCTTGAAAACTACTATGTTGGTATTACAATTTATCTCAACTCTTATCGATCCCACCATCTTCACCCAAAAGTTTGACAAAAAAAACGACCTGCGCTATAGTCTAGTATTCTATAGTAAGGAGCGATTATTATGACATTCGACAGTCATACAAAATATATTGCAAAAATGCTAAGCGAAGAGGGTGTAAAGTTTATTATCCCACCGTATCAACGCCCATATAGATGGGGGATAAATGAATGTGAAACATTGTGGAATGATATTGTCAATGCTTTTGATGCTTTTAATGATAAGGATGATAGCGATAGTGGTGATGAGTATTTTCTAGGCTCTATTATTGCATTTAAAGAAAAGAAAGATGAATTTCAAATCATTGATGGACAGCAGAGAATCACGACTTTCACTCTGCTTTTTCGAGCATTTTATGAATGTTTCAAAACAGAAAAAGCAAAAGAAAAGGGGGATAATGAAAAAGCGTTTGGCAAATGCTTGTGGGAGTATGAAAATGATGAAGGGTTTCACTTTGACAAGCAACGTTTGCGAAGTGATGTCACTACAGAAAAAGAGAAAGAGAATCTCAACAAGATTTTAAGTGATACAATTGATGAGAATTTAATACAAAAAGATAATAAGAAAATAAAAAATAATCGCTCACCTTATGTGCAAAACTATTTATATTTTAAAGATAGATTAAAAGAGTTCAAAGACTCCCAAGCACTTAGCTGGAGTAAGTTTTGTAAGTTTGTCTTGGGCAAAAATCTCTTTGTATTATTTGTAGTATGCGATAGTCAAGAATCTGCAATGACAATTTTTAATACACTTAATTCTCGCGGAATGCCACTCTCCAATGCTGATATACTAAAGGGATATTTATATAAACACCACAAAGAGCAAGGCAATATCGATAGCTTTATCGCTCAATGGAGTGGGATTGAAGCAAATATAGAGAGCATGGAGAGTAATAAAGATGTGAATCTTGATTTTCTCTTTTTGCAGTATATGCACATTATTAGGGCGGAAAATAACGATTCTGATACAACACACCTAACCTTTTAGACTTTTTTACGAAAGAAAGTAAAGGAAATAGTAAGAAAAAGGTAACTTATGGCTATAGGGACAAATGGCTATATAAAGATGAAACGATGTCTTTCATCACTCTTTTGACAAATTTTTGGCTAAAGCCACAAGATTATCTGCAAGATAAATCACTTTTATATATGGATGTGCTTTTTCTCTTCCAAAACTCAAGCTGGAAATCGTTTGTGAGTTGTTTAGTGTGGAAAAATAAAGAGCAATTTATATGCGAAAGTATTGATAAAAATGTGATTAGCAATGCTTTTGAAGCACCATTACTAGAATTACTTAAAATGATGAGCCTACTCCTCATTAATGATCAAGCTAACACCAACAAAACCGACCATATTGCATTTAAACTTAATGTTGATCTTTTACATAATAAACCTTTGAGCAGTGAAATTGTAAAAGTCTCATATCCAGATGAAGAATCGTTTTTTGATGACCTTAAAACAGCTAACAGCAGAAGAGTTAAATACTTGCTCTATCTTTATGCCCATATTTATGGTGATTTTTCAAACCCTATTGATGTTTCTAAGTTGCAAATTGAACATATTTTGCCCAAGGAGTGGCAGAATGCTTGCTTTGATGGCTGGGATGAAAATAGCCACGCAGAATATTTAGAGAAGATAGGCAATAAGATTCTGCTTGACAGCAAGCGCAATATTAAATGTGCCAACAACTTCTTCGCTAAAAAGAAAGAAATATATAAAGAATCTTCAGATAACTTAAACTTAAAAGAAGTGAAGGATTTAGCAGCCAAAGAAGAAAAAAATGCTTGGTATAAAGAAGACATAGATAAACGGGGCGAAGAGATTTACAAGGGATTGAAAAATTTTGTAATGTCGCAGAATCCAGCCTAGATTCTAGTGTGCTAACCTTGCACCACGCGTAGGAACTCCCGCTTACAAAAAGCGCGTAAATCGCGCAAGCTAGGCAGGCTAAGCTCTGTTGTGAGCCTATCATCTGCAAGCTCTTTATCCAAAAACTGCACGACCTCATAGCGTGCGTTTAGCGCGACTTTACCAGAGAGTGAAGTCTTTTCATTTCCGGTGATTGGCTGCTTGATAAGATTGCAAGCCTTGCCATCAATCTTAGCCCAAGTCATCTTACTAACAAGCCCTACATCATCGCGTATGCCTGAGTTATACGCATAACTCCCAACCCCAAAGCTTAGAAATTTCGTGGGGTTATAGCCGTTAGCCTTGCACCACTCATAGATTTTCCTAGCGCGCACAGGTGTGATCGCATCCCCATAAATAATTTTCACCCTATCAAGCCCAAAGTTCTCATCAACAAGCCGTATCACGCCCATTTTCGCGCGCCAATCACTAGCATTGTCATCGCCTGTAAGGATTGTAAAAGGATCGCCAGAGTCTGGTCTTAGCACGATGGGCTTGGGACGCTCTTGTATCATCGCATAAGCTTCTTTATCATCTCGTAATGCTTGGATAATTGCCCATAGATTCCAAGTATCTGCCACAATTGAGACCATAGAAGTAGGAAAAGATCGCATAATACGCTTAAAACTCTCTAGTTCGCCACTCTCCCCACCTAGGCACATCACACTATGCTCACTCGCAGGAATTGAACCTAGCATACTTACATCACCGCCATAGTTTTCGCACACATTTTGCAACGCCATCATAGAATCACTTCCGCTAAAAAAGAGCAAATGCCCCATCGATGAAGCATAGCAATCAGCTATGCCATTCATACCGCGCTGGGAGAAATCGTGGAAGTTATAACTCTCATCGATATATACACCCGTGCAATCGTATTCTATGCGCTTAAAAAGCGCAGCTTGTGTAGCGACAAAGCAACTCTTCCATAACTCCGAGTTCAAATAAGTCTCTACAAAATTAACAAACCAGCAGTGCTGCGCCTGATCGCAAGAAATGGTAATAATAGGCGTATTTGAAGCAATAAAGCTCCCCTCTGGCAGGATTTTAAAAGCAAGTGGCATAGTCTTAGGTAAGGAAAGCCACTTGCCCACTAACAAGCGATAAGACTCCGTGCCAAAATCTAGCTTCATAAAATCGCTATACAAAAACTCTAACCCTGCTTGCACGATCTCTTTAGGTGCGTTTATAAACTCCTCATATAAGCCATAGAGCTTTTTTATCGCTTGGCGCATACCAAAGGCTACGATATGACCATTCAGCGCAGATAAATCAAGTCCCGGATTACGGCAGTAAAGCACGCTATACACTTCTTCCACGCCATTTGGATACATCGTAGCATGTGTGTATTTATAACAATCAGCGATAAAAAGTAGTTTAGGGTAGCAGGGACTTTTCATACTCTCTCTTTCATATTGGGCTTTAGCACTCTAGCAGATTCTAGGGAGCAACTCACCATCAGGATACTCCATAAACCGCTTTCCACCCCACTCATTCACCAAAACTACGCGCGATTGTGTCTGTTTGCTAGGCGCACAGACCCTACCTACCACACAAGCCCTACTCCCTAAAGTATGCGCACGAAGCATTTCACACGCCTTGTGCGCATCTTGCTCTTTGACTGCTAGCACACATACCCCTTCATTTGCCAAGTATGTAGGCTCAAGTCCTAAAATTTCACAAATCCCCTGCACGCCCTCATCAATAGGCAGAGCCTTTTCATCAATCTCAATGCACAACTCCCTGCCCTGCACCCACTCATACAGCACAGCTGCAAGTCCGCCACGCGTGGCATCACGCATTGTGTGGATCGTAAGGTCGCTTACAAATAGTGGTGCTAGCATAGGGTAGAGCTGGGCGCAGTCGCTTTGCACGCTAGATTCTAGCCCGATATTTTCCCGCGAAGCAAAGATACTTGCCCCGTGCGCACCTATGGGCGCAGAGATGATAATGCTATCGCCCACGCTTAGAGCTTGTGTAGAAACATTAGGCAGTAGAATCTCACCTATACAAGTGGTGTTGATGAAAATTTGATCAATGCTACCTTTTGGCAGGACTTTTGTATCTGCACTAATAATTGCGATATTTGTCTGCATAAGCTCTTGTTTGATACTTTGGATAATGGATTCTAATAGCTCTATACTAAAGCCCTCTTCTAGCATAAAACCAAAGCTCATATACAGAGGTTTTGCACCCATCATCGCCACATCATTACTACTCCCACACACACTAAGCTTGCCAATATCGCCCCCGGGGAAGCAAATAGGCGTGATCACAAAGCTATCTGTACTACACGCAAGAAGTCCATTTGCACGCACCACGCCAGCATCTTCACCCAGCGAGACAAAAAGCTCACGCAAATGCGCTAAAAACACCTTATCGATGAGTGCGCTTGTCGCTGCACCGCCACTACCTTGTGCAAGAGTGATTCTCCCCATAGTCTACCTCACTTCAGTTAGAGCAAATGCCCTAGCTTTTGCTTTTTGATAGCAAGATACTTGGCATTATGCTCATTACTCTCTACAATGATGCTCTCCCGCTCCACTTCCACATACGCGCTAATTGTCTCTATCTTGCGCGGATTATTGGTAAGCAAGCGCACTCTTTTAATCCCATAATGTGTAAAAATCTCTTGCACGATGCCATAGCTTCTATCATCGCTTTTAAAGCCTAGCTTGATATTTGCCTCCACAGTATCAAGTCCTTGATCTTGCAAGGCATAGGCGTTGACCTTATTAAACAGCCCTATACCTCTGCCTTCTTGACGTAAGTAGATAAGCATACCACCACCTTTTGCTCCATTTGCACCACTAGCATCCTTAGCTATTTTTTTCATCGCCATATCTAGCTCTGGTCCACAATCGCATTTACACGAGCCAAAGACATCGCCTGTCAAGCACTCAGAATGCACGCGTACAAGCGGATTTTCCGGGAGATGTGGTGTCATCACAACTAAATGCTCCAGCACTGCGCCGCTAGATTCTAGGGTTTCTCTAAAAGATTGGATAAGAAAGTCGCCATAGCATGTAGGAAGCTTGGCAAGCTTAGAAATAGTGTGCATAGATAATCCTTAGTAAAAAAACTTGCTTTATAGCAGGCTTTTGCTTAAAAGCGCATAGCAAAGCCTACTCTCATCGGCATAGCATAGGAAGTGATTTGGCGCACATCATGCGCACCCATAGACTTCGCTAGCCCAAAGTCGCGCATAATCACCCCGATAGGATCCATAAGCCCTACAACAATCAGCCCTAGAATCCTAGAGCCAAAGAGGCGATTGTCGTTAGACTGGATATATTTGGTACTCTGGTAAAAAATCTCACCAAATATCGAGCCCATAGCAGGCGTATAGATAAGATCTTGCCAGCTTGGGATCTCCACAAATGCCTCAATCCCATACTCCCAAAAAATCGATGAAGTAATAAAAGAAAATAGCGCAGATTCTGCCCACGAGTATCCAGCCACACGCGGTTGCATATAATACACCGCACCAAAGTATGGGTGTGCCACACCATTTAGCCAAAAATTATCCACATCAATGACAGGTCCTATTTTTACATCTTGCAGCCATGCCTTAAAGCCAAAGCGCGAGCGATCCCAATTTGTAACGCTCTCTGGCATAATATATAGCCCAATGATACTAACGATAATCCCCCCACCAAGCAAACCTATGGTTGTATTAAGATAAGTATTAGGCGAGTCTGGCTTGTAGTAAGTAGGCTTAGAATCTAATTTCTGCACGCGACTCTCTTCTAAGATGCTAGGAATTGCAGTGGCTAGTTTTTTATTTTCTGTTTGGGATTCTAAGATTGTAGAGCTAGAATTGAGATTTTTACTAAAGAAACCTGCTTGTGTGCTTGCACCTTGCACCGCGCTCGTTTTCAAGGCTTGTAAGGAAGATAAAACTAATGATCTATCGATGAGTCGAGCCGAAGAAATCCCTGATCCTAGCCCACAGGCTAATCCCCTTGCACACAAAGCCAAATCCCTATTTTGAGAGCCATAGAATCTAGGAGGTGCATAGAGCACATCATCACTTTTTTTGATCCCCTTGTGGCTTATAGGGTGTGCACATATAGACTGTATAATAAGCGCACTACATAAAAGTAGTAGCCAGATTCTCATTTATATCCTTAGGAAAGCTGAAAGAATTCATTGTATCGGTTTTTTACTCATAGTATCATAAAATAGCAATGCGCATATTAGCACAAGTGCTGGGATCAAGAACAGCTCTTTCCCAAAGAACAAAAGACACAAAAAGCTCACAAGCATCCCCATAAAAGGCACTCTACATCGCCTAGTATTTTTGCACACATATCCGCCTAAAATCGCCCCACCCACACAACCTAGAACCCAAAGCTATGATGCAAAAACGCCACCGCGCACATAAGTACATAGCCTACAAAAATTGGGAGCGTATATGGCAGAGCTGTGCGCAAACTTAGAGCAAACATACCACGCCTCCTAGAATCCATACAACAATCCTTACAAACATTGTAACATTGAGCCCGCAAGCATAGCAGACTCTAGCAAGCCTACTAGATTCTAGCCTAGAATCTATCTCGCACCCTTTGGCTTACTCCTAGCAAGGTGCAAACGCTGCAAATGCGTAGATTTGGACTTTTGTGAGAGAAATTTTATAAAAATTAGTAGCGTTTTGTGCAAAGTTGGCTAGAATCGCGTTTATTTTATCCGCAAGGACACTTATGCAAGCAGATAAACAGGCAATCATTAGCTTTGGACTCGCGGGGAATTTCGCTAACCACCTAGAGCAAGCAGGAGAAGCAAAGGATTTTGCCAACATCGTATGCGATGATGCAAATGCACCTAAGGGGGTTTTTCCATTTTATGTGCCTAACTCTGCTACATTAGGGCGCGACTGTTTTAATGATAAAGCCATAATCTTGCCACAAGATTCTACTAAGCGCATACAAGCAGAACCAGAAGTCGCCCTAGAGTGCGAGATCATCTATGAAGATATAGATTCTAGCGTGCAAAGGCTAGTTAAAGCCGTTGTGCCAAAGTTTTTTATGGCGTGTAATGATGCTTCTGTACGCAACGACTGCTATGCCACAAAAATCTCACAAAAGAAAAATTTCTCCCTTGGCTCCAAAGGGCTTGGCACAAAAATCTCTATCGATACTTTCACAAAATCTGGGATTTGCCAACGCTACTCAATCGCCTCTTTTATCTCACATAAAGGCACAGAGTTTGTGCCCTATGGCGAATGTAGCGCACTGCACTCTTATAGCTACTTTTATAGCAAACTTACTGAGTGGATCGCTTGCAAGCTTAATACACAAAAGGACTTTGGTGTCCTAGAAGATCTCCCCCAGATTCTCGTGCAAGCAGGCTACCCTCGCCAAGCACTCATCTCTATTGGTGCTACTCGCTATATGCCACGCTATGAGCAATATTTCTTGCAAGTAGGCGATGAGCTTGCCATTGTCGTGTTTGACCACACACGCTTTAGTGCCACGCAAGTAAGGGAGCTTGTAGAATCTATCGCTAAAACACGCAGAGATGGTGCGCCACAAAGCTGCGTAGATGGAATCTCTGCGCTCTATCAAATCGTGCAAGCACACAATGCTTGATTTTGCATTTATTTGGCAGCATATTGGGCTGTTTAAAAGCGGACTACTTCTTACAATCACCATCTCGCTTTGTGGCATTACACTAGCGATTGTTGTAGGACTTTTGTGTGCGTGTGTGCTTATAGAGTGTGAGCGCGAACTAGCTAATAGTAGCAAGCTTAAGCGCGCGCTTTTACAAGCTACGCGCTTAAGTATCACAAGCTATGTCGAAATAGCGCGCAACACACCCCTACTTATTCATCTCTTCTTTCTCTATTTTGCTTTGCCAAAGGTTGGGATTACGCTCTCTGCCTTTGCTTGTGCGACTACTGCACTGGCATTTCTTGGCGGGGGGTATATGTGCGAGAGTCTCCGCGCTGGACTTGGGAGCATTAGCAAGACTCAAGTAGAATCCGCGCTTAGCATAGGGCTATCGCGACTAAGCGTGCTACGCTTTGTTGTGCTACCTCAAGGACTTGGAATCGCCCTGCCCGGGATCACAGCAAATGTGATCTTTCTCATCAAGGAAACTTCTGTTGTAGGGATTTTGGCATTAGGAGATATTTTATACATTAGTAAAGATATTATTGACTTATATGGGAAAACTTATGAGGCTCTCACTATGCTACTTTTAATGTATGTCGTGTTGCTTTTGCCCATTTCTTTAGCAGCAAGCGCGCTAGAATCCCACCTAAACAAGCAATTATAAGAAGCACAAAGGAAGTTGTAATGGAAGTACTCTATAATATCCATAATCTCACTAGACTCTTGCAAGGAATTGGCATTAGCTTCTCTATCGCATTTACTGCAATTGCTTGCTCCATCGTCATTGGCACGATTGTGGGACTTATGATGGTGTCTAGCTCTAGGATTTTACGCATAGCCTGCAAGCTCTACCTAGAATCTGTGCGACTTATCCCTATCCTAGCTTTGCTCTATGTGTGCTACTTTGGCTTGCCCCAGCTCTTGCATATAAGTCTATCAAATGTCGCAGTAGCAGTGCTTGTCTTTAGCTTTTGGGGAGGTGCTGAGATGGCAGATCTAGTAAGAGGGGCGTTACAGAGTGTCGATAAGCACCAAAAAGAAGCCGCCCTATCTCTTGGGCTCTCCACTCTTAGTGTGCAGCTCTTTATCATCTTACCCATTGCTAATAAGCGACTCTTACCCGGGCTTATTAATCTTTTTACAAGGCTGATTAAGACCACTTCGCTGTTACTTTTCATCGGTATTGCTGATATGCTACAAGTAGGACGCCAGATCATAGAAGCAAATCGCTCTATCCCTACAGCGGCATTTGTAATATATAGCGCGCTACTTGTGGGGTATTTTGCGATGTGCTTTCCACTAAGTCGCCTAGCCAAATCCCTAGAAGCACGCGCGAAGTAGATTCTAGCTAGAATCTAGCCAAGTAGATTGCATTAAGCCCTAGCTAATGCCACTAAGTAAAGCGCGCTTCTATCTCCAAAAGCTCTACATAGTTTCTTTTGCTACACTCTAGCAACTCGTCAAATTTAAAGCCCAACATAACGATACGATAAAGATTTGGCTTATGCTTTTTCCAATTGTAGAGCGTTTTAGTATCAATACCCAAAATCCCAGCCATATCGCGCTGGGAGAGCTGCTTACCGCTTTTTTGTTTGGGTACTTTAGAGGCTTGGCTAGATTCTAGCTTAGGTGTGGAGCTTGACATAAGCGACCTTGCTATTTGGAGTTTTTGCAAGCATATAAACTCTTAGCATAAAAATAAACAAAGTAATATTTTCTTTAAATTCTATTTTTATAAGTAATAATTACTTAATTATTAAGTATGATTAAAACTTTTTACCCCTATAATCTCGCAAAAGTTTTACTTAAAGCACAAGATGAAAGGTGTAGCGTGAAAGTTCTAATTTTAGCCGGTGGGCTTGGAACAAGGCTTGCCGAAGAGACAAGCTTCAAGCCAAAGCCTATGGTAGAGATCGGTGGCTACCCCATTTTATGGCACATTATGAAGCTCTATGGATTCTATGGATTTAATGACTTCATCATCTTAACGGGCTACAAATCCCACATTATTAAAGAATACTTCACAAACTACACTATGCGCTATAGCAATGTAACTATTGATCTCTCCACAAACTCCTTACAAATCCACAGCAACAAAGTCGAGCCTTGGACGATCACCATACTCTACACTGGGCAAGAAAATATGACAGGCAGTAGGATCTATCAAGCAAAAAACTATGTAAGCAATGAAAGATTTGCCCTAACTTACGGCGATGGACTAGGCGATATTGACCTGCACGCACTGCTAGATTTCCATAAGGCACACAAAGGCGCGCTAACGATGACTTCCGTACTGCCCGAAGGGCGATTTGGCGCACTAAACTTTGATGAGAGTGGAGAGCGAGTTGACTCATTTTGTGAAAAGCCTAAAGGCGATCTAGCCACGCTGGATTCTAGCGCGCAAGGTGGGTGGATCAATGCTGGGTTTTTTATCTGTGAGCCTAGCGTGTTTGAGTATCTTTCAAGCGATATGGGCTGCGTCTTTGAGCAAGAGCCATTACGCAATCTATGCGCTTCTAAAAATCTCTATGCCTATAAACATTATGGATTCTGGCAGTGTATGGATACTTTGCGCGATAGAAATAAACTCATAGAGCTATGGAGCAGTGGCAATGCACCTTGGGCACTATGGCAGCAAAGCACAAAGGACTAGTATGGAACTACAACGCAATGCAAGCGAGCTTACAGGGATTCTAGGGGCACACAAGATTGAGAGCCTACAAGCCATCAATAACCCTATACTTTGGCGCAACTACCGAGACACTTACGCTAAAGCACAACAGCTAGAGATAATCACCCCCTACCCCTTGCAAATCGACTTTGAGCTAAATGCTACTTGTAATCTCGCCTGCCCTATGTGCCCACTATCAATGGAGAACAATACAGAAAAATCCCATATTAACTTCCCTTATGAGCTCTTTTGCAAAATCATCGATGATGGCGTACCTAAGGGACTAAAGGCAATCAAGCTAAACTACCTAAACGAACCACTTTTGCGCAAGGATTTAGAACGCTTTATCATCTATGCCAAGAAAGCTGGAGTGCTTGATGTGTATTTCTCTAGCAATGGACTTTTGCTTAATCAAAACCGCATATACTCCTTAATCGACTCTGGACTAGATCGCTTACAAATTTCTATTGATGCAATCTCTAAAGAAGTCTATGACATTATCCGTCCAGGCGGAGACTATAAGCGCGTGGTAGAAAATGTCCTAACTCTTCTAGCCTACAAAAAAGAGCGAAACTCCCTAACCCCGCTTGTGCGTGTGAATTTTGTACGCACACAAAGGAATGAATTTCAACTACAAGATTTCCTAGAATTTTGGCAAGACAAGGTGGATATGATTGGCGTGCAAGAGATGGTACTACCCACCAAAAAGAAAGAGTCTATACTCTCCAAAACCACAGCAAAAAAGCAAAGTTTCTCTTGCTCTTTCCCCTACAAGCAGCTTGTCATCACTGCCGAAGGCAATGTGCTTCCTTGCTGCACATTTTGGGGAGAGCAGCTCGTGCTTGGCAACATACTAGAATCTTACAGGCAAAATGGATGCGTGGATATAGAGAGCTTCTGGCTAGGGGAGAAAATGCAAGAGCTACGCACACTGCATAAAAAAGGGGAATTTACTAAAAGTGTGATTTGTAAGCAATGTGTAACTGGAGCGATTGATGAGAGTTAAGCTAGATTGTGCTTTACTCAAAGGCTTTGCTATGAAAAAGCCCAAATACCAAGCCAGAAACGATAAAAATTTGTGCCTTAAGCATTTAAACAGCTCACAGACAGAAGCAATTTGGGGGGATTTTACTGATTGTCAAGCACAAAGCACAAAAAATACACTCGATCGCGCTAGCTTTCACATATTCTTTAATTCTTCCACCCCCTATCTCAAATACCTATCTGTGCTTTTACACAGCATTGTAATGCATACAGATTCTAGCCATAGTGCGCCCTATGTATTCCATATCCTACTGGATTCTAGGGGTTTTGATTTAGAGAGTCAAGCAGAGCTAGCTAAGCTACCTGCCCTACAATCACTGCTAAATAGCATACATCCTTGCACGATTAGCACACATGATTGCGCCACACTTTTAGATACGATCACCGCTCCAATCAACGCCACACGCGTGATTTATAGCAGACTATTTCTAGCACGATTTGTACCTACAAGCGTGCAAAAAGCTCTCTATTTGGATATTGATATGCTAGCCCTTAGCGATGTGAGAGAGGTTTTTTCAAGCAATATGCAAGACTCAATTATAGCGGTGACAAGAGATGTGGTTTCTAGTCAGCCCCCCTTAAGCGCGCGCGATACCACAGGTGCGCCCTATCACTTTAGCCCAAAGCATATCTACTTCAACTCCGGAATGATGCTCATAAATCTCCCCAAATGGCGACAAGAGCTAATCGAGCAGCGATGCGTAGAATTTCTTAACACCTATCATGCGCTATGCTTCGACCAAGATGCGCTAAATGCCATAGTAGGCAAGAATGCCTACTATCTCGATATATGCTGGAATCTCCAAACGCAGTTTTATAATCAATATCGATTCTATGATACCTACAAACCCTTTCACGCAAACCCTATGGCACAAAGCTTTGCTACAAGGAAGATTATCCACTATGTTTGTGAGCCAAAGCCATGGAGCTCTCCCTATCTCGCGCTAGATTCTACGCATTTGCCGATGTTTGGCTATGAACGCGCGATCTGGTGGGATCTAGCACGGCGCACAAAACCCTTTGCCAAGCAGCTTATAGAGCTAGAATCTAGCTTTACAAGCCGCGCACTAGAAGACTACGCAAATGCCCTAAGTAAAGACCTGCAAGCAATGCAACTACGCATTGATAAAATCATAGCCCTACTCAAAAACCCATTGGGCTTTGCCTACCGCGCTTGCAAAGCAAAGGTGGTAGGACTATTTACTAGAATCTAGCAAGGCTAGCTCATCAGCCACACTTGCTTCAAAGCTCTCTCTAGGTTTAATCAGTCTCGCTCCATCTGCATAAATCCCCACTTCTGCTGGGCGCATTCTAGCATTATAAGTGCTAGCCATAGAGTATCCATACGCCCCAGCATTTTCAAAGCCCAGTAATGCGCCATTGTGCAAAGGAGGCAGTGGGATATTTTTGCAAAAGGTATCGCTGCTCTCACACACAGGTCCCACAATGTCAGCTTTTGATATTGGCTGCTCGCTGGTGGATTCGGCTTTGCTTGGTTTTCGCGTTGGTTTTGCGCGATAAATCGTGGATTCTGCGGTGGGAGCTTGCTCATTATCGCCTAGATAAATCCCTTCGCTACCGCCTTCAAAACCCTGATTTCTCATCGCAAATCCTGTCTCCTGCGAGTTGGCTACACTTTGGGTATTTTTGCTAAAAACCCCAGAATCCACAAAATCGCCACTATGACTACCCAAAGCCAAATCCCCATCATAGCCCAACACAATGGGTTGATGATATGCGCCATACAACGCCGGTCTCATCAAATCATTCATACCCGCATCAACAATAACAAACCGCTTAGATTCTGTGAGCTTTTGGCTAATCACGCGCGTAAGTAGTAGCCCACTATCACCTACAATCCTTCTACCCGGCTCGCAAATAATAGTCAAATCACAGCCACTAAGTGTAGCTAAAATGCCCTGCGCATAGTCATAGAGATCAATAGGCTTCTCATCTTCATAACATATCCCAAGCCCCCCACCAATGTCAAAAAAGCGCAGATTGATCCCAAGAGCTAGCAGAGCGCGCGCTAAATCAGCAATTTTACGCGCAGCTTGGGTGAGTGGATCTAGGTCTATAAGCTGGCTACCTATGTGGAAGTGGATACCAATAGGCTCTAAAAATGCGGATTTATGCGCATAGAGGTACATTTGTTTCGCACTATCCATATCCACGCCAAATTTATTTTCATACAAACCTGTGGAGATATAGGGGTGGGTCTTTGGGTCGATGTTTGGATTGACACGGATAGAAATGCGCGCCTTTTGCACTAGGGCTTTTCTAGATTCTAGCTTTTGTGCTAGATCCCTAGTGATAGTCTCTACACGCCGCAGCTCTTCAAAAGACTCTACATTGATAAACAAAATCCCGAGCTCTAGTGCTTGTCTGATCTCATCATCTCTTTTCCCCACACCAGAAAATATAATTTTATACGCTGGGATTCCAGCTAGAAGCGCGCGCCTAACCTCGCCGATGGAGACACAATCCGCCCCACTACCAAGTTCAGCTAAAAGGCGCAAAATGCTAAGATTGGAGTTTGCTTTCAGGGCGTAGCATATAAGTGATTTTCGACCACTAAAGGCTTGCTTAAATGCTGTGAAATTACGCGCGATTTTTGGCATATCATAGACATAAAGTGGCGTGCCATAAGTACTTGCTAGCTGGGCGAGAAGCTCGCGCCTAGAATCTACTAAACAATCGGGGGTCAAAGAATGCGTGCTTGCCATATCACTATCCTTACAAATCTATACTATTGCTCTATGATGTGCTAATACCTACTATTACGGACAAAAAATAAGAAAAATAAGCTAAAATTCTACCAAAATTATGAAAAATTGGGTGTTTAAGGTATAGCAATGGAAGAGTTGCTCTTTTATCTAAGTTTATTTATCTTTGTGATTTTAGCCTGTGTAATTGTAGTAGCGCGCTTTAGTAAGCCAGCCCCTATAAAAAACTCTAGCAATGAGTATGAGATCATCAACTTTGAGACAATTCTCCTGCCACTTGAGTTTGCTTCTAGCTCTAATGAGCAGCTAACCCAAACTGTCGCAAAGCTTTTTGCACACTACGATGAGCTTGAGATGACAACGACACAAAAGAGATTTTTTCTCTACGGCCTTAGTAAGCACCCAAATGTCCATGCCGACTTAGTGTTACAAGCCCTTGATGATATGAGTGAAAAAAACCCAACCATAGCCAAAGAGCTTGAAGCAAGCGTGAAAAAGGGACTTGATAGGCGTGATCTTGTCAAGAGAATGGTCTAGCTAGATTCTAGTAATGGAGCTAGTAGAATCTACTCTAATCCCTTTAGGCTTAGTGTTTGTAAGCGCACTTTCACTCTCCCTTGGGCATTGTGCTGGAATGTGTGGGGGAATTGTGCTAGCTTATACGCAAGTCAAAAAACCTAGCTGGATGGGACATTTGGCATATAGTCTAGGACGATGGTGTAGTTATGTGTGCATTGGCGTAGCGTTTGCACTGCTTGGGAAGGCATTTGCGTTGCATCATTTGTGGCGCGAGTTTGCAAGCTTGTTTGTAGGGGTGTTGCTAATCGTGTATGCGATATGCTATGGCTTTTTTCCAAAGGTATTGCGCGCTCTAGAGCCAAGAGTGCAAGATTTTAGGTGGCTTAGTAAAAGCTTTGGTATGCTGCTGCAATCACGCTATTTATGGAGCTTTTTTGGCATTGGGGTGTTAAATGGACTCCTGCCCTGCGGGCTGGTGTATTTTTTTGCGCTTTATACGCTCAATGAGCAAATCCTAGGACTTAGTGGCGTGCTTGGGGCTGTGTGTGTGATGAGCGTATTTTGGCTAGGGAGCTTGCCTAGTATGCTAGGGCTAGGTATGCTAAGCAGTGTGCTTAGTTCGTATAAAAAGCAGGGATTTTGGGTGAGCTTTGTAGCTATGGTGCTGCTTGGTTTATGGAATATTTATGCAGGCATTACTACAATGTGATATAAAGGAGTGTAATGAAAAAGGCTGTGTTTTTTGATAGAGATGGTGTGATCAATAAAGACTTAGGCTATGTGCACAAGCAAGAGAACTTCATCTTTAGCGAAGGGATTTTTGATGCGTTGCGCTTTTGCAAGGATAATGGATTCTTGCTCTTTGTCGTTACAAATCAAAGTGGCATAGGTAAGGGGTATTACACGCTAGAGGACTTCCGCGCCATCACTACCTATATGCAAAAAGAGCTAAAAACTAGGCTGGGCTTTGGCTTTGATAGTGTCTATTTTTGTCCGCACACAGAAGAGGAAAATTGCGTGTGTCGCAAGCCAAAGGCTGGTATGATTGAGCAAGCGAAAAAGGATTATGATATAAAGCTTAATGACTGCTTTATCATCGGTGATAAAATTACTGATATGCAAGCAGGACAAACAGGTGGGATCCGCCATAAAATCCTTATAGGCAAGCTACCTAAAGAACGCTTCACTCATATTGATAATCTCCATATAATCCCAAACACCAAGGCGATTTGCGAGAGTATGCAAACAATCCTTTCTATATAGGAGTGTACAATGTTAGATTCTATCCCTAATCCAAAAATTCCAAAGCATCTGCTCCCAAATCTCTCTGGCAAGAGTATTCTAATCACCGGTGGAGCAGGATTTGTTGGTAGTGCGCTTGCAGCCTACTTCCAAGCCCATCATAAAGATACGCGCGTCATCGTGCTAGATAAGTTCCGCGATGGAGAATGCTTCCCAAGTGGGAATCCCACTTCCCTAGGACACTTTAAAAATCTCTTAGGCTTTCAAGGCGATGTGCTAGCTCTTGACATCACTAAAGGCTTAGAGATTTTGCAACAAATCGACTTTGACTATGTATTCCACCAAGCTGCGATTTCTGATACAACTGTAAGCGATCAAAAGCTAATGATTGAGACCAATCACCATGCATTTTTAGAGCTTTTGCATATCGCACTGCAAAAGGGTGCAAAGATGATTTATGCAAGCTCAGCAGGCACTTATGGCAATACAAAAGCTCCAAACACCATAGGCTCTGGCGAGAACCCAGAAAATATCTATGGCTACTCAAAGCTACTTATGGATCATAGCGTGCGTAAAATCCTACAAGACTCGCCTAATACGCCAATTATAGGGCTGCGCTACTTTAATGTCTATGGTAGAAGAGAGTTTTACAAAGGCAAAACAGCTTCGATGATTTTGCAGCTTAGCTTGCAAGCACTAGAATCTAAGTGTGTGAAGCTCTTTGAGTTTGGCGAGCAAATGAGAGATTTTGTCTATATTGATGATGTGGTAGCAGCAAATGTGCTGGCGATGAATGCGCAAAAAGGTGGGATCTATAATGTCGGCTCAGGAGTTAGTCGTAGCTTTAATGACATCATTGCTATTTTGCGCAAGGAGCTAGATGCTCTAAGTATGCGCAAAAAGCTCCAAGCACCCCTAGGAGACTTTAATCTTGAATACATCAAAAACCCCTACACATTTTTCCAAACACATACCCAAGCAGACATTACTCTAAGCACGCAGGATCTAGGCTTTATCCCAGCTTATAGCTTAGAAGATGGAATAGCTGACTATATCGATGGTATTTATGAGTTATATTCACAAAGGATTAAAAATGATACGACTGCACAACAAAACACCTAGAATCCTTGTCATAGGCGACATAATGGTAGATCACTATATCTGGGGATCTTGCAATAGAATTTCACCAGAAGCCCCTGTACAAGTAGTCAATGTCAAAAGTGAAAACAACCGCCTAGGCGGCGCGTGTAATGTAGGCGCGAATCTTAGCGCTCTTGGAGCGAAGGTAAGCTTGTGCGGGATTATTGGCGATGATAGCTTGGGCAAGTGGCTAGCTAGCGATCTAGATCGTTTGGGCATTGATATCTCTTGCATTATCCCAACCAATCGCCCCACCACGCAAAAAAGTAGAATCCTAATTTCCCATCAGCAAGTTTTGCGCGTAGATAGAGAGGATTCTGCCCCTATCACGGCGCAGCTAGAAGATGAGCTCTATGAGCTATTAGAGCATAAGCTCCATAATTTTGATGCAATCATCTTATCTGATTATGCGAAGGGCTTGCTAACCACGAGTCTCACCCAGCGTATTATCACTCTTGCTAGAAGCTTACACAAGCCTGTACTTGTTGATCCAAAGGGAAGTGATTATACAAAATACAAAAACGCTACGCTACTAACACCAAACAAGCTTGAAGCAAGCCTTGCTACACAGACACAAATCACTGATGATACAAGCCTAAAAATCGCTATGGATAAGCTTAAGTCCTTATGCAATCTTGATATTTGTCTTGTTACACTAAGTGAAGATGGCATTGCGATCTTATGTGATGGTCGCTTAGTGAAGTCCCCCACTATTGCCAAAGAAGTCTATGATGTAACAGGCGCAGGAGACACAGTCATAGCAGCCCTAGCCTTTGGTCTTAGCAATGGGCTTGATATTTTCCAAGCAAGCGATTTTGCTAATGCTGCTGCTGCGGTAGTTATTGGCAAAATTGGTAGCGCGACTGCAAGCTTAAGTGAGATTATTAGCTTCTTACATAATGGAGCGTATGCAGATTCTAAGATCATCACACGAAGTGATGTGCAAGCTTTGCTCCCAGCCTTAAGTGAGAAAAAAATCGTTTTCACCAATGGCTGCTTTGATATTCTGCACGCAGGGCATGTATCCTATTTACAAAAAGCAAGAGAGCTTGGGGATTTACTCATCGTGGGGCTAAATAGTGATGAGTCGCTTAGGCGGTTAAAGGGTTCAAGTCGCCCCATTATCACCCAAGATGATCGCGCCGCCGTGCTAGCTGCGCTAGAGTGTGTGGATTTTGTCATAATCTTTGAAGAAGACACACCTTATGAGCTTGTCAAGCTCATAGCTCCTAGCATACTTGTAAAAGGCGCGGACTATAGAGACAAGGAAGTAGTAGGTAGTGAGTTTGCCAAAGAAGTAAAGCTCATAGAATTTGTGCAAGGCAGATCTAGCACAAGTATTATTGAAAAAATCCGATCTAACCACAATCAATCCTAAAGGAGTGTTTATGCAAGCATTTATCCATAATGAAATGACTGAGAGTATCGCTACTTTGCAAGCTACGCTTGCCTTGCATCCACAAATTGAGCAAGTCTCGAAAAAGCTTAGGGCTGTGCTAGATTCTGGTGGAAAGATCATCACTTTTGGCAATGGTGGAAGCGCGGCAGATGCCCAGCATTTTGCTGCAGAGCTTAGTGGACGCTATAAAAAGGAGCGCCAAGCATTAGCAGGGATTTCTATCACTACAGATACTTCTGCACTTACGGCTATTGGCAATGACTATGGGTTTGAATTTGTGTTTTCTCGTCAAGTAGAGGCGATTGCCCGCAAGGGGGATGCGCTCTTTGGCATTAGCACAAGCGGAAACTCTGCAAATGTGCTACGCGCCTTTGAGATTGGACAGAAGCTTGGCTGCTATTGCGTAGGCTTAAGTGGTAAAGGTGGGGGCAAGATGAATGAGTTAAGCCAGAATCTAGTAATTCCGAGTAATAACACACCTAGAATCCAAGAAGCGCATATTCTTGTGATCCACATTATTTGCGGACTGCTTGAAGCAGAGTATTAAACCTACCTTAATGCCTACACCAGCTTAAAGATTTGCGCGATTTCTTTATGAGTAAAATTATGTGCTAAAGCTAGCTGGAGCAAGATTCTAGCCTTTGGTGCGCCTAAGTTACTAGCGTTGATAAACTTCCTAGCGACAGCTCCAGATACTGCGCCTTGCTGAATTCTACTGCTTATGACAATAGGGATTTTCTCGCTAAGATCACTTAGAATCTGCAGGGTTCTAGTGCTGCAATTCCCAGCTCCAAGCCCCGCATACACCACGCCTTTATACTCTCTCTTAAGTACTTTAGCAAAATCATCCACACAATCGTCCTGATGCCCATAAAGTATGGCGACTTTAGGCAGCGGAGCACAAAGCTGCTCTAAAGAAAATGGTATCTTATAGGTGTGGATACGGGTAAGCTTATAGAGAAATTGTGGCGTATGCTCTAGCATATAGCCCATATATCCACATTCAAAAGCATTGACTGCTAGAGTGTGAGACTTTATTGCATCGCGCGCACTTAATATTAAGTCGTTTAGCACGATAAGCACGCCATTTTTCGCTGATTTTGGGCAAGCAGCTAGCACAAGTGCGTGATAGAAATTGCGCACCCATTCACTACCTAGCGCGCTACTTGGACGCATAGCCGCACTAAAAATAATAGGCTTTTTGCTAATACTTAGTAGATGGAGAAAAAAGCTGCTTTCTTCTAAAGTATCTGTGCCTTGTAGCACGACTACTCCACATACGCACTTTTTTTGCAGAGCATTTTGCACCACTCTTGCAAGCTCCAGTAAAATCCTAGAATCTATATCAGTGCTATCAATGCATGCTAGGCTTGATAGGGTGATTTTCATACCAAGTCTTTGCTCTAGCTCAGCACGCTTGATCCCCAGCGTTGCGCACAGCTCCTTAGTCAAGGACTCCACACCCATTACCCCACTCACATAGCCATCACTGCCCATTTTACCTCTGCCCAAAATTGTCCCACCAAGTGCGATAACTACTATCTCCTGTCTAACATACATCAATACACCACCCCGATTTCTAACAACCTCTCGCGCAAAAGTCGCATTTGGATATTTTTGTCAAAGCACCATTTAGGAGCAAGCAAGCTCTCTTCGTGCGCACTAGCACTAATGCGGTGGATCACCACTTCAGGCGGAAGCATTTGGATAGATTTGGTAACTAAATCAGCGTAAGATTCTAGGTCGATTGGGACATAGGTGCGCGCGTGATACATACGCGCTAGCGGTGTGTCTGCGATGATATAGAGTGGGTGGATTTTAATGCCATCAATCCCCCATTCAAGCACTTTTTGCAAAGAATGTAACATCATCTCCCCATCTTCGCCTGGTAGTCCATAGATTAGATGTGCGCACACTTTAATCCCACACTCACGCGTTTTAGCAAAGAGCCTATCAATCCCAGCACTATTATGAGCGCGATTAATCTTGCGCAAAGTCTCATCAAAGACTGATTGCACACCATACTCCAGCCAAATCTCTGCGCCATTTTTGACAAAGCCTTCTAGCATAGCAAGCACATGAGAATCCACACAATCCACACGCGTGCCGATACTTAGCCCTACCACATTAGAAAAGCTCAAAGCCTTACTAAAAAGTGTGCGCAGTGTCTCTAGGGGTGCGTAAGTGTTGGTATAAGATTGGAAATACACCATATATTTTTGCACACCAAATTTGCGCTTGTGGAATTCTGTATGCCAGAGAAACTGCTCTTCTAGCTGGCTTAGTTGCTTAGGAAGCAGTGGGTTTGTAGAGAGATTTGGGTGCATAGTAAGGCTAGAATCTAAAGCCTTCACCTTTATTGCACTTGGCGAGAAGCTTTCATTGCAGCAGTAGATACACCCACCCCTAGCCAGCGTGCCATCGATATTTGGACAAGTGAAGCCCTGTAGAGTTATGGGAATTTTGCGCACACGCCCTAAAAAGCGTGCTTGAAAGTATCGTCCAAGTGTTAATAACTCTCTCATCACTTATGAATAGAATCTACATAGCAACCATCAAAGCACGCTTGACAATAGGAGAACTTCTCTTGCGTTTGAGTGATTGGTGCGCTAGATTCTATGCTATTTCTTAAGCCATCTAGCGATAAAAACCCTAGATAATCTGCGCCTATGAAGCTCTGCACTTCTTCTAAACTATGGCTTGCACAAATTAGTTGCTCTCTCTCTGGCGTATCCACACCATAGTAGCAAGGAGCGATCGTAGGTGGTGCAGAGACTAACAAATAGATCTTACGCGCACCTGCTTGGCGTAGGATTTTGATAATCTGCTTACTCGTAGTCCCTCTCACCACAGAATCATCGATGACAATAATATCTTTGTCTTTAATGAGCCCTGCTATGGGGTTAAGCTTAAGCTTAACCTTTAACTCTCTTGCCTGCTGGGTTGGCTCGATAAATGTCCTACCTACATAGTGATTGCGGATAATGCCTAGCTCAAAGTCTATACCACTCTCTTTAGCATAGCCCAAAGCTGCCGCCACACCAGAATCTGGCACAGGGATCACCATATCAGCCTTAAGCTTATGCTCTCTTGCTAGCTGCTTGCCTAGATTTTTGCGCACTTCATAGACATTGCGCGAGAACACCACGCTATCTGGACGCGCAAAATACACATACTCAAACACGCAAGGAAATGGCGTGGAGACTTTGTAGCGGTAGGATTTATAGGTAGGATTTGTCGCGCTTTTTTCAAAAACGATCATTTCTCCGGGCTCTACATCACGCACAAACTGCGCACCAATCAAATCAAAGGCGCTTGTCTCACTAGCTACAATGTAACCCTGCGTGCCATCTTCGTTTTCTATCTTGCCTAGGCTTAAAGGGCGCAAGCCATAAGGATCGCGTATGGCAAACATCTTTGTGCGCGAGAGAATCACTAGAGCAAATGCGCCATCAATTTTACAAATAGATTCTATAATGCGCTCGCTTAGAGTCGCACACTGGGATTTAGCAATTAGGTGGATTAGCACTTCTGTATCAAGGTGGCTTTGGAATATTGAGCCCTGCTGAGTTAGCTCATCGCGCAAAACATCGGCGTTGGTTAGATTTCCATTGTGTGCGATGGCAATTTCTCCAAGCGAGTAGCGAGCAAAAATAGGCTGACACTCATTAATACTATCTTCACCTGCAGTGGAGTAGCGATTATGCCCTATGGCAGCAAAACCCGTAAGATTTGCCAAAATCTCCGGCTTAAAGACATTGGTTACAAGTCCATTGCTTTTGTATAGGGAAATTTTTTGCGCATTGCTTAGGGCAATCCCACTAGCTTCTTGTCCTCTGTGTTGCATAGCAAAAAGTCCATAATAGGCTAGGACATTAGCATTGCTTGCATTATAGACGCCAACAACTGCGCACTTCTCGCGCCAGCTAGATTGTGCTTGGCTAGATTCTAGTACTTTTGGCTTGGGGTTATAAGTGGGGGCTTTTATGGAGCTAGGCATATATGTATCCTTAGATTCGATAATAGGCAATGAAATTTGCTTGCGGAATTATAAGAGAAAATATCCAAGTGTGGCTTAAAGTATGGGGATTCTAGGAATCTGCTAGCTAGATCTAGCTTTAGCATTAAAGTAGCTTATGCGGCTAGACTGTTATATCTGGGATAGGCAGTGGGCAGGAGCTCTCAATAATGCAACCCTCGATAATAAAGCTATTGATCCCATCCTTATGCGTGTAAGTGATATTGAAATTTTGTGCATCAAGGGTATTTTTGATGATATACATTCCAAGTCCAAAGCCCTGCGATCTAAGCTTAGTGGAATCCTTAAAGTAGGGCTTGCAATAATCTTCAAAGGGCATTGTGAGTGGCGCACCATAATTAGAAATAATGAGATTGCGCCCATCAGATTCCAGAGAAACTTTACCATCTGTGCTGTATTTAATCGCATTATCAATTAGATTCTTCACCGACATTGCAAAGAGATCAAAATCTGCCTTTATCAAATCATTGGGGCAATGGTTGGCAATGGGGCTAGATTCTAGTTTATCAATTAGAAGCATTTTCTCTATATGGGCGATAAGCTCTTGCACGATAAATTCACTTTTTTGTAGGTTGTAGTTGTGCGAGGAGAGCTGCTCGATCTTGGCAAACTCATCAATTAAGAAACTAAGCCGATCAAATGCTGAGATTAGTCGCTGCTTATGTGTGGGGCTCTCAACCATTTCTGCTGTGATTCTGCCCTTGGTGATGGGAGTTTTTAGCTCGTGCATAATGGAACGCAAAAAGAGCGTGCGCGAGTTATTAAGCGCGTTAATGCGATTGATCGCCTTATGAAATTCACTTGCAAGCTCACCTATCTCATCTTTTTGTGGGATTCTACAATCTACTTGCACATCACCCTTGGCAAACTTCCTAATCTGCCTGCGTAGGTAGATCATTGGCAGTAGTGAGCGTATCACAAGCGCAAACAGTAGGACCAAAATCACTGAACCCATCAAAAGAATAAAATAGTAATCAACATAAAGACTTCTCATAGAGTCCTTATACAGATACACTTCCCCATCGCTTACTACAAGGATAAATAAATCATCTTGCACTTCCACAGAGCGCAAAAATATCCCCGGAGTATCGTAAGGAATGGGGCTTGACTGGATAATGGCTTGGCGCAAATGATTGTCATTGATTTGTATGAAACCTACTTCTTTGAGATAGTTTTGTATAGTCTCAAGGTTGTTTTCTTGGGAAATTATACGGTTAAAGACAATACTGATTTTTTCGTATTTTTCTTTTTCATTGGTATTGTCATATCGCTCGACTTGAAATTTTAAGAAGTAAAAAGAAAAGGCAAAAAAGCTCCCCATAGCAAACAAAAACAATATAGAAATTTTGAAAAATATAGAGTGCTTCATTGTTGTTAGAGAGAGTGGCTTAAGGGATTAAAACTCAAGCTTGTAGCCAACGCCCCGCACGGAGATGATATACTTCGGCTTTTTAGGATCATCTTCAATCTTTGCGCGTAATCGCCCAATGATCACATCGATGCTTTTGTTGGAGCTCTCTGGGTTTATGGATTCAGATTCTATGGCAATTGCTTCTCGTGTGAAAACATTGCCTTTCTTGCTAATAAGTAGCGTCAAAATCTCATATTCCGCGCGAGTAAGGCTAAGCTTCTTATCGTGGAAGTAGATTTCTCGGCAGTTTTTATCTATGCGGAAAGTCGGGCTTGCCTCTATATCATCTTTTGGGGTTTGGCTTTTGTAGCGGCGTAGAAGAGACTGGATTCTAGCGAGAAGCTCTTTGGGGTCATAGGGCTTTGGCAGATAGTCGTCAGCTCCACTCTCAAATGCGCGCACTTTATCATCAACATCGCTACGCGCAGATGAGATGATTATGGGAATGTTTTTCTGCTTAGCTACGCGCTTGCACACTTCAAGCCCATCAAGATTAGGCAGAGTCAAATCAAGTAAAAGCAAGTCAAAATGCTTGGCATTAATCGCACTCATACCTGTATATGGCTCATCATAGCTTGTTACATTAATATCGTGCTGTGAGAGATACTCACTCAAAATTTCTGCAAGCTCTACATCATCTTCTATCATTAAGATTTCTAGCATAGTACCTCTTTGGGATAGATCTTACGGCATCTTAGCAAAAATAGTCTAAATAATGGATTAAAGGATAAGGAGCAGGAAGGCTACTGCTGGAGGGGGTGCAGTAGCCTAAGTAGTGTAGCTTTGGAGGGGATAAGCTACACTACTGCCATAAAGGCGAAGTAGATTCTAGCGAAATTTTGTAAATATTACTAGAATCTTAGGCGATTTTGCCACTATTGCGACTTGCGTTTAAAGTCAAAAGTGTGGAGAAAGCTACGCGCGCGCTCGGTAGCAGGATTAGTAAAAAACTCATTTGGTGTGCTTTCCTGCACGATTTTGCCAGAATCCAAAAAAACAATCCTATCGCTCACAGCCTTTGCAAAGCCCATTTCGTGGGTTACAATCATCATTGTCATACCAGAATCTGCAAGCTCTAAAATCACATCAAGCACCTCCCTTACCATTTCTGGATCAAGCGAAGCGGTTACTTCATCAAATAACATAAGCTTTGGATTCATACAAAGAGCGCGCACGATCGCTACGCGCTGCTTTTGTCCTCCGCTTAGAGCTTTTGGGTAGGCTTTTGATTTAGATTCTAGTCCTACGCGTTTTAGTAGGCTATGGGCTTGCTCCAATACTTCATCTCGCACGCGTTTTTGGACTTTTATCGGTCCTAGCATAATATTTTCCTCCACATTTAAATGCGGGAATAGTTCATAGTTTTGAAACACCATACCAATGTCTTGGCGCACCTTTGTAAAGTCTGTATGTTTGGTGTTGATCTGCTTAGATTCTAGATAGATCTCACCCTTTTGCGTGGATTCTAGCCCATTAATGCAGCGCAAAAGGGTGGATTTGCCACAGCCACTAGGACCTAGAAGTGTCAGGACTGATCCTTTGTGTAGCTCTAGGCTAATATCATCTAGCACAAGATGACTGCCATAGAACTTATGCAAATGTGAGATTGTAAGCATCGCAGACATCACGCTCCTTTATAAGCATACAAGCCTAAGGCAAATCAAAAATCAGCATCTCATTGCTAGAATCTAAGCCTTCGCGATTAAAGCTAATTCAGTGCAACACATTACGCCACCGCTTGCTCTATGGCACAAAGGGCTTAGTTTGGCTAGATTCTATCTCTAGTTTGCCACGCACAACTTGGATATAAGCTTTTTTACCACTCTTAAAACTAAAAGTCTCACTAGCACTATCCCTATACAGCCACAAACACATATCTTGATAAACTTTTAGAGAATCTTGCTCGGCATTTGGTGATAAAATAAGTATTTTACTTTTACTTTTGTCAAAAGCTTTTTGTTCATATCGTTGGGTGATGTCTAGCTCATTTGGCATAACCCAAATTTGATAAAAATGCAACGACTCACTTAAAAGATTAAATTCAGAATGTGTAATGCCACTGCCCGCACTCATTACCTGAAACCCCTGCAATGTTCATGCTCATTTGCCTTGCGTAGTGTTAGCATTTTTCTCTCTTGCAATTATTTTGACTTTACTTTAGGGTCTTTTTAGCTCTATCTTGCGCTCGCAATGCTCAATGGTATTAAGCCTATGAGCAATGACTAGTAGAGTTTTATCCTGTGCTACACCATAAATCTCTTCCATAATTCTAGTTTCTGTCTTGGAGTCTAGTGCGCTTGTAGCTTCATCTAGAACTAAGATTTCTGGGTCATCATAAATAGCGCGCGCAATCCCTATACGCTGTTTCTGTCCCCCGCTTAACAAAATCCCACCCTCACCCACGCGCGTATCAATACCATCGTGCTCGCATAAAAAGTCATAAATATTTGCCTTTTTACACGCTTGAATCACTCTGCGCTCATCAAGCTCGCTACCAAAGGCTATATTCTCCGCCACACTTCCATCAAAGAGATAAATTGTCTGTGGGATATAGCCTATTTTCTTGCGCCAGCTACGGAGATTGTGGTTGTCAATTTTTACTCCATCAATGAGAATTTCACCATTTTGAGGCTTATAGATGCCAATAATCAAATCCACTAAAGTACTTTTGCCCGCGCCACTCTCTCCGTAAAATGCTACTTTTTCTCCCCTTTTGATTGTGAGGTTAAAGTCTTTAATAATGGGCTTGTTGGGTTTGTAACCAAACTCGATACCGCGCAGCTCAATACTGCTTGTAAAATGACAGGGCGCATTATCTTCATAATCTGTATGGTAGAGCAAATCCTCATAAACCTGCTGCACAGCCACACCATAAAACCCCATCATATTGTAGTTGTGCAAAATCTTTGTTACTGCAGGTAGGATTCTGTATAACGCAAGCGCATACATAGAGATGATCGGTAGCACCGCAGTAGCAGAATCATAACGCACCAAAATATACACCACACTAGCAATAAGCACACTAAAGCCTATTGTCTCTAAAATAAACTTAGGTGTGGGTAGAAGAGTTTGTGTGAGAATCTCCGCACCAATGCGCGTATGACTAGCACTCTCAAACTCTCTTTGCACATCTTCTTGATTCCCCTTTAATTTGATGATTTTAAAATTTCCAAAAGTTTTAGAAATAATCTCGTGGAAGCGCATATCCATAGCACTGCGTATCGTACCCATTTTTTTAATCTTACCACCGATAAATCGCGTAATCAGCAATACCTGCACACATAGAATCACACTTAGCACCAATGTCATCTTCCAACTAGTAAGTAACAGTAGCCCATACATCAGCACGATTGTAAAAATCTCAGCAAACATTTGTAGCCAATACTGCACATAAAAAGATGCCTTAAGCGCGGAGTCTGTGATGGAGTGGCGAATAGTATCAGTCTTTTTACGCGTAAAATCAGCATAGTTTAAATCCACTGCCTTGCAAAAGAGCCGATAGGCAAAGAAGTGGTATTTGCGAAATGCGAAGCGATTTAACGCGTAATTATACGCCACACCATAGACGATTCTAAATAGATAAAATGCAATCAAAATCACACTGAAAAATACCATGAACTGCAATGATGAGTTACACTCTAAAAGCTCATAAATCCGCTTCGTAATATCTTGAGCAAAGATTAAGTCAGGATTGGAGGCAAAAGTAATGTAGGGCATAATAATACTAATGCTAATAGTCTCCATCACAGAAAAAAATATCGTAGCGATAAAAAGACAAAGTAAGATAATCTTGTCGCGCCTTGTGAGCATAGCGCGAAGCATAGAGACATAGCTCATTTGGATTCTTTGCTTGGGCTATCTTGGGCTGTTTGCGTGCTAGTAGCCTTATAGACACTTGCTTGACAAGCACGCATAATCGCGCCACGCACGCCACTAGACTCTAGGACAGCTAGTCCTTCAATGGTTGTCCCGCCCGGTGTGGTTACCATATCAATAATCTCTTGAGGGGTGCGGTGTTCAAGCATTAGACCAACGCCTAGGAAAGTCTGCCCCACAAGCTCAAGGGAATCCTTTCTACTAAGTCCAGCACGGACACCAGAATCCACTAATGCTTGAGCAATGAGCGCGAGAAATGCAGGCGAGCTACCGCTTGTGGCAATGCTAGCATCAACAAGCTTCTCATCTTCTACAAACACCACGCTGCCAAAACTCTCGCAAATCTCTTGCGCTTGCTCCATGTCAGCATTGACACAAAAAGCCGCAGTCGCACTAACTAGCTGGTTAGCGCCGACATTTGGCATAAGGCGGATATATGCTTGCGCGCTTATATGGCTTTGCAATGTAGCAACACTCACACCAGCAAGCACACTATACACAGCCTTAGCCCGTCCAACATAGCGAAAACTACTTAGCCCATAGGGCTTCACACACAAAAACACGATTTTATCTTGGATATCTATAGAGAGAGAGAGAGCGTTACTCTGCGTGGATTCTAGGGTGTTATGGCTACTATCACGCTGATTACTAAAGCTAGATTCTAGCGCGATAGCCTTGGCATTTTCCAACCCAAGATCATAAATAAGATCTTGGGCTTTTGACACATATCTGCCGCACATCTCCAAGTGGTATTTGCCTATCCGTCTCAAACCATCAGCAATACCCCTTGCCATAGCACCATAGCCTACTATAATAATAGTTTGCATAATGGTATCTCGCGCTACTTTCTTATTGACTTGTGGCTTTTGCGTGCCCATCTATTGTTCCTTGCGATAGGCTCTTAATGCCTGCTTTAGCTCATAAAAACTCTCATCAAAATAATACACATTCTTTGCACCCATCTCCACAAGATAAGAGCCATATACAGCCACCGTATAGCCGCTATAGCAATGAAGTAGATATGCTGTCTGTGGGTTAGCTAAAATCTCTTGCGATAGGCTAGCAAAGTCTTGCATAGGAAAATTCCTAGCTTCGTCTATATGATCCACAACATAATCACTAGCCTCTCGTATATCGATGATTTGCACATCTGGGATGTTTTCTAGCAGTGCTGCAAGATTTGCGGAGCATACAGACTCCGCACTGCTTGGGTGAATGGGGGAGTAACTCATGCCACTACCTGTATTAACGCCACACATCCCTAGCCTCTTTTAATACAAACTATCAACGAGAGCAAAGGTACAACCTAGTACCTACCCAACAAACTCGATAAAAGCCATCTGTGAAGCATCGCCTCTTCTTGTTCGCGTTCTTTGTATGCGAGTGTATCCGCCTTTACGATCTTTATACCTTGGGGCAATTTCAACTACTAGCTTTTTTGTCGCACCTTTATTTTGTAAATATGCAAATACCAAACGATGCGCATTAAAATCACCAATTCTAGCGGTCGTAATAAGACGCTCTATGTAAGTTTGTAATTCTTTTGCCTTAAAAACACTAGTCTCTATCTTACCATTGTCAATCAGCGCAATGGCAAGATTCTTTAACAATGCTTTTCTATGAGAGCTTGTCCTACCAAGCTTTCTATATCCGTGTCCATGTCTCATTTATACTCCTTAGCTACGACAGGTTACCTTGATCGACCAATTTTTTTATTAAAAGCTTCAAGCACTTCTACACTCAAAGATGTCCCTATGGGATAGCCAAATGAGCTCAATTTCTCAGCAATCTCATCAAAAGACTTCTTACCCATATTTTTAATATTCTTCAAATCGTTTTCACTCATCATCACAAGCTCACCAATATACTGAATACCAATTTTATCTAAGCAATGAAAGCAACGTGTGCTAAGATTGAGCGTATCAATTTTGACAAGAAGATTTTTTATATCCACAGCATCTTCTGTAGAACCACTAGAATCTGGACTCAAAACCGCTACATCCTCTCCAAATATATTAAGCTGAGTTTGTGCCACAGCTACAGCATTTTTAAATGCATCAATTGGCGCAACCTGCCCATTTGTCTCTATTTCAAACACAATCTTTTCAAAATTGGGGTTATCTTCCACAAGTACATCTTCGATCCTATACACAGCTTCCTTTACAGGACTAAAGAATGCGTCAAGAGGTATTAGTCCAACCTCCCCTGTGAAATCCTTATCCTTTCTTACTAGCTCACTAGGCATAAAATCAATGGACCGCTTGATAACAAGAGAAAAACTGAACTTCGCATCTTCGTTAATTGTAGCAAGATAGGCATCTTTATTAACCACATCTACTTCATCATTCGCCAAATTTGCACCGCGAAGCTCCATAGGACCGGTAAATTCATAATTAACACGAATTGTGTCTTTGATCTCTGAACCCTTGCCGGCAAAATAGATACCCTTAAGATTAACAATAAAAGGAGTAACATCTTCTGCAATGCCACGCACAGAATCAAACTCGTGAGCAACGCCATCAATACGCAGCATAACAGGTGCATAGCCAGGGGTACAGGAATAAAGCAAGCGCCTCAAAGGATGAGCAAAGGTAATGGCACTTCTTGGTTCAAATGGCCACACACTCACACGAATGCGGTTTTCACCAATATCTTCTATTTTGATCTCATTAGGAATGTAAGGAATAGTTCTAAAAATATCCATAAATCACCTACCTAATTATTATTTGGAATACAATTCAACTATCAAGCGCTCTTCAATAGGAATAACAACTTCCTCTCGCTGTGGATAGCGTGTAAAAATACCAAATCGTTTGTCTTTATCTATGTCTACCCAAGGCACAATCCCAACCTGTGCTGTAAGATCAAGCGCGGTAGATACCTGTGGATTATTTTTAGTCTTTTCTATCACCTCAATCTTTTGACCCGGCTTTACAAAATAAGATGGAATATCAAGTCTCTTACCATCAACTAGAATATGCCCGTGTGTAACGAGCTGCCTAGCAAAGCGCCTAGTAGTAGCAAACCCCATGCGATATACAACATTGTCAAGCCGACATTCAATCAGTCTAATTAGATTCTCCCCAGTGTTGCCTTCTTGTCTATTTGCTTCAACAAAAATGGAGTGAAACTGCTTCTCAGAGACACCATACATCACCTTAGCTTTTTGCTTCTCTCGCAATTGCAAACCATATTCGGAAATTTTTCCTCGTCTTTGTCCGTGCTGTCCTGGTGCATACGGCCGCTTTTCAAGTGCGCTCTTACCTGCTAGTCTTCTTTCACCTTTCAACGCAAGTGAAACACCAAATCTTCGCTCTAATTTTTCAACAGGTCCTCTATATCGTGCCATTTATATCCCCTTACACTCTTCTTCTTTTTGGTGGTCTGCAACCATTGTGTGGCAACGGCGTTATATCCTTCAACCATAATACTTTAATACCTTCAACAGCACCTACACTCTTAATGGCGGTCTCCCTGCCACTTCCGGGTCCTTGCACCTTAATACCAACTTCTTTGATACCATGCTCTTTAGCTTTCGCCATGGCACTCTCAACCGCTTGCTGTGCGGCGTATGGGGTAGATTTTTTGCTTCCTTTAAAGCCTAATCCACCAGCAGTAGCCCAGCACAGCACATTGCCCATCTCGTCCGTAACAGTTACATTCGTATTATTGAAAGTAGCTGATATGCACACTATCCCTCACGCGATATTTTTCTTAACAACGCGTTTTTTTGTAGTATTCTTAGCCATTATAATATCTCCTTCAAGATCCTATTCAGCTTTTAGAGCCAACTGTTTTACGCTTGCCTTTTCTTGTACGCGCGTTATTCTTAGTCGTCTGCCCACGAACGGGAAGTCCTTTTCTGTGCCTTAGACCACGATAGCTACCAAGATCCATAAGAGCCTTTATATCCATCTGCACCTTTTTGCGCAAATCACCCTCAACCACATAGCTTTCTTGAATTTTCTTAGCAATAATGGACACTTCATCTTCGCTGAGATCATTAACTCGCTTATCAAAAGAAATATTTACAGCTCTAAGAATATCTTTCGAACTCTTAAGTCCGATACCATAAATATATGTGAGCGCATACTCAACCCTTTTCTTTTTCGGCAAATCTACACCAGCTATTCTCGCCATTGTTTATCCTTGTCTCTGTTTATGTTTTGGGGTAGCACAAATCACTCGCACTACACCCCTACGCTTGATAATCTTACATTTATCGCACATCTTCTTGACCGATGGTCGCACTTTCATACGAACTCCTTATAAATTAATGACACCTAGGCATATCGCATTAACGCAATAGCTCCGCCATTTCCAAAAACTAAAAATGCGGATTATACCAACAATAGTTTAAAGCAGGCTTATTTATAGCGATATGTAATCCTGCCTTTATCCAAACTATAAGGGGTTAATTCTAGCTTTACCCTATCGCCCGGCAGAATCTTAATATAATGCATTCTCATCTTCCCAGCAATATGACATAGAACAATATGTCCATTGTCCAACTCGACTCGAAAGGTTGCATTTGGCAAGGACTCAATCACCTTACCATCTATTTCTATCACATCATCTTTCGCCAATCTTACTCCTTTAATTGTGGGTTAAAATTCTCGCTCTACCGTCAATCATAGCAATTGTATGCTCATAATGACTGCCATTCTGCATATCCTTAGCGACAACAGACCATTTATCCTTCAAAATCACCGGCACCCCATCGCTCTGGCACACCATAGGTTCAATGCAAAACACCATACCATCTTTAATTTTTGGACCCTGCTTTGGGTTGGGTGATTCTAAGTAGTTTGGTATCTCTGGCTCCTCGTGTGGCTTCCTACCTATTCCATGCCCACAAAATCCCTGCAAGGGGACAAAACCTCTTCGTGTAATTGCTTGTTCTAAGAATAAACTCAATTCTTTAAAATGCATACCAGAGCGACAAAAATCAATAGCCTCGTATAACACATCTTTCGCACAAGCGATCAATTGCTCGTCTTTAGAGCTTATTTCCCCAATACCAATAGTAACAGCGCCATCACCAAACCACCCCCCACACTCAACACCCAAATCAACTCCTAAGATATCGCCATTTCGTAGCTTATAGTCGCTGGGAATACCATGGATAATCACAGAATTGAGAGACAAACAAGTAGTATTTGGAAATCCATAAAGTCCTTTAAAAGCCGGACGAGCACTTTGGGATATGATATAATCTTCCGCAATCCTATCAAGCTCATAAAGACTAATTCCGGGCAACGCGTTCTCTGTCACAAGCGCCAGTGTTTTAGCCACAATTATCGATGATTTCTCTAAGCAAGCAAGGTCTCGCTTGCTACGAATTGCTATTGCCACAACACTGCTCCGCGACTATCCATTCTTCACAATTCTAGAATCCAACCGCACTCAATGTCTTATATTTATTCATATAGACTTGTGCCTCAATCTTGCGCATTGTATCAATGGCAACTTGCACAACAATAAGCACAGCAGTCCCTCCAAAATAAAAAGGTACGCCCAAAAGTTTCACTAAAGCCCAAGGGAGTGTGGATACAATCGCCAAATACAATGAACCCCACAAAGTCAAATTGTTTGCGACAAAATTCAAAAATGATGAAGTCCCCTCACCCGGACGCATTCCTGGTATATACCCACCTTGACGCTTAAGATTATCTGCGATATCCTTGGCATTAAATACAATCGAAGAATAAAAATAAGCAAAAAACACGACAAACACAAACATCAAAATGTGATGCAAATAATGGCTAGGGCTTAAAATATCCGCAATCAGTTGTAAATACTGATTGCTCGAAGCTTGTAAAATTGTGGATGGAAACACGAGCAATGCGGAGGCGAAAATAGGCGGTATCACACCACTTAAATTTAGCTTGATAGGGATATAGTTCATAATACGCTTATTTTGATTCTGCATTACAACTTTACGCGCATAAGAAATAGGAATCCTCCTTTCGGCTAGCTCAATATACACGATACAACAAATTGTAGCAATAATAATAACACCAATAACAACAAGACTCAGGATACTAATTTCTCCAGTATTAACAAGCTTGAAAGTCGATCCAACTGCGCTTGGTATCCCTGATACAATACCACCAAAGATAATAAGGCTTATACCATTACCTACACCCCTTTGTGTAATCTGCTCACCAATCCATACAAGAAGCATTGTCCCAGCAAGCATAGCAAATGCAGAGATAAGTAAAAATTCTTGCATATCAACCAAAATTGCACCATTAGGACCCCCACCAATACTACGCAATCCAAACGATACACTAATAGCCTGAATAATTGTAATAAAAATCGTAACATAGCGAATGATCTGCATATATCTCTGCATACCATCACGTTCTTTTTTCATTTTTGCAAGTGGAGCAAAAGTAGCTGCTAAAAGCTCCATAATAATGGAGGCTGTGATGTAAGGCATAATACCAAGCGTAATAATGCTGATACGCTCTA
The DNA here is from genome assembly GCF_017502485.1 of Helicobacter sp. Classification (GTDB taxonomy): domain Bacteria; phylum Campylobacterota; class Campylobacteria; order Campylobacterales; family Helicobacteraceae; genus Helicobacter_B. The sequence continues at coordinate 89,117 of NZ_JAFVUX010000001.1, forward strand.
CAGCCCCACCGCTAAACATATTAAAAAGCCCCAAAGCATTACTACTACTCATACGGAAGAAATCTTTAATCACCGCCGCATCGACCCCAGGTATCGGAATATACGCGAGTACACGATAAGCAAATAAAAAAGCTAATGTGATAAGGATCTTATTGACAATCGCTTTATTCATACGAAACTCTTATCCTATTTCCGCTGTCCGCTTACAGCAACTCTAGCATCTCTTACTTTATCTGCAAGTGCAGACGCCCCAGCGCCTATAAGCTTAACAAGAGCCTTCTGTTGTGTCGATGATGTGGACTGAGCAACCTTGACACAACCGGGAAGCTTATGAACACTATCTATGCTTTCTATGGTAATCTCACTGAGAACAGCTACGGCTTTAATTCTATCAACATTGATAGCATAAGGTTTTTGAATTCTAGTTGTGAAGCCGACCTTTGGCAGACGACGCTGAAGTGGCTGCTGCCCACCCTCAAACCCCCTCTTAGCTGCGTAACCAGTGCGAGCTGTCTGTCCCTTGCCCCCTCGAGTAGATGTTTTACCCATGCCACTACCTTGACCACGACCTACTCTCCTAATATCCCTTACGCTTCCCTTAGCCGGTTTAATTATATGTAAAGAAGCCATACATTCCCCCTATGCTTTAATCTGTGCCAGAGCATCAAAAGTAGCCCTAACCACATTGTAAGGATTACTAGAACCCAAAGATTTTGTCAAAATATCCTTGATGCCAGCAAGCTCGATTACAGGCCTAGCTGACCCCCCCGCTATAACACCCGTTCCTTCGCTGGCAGGTTTGAGCAAAATGCGACTTGCATTATACTTATACTCAATATCGTGCGCAATCGTTGTCCCTTTGATATTAACCTTAATAACATTTTTAAATGCATCATCAACGGCTTTTTTAATAGCATCCGGAACTTCTTTTGCCTTGCCTAAGCCAAATCCAACCATACCATTGCGATTACCAACAACAACAAGTGCATTAAAACGAAATCTCCGCCCTCCTTTAACCACCTTTGTTACACGACCAATATTTACAACAACCTCACTGAATTCTTCCCTATCGATTTTCATACATTTTCCTTATTATAGTGCTATACCTTGCTCTCGCAAAGAATCTGCAAATACGCGAACAACACCGTGAAATAAATACCCATTGCGATCAAACACAGCCTCATTAATCCCTTTGCTCTTTAACTCTTGCGCAAATACTGCAGCAATCTGTCTAGCCTGATCCTTATTATTACCAAGCTTGAGCTTTCTCCCATCGACAGCCGCAAGAGTTATTTGCTTAACATCATCAATTGCCTGAGCATACAAATACTTATTTGATCGAAAAATACTAATTCTAGGACGAGAAGCTATTCCACTCACCTTATCTCTAATGCGAGCTTTTCTCTTAAGGCGCAAGCTCTTTTTCAATTCCAAAACCTTACTAGTCATATCATCCCCTTAGTTATTTTTTCGCCGTCTTACCAGCTTTTCTAATGATGATCTCATCAACATATTTAATCCCCTTACCCTTATAGGGCTCAGGCGGTCTAAATTCCCGTATCTCAGCTGCAATTTGTCCAATCTGTTGCTTATCACTACCCTTGATAGTAAGCTGATTTTTATCAAGCGTCATCTCTACCCCAGCAGGTATAGGATATTTGATTGGGTGAGAGAACCCAAGAGCAAGTTCAAGCACACTACCAGATATAGCAGCCTTGTAGCCAACTCCATTAATTTCGAGAGTTTTCGCAAATCCCTGAGTCAATCCAACAACTATATTATTTGCCAAAGCTCGATAAGTACCCCAAAAAGCCCTAGACTGTGGAGTAGAATCTAATACAGAAAAAACAAGCTCCCTATCTTTTAACTCTACCTTGACTCTGCCATATGTTTCAAGCTCCTTTGTAGTTTTTGTCCCTTTAAAAGTGATCTTACTACCTTCCACATTCACTTGCACAGAATCCGGAATACCAATAGGTCTTTTACCAACTCTTGACACAATATTCTCCTACTACCAAATACTACACAAAGCTTCGCCACCGACATTTGCACTGTATGCTTCATCGTTGGATACCACTCCCTTACTAGTGCTTACAACTATAGTCCCATACCCATTCTTGAATCGCTTTAGCTCACTACGAGCCTTATATACCCTACGACCAGGCTTACTAATGCGCTTGATCTCATTAATCACAGATTTACCACGCTCATCATAAGCAAGCTGCACAAGAATAGACTGCTTACCATCCTTCTCTGTTACACTATATTCCTTAACAAAACCCTTATTCTTAAATACCTCTAAAATCGATACAACAATCTTGGCGTAATATAATGTCGTAGATTCTAGCCTTCTCATAGAAGCATTACGAATCCTTGTTAAAGAATCTGCAATAATATCATTCACCATATTCACTCCTTTTTCTACCAGCTAGCTTTACGTAACCCGGGAATCAATCCTTCATTTCCCATTTTTCGCAAGCAAACTCGACAAAGTCCAAAATCCCTATAAACAGAATGTGGTCTCCCACACACCCTACATCGAGTGTATGCCCTTGCACTAAACTTAGCTTTCCTAGTGGTTTTTGCTATCATTGATTTTTTTGCCATACTATCTCCCTTTCGCAAATGGCATACCAAATAACTCTAAGAGCTTAAATGCCTCTTTATCATCTTGCGTTGAAGTAACAATTGTAATATTCATACCATGCGTTACCATAATATCATCATAAACAACCTCCGGGAACATCAATTGTTCATTCAAGCCAAAGCTATAATTCCCTCTCCCATCAAACCCATTCCTAGGTACACCCCTAAAATCCTTGACCCTAGGCAAAGAGATCACAATAAGCTTTTCTAAAAAGTTATACATCTGCTTGCCACGCAAAGTTACCTTTACACCAACAGGCATACCTTCACGCATTTTGAAGCCAGCGACAGATTTTTTTGCCTTGGTAATAATGGCTTTTTGCCCAGCAATAAGCGAAATAGTGTCAGCTATGTTTTGCATAATCTTAGAATCCTTGGCATAATCACCAGCCCCTACACTAATAACTATCTTTTCCAATTTTGGAAGAAGCATAGGGTTTCGTATATTAAGCTCATCCCTAAGCTGCCCTTTTATTTCATCATTATATTTCTTCTTCAATGCAAACATAACCTACTCCCCATCTTTCTTAACATTAGAAATATGTATGGATTTTTCTTTAGTAATAAACCCACCTTTAGGGTTATTATCAGTGGGTTTTACCGCCTTCTTGACAAGAGCGCAACCCTCGACAACTACTAATGACTTCTTGGGAAACACAGCCAGCACTTTTCCCATCTTGCCCTTATCATCTCCGGCGATAATTCTAACCATATCGCCTTTTTTTATCTTACACTTTACCACTATAACACCTCCGGAGCTAACGATACTATCTTCATAAAATTGGCATATCGTACTTCTCTACTTACTGGACCAAAAATTCTCGTCCCTATTGGCTCTTTCTTGGCATCAAGAATCACTGCTGCATTATCATCGAATCGAACAAGCGAGCCATTAGCTCTATGGATCTCCTTTTTTGTCCTAACAACAACAGCCTTGACAACCTGAGCTTTTTTTACTTTACCATTAGGGATCGCTTTTTTAACAGACGCCACAATGACATCACCAACACTTGCGTAACGCTTGTGGCTACCGCCAAGCACCTTAATACACATAATTTCCTTCGCACCGCTATTATCTGCTACATTTAAGCGTGTGAAACTCTGTATCATATTACACTCCTACTGATACAATCTCTTTGAGATTAAACGATTTGGTTTTAGAAATAGGCTTGCATTCTATCGCGATAATTTCATCACCAACCTTAACTTGATTCTTCTCATCGTGTACCGTGTATCTCTTAAAGCGCTTGACAATTTTGCGATACTTTGGATGAACGACTTTGCGCTCTACCAAAACTACCGCACTCTTATCCCCAGCTCGAGAAACAACCCTGCCCTGTATCACTCTTTTATGTGGTATCTGACTCATTTACTATCCTTTTTTTGCTGATATTGCAGTATTGATTCTAGCAATATCCTTTCTCACCATTGCAATTTGACTAGGATTGGTCAATTGCATCGTCTTAAGCTTTAAGCGTAACTCAAAAAGCTCGGATTTCTTATCCTTAAGAATCTTGTGAAGCTCTGCCAAATCTTTATCTTTCAAATCAATAAATTTCATTTTCACTCTCGCTAGTTATGATTTTTGTTTTAAAAGGAAGCTTACTCTGCGCCAAAGCCAAAGCATCTCGAGCCATACTCTCTTCAACACCGGTAATTTCATAAATAATCCTACCGGGCTGGATATTCATCACCCATTTTTCTACTGCACCTTTCCCCTTACCCATTCTCACTTCAAGTGGCTTGGCTGTCAATGGCTTATCAGGAAACACGCGTATCCAAACCTTACCAGCCCTCTTAATATGTCTGGTAAGAGCTATTCTTGCAGCCTCTATTTGGCGAGAATCTATCCTACCTAGCTCAAGAGCCTTGATACCTATGTTTCCATAAGCCAAAGATGAGCCACGCATAGACTTACCACGATTGCGACCCTTCATTTGCTTTCTGTATTTCGTCTTTTTGGGCATTAACATAATTTATTGTCCCCCTCTTCTAGATTTTGATCGTGACCCTCTTGATTCTTCTTCGCTATCCTCGCGTTTATCTGGCTGGATGCCCTTCTGCAGAATCTCACCCTTAAAGATCCACACTTTAACCCCAATGATTCCATAAGTGGTAAAAGCTTCAGCAAAACCATAGTCAATTTTAGCGCGCAAAGTATGAAGCGGAACTCTACCTTCCATATACCATTCCGTTCGTGCCATCTCAGCTCCAGCCAACCGCCCAGATACCTTAATCTTTACACCTCTCGCACCAGATTTCATAGCAGCTTGCATAACCTTTTTCATAGCACGCCTAAATGCCACACGCTTCTCAAGTTGCATAGCGACATTTTCCGCAGCCAACTGCGCGTTGGCTTGCGGACGCTTAACTTCCCTAATATTGATCGAGACATCCTTTTTGATGAGTTTTCTTAATATCTCTCTTTTGTTTTCAATGTCCGCACCTTTCTTACCTATGATGAGTCCAGGGCGCGCTGCCACAACGGTTATACGGATCCTTGCTGCTGCTCTCTCTATGATAATCTCGCTAATGCCTGCATAATATAGCTCCTTCTTGAGAAACCTCCTAATAATATGATCCTCAAGAATATTATCAGGGGCAGTTTGGACATTAGGAAACCAGCGAGATGTCCAATTCCTATTGATACCTAGTCTAAGTCCTATTGGATTAACTTTTTGTCCCATTGTTATTTATCCTTAGTTTCTGATTTTTTTGCTTTAGATTCTGGCTGAGCCTTCGCTTTAGAGACTGATGTTCTAACGCGCTTCACTCCATTCTTACGTGCTTCTGCCTTGCTTTTCCTATCATTGCCAGTAACAGATGTGTTAGAAGTAGTTTTAGCAGACCTTTTTGCGCGCAAAGAATCAATCTCACTTTGAGACAACACTTCCACAAGAATATGTGAAGTAGGCTTGCGTATAGGAGTAGCTCGTCCCCTAGCCCTAGGCATAAATCTTCTTAACACAGGACCCGCGTCAATACGACAAGAATATATAATGGTATTCTTCGCCTCATACCCACCATTTGCCACGGCTGAAGCGATCGTTTTAGCAATCAGCTTAGCCGCCTTATTTGGAGTAAATTCCAAGCTCGCAAGCGCAAGCTCAGCATTCAGCCCCTGCACTTCTCTCGCTACTAGGCGAGCTTTCGTTGGAGATAATCTAACAAAACGCAACAAAGCTTTACTCATAGCATACCCCTACTTTCCAATCTTTTTTTGAACACTGCCCTTGTGTCCCTTAAAAGTTCGCGTAGGAGCAAACTCACCTAACTTGTATCCAACATGATTTTCTGTCACATATACTGGGACAAACGCTCTCCCATTGTGGACATTAAAAGTCAAACCTATCATATCGGGCAAAATGGTGCTTCTGCGAGACCAAGTTTTTATAGGTTTATTATCTTTAGTCTCTTTAGATTTTGCCACTTTCTTTGCTAAATGCTCATCAATAAAAGGACCTTTCTTAATCGATCGTGCCATACCACATCCTTACTTTTTCTTTCTTGAGATAATTAACTTATCGCTCGCTTTTTTGCGGCGAGTCTTATAGCCTTTAGCTGGTGTTCCCCACGGAGAAACAGGATGCCCACTAGATCCAGTCTTACCTTCACCGCCACCATGTGGGTGATCTACCGGGTTCATAGCACTACCACGCGTTTGAGGGCGAACTCCTAGGTGGCGATTTCTACCGGCTTTACCAATGGATATGTTGATAAAATCTTCATTTCCCACTACACCAATAGTCGCCATACATTCATCAAGAACATAGCGCATCTCTCCACTTGGCAAACGCAAGATCACATACTTACCTTCCCGCCCCATAATCTGCGCACTTGATCCAGCACTTCTAGCAAGCTGTCCACCAGCACCCGGATGCATCTCAATATTATGCACAACCGTCCCAATAGGAATATTTTTTAACTTCATTGCATATCCAGTCTTAATATCAAGCCCAGACTCCGCAGAAATCACCATATCCCCTACTTGCAATCCACTAGGCTGGAGTATATAGCGCTTATCACCATCAGGATATATAACCAAAGCTATGCGACAATTTCTATATGGATCATACTCAATCGCTGCCACACGCCCTTGGATACCAAACTTATTACGCTTGAAGTCAATCACACGATATAACTTTTTTGCACCGCCTTCCTTGTGGCGACTTGTGATCCTACCATTGTTATTTCTCCCAGCAGAAATAGGAAGCTTAATCAATAGCTTTCTTACACTAGGCTTTGCGGTAATGTCGCTTGAGCTAAGATTGCTCATAAATCTACGACTTGGGGTATATGGTTTATATGTCTTAATTGCCATACTCTACTCCTCTATGCTGTGAGCGAATCAATCTTCGCACCTTCTGGAATCTTCACATAAAACTTCTTATAAGAGCTTCGCTGTCCATAAAATTTCTGACTTGTACTGCTACCTCTCTTCATCGAACGCTTAACCTTACCATCTTGGCGCAAGGAATTAATTTTTACCGGGACTACTCCAAAATATTCCCTAAAGACTTCTTTAAGTTGATTTTTTGTAACGCGTGTTGATGTTTGCACGACCAAAACCCCGCTCTCCTGAAGCGACAATGACTTCTCTGTGTAGAGAATGGATTTAATATCTGTTATATCAGCCATTTACTTCCCCTTACTTCCAGATTCTAAAAACGCATCGAATACAGCTTTTTCAATCACCACTGCGTGGAAAACCGCCACAAGATAAGCATTCATCTCACTTGCTTCGATAAAATAACAATCTTGCAAATTGCGATATGCCAAAAAGGTCTTCTCATCATGGATTGACCGAGAAACAAAAAGCACACTTCTCTCGTTAAGAGTTTTAAATACTGCATACGCATCTTTTGTCTTCCCACTCTCAATGCTTAGAGAGTCCACAATATAAAGCTTGCCTACTTCTGCCTTTTGCTTAATGGCATATTCAAGGGCAAGTCGCTTTTGCTTTTTGTTAATCTTTAGGTCATAATTACGATTATTGCTTGGACCATGAGCCACACCACCTCCAACAAACACCGGTGAAGTAATACTGCCAGCTCTAGCTCGTCCGCCACCCTTTTGCGCCCAAGGCTTCTTGCCACCCCCGCTTACCTCGCCACGCTTTTTAGCTTTAGCATTATTGGCACGCAAAGACGCCAAATACGACTTAACATACAAGTAGAGATTATGCTCTTTGATACCCTTATAGCTCTCGGGCAAAGTAATCTCGCTTGTCTTTTTAAATGATTTATCCAACACTACTGCACTACTCATTTGCAACCCTTATTTAATGATAGCAATCTTGCCAAACGCGCCATTATACCCAGCGACAGAGCCCTTTAGCACGATAATGCCGTTTTCCTTGTCAAAAGAAAGCACCTGCGCCTGCACTGTTACTTTCTCATTCCCATAGTGTCCTGCCATCTTTTTTCCCGGCTGGACACGACCCGGCCACTCTCTATTCCCTATAGATCCAAGCCTTCTATGGAATCTGCTACCATGCGCAGCTGGACCACCTTGGAAGTTCCACCTCTTCATCGCCCCGCTAAATCCGCGCCCTTTTGTATTAAACGACACCTTTAGACGCTGTGCATTCTCAAGAGAAGTCACATCAAGATCACCAATCTCGGTGTTTGACACCACTAAAGTAGCGAAGCGGTTATACTCCTTGCTGAGATTATACTTCTTTTGCTGTCCTACAATACTCTTATTTTGCGCCTTACCCCTAGCGTAGGCGACCAATGCTTGACCACTTTCCTTAATCTCACATACTTTAGTGTTTAAAATTTTTAGGAGTGTAACAGGCGTACTAACACTACCAATAGTCCTGCTCATTCCTATCTTTTGCACTAAAAATTCCATCTCAAATCCTTATGTAATGTTTGTGTAAGCTATTTGCCCATTGAAGTTACTTCAACATCAACTTCTGGAGCCAGATCAAGCTTCATCAATCCCTCAACAGTATCCGGAGTTGCAGACATAATATCTATAATCCTAGTATGCACGCGGATTTCAAACTGCTCTCGAGAATCTTTATTTACATGCGGAGAGCGCAACACGGTGTATTTTCTGTTTCTAGTAGGGAGCGGAATAGGTCCACATATCTCCGAGCCAGTGCGCTTCACAGCTTCCACAATAGAAGCAACTGATCTATCAAGAACCCGATGATCATAAGCCTTGAGCTTCAATCGAATTTTTTCCATAGATTTTCCTTAAGTCATTTATAAAGATGTATCAAACTCTAAAACAAAGATTCCCTGGCTATTCTCTTAAAGAACCCACTGCCATAAATGCAATGTATGAAATTTGAAAACGACATTATAGATAAAAACCATAAAAATAGTCAAGCAATTTGCCTATTTCTAGGCGTAAAAAGAAAAAAATATTTCCTTATAAAAAGGATATGTCACAGAGTCGAACAAGTTTGTTTTAGTCTCCACAAAACAAGAAAATTATAGTAGGCTTACTAGATTCTACTAGAATCTATATCTACTGGCGCACAAGCCCAGCTTCATAGAGAAATACCGATGGCTCGTAGCTAATATTTTTTATCTCATCTTTTTTGGCATAGGAGAGATAAAGAATCTCCTTTGCCCTTGTGATAGCAACATAGAATAATCTCCGCTCTTCTTCTACGCTCCCTCCTTTGGCGATTAGTTTAAGGTTAGGAAAACGCCCTTGCATTAGATCAATGATAAAAACCATACCAAATTCTAGCCCTTTGCTTGCGTGGATCGTTAGGAGATTGACACCGCTTCCTTGTGTGTTTTCACCGCTACTAAGTACCATTGCATTTAAAAATCGCCCTAGATTCTCATAATTCTTCGCAATATCTTGGAGCAAAATGATCTTACGCACAATGGCATCTTTTGCCTGTGCCTTGCGCTCTATATCAATACTCCCATCTTTATTTTTCGCACGCCTCGCACAAAGCAGCTCGATAATATGTTGATACAGTGGAGTTGTCGCAAGGGAGCTAATCAAATCATAAGGCTTACTATAATGGCTATGCTGCTCCACTAGTGCATAAAAATCGCTCAAAAACCGCACTCCATCAAAGCTAAGTTTTGGGTGAGATAAGATTGGATGCCCCACAAACCCACCTTGTACAACGGAGTCAAACTTCTTCACATCTTGCAAAACAAAAAAATCATCAAAAAGTCCAAGTTGGGCATTTTTGGCTTTTTTTTCAAATGCACGCTTGCTAGAATCTGGTGCTAAAAGCCCTTTTCTTGCGCTGCCTTCCCCCAATCGCAATAATCCCTCATAAATCTCTCTAGCGATGGAATCCCCAATCCCAGCACCATAGCTTAAAATATGGATATATGCCATCATATCCCTTGGATTGTATAAAAGTGAGCATAGATCAAGCATTAATACCACCTCTTTAGCATCAAAAAAGCTCACCCCACCCTTGCGCTTTGAGGGAATATTAAGCTCCCGTAGCAATGCCTCACAGCCATCTGCAGAAGAATTGTTGCGAAAAATAATCGCAATATCATCAAGCGGATAATTAGCTGTCAGGATCTTTTGCGCTACGCCTTGATACTGCTCAAACAAACCATTATAAATGAGTAGCCTTGGTGCGATAGGCTCTTGCAGGTTGACAACTTCAAGCTCTTTGGGATAAATGCGCTCATTTTTCTCGATCACGCGATTAGCAAGATCAAGGATATAGCGCGTGGATCGATAGTTCTTACTTAAGGTAAATATACGAGAATCTGCGTAAGTTTCCCTAAAACTTGAGATAATCGAAATATCCGCACCATTAAAGGCATAAATACTTTGATCATAATCCCCTACACAAAAGAGACTTTTAGGATTTAGCGCGTGGATTACATAATTTTGCAATGGATTGGTATCTTGGTATTCATCGCATAAGATTTCTTTATAAGGACACTCTATCTCGCACATTTCTTTTGCATATTCTAGAAGTAAGTCATTATAGTCCATATAATTATGCGACTTTTTTAGCGCGCGATACTCTGCAAAAATCCCTTCATAAATATCAATATACGCGCTATGATCGCCTGCGCGTGCGCCAAGCCATTCTTCAAAGCTCTCTTTATTGCGCGAATTGAGAAAAAGAGAGTAAATATCAAAAAGATACTCCCCAGAGTAAGGGGGTGTGTTTGTCTGATGTTGATAGACACGCGATTTTGCGATACTTTTAAATAGTACTTTCAATTCTTTTGGCTGCTTTAGCGATATGGCATATTTATCTTTCAAAAAGCGGTAGCACACAGCGTGAAATGTCCCACACTCTATCTGCTTTGCCACCTCACCAAAGCGACTTGCCACGCGCGCAATCATCTCTTGGGAGGCTTTGTTAGTAAAAGTTAGCAGTAGAATCTCGCTTGCTTGCACACCACTCTCTAGCAAATGCGCGATACGCCCAACAATAGTAGAAGTCTTCCCCGTGCCAGCAGAAGCGATGATGAGATTATGCCCCATAGGCGCAGTGGCTGCTGCGTATTGCTCCGCATTTAGATTCTGCAAGGGCATTAGCGATCAATACCCTTTACAATCTCATCGATCACAATATCCACTGGTGTAAAAACGCGCTTAAGTACTTTAAGCGGAGTTTTGAGCAAGTCTTGTGCGAGAGAAATTTGTGTTTTAGGGTCTTGAATCGTGCCACGCACGCTTACTTGGGTGGTTACCTTGCCATCTTTGCCAAGGAGCAAATACCCAACAATGGGGATTTTGTTTAAAATCCCACTAAGATTTTTTAGCGTGGAGATAGAGAGCCCCATATCCACTTCTTGACTCTCTAGCTCGATAAAGCCACTCCCTTGTATATCCATAGACTTACCAATAAGATTAATCGACTCTAAGCCCACATACTGCGTATTAAGCGCAAGTTTAATAGTGCCTTGCTTTACTTCATAGCCCTTAGCACTAAGCCCCGGACTCCTAAACATTACAAGTGAGGGGATTGTATCAATGAGTCCAATGACATTTTGTACAATTGCAAAGCCCTTAAAGCTAGTGTTTTGCATACGAATATCGCCATTAAAAATATCGTTTTTATAGATTCCACTTAGCTCAAATAATCCGCCATCAACAATATGTTTCCCAACAACACGATTTAAAAACTCCCCGCTAAAATTCCCTGCCTTTATAATGGTATTACCATGGATAATGTCAATATTAGCAATACCATTTTTATAAGTTGCATCAGCACTAATGCGATCATCACGAATCTTGGCATTGAAGTCATCAAAGGGGATTGTGATATCTTTGAAAAACCCTGTAATATTCTGCGCTTGGATTGCTATGATTCTAGGTTTAATACCATTTTGGCGCTCATATCTACGCTTAGCACGCAAGAACTCGCTTTCAAGCAAAATCTCCTCTCTAGTGAAAACCACCTTTTTCTCACTTGATGTACTAAAGGCTTCTTGAATCACTGGGATTTTGCTAGCAAGCAAACCATCAATACTTACATCAATGTCTGTAAAGCTTACAAGAGTTGTGTTGTCATACAAATCAAGGCGGATCTTCCCATCATCACTCAGCACTTCTAGCTTATTGTCTTTATAGCTACCATTAAAGACAAAGGTATGTAACATTGCCTTATCTTTAGAGAGCAAAAATGTAGAAAAATCAGCAATACGCACTTGGAATGTTACATTTTGCGCGCTTTTTAGCTCCACGACAGCACTCCCAGATGAGAGTCCAAGATACTTCATAATGGGAGAAAAAGGTGCAAACTTACTAAAATCTACTACATTAGCGCGGACTCCACCACTAGAGATTTGCATATACACATCAAGAGCTGGGATACTTACGCGCACAGGCTCACTTGAAAAGTCGATCTCCACATCAACCTGCGGCAATATCTCTCGCGTAGCCTTGAAAATATCATAGGTGAATTTCTGCTCATCTTGGCTTTTAACAAGCGCGATAATTTTCTCAAGCATTTCTTTCTCACCCATAGGTTTTGAGAAATCAAGCTCTATGCCATTTCTACTATACTTTCTAGTCTCCATCCTAGGGTCTTTCGACTCTTGCGCGCTAGGTTCGATAGATTCTAGGCTTGGATCTTGCACTAGATTCTCGTCTTGCAAGATAGATAGATCTTGAGAAAACTTAGGCTCTTGTTTTGCCTTGCTAGAATCTTGCCTTTCTTGCTCCTCTTGCATCTCCGCGTCTTGCAAGATAGATTCTAGTGTCTCTAGCTCTTTACGCACACTCTCTTGGTCTTGCAAATCATCTTCGTACTCTCTGTTAGAAAAATCGATAATTTCTTCTGTGGGAGCTAGGGAAGTATCTGGCTTGGCAAGTGGCATAGTAGGCGCAGAAGTGTCCCTAAAATCTACCACCTCATCTTGTGCTGGTTCTGCGACTAGTGTGTTTGATGTGCTAGATTCTAGCTCCGTGTCTTGCTTGCTAGTGTTAGGGCTTTCTAAATTTTGCTCCTGTATAGCGGACACTACTAGATTTTGAGTAGAATCTAGCCGGGCATTAGAAGCTAAGTGCTCAATGTGCGTGAGCATAGTTCGAGGAGTAAATGGTGCAATTTTAGAGAGTCTCCACGATTCAAGGCTCGCACTAGATTCTAGCGACTCTGCGGATCGTGCTTGCTTTTTTGACTGGTGTATTTTGTCTTGGGAGTCAATTAGGCGTTGATTGATTTCTGGATTAGTGCTCACACGCAAGGAGTGCACAAAAAGGCTTGTCTTTAGCAGCTTTTGAGAAAGATCAATATGCATTGTTGTATCGATGTCAAAGAGATTCTCATAGCTTGTGTTTTGTGTCCATATATCGATGAAGTTGTTCCCGACTGTTGGGTTAATATCAATCGCTATGGAAGCCCCCTTGCTCACAAAATCTAAGCTCCCGGCACTTAAGATCACTTGCTGTGCTGCTAGCTTGCCCGCTAGCTTTAGGGGGATATTATCAGCAAATGGAATGTTTATGGTCAAATCCGCCTGCATATCCGCGCTAATGCGATCAATAGGGATCTGCACACCATAGAATGCCAGCAAATCCCGCAAAGCTTTTGTATAAAGCAACTTGCTAGAAGTAGCAAAGATAGAGAGTGTAGGCACAGAATCCACAAAGGCAAAGGCAAGTGTCGAGCCATTTAGATCGATAGATTCTAGCTTGGGTGCTATCATCTCAAGCGTAGCCTTGCCATTTTCTACTTGGACTTTGGCACGATCTGCACTGAAAGGTGCGAGCGTAGGATCAAGCTTATATGTAGGCTTAGTGGCATAGAGCGTGAGCTTAGTGTTATTAATGAGTGATTTCATAAATTGCTTTTGATGCAAAACTATATCAAAGCTTGCTTGGTCAATCTCTAGCGCATTAAAACCTAGTGCATTAAATAACCACATATCTAGCGTAGGAAGCAAATCTTTGGCACTTTGGGCTACAAGCTTTCTAATGGCACTAAAGTCGCTCATTTTTGAAGTTTTCGCCTTGAGCACAAGGCGTTTGAAGTCACTTGTGCCTTGTAAGAATAGTTTGCTTGTAGATTTACTAGCAGAAGTTTGCACCACATCGTGCTTATCCCCACTAGAATCTATCAGTAAAGGAGCTACTGATACACCAAAGCTAAACTGCCCACTCGCCCCAGAGTAGATAATGCGCCCAGTTACCTCAACATCTGGATCAAACACCTGTAGCTTGCGAATATCAAGTTCAATTGTATTGCCCTGACTTTGGACATTAAATACCGCTTGCAGCTTGGGGAAAGAAAGCGCGTAATGCCCTCCATCATAGAACACACTAGCGACATACTCATCACCTAAGATGATTTTCTCGACCCGCAAATTCTCAAAATACGCCAGCCCCCAAAGCGCGTATTTGACATAATCACTAATTTCTTTGAGTGTGGGATCTTGGGTGGATTTTTGAGGTTTTTTTTTCATTGCTTTTGCTAAATCAAGTTCTTTGATCTCTAAGGAGAATTTATTATTTAGTTTTAGATACAATCCACGGACTTGTATATCAGCGAAGCGGAGACTACTAATAGCAATCCCATCGGATAGAATCTTGAAGCCACCAATAAGGGTAAATATGGTAAGAAACAAAATAATATATACGCTCAACGCTCTTTTAGATGGCATTTTTTTCATTATATTGGTAATCTTTTTCTACTTGGGGTTACCTATTACTAGTACACCTGTTGTCGTGGTGCCACAAGGTTCAATTAGCGGGATTATAGCACATCTAGCCAAAAATGGCTTGGATATTAACCAAATCGATAAACATATTTTGCGCCTACTTGGCAAGCCACAAAGTGGAGCGATTGACATAAGCTACGCTTTATCTAATGGCGTCATTGCAAAAGGTGATTTTCTCTATGCACTCACTTCTGCTAAAGCCGCACAAGAGAGTATTACGCTAATTCCGGGGGAAACGATGTATTTTTTCATCAAAGAGAGCGCAGCACTGCTTAACTTAGATGAAGACAAGCTTCTAGAATCCTATTTGCGCTATGCACCCTATGAAGAGGGCGTGATCTTACCAAACACTTACAAAATCCACACCAACGCCACAGAAGACACTCTTATGCAATCGCTTATCCAGCAGTCTCTAGCAATCCACGAGAATCTAGCGCGCAAATATCTAGGGCGATATGAGAGCGATGAGTGGTTTAAGCATATCGCTATGGCTTCAATCATTCAAAAAGAAGCTGCCAATACACAAGAAATGCCCATCATCGCCGCAGTGATTTACAACCGCCTAAAGCTCAATATGCCACTGCAAATGGATGGCTCACTAAACTATGGCAAATACTCCCATAGCAAAATAACACCAGAGCGCATACGCAACGATAGCTCCCCTTTCAACACCTACCGCAATAAAGGCGTGCCAAAGACCCCAGTAGGTAGCGCGAGCTTAGAAGCTATTCAAGCAGTTTTTGAGCCGGCGCAGGTGGACTATCTCTACTTCGTGCGCAACAAAAATGGCACGCACTCATTTAGCAAAACTTTCAAGGAGCATAGAGAGAATTTTGACAAATAGTTTTAGCTTAGATTCTAGCCTACTAGGCTAGAATCTAGTCTGGTTAGAATCACAAACACAAGGAGTGCCTATGCAAGCAGCTATACAATGCACAAAAAATCTCCACTTCTCTTCAGATTTTGGGCGAGTGGCTTATGATCTCTATGAGCCAGCGCAAGTAGATTCTAACCCTATAATCATTCAAATCGCACACGGAATGATTGAGCACAAAGACCGCTATGAGTGGGTAGCAAACACACTTGCACAAAAGGGCTACATCGTGGCAGTAAGCGATCACAGAGGGCACGGAGAAAGTGTTAATGGTGATAATGGCATTGTGCTTGGCTCAATGGGCGAAGATGGATTCTGCCGCGCGAGCTATGATCTTTATAAACTCTCTTGCTTACTTAAGGAGCGTTATGCAAATGCGCGCGTTGTACTACTTGGACACTCTATGGGATCGCTACTAGCTAGACGATATGCCTCACTATATAGCGAAGCACTTAGTGCGCTTATCCTTAGTGGCTATCCAGCATTTGATAAGAATCTCAAATACGGCATCACACTTGCTAAATTTCTGCGGTTTTTTGGGGCGAAAAGCTTTGGACAAAAGTTTTTTACAAACACGCTTTTTAGTGGGTTTAATAAGCAATTTAAAAAGGATCTTCCAGTAGGCTTAGGCTGGCTATGCTCTAATGAAACCACAAGACAAGCATATAGAGATGATCCAAAATGCCAATTCAACTTTGACATAGAGAGCTTTTTGCATCTCTTTGTGGGTATGCAAGAAGTCTATGGCATTTACCCTAACCCTAAGAATCCACATTTGCCTATTTTGTTTGTCAGCGGAAGCGATGATGCAAGCGGACAGTTTGGCATAGGGGTGAAAAGAGCGCGTAATCACCTAGAGTCTCAAGGCTTTGATGATGTTAATATCTTGCTCTATAAAGGCGCGCGCCACGAAGTGCTAAATGAGCCTGTAAAAGAGCAAGTCATAGCAGATATACTACTATGGCTAGAATCTAAAGGCTTATAGGGATTCACTAATGAAATATGCCACTATCTTACTTTTAGGGCTTGTCTCTTTACTCTATGGAGGCTCAATTTGCGAGTATAAAATCAAGCAGGCACAAGATGGGCTAGATGCCTATATGCAAAAACCACATAAAGATCCCCATAAGCTTCAAGATGCACAAGATGAGCTAAATAGCCTACTAAAGCACTGCGATGATAAGGAGATTTTAGAAGAAGTTCGTAGCCATATCGCCTCAATGAAATCTGCGCTTACTCACGCCAATATGACCCTAGCACAAGCAAGAGAATCGGGGGATAAAAGCGCGATCCACCAAGCCACCCTTGCGCAAAAAATCGCGCAAAGACAATACATTGCCGCACGCCAAGAAGAGCTACGGCTCAAGGATTTACTAAAAGATAATCCTTAAAGTCTGTATAGATTCTAGTTCTACACTTGAGCAGATAATAAATTAGAATTCAACTTGCTGTCATTGCAAGACTTGCGAAGCAAGTCTTGGTAAGCAGATGTTTCTTTCCAATCCATTTGCATCTGACTAGAATCGACTTTATATGCAAAAGTTCGCGGTTTGGATCGCCATACATTAAGTCTAGGGCTATAACTAAATACATTTTTCTAATCAAGTTGTCAAAGAAGTCGCACAAGGCTGTAAAAATTTCTTTAAGCTTTCTTTGTGTGATTACATACAATATAAAATTCCATAAAGCAAAGTAGTGCGTCGCGCTTAAGTTTGTTTAGTTAGTATGTGTGGAGTTTATAATTTAAGATAGACACAAGCATTTTATATCACGCTCCTAAAACTAGCGCAGGATTCTAGGAGGCTTAAGATCCTTTTAATGCGCATAAAATGACATTGCGCGAATGTAGAATCTGTTCTAATCACGCAAGATTCTAGGGAGTGTGATGTCTCTTTGCCCTTGGTATTTACCATTTTTGTCTTTGTAGCTTACTTCGCAAGGTTCATCACCCTGGAGAAATAGCACTTGCGCTATGCCTTCATTAGCATAGATTTTGGCAGGCAGAGGTGTGGTATTACTGATTTCAATGGTGATATGCCCCTCAAACTCTGGCTCAAATGGCGTAACATTGACGATAATCCCACACCTTGCATAAGTGCTTTTACCTAGGCAAATCGCTAACACATCGCGGGGCATTTTGAAGTATTCTATCGTGTGGGCTAGGGCGAAAGAATTTGGTGGGACTATGCAAAATCCATCTTTAGCTGTTTTGATGATGACATTTTTCTCATCGAAGTTCTTAGGATCTACGACCATAGAATCTACATTACTAAAGATCATAAATCTATCGCTTACGCGAATATCATACCCATAGCTTGAAAGTCCGTAAGACACGACATTTTTGCCGATTTGCTTCTCGCAAAATGGATCGATCATTTTATGCTCTAGGCTCATCTTGCGTATCCACGCATCTGATTTTAGTCCCATAGTGTTTGTCCTTTAAGTAATGTGGATTTATTTTGCGGAGTGAGTAGTAGTCCAAAACGATATTTTAAGCAATTTTGGGCTTAAAAGTGTGCTATTATACAAAATTTACTTCATTTTTAAAGGATTTTTGATGAATTTGGCTGAAATCAAGAAGCTGATTGAGATTTTCAATAGCAGCTCACAAATTGCAAGACTTAGCATAAAGCAAGACAACTTTGAGCTAAAGCTTGATAAAAGCAATGCGACAGCTCTCCCTGTTGCACCAGTGTCTGCTATGCCAGCTGCCCACACCACACAAGTGCAAGCGCAAGTGCCGAAAGTAGCAGCAGATCCAGCTCCAGCCCAAACCCTAGAATCCAGCGTGGGTGCTAGCAAGGGTGGAGATTTTATCACTTCTCCTATGGTAGGGACATTCTACCACCGCCCAAGCCCAGATGCTGACCCATACATTAAGGTTGGTGATGTGATCAAAAAAGGACAGACGATAGGGATTATCGAAGCGATGAAGATTATGAATGAGATTGAAGCGGAGTTTGACTGCAAGATTCTAGCTATTGAGACAGGAGATGGGCAACCTGTGGAGTTTGGTAGCCATCTTATCAAAGTGGAAAAAGTATAGAGATGAAAAAGGTAGCTACAAAAAAGCTTGAGCGCATTCTCATTGCAAACCGCGGAGAAATTGCGCTTCGAGCAATACGAACGATACAGGAGATGGGCAAGCAGGCAATCGCTATTTACTCTGTGGCAGATAAAGATACGCATTATCTTGATGTAGCTGATGCGAAGATTTGCGTAGGTGGGGCAAAGAGTTCGGAGAGCTATCTCAATATCCCAGCGATTATGAGTACCGCAGCACTTGTTGATGCTGATGCGATATTTCCGGGGTATGGATTTTTGAGTGAGAATCAGCATTTTGTAGAGATCTGCACACATCACGGGATAGAGTTTATTGGACCAAGCAGTGATGTGATGGTGATGATGAGTGATAAATCTAAGGCAAAAGATGTAATGAAAGATGCGGGAGTGCCGGTGATTGAGGGTAGCGATGGTGCGCTAAAAGATGCCAATCACGCCCAAGAAGTCGCCAAGCAAATCGGCTATCCTGTGATCCTAAAGGCTGCTGCTGGTGGTGGTGGCAGGGGTATGCGGATTGTAGAGAATGAATCACTGCTTAAAAATCTCTACCTTGCTGCAGAGTCCGAAGCTTTGAGTGCATTTGGCGATGGCACAATCTATATGGAGAAGTTTATCAACAAGCCAAAGCATATAGAAGTACAGATTCTAGCTGATAAACACGGTAATGTCGTGCATATCGGCGAGCGTGATTGCTCAGCACAACGCCGCCAGCAAAAGCTCATTGAAGAAACGCCAGCAGTGGTGTTAAGCGAAGATGTGCGCCAAAGACTACTTGAGACTGCAGTAAAAGCAGCTAAACATATTGGCTATGTGGGGGCTGGGACATTTGAATTCCTGCTAGACTCTAATAATAAAGACTTTTTCTTTATGGAGATGAATACGCGCTTGCAAGTAGAACACACAGTGAGCGAGATGGTAAGCGGACTTGATTTGGTGGAATGGATGATCCGCATAGCAGAGGGAGAGAAGCTTCCAAAGCAAGAAGAGATATGTTGCAAGGGGCATAGCATAGAGTGCAGAATCACTGCTGAAGATCCTGTGAAGTTTTACCCAAGTGCTGGGAAGATCACGCAGTGGATTGCACCCGGTGGAGCAAATGTACGGCTTGATAGCCACGCGTATGCGGGCTATGTAGTGCCAATGTTTTATGACTCAATGATCGGCAAACTCATCGTCTGGGGCGAAGATCGCAATAAGGCGATCGCTAAAATGCGTCGCGCGCTTAAAGAATTTAGCATTGAAGGAATCAAAACTACCATACCTTTCCATTTAAAAATGATGAATAATGCCGATTTTCTCAAGTCAGCTATTCATACAAAATACCTTGAGCAAAATATGGAGTAGTAGGCTTAAAGAATAGGAGAAAAGCGTGAAAGTGGCAAATACAAGTGCTTCAACCACCTTGAAAGACGATGCTCTAAAAAGTAAGAGTACAAGAAAGGTTATAGAGCAAAAAGAGCGGCCAAAAGCAACACAAATTACCCAAAACACGCAAGAAGAGAGCGTAAAATCCCCTAAAATGCCTAAGCCCAAATCTTTGGGCAAAGAAGAGACAAAAGATCTAGGTGCGGTAGTTCAAAATGCCAATACTATGATAGGCGCGCTTGATGTGATGATACAATCTATTCACTCTTTGCAGACACAAAACAAAATCTACAAAAAGCTGGCTCTAAAGCTTCAAAATCTCCAAGATAACACTCAAGAAGCCAAAGATCTTGCAAACAAAGCAGGTGCGATAAAAGACAAAATGCAAGAGACTTTTGACTCCGCGCTCTTTAATGATGAAAATGTTTTCACTAAAAGCTATGCAGAAATCCCAGAGAGTCATCTCAATGCCAAAAAACTCTCACC
Organism: Helicobacter sp.; assembly: GCF_017502485.1. Classification (GTDB taxonomy): domain Bacteria; phylum Campylobacterota; class Campylobacteria; order Campylobacterales; family Helicobacteraceae; genus Helicobacter_B. The sequence goes on from NZ_JAFVUX010000001.1 coordinate 109,682, forward strand.
AAATAAGCTTGATGTCAAACAGCTCGAGAATCTCTCTCTTTATGCCAAAGATTTAAGCGAGCAAAGATCCTATGCCAAGCAGGCAAAAAAGCTTATCCAAAGTGAGCTTGATAAGAAGCTAGATTCTGTACAAAAGACAGATTCTAGGTATGAGAAGCTAGATTCCAGTAAGCTAGATTCTAGTGAGTTTAAAGCTGCGCAAGGGAGTAGTGGCGTTACACTTGATAGAGTGCTACACCTATTACGATAATGCAAGTTATCCCTTATAGCACACAGCTTATTGATGAGGAAGACATTGCCTGTGTGGCACAAGCTCTGCGTGCGCCTTTACTTACACAAGGACAGGCGGTAGAAGAGTTTGAAAAGGCTCTTGCTAAGTATTTGGGAGTGCGTTATGTGATATGCTTCAACTCCGCCACTTCTGCGCTCTATGCAGCATATCGAGCTTGCTTTAGTCCAAATGCTCTTGTCATCACCACACCTATAAGCTTTGTTGCCACGGCAAATATGCTACTAGCTTGTGACTGCGAGCCTATATTTGCTGATATTGGGTTTGATGGCAATATCGCGCCAGATTCCATTGCGCGCGCTATTAGCAACTTAGATTCTAATGATAGGGAGAGATTGCAAGGGATTGTGAGCGTAGATTTTGCTGGCAACAGTGCTGATGTAGATAGCATACAAACTATCGCAAAAGAACATAACTTACACTTCATAGCAGATAGCTCGCATGCCTTTGGTGGGAGTGTTGATGGGCACAAGATTGGAGGCCTTGCTGATGTGAGCATTTTTAGCTTCCATGCTATTAAGCCTATAACCACCGCTGAAGGTGGTGCGATTAGCACTAATAATGAGAAAATCTATGAACAAGCAAAGCTTGTGCGCGCCCACGGCTTAGTAAAAAAACGGCTTTGGAATACAGAAGTAGCGCAAATAGGTTTTAACTTCCGCTTAAACGAGCTACAAGCCACGCTTGGGCTCTCCCAGCTCCACAAAATCGAGCAGTTTTTGGCGCGTAGAGAGACAATCGCTAGAATCTATGACGAAGCATTTATGAAAAACCCTTACTTCACACCCACACACCCAGCAATCCCGCACACTCACATAAGCACCAATCATCTCTATCCCATTTTGCTCCATAAAGAGCTTTATTGTGCTAAGGAAGAGATTTTTACAATGCTATGGGAAAAGGGGCTTGGCGTGCAGGTGCATTATAAGCCGATCTTTCTCTATGAGCTTTATGCTTCTGCGCGCAAAAGCGGCGGGCAAAATGCGCTTGATTGGTATTATGCCGAACTATCGTTGCCTTGCCATCAGGCGATGAGTGATGAGCAAGTGCGATACTGCATAGATACCACACTTGAAGTATGTGCCAAAGTACGCAAAAACTGTTAGAGTCTAAGGCATGCGCAAGATAATCACGCTACACAGACACACTAGCACGCCTGCCACATAGCCCACAATATGGAAGCACCGCAAATCGATTAAAACTACCACACAAAACCCAAGCACGATATAAGAGAGCAATCGATATAACCCAAATGATAGTCGTACCCCTAGCATAAACTTAGATATGCCAATACCCTTGTTTGTTGCTTGATCTTGCTTATCTTGCTCGCCCGCTTGCTGTTGTATGGATTCTAGCTCTTTAGCCAGTCGTTTTTGTAGCGCATAGCACGAGCTTATGACCACAAGTAGTGTAGAAAAATACGCCACTTCAAAACTTATCCCAGCTGGGATATGGAGGAATAGCGAGATCCCTAGTGCTACACAAATATTCACTGCCGCTGCCAAGCTATATTTAAACATCTTCGCTCTTTTACATATTTTTATAGACTTTATTATACAATACACAAAGCCCCAAAAAGGATAACCAATGCTTCGCAATATAGCTTTTATCGCGTTTTTTTGTAGTTCACTTTGTGCACTAGAATCCAATATCATAGAGATTATGCAACATTTACAAAGAGATTCCGACCTTATTCAAAAGGGATTTTTCTTAAATAAATTTGACATCGTAGCAGAAGGGATTAGTAAGCATAGGGCAGACTTTAGCGCACTGCAAAAATTCAACATCGAAGTGTTTTTAGATGAAAAAACGCTCAACTACTCACCTATTATCACTTCATTCCTCAATAACATTATAGAAAATCGTGTAGCCCTAGAGACATTTTTAAAAAATAAGGACAAAATCCGTGCTTATGAAGCATTCCAAGAGCTAAACTATAATTGTATGAAGTGCCACGCCTTGCTTCTGGGCTGGTAGGACTTAGAGCTAGATTCTAGCCCTAAGCAATCACACCTCCACCTAGTACGCAGTCTCCATCATATACCACTAACGCCTGCCCCTTTGCCACACCAAACACCGGCTCTAGCAGATGCGCTGTGATCATATCATCTTGCACTTTGAGCTTGGCTTTTGTGGGTGTGGAGCGGTAACGAATTTTAATGTCATATTCTTTATCGTTATAGAGTGTGGATAGGCTAACATTACTTGCTTGGACTAGGCTTTTGGCTAGCTCGTGCTTCTTGCCTACAATGATTTCATTAGCCTTTGGGTCAATATCTAGCACAAAGTGTGGCTCTAGCGCACCTTTGATGCTAAAGCCTTTGCGCTTACCTATGGTGTATTGCATATAGCCCTTGTGGCTACCTATGACATTACCCTGCGTGTCGCGCACGACTCCGGGATTATCAACCTTAGCGTGCTTTTTTAAAATAGCGATATAATCTGTCTCAACAAAACAGATTTCTTGACTCTCTTTATATTCCTCTAGACTACCAAACCACGGCATCGCTTCAAAAGCTCTGGGCTTAACTTCAGTCTTTAGCATATCGCCAAGCGGGAAAATTAGCCTATCGATGGACTCTTGGGAGATCGCATAGAGAAAGTAGCTTTGATCTTTACTAGAATCTAGTGCCTTTGCTACGCGCTTTATACCATCTACTTCTTGTATGCGCGCATAATGCCCTGTGGCAATTTTCTCACAACCAAGCTCTAAGGCTTTTTCTAGGGCAAAGCCAAATTTCATATTGGGATTGCACATAGCACATGGGTTTGGAGTTTCGCCTTTCTCATAAGAACGCACAAAATAGTCATACACAATTGTCTTAAAAGCTTCTTGCGCTTCTAGTACAATGAAGTCAAACTTAAGATTTCGTGCGACTTTCTCGCAGTTTTGGATAAAGATTCTATGTTTTTCTTCTTTATCGTGCAGCTTTAGGTAGATCCCAAGCACCTCATATCCTTGTTGTTGTAGCAAATAAGCCGAGTAGGAGCTATCTACTCCCCCGCTCATCAATAACGCAACTTTCATAGATACGCCTTTGTAAGTAAGATGAAAGCGCATTGTATCGCTAGGAATCTCATAGCCACCTTAATGGATTAGTATATAACGCAGAAAGTATGCGTTATATACTAATTACGCGCTTTTACACCACTTGTGGAGCTAGATTCTAGTAAGACTAAGATTAGGTAGAATCTAGCTAAGTTTTCTAGTGGGCTTGGTTATCTCTTGCGCAAGCGATGGTTTGCTGCATATCTTTGATGGCTTGGTAGAGCCCTACCATAACCGCGCGTGCGATAATACTATGCCCAATGTTGAGCTCACTAATATATGGGAGACATAGCAAGGGGGCTATGTTTTCATAGTTTAGTCCGTGTCCCGCAAAGACTCCTAGATCTAAAGAATGCGCGAGTGTAGCAGCAGACTCTAGAGCTTGCAAGGCTTGCTCTATTTGCTGGGTTAGATTCTGGCGTGTTTGTGTGCTTGACTTAGCATTGTGGCTATGTGGTAAGCAAGAGTGTAGTAGATCATAGTAGTGTGCATACGCACCTGTGTGTAACTCAATGCCATCGACTTCTAGCTCCTTGGCTAGGTGGATCGCTTCTAAATCTGGCTCGATAAAAACTGCCACAGGGATATTGTGGCACTTAAAGCGTGCGATTGTCTCAGCAAGCGTGCTAGAGCGCATATCTAACCCCCCTTCTGTGGTGATCTCCTCACGCTTTTCTGGGACAAGGGTAATTTTATGCGGGCGCAAGGCACATAGAATCTCCACCACCCCACCCCTGCTCAAATCGTTTGCACACTCGACATTAACAGGTAGTGGAGAGCTTGTGATAATGCGCGCCACATCATCTTCGTGGATATGACGGCGATCTTCACGCAAGTGGATAGTGATTTGCTGCACGCCAGCATTTTTAGCAATGAAAACTGCTTCAAGTGGATCTGGCTGATGGATACGCCTAGCCTGCCTAAGTGTGGCAATATGATCGATGTTTAATCCTAAATTTGGAAGCTTCATAATGATCCTTTACTGGCACGCGCGTGCGCAAGATGAGAGCTAAGCCATTGCTGTTTGGATTCTTGGGTTTGTAGATTTTCTGGTAGGGTGGGAATAAGTGTGAATAAAAGTGCCAAATCATCAACACTAAGAATACCAATGTGTTTGAAAGCCACTAAATGGTGCTTGTCAAAAACCATAAGTGTAGGCGTGGCATAGATGTGTAGATTCTGGCGCAGGAACTTTGCGCTAGTAGGCACGGCAAATGGTAGAGTAATGGGGTCTTTGGCATAAATATCAATAGGGTAGACTGCAAAGGAGTTAAGGAAATGCTGTAGCTTAGCGTGGGCTAGATTCTGTTTTAAGGCTTTACACGGCTCGCAAGAGTCGGAGTAAAACATTAGCACTATTGGCTTACTAGATTCTACAACGCTAGAATCTAGTGTAAGCGTGGTGCTAGATTCTGCTTGTAAGCTCGTTTGATTCTCGCAACCGATGATAAAGCAAGTAAGCAAGATTAAGCCCCAACGCATAGTGGTTCCTAATGGTTGGCAAAAAAGCTTAGTAAGTCGTCTTTGAGCATAGAGAGATTGCTCACTTCTTGTGTTAGGAAGCCTTGCTTATCAAAGAGATAGAGCGAAGAACTATGCGCGATACTATAGTTAAGCTTAGAATCTTTAAGGGGGATTATCTCGTATTTGACCCCATAGCGTTTGGCGACTTCCTGCAGGGTTTGCTCATCAAAACGCAAGCCATGGGCATTAGGATAAAAATGCTTGACATAGGCATCAAGTGCTTCTATCCTATCGCGCTTAGGATCAAGTGTGATAAAAAGCACAACCACATCGCTAAGATCTATTTCGTCTTCTAAATCTTGCAAGGTATCTTGGAGTAGCGCAAGCGTAGCTGGGCAAACATCTGGACAAGACATATAGCCAAAATACACTATTTTATATTTATTGGCAAATGTATTTAGCGATACTTCGCCACCTAGGGTTTGGGCGTTAAAGTGGTAGGAGTGGTATTTCTGCACGCTCCACCAAAGAAGCCCTGTGAGAAACACCCCCACACCAATGACCCCTATAACTCTTGACATAGATTCTACCTTGTAAGCACTACTCTTTGCGCTTGGCATCAAAATCCACAGATGTCGCAGAATCTGTATCTTGACTACTTAGTTGCATACGATATTGCATTGTCTCTTCTGTGCAGCTTGCCATAATCGCTCTGCCTTCATAAAGCTCATCATCAACCTTACGGAAGCGCACGATGGTTTCGCCCATATCCATATTAAGCCCTACAATACTGCCAGAGAGTAAAGTGAAATCTGCTCCTTCTACGCGGAATACCACAGATTCCATAGAAACGATATTACTAGGTATGGCTTGCACAAAAACACTAATTTGCTCTTGTTTTTGTGTGTTGGGATTAAACTTAGTAAAAACCACTTGACATTTGCCTGCATTAAGCATACATAGACGCACTAGATCCTGTGGTGCTTGCCTGCTCTCATCTTCTTGCGCACTTTGCTCCTTGTGCTTTGGCTTAGAATCTGCCTTGTGTTGCAAGAGATAGAGAGAGCCCCTACCCCAGATGAGATAGATGACAAACACACATAAGCATACCACAAGGATTGTGATGATACTTTTTTTAGTTAGGTGCTTATCTTTGTGCGGCATCGTGGTTTCTACTAGTGGTGGGTATGCTTGCCACTTTTATTAGCACTGCGCTCTTTAATGGGGACTTCTAACTTGAGTGTCGTACCATCATCAAAAACAAGCTCTAGAGCGATTGTCTTGCCTGCTTCAAGGGGCTTTGGGAGATTGATTAGCATAATGTGTAACCCACCCGGAGTAAGCTTCACGCTCTGCTTGGCTGGGATTGTAATAGAATCTACCGGAAGCATTTTCACCACACCTTCTTCTTTGGTGCTTTGGTGTAGCTCTGCTGTAGCGTTACTATTGATGACTGTAGCCTTTTGCAGTGCAATAGGTTGCTCGCTTGCATTGCTTAATATGCCAAAAGCCGCACTAATATTTGTGCCATCAATCGTGGCAAATGCGTAAAAGTCTTGTGCTTCAATGGCGTTATTTTGAGCACCACCCTGCTTGGCTACGGCATTGCAGCATAAAACCCCGAGCCATAGCGTTAGGGCAAGAAAAATTGGTGAGAGTTTTGCCTGTCTTTTCATTATACACTCCTAAATCGTGATAGTTGGTTATGGTATAACAAAGCCTATTAAAAATCAAGCAAGCCACTTTAAGCGCGAAACCCTTAGCCATATAAGCAAATATTCAAAAATGACAATACCAAACTTCAAGCCACGCAATAAACTTGAAAACACTTAAACTTAAAGAACAGATACCAATCAAGCAAAATTAAGCACAACACACTACTCTATATTATGGAATCTTAGTATATGTAATCACGCAAAGGAAGCTTAGTAAAATCTCGCCATTTGTCATCACCATTCAAATAGAGATTGATATACTCTGTATGTTTCGCCTCTTGTGCGATAAACATTAGCGCATTGTGGAATTTGATACCTTCTGTCTTTAAGCCCACATATCGTTGTTATACCTTGAGGTAAAGAATTTGTTATGTATAAAACAAGTGTAGCAATACCCACTGCTTTACAATAAATTTTTCCAATATCCTTATACAAAAAGAAAATATATCGCCCCACCAAATGAGAGAAAATACATAGACAAAATATAATAATTTCTAAAAAACCCATTTTTATAGAAACACCAACATAAAGTAAAGAGCTAAACAATAAACCATCATAAATAATATGAACTGCATATCTATACCGCACATATAAATAGATTCTATATGCTACAAGCATAGGAAGAAATATAAGCAAAAACATATCATTTGTCGCAAGATTAACAATGCCGCTTATAAATGACAAAATCATTTCTCTTTGACTTTCATAGCCGACGCCATAATACCCATTAACATTAGGAACAATTAACACACAATAGGGTATAAAATATAGCAATGCGCTACACGCTAAAGGATGCGTAATGGATATGCAACTGTTTATGTCGTATATAATGCACAACAACGCCGAACACACCAAAAAACCCAATAAACAAAAATGTAGGCTCTTTATAATATAGAGCAATGGTGGCAGAAATGAAGCCAATCCAAGCATAGCGCGATTTATCTGTTGCAGCAAATTTCATACTTGCCCACACAAATAGTAGCAAAAATAAAATCTGCATCCGCTCTGGATAGCAAATACCAAGCATTATAGTGGCAAACCCGGGGTGAAAGAGAATAAGCCCAAGCGCAAATACTCTAAGCCATTTGTATGCTTCTCCGCAAATTAAGCGTGAAATCTGCCATAGAAGTAGCCCCACGCATAGCACAATACACGCATTGAAAGTGAAAAATGCGTATGGATTTTTTGTCCATCGCATCAATATATTTAAATCCAGCGAAGCAAAAGGGAAAAATCTTCCAGCTCGTGGATCCCAGCCATTAAAAATAGGCATACCATAATAGATTTCAAGCTACATCCAAATATCATCAAGATTGAAAGTGTAGCGGGGGCAACCATACCCACACAATACAAATACAAGCAACAATGCATAAATAAAGGCTGGATAAGTGATCTTATTTGGATTGGATAACTAACCTTAATTATCCAAAATTTCATAGTAAAAAGTGTAAATGCACAGCGCTAGGCATAGTCATAGCTATTTGGACCCTGCTTTGCAAGGTTTTGTGGTAGTGCTGTGAAATTTAAGCTAGATTCTAGCCTAGCCTTTTCCAAAACTTGCAAGACACCTAGATTCTACTAGCGCAAATGATTTAGCGAGATTTGTGTATAATCCACGCTCCACTCCAATCCCACTTCTTTAAGGAGCATTATGCCTATACTGCCCAAGGACAATCACTGCTGCGGCTGTAGCGCGTGCTTTAGCGCGTGCCCGCACGATAGCATTACAATGGCACAGGATTTCTGTGGATTCTACTACCCTAAAGTCGATCCTAGCACCTGCACAGAGTGCAAGCTTTGTGAGATCGCCTGCCCTACGCTGCCCTACTTAGACTTTGCGCCCTATGATCGAGTGCGCAAAAAGTCGCGCTTCCCCTATGATGTCAAAAGCCATAGCCTAGATTCTCGTGGGATTTATGTGCATTTCTCTTGGCATAAGCCAAGCTTTCACTCCAAGTCCCTAGAATCTAGCGCGCTAGATTCTAGGGTGAATTGCCACGCCTTGCAGAGCAAGTCTCGCAATAACAAAAAGCTAGAATCTAAATCGTTAGATTCTAGGCAAACTTGCTCACGGTTGGATTTGAGTGATAAAGATGGAGCTTTGCAAGGTGAGTCAAGGGCGCACACTTGGTCGTGCGCAACCACCGCCACACCGCAACAATCGCCATTTTTAGCCCTAAAGCCTACACGCTCTAGCTTTACCCCCCCCCCCCCCCGTTTTGCCTAGCGCTTAAAGCCAAAAACACCGCCCTAAGAGCAAAGTCTTCAAGTGGTGGAGTCTTCTCCCTGCTTGCACTTGAAGTGCTTAAGCGTGGTGGCGTGGTCTTTGGCGCGTGCTATGATGAAAACCTAAAAGTTATCCATAAGCCCATCACTTCTGCCAATGAGCTAGAATCTCTACGCCGATCCAAATATGTAGAATCTTTTATCGGTGATAGTTTCAAACAAGCAAAAGTATATCTCCAAGCTGGCAGGCTCGTGCTTTTTAGCGGCGTGCAGTGCCAGATCCAAGGGCTACATAGCTTCCTGCGCAAGTCTTATGCCAATCTCCTTACCATAGAAGTGATTTGCAACTCTGTCCCAAGTGCGAAAGTCTGGGAAATTTATAAGCATAGCCTACTTGAAGAAGAGGGAGAAAAGCTGCTTGATGTAAATTTCCGTGGGAAGAACTATGGCTGGGGCAAGGGAGCGTTCGCCATAAAGACAAAGACAAAGACAAA
>NZ_JAFVUX010000021.1 GCF_017502485.1 Helicobacter sp.
GGGGGGTAAATATTTAAGGGATTTAGCTTGCGGGCTAGAATCGTGGATTTCTGCGCCTTGCAGCGTCGATAGACCACTAGTCTTATCTTCCTTGCAAGCCTTGCAAAGCCCCGATTCTAGCTTTTTTCTGTCATTACAAGCATTATTTTCCGCGAAGCAATCTGCACCCCATAAGCCCAGCCCCCACACCCTAGAATCTAAATGCTACAAACTACACGCTAGTGCCTACTCTTTACATACATTCCTAGAATCCACTTTTGGCAACAATGCCACCAATGTTCTTTTTCTGTCATCGCCACGACTTGCCCCAGCAAGTCGTGGCGATGACAGAAAAATCACTACAAGGAGTAAATAATGGATAAAGTCTATTGTATGAGCCACTACTTGGCTTTTCGCTATATTGCTGATGAGAGTAAAAACTTTTTCCCTCATCTTTCCCATCGCAATTTCATCCCAAACTTCACATACGATCTTATCGATAGTGTTGATGAGCTAGATTCTTATATCGCTAAGCAAATGCAAGGGCTAGATCCTAACACCACGGGCGTTATGCTTAGTGGTGGGATAGATTCTGCTGTGGTGGCTTCGTATCTGCCCAAGGGTGCTAAAGCTTTTACGATGCAGTGTATTGCTTCACCTACAAGCATTGATGAGACAAAGCAAGCTGCATTGTATGCCAAGCGCTATGGGCTTAACCATATTGTCGTGCCAATCCACTGGGAAGATATTCTTGCACGCTTGGATAGCATTTTTAGCTTTGATGGTGTACCTTGCCATAGTATAGAGCCACTTATTGATATTTGCTTGGATACAGCAAGATCTATGGGTGTTGAGACAATGTGCCTAGGTGAGAGTTTTGATTTAGTATTTGGCGGTATGGATAAGCTTTTGGCAAAGGATTGGGGTTTTGATGAGTTTGTAGAGCGCTATACATTTTTAGACCCTAAAAGAGTGCTGAAGCACTATGTAGATACTAAAGAAGTCTTTGAGCCATATAGGCAGGGGGATACAATCGACTTTTTGCGCTTTATTGATGAGATTTTTGCCATAGAGTCTGGCACTTCGTATTGGCATATGTTTGAGAAAAACTCTATGCGTTATTTTGACCCTTGCCAAAAGGTGAAGATGGCACAGCCTCTTGATTTACAAAAGATAAGAAATGGTAGCCCAAAGTATATGGTGCGCGAGCTTTTTACGCGGCGGTATAAGGATCTAGCGATCCCAGATAAAATCCCTATGCCTAGAGAAGTGGAGTTTTGGCTTAGAGATTATGTGCCCAGTAGAGATGAGTTTGTCACAGGGGCGCATATTGGCTTAAGTGGGGAGCAAAAGTGGCAGCTCTTTTGCTTGGAGCGGTTTTTGGATAAGTTTGATCCTAGGGTATGATAGAGAGCCAGAAGAACTTAGGGTGCTCTTTATGTAAGGTAGTGCGAGCTAGCTTAGGATATTTGGCAATTTTAAGCTAATAAGCATAAAGATTATGCTACAATCCCCGTTTATTTTGCTTAAAAACTACACCAAATCTTTAGAGATTTAAGGAGCATTTATGGCAAGGAAATGTTTTTTTACAGGCAAGGGTCCAATGGTTGGCTACAATGTGAGCCACGCGAACAACAAAACCAAAAAGCGATCGCTCCCTAATCTTCGTAGCATTCGCATTAAACTAAGTGATGGCACATCTATGCGCGTGAAAGTCGCTGCATCTACGCTAAGGACGATGAAAAAGCACGCCTAGCGTGTAAGGCGATCCATTGCTTAGCAAACTTAGAAAGCTCCTGCATTGGGGGAATTCATCAAAGCCAGATATTGATTTATCCCCTCAGCTTTATGAGCAGTTTAAGGCATTTAGATTTCCACTTGTTCTTATACAAGTTTTTATCTTAATCGGCACGCTTGGGTATTATCTCTTAGAAGACTACAATATCGTCCAAGCCTTTTTCCAATCTTCTTACACTTTTACAAACACCGGCTTTGGTGCGCTTAATGAGAGAGAGTTTGGCGCGCTGGCAGTCCTTTTTACAGCATTTTTGATGCTAAGTGGCGCGGCGATCATCGCCTTTAGCGTGGCGTTTATTGTCAGTATTGTTAATATGGGTGTTTTAACAGGACTTTTAAAGGAGAAAAAGATGATAAGCAATATTGCGCGCCTGCGCAATCACTATGTAATATGCTACCACAATGAATATACCATCGAGCTAACTAAGCAGTTTAGAGAAGCGCAAATCCCATTTGTCGTGGTAGATTCTAGCCCTGATTTAGAGAAGCAGGCTTTGACATACAAATACCCCTATTATATCATCGGTGATCCTCACACAAACACTGCTATGCTCAAAGCCCGTTTGTCCGCTGCACGCGGGGTTGTAACATTTTCTAAAAATCTTTCAGACAATATCGCTCTAATTGTCTCCGCCAAGCTCTTTGCCCAAGAGCTTAACCGCAAGCCTCTGTACATCATCTCAAGTGCAGATTCTGAAGAGCAGGTACAGAAGCTCCAAAAGTTAGGCTCTGACACGGTGATTTCTGCGCCAAAGCTTATGGCACAGCGCATTAGCGCGATGGCTCTACGCCCAGATATGCAAAATCTCCTAGAGCGATTTGCTTACAAAAACAATAGTGGCTTAGATTTAGAGGAAGTGCTTGTGCCTAAGTATTCTTGGCTTGTGTTAAAGAAGCTTAAAGAAGGGCATTTCCGCGATTTTGCAAAGGTATTTATCGTAGGCATTACGCAAAAAGATGGCAAATACTTCGCTATGCCAGATGAGGATATGGTGATTTCTAGCGAGTGCAAACTGCTAATGATAGGCACTTCTAGGGGAATAAGCGATGTGCGCAAACTCATTATGAAGTCTAAAAAGCCCCAAGAAATCGACTATATTTAATCAACGCATAAGGAGCTAGTATGGAACATTTCCCAAAATCACGCTTAAGCCAAGTCCAAATTGACAAAGAAAATCGCATACACACAAGTATTAACGACTTTAATGAAGCCAAGCAAGTCATCGCCGGGGGGGTAAATTCTCCTGTGCGAGCGTTTAAAAGCGTGGGTGGGACGCCTATTTTTATCCAAAAGGGGCAAGGGTGCTATCTTATTGATAATGATGGTAATGCCTATATAGACTTTGTGCAAAGCTGGGGACCGCTACTATTTGGACACAGTGATAGCGAGATTTTGCAAGCGGTGCAAGAGTCCCTGCAAAATGGCTTAAGCTTTGGTGCGCCAACAAGAGTAGAAACACAGCTAGCAAAGGCGATTATCACTAGCTATGATGGTGTAGATAAGGTGCGCTTTGTAAGCTCTGGGACAGAGGCTACAATGAGTGCGATTCGCCTTGCGCGAGCATTTAGTGGACGCGATGATATTATCAAATTTGATGGTTGCTACCACGGGCATAGCGATAGTTTGCTAGTGAGTGCTGGGAGCGGGTGCGCGACTTTTAGCACTCCTAGCTCGCCGGGTGTGCCAAGTGATTTGAGTAAGCATACGCTAGTAGCGCGCTATAACGATATAGATTCTGTGCAAAAGTGCATTGAAGCCAGCGGACAAGTTGGGGCGATCATCATTGAGCCCATTGCGGGGAATATGGGGCTAGTCCCAGCAGATAAGGAGTTTTTACTCTCTTTGCGCAAGCTTTGTAGTGAGCGAGGGATCGTGCTTATTATTGATGAGGTGATGAGTGGATTTCGTGCGGCATATAATGGCGTGCAGCACTATGTACCAATCGAGCCTGATCTTGTGTGTTTTGGCAAGGTGGTAGGTGGTGGTATGCCTTTGGCAGTGTTTGGTGGTAGGGCAGAGATTATGGATATGCTCTCCCCACAAGGCGCAGTCTATCAAGCAGGCACGCTAAGTGGGAATCCTATCGCCACGGCTGCTGGGCTTGCTATGCTAAAAAAGCTTACTAAAGATAAGGGCTTATATGAACGGCTTGAGAGTTTAGCTAGGCGATTTACCGCTGGACTAGAGTCTAGTGCCAAAGCACATAATATCTCCTTGCAAACGCAAGTGCGTGGCAGTATGTTTGGCTTCTTTTTTGCTCCTAAGCCTGTGAAGAATTTTGATGATGCAAAATGCGCAGATACAGCGATGTATGCTCGCTTCCATCAAGAAATGCTCTACCGCGGTGTCTATCTAGCGTGCTCGCAGTTTGAGACAGGCTTTATCTGTGCGCCAATGAATGAAGCCGTTATTGATGAAGCGATCCAAGCAGCGAGTGAGAGCTTCGCATTTATTGCAAGTGAGCGCGCATAATGCCAGCATCTAAAGAGTCAAAAAAGCTAGAATCTAGCAAGAGCACACTAGAATCCACTAAGCTAGATTCGGGGGTAGGGTCTAACAATAGCACTAAAAATAGCGATGAAAAAGCCAGCCAAAGCCCAAAAGCCCAAAAGCTCATTGATAGCGCGTATGATTTAAGTTTAGGCATATCCATTGTAGTAGCAGTACTACTAGGGCTAGGTGTTGGGGTTTTGCTACAAAAGCTTAGCGGTAGCGTGTGGGGGTTAGGAGTCGGGGTATTTTGGGGTGTGGGGGCTGCAGTGCTAAATATTTATAAAGCTTATAAGCGCACCAAAAGAGACCTAGAGGCTCTAGCTCACGATCCTAAATACAACTATGAAAAGCCCAAAGACTCCTAACTTTATAAGCCTTAATCCGCTTTATGCTAGAATCTTTGTCCATTTAGCTACAAAGGAGCAGAGTATGGAGAAAGAAAATTTAGCTTTAGGTAATCATTCCACAGATTTTGGTAGCCCTAGAGAAGCCATAGACTTGATCAAAACTTACGATAGGGCATTTTACGGCAATCAGCAAGCCGCATACGCTTCAGCAAAGCAGGTGCTAGGGATTATGCACGCACTCTATAAGCCTAGCAGTGTGATCGATGTGGGCTGTGGGCTTGGGACTTGGCTTAAGGTGTGGCAGGAGCTAGATTCTAGCGTGCTTGTGGCTGGGCTTGATGGCAATGAAGTGGGTGAGAGTGAGCGATTTATCCCTGCAAGTGCGTATGCGCAAGTGGATTTGACAAAGGATTATAGAGAGATATTTGGTCGTGCTAGCGTGCTAAAACGGGGGGGGGGGGGACAACTTAAGCGCGTAGGCTTTGGGGCTAAAAATGGCGATTACTGCGGCGAATCTGCAGTTACGCACGCCCAAGTGCGCGCCTTTGACTCGCCTTGCAAAGCCCCATTTTTATTACCCAAATCCCACCGCGAGCAAGTGGAATCAAAAGCGCAAAGCCACGATTCTAGCCCAAACGATCTAGCTATGCTTTCTAAGCCTTTTGAGCTAGCCCAAAGTCTTGAGGTCGCAGAGCATTTAGACCATATTTTTGCTGCTAATTTTGTCCAGCTCCTTACTTCTCTTGCAGATGTGGTGCTATTTTCTGCGGCGATCCCCTACCAAGGTGGGGTGTGCCATATCAACGAGCAGCCCCCAGCCTATTGGGCGGAGCTCTTTGCCAAGCAGGGCTATGTGTGCTTAGACTTCTTGCGCCCTAGCATTTGGAGTGATGAGTCAGTGCTATGGTGGTATCGGCAAAATCTCTTAGTATTTGTGCATAAAGATAGGCAAGCGCAGCTCTTCCCCACTCTTAGCCCTGTATCAGTCCCAGCCTACCTACCACACCCAATAATCTGGGAGGAGAAAAACAAGTGGCTAGAATCTGTGCTTAATGCGCATTTGCACAAGCCTTTATCCACGGGGCTAAAGCTTATAGCCAAGTGGATTCTCATTAAACTCCACTTACTAGAATCTCTTAAACGCATTGTAAAACCTAGGCATTAGTAGCCTACTTTATGGGCAGTGGGGCTAGAATCTATTAGATTCTAGCAGGCTGCTATTTTTAATATTTGGGTTGCTTTGTAAGGCTTAGAACTTTTTCTTTTGCACATCATCTTGAATCAGTGAAGCAATCGTATGCACGCGGTGGGTGATGGCGTTAGTGTTGTTGGCTATGCTGACATTTTCTTGCGTGATTGATTGGACTTGATGGATGGCTTCATTGATTTGTGTTAAGCCTGCTGTTTGCTCATTAACTGCTTCAGAAATATCATTGACACTTTGCACAAGGACAGAGATATTGGCTTCAATCTCACCTAGTGATTTGCTAGTTTTCTCCGCAAGCTTGCGCACTTCATCAGCGACAACAGCAAAGCCTCTGCCGTGCTCCCCAGCTCTAGCGGCTTCAATGGCAGCATTTAGGGCTAGTAGGTTTGTTTGCTCGGCTATATCTTGGATCACGCTTACAATGTTTTTAATATCTTGGGCTTGCGTGGTAGCTTCGTTAGTTTGTGCGCTGACATTATGCATAGAAGCGTTGATCTCTCCCACTGCAGTAACGCTCTGCTCCAGCGCACTAGCTTGAGACTGCGTGCCATCAAGCAGTTTGCCCATAGAGCTCTCTAGAATTTGACTTTGGTCTGCAAGCTCATTGGCAAAGCCTTGAGAAGTCTTAAGCATTTGGACAATCTCATTGCCAAGCTTATTGGTCGTAGTTTCTACATCGCCCTTAGCATTGGGAATTGTCTTAGTGAAGTCTAGTTGATTATAGGAAGCAAACACCGCGCTAATGACATTCATATCTGCGCCGATCTTGCGCTCTAGCACTTGGAGCATTTTGTTTAGCATAATGACTAGCTCTTTTATCTGTGGGTTATTAGGAGTGGCATCAATACGCGCGCTCATATTGCCAGATTCTATGGTTTTGATCACTTGCAGTGCGCACTCCACAGTGTGCTTGTCTTGAGTGAGGTTGGTTTTAGTGTGCTCAATGTTGTCATTGATAGCTTTAGCCATTTTGCCAAACTCATCTTGAGTTTTGATGTGCAGTATAGGCGCACTGCTTGCCTTGTGGTTGATAAAGTCAAAGAATTTGATAAGCCCATTAGTGATAGGCGTGATATGGCGGAGCTGATAGATAACGATCCAATACAGCAATACTGCTGTGAGTAAAATCGCTATCACAGAGAAGCTGATTTGTGAAATGAGATAGGCGTTCAACTCTTCTTCAAAGTCTACTATGGCGTTTGCCGAGCAGAGTAGCCAATTGTAGTGGTTAATCTCACACACTGCCACCTTTTCTACTCCATCAAAGCTGTAGTGCAAGATCTCAGAAGGTGTGTGGATTTCTCTAGGCGTTCGCTTATAGAGCTCTTCATAGATTTTATACTCTGAATTATCTTGGGAGAAAAGCACCTTGTCGCTAGTGTGCAAAATACTATAGACGCCTTTATCATCGTTTCCTACAAGGAACACTGAGCTACTAGGTGTAGTCTTTAGACTCATAAAAGCCTTTTGTAAATCTTTTAGGAAGATATTTGCGCCCACGACTGCGACTATCTTGCCATTTCGCATAACAGGCGCATATACAGAGAGTGTAAGCTCATTAGTTGTAATATCGTGGAAGGGTCGTGTGAAGCCCGGCTTACCTGTGGCAAGCGCGTCTTTAAACCACTCTCTTGTGCGCGAGTCAAAGCCTTTGCTTTGATCTAAGATATAGGGCTTGTTGCCAGATTGGACATCAGTTTTTATCAAAAGTCCATCGTGCGCGTAGCCTAGATAGAGCGCATCCATTGTAGTAAAGGTATAGGCTTCGCGTAGCGATTGTGAGATGTTTTGGTGTGATAGGTCGCCACTCTCTTCGATGTCAGCGACCACTCTTTGCATAAAGTCAAGCCGCGCGCCAAAGTAGGCGTCAATAAAGATAAGAGCGTTTTTCACACTTTCTTTCTTGCCGTGGCTCACACTCTTTAAGATCGCATCTTTTGCTAGGATATAACCGACAAGTTGAAACGCTATAAAAATCACAATTAGCAAACTAATGATAATAAAGGCAATTTTCTGTGAGATACTACGCTTGCCAAACATATATACTCCTTTAAGCTAAAATAATAATCAATCTTATCAAAAAAAAAAAAAAAAATAAATAA
>NZ_JAFVUX010000022.1 GCF_017502485.1 Helicobacter sp.
GCAATATTAAACTCTAAATGTGCAACTTTTGTTTTTAAGACTTTCTATGCAGGTGGAGGACTTGGAGAAAGTGGCTTTAGATATAAAAAACAATTTTTAGAAAAACTTCCTATTCCCAAAATAGATTCTACAAACAAAGCCCTAAGCGATGAGATAATAAAATGTGTAGATAAAATCCTAGAAATTAAAGCTTGTCATACTGAGGCGTTAGCCGAAGTATCTAAAAACACAGAATCTAAAAAAGATATTTCGCCTACGGCTCAATATGACAAAGCAGATTCCGCCCTTGATACAAGCAAGCTAGAATCTAAACTTGACTCTTTAGTCTATAAACTCTATAATCTAACCGATGATGAAATAAAAATCATAGAAAACAAGGAGTAAAAATGAAATTGGTAAAATGTAGAATTGAAAATTTTAGAAGTTATGAAAATGCGGAATTTAATTTTTCAGATTTAAGTGTAATTATTGGAAAAAATGATGTGGGAAAATCAACATTATTTGATGCACTAGATATATTTTTTGAAAATAATAAAGCATCAGAAGATGATGTTAATATTAATTCAAGCGAGAATCAATTTAGTATTACTTGTTTCTTTAAAATTGAATCAGAGATGCAAATTAATATTGATTCTAGCGATAGTGAGCAAACTCAAACAACACTAGAGAGTGAATATTTATTAAATCAAGAAGGATTATTGCAAATTAAAAAAATATGGGAAAAAGGAAAGCTAAGCAAAACTTATATTGTTTGTAATTACCCAACTAATTGGGAAAAACCGCTTATTACATTAAAAATTCAAGAATTAAGAAAATTACTCTCCAAAGAGTCTGAAGTTAATCAAAATATTAAAAAAGAAATAAGGAACTTTTTATTTTCACAAGAAAGCCTAAGTTTTAAAGAACAAGAAATAGATATATCCACAAAAGAAACTGATATTGTTAGTATATATAATAGATTAAAAGACAAGATGCCTAAATATTTATTATTTAAAGCTGATAGAACAAATACAGATAAAGATAACGAAATTACTCAAATCACAAAAGCTATCACACAAAATGCTATCTCTGAAATTGAACAAAAATTTAATGATATGAAAGAAAATATTTTAAATGATATTAAGGGCTTTGCTAATGCAACACTTGAGCGATTAAAAAACTTTGATAAAGATATTGTAAAAGACTTAACCCCAGATATTACTTCAAAAGAATTAAGTTCTTTATTTAGTTATGAGTTTAAAAGCGACAATGGAATATCATTTAATAAAAGAGGTAGCGGAGTTAAAAGATTGTTTTTATTAAGTTTCTTTTTGGAAGATGCCGAAAGAAAGCATCAATCTAATATGATTTATGCAATTGAAGAACCGGAAACATCACAACATCCAAACTATCAAAGAATCATTATAGAATCTTTACAAAAATTAGCACAAAACCAAGGGCGTCAAATATTACTTACAACACATACTCCTGAGATTGTAAGAATGGTTAATAAGGAAAATATTATTTTTATACAAAGGGAGAATGAAAGCAAACGAATAGTTTATCATGGGGATAAAATTGATACAGAAGTTTTAGCTGATACCCTAGGTGTTTTACCATATCTACTATATCAAAGAGTTATATTTGTAGAAGGCGAAACTGATGTTAAATTTTTAAATAATTTAAACGATAAATTTGAATGCTTGAGGGAGATATTTGACTTAAAAACAATAACTTTGATTCCATTGTATGGTGGAGGAAATGTCAAAAATTGGATGACCGAAGATTATTTAAAACAAAGTAATGTCAAATGTCTTTATTTTTTAGATAGAGATGATAGAATAAAAGATATTGAAAGAGAAAACTTAATAAAAACAAAAAAACGAGAAATTGAAAATTATTATCCTGTTGATGTCCTTGAAATATATTTTAAAAAGAAGTTGGACATAGATTCTGTTTTCTCTGATGATTTTAAAAAGAATTGGGATGATGGGGATGTAGCTAAATATATCGCTAATCTCAATCAGGAAAAAAAGCAGTTTAAAGAAGCAGATATTAAATCAATGTTTGGCGATAAAGAAATATGGAATCAGATTAGCAAAGATAATATGCAAAGTTTTGATGAGATTGAAGAATGGTTTCAAACAATGAAAAAATTTTTTAAATAGTTATGCTAAATTCAAACCGCACGCAAAAACTCCATAGTGCCAAACTAAAGGGATATAAAAATGCAAGGAATTAGCTATATGATAGATTCTACAAACAAAGCCTTAAGCGATGAGATAATAAGCCTAGTAGAGCAAATTTTAGATTCCAAAGCCAAAGACCCTACCACAGACACCAAAGAGCTAGAATCTAAAATCGACTCTTTAGTCTATACACTCTACAATCTCACAAACGATGAAATCACAACCATAGATTCCAAAACATAGAAAACTAATGCTAGAAGCACGCCTTAAAGCAGTGCAGGAGACACGCAATGAATGATAATGCAAGATTTGAGCTATGGAACACTACAAAGCAATCTATCCACAGCAAAACACACGCCAAAAACATACAACCACGCAGAATCTATTGGGTATCCATAGGGCAGAATGTAGGCAGTGAAGTCTATGGCAAGGACTCCACTTTCACACGCCCTGTGCTTGTGCTAAATGTTTTTTATAATCAATTATTTTTGGGAGTCCCCCTTAGTAGTAAAACTAAAGGCAAAAGCGGCAAATTCTACCATAAATTTACCGATAGCAAGGGGAAGCTACAAGTCGCACTACTTGGGCAAATAAGGGTGTTTGATAGCAAAAGAGTAGAAAGGCTACTTGCAAATGTGGATACTAAAGAATTCGCACTGATAAAGCATAAAGTAAAGGAAAATATCATAGGAAAAGACTAAGGGCAACGCTAAAAGAAGCGAGTAACCCCTGCTCTAAGACAGGGAAACTTACCTTATACAAGTAAGCCGATACTTTCTATCTCTAGAAAGTATGAGAGTGATTATAGATACCGACGCCTTAAAGTTGCTTTAATTATTTGGGGAAGTGGATTCTAGTGGATTGCTTCACTGCGTTGCTAATGACAAAACCGCACTAGATTGCCACGACTTGCCAAGCAAGTCTCGCAATGACACGCAAAGCTAGAATCACTCCAAGATGAGCTAAACGCCACTACTCTAGCCCTGTATGCACTAGGATAGCCCCACGGGCTATGGCAACAGCCCTTAGCATTTATCTAAATCTTTATCAAAACTTAGCTTTTTATAATTTTGCAGTCTGCATTTAGCGCAAATGAGTGCATCAACAAAATCTATATGCTTATGCTCTATGATATTGAGCGTTTCAATAAGTATGGCTTTATCTTTATTTACCACGCCTTCAAGGCAAAGGATAGCCTTTAAATCCTGTAAGACTTCAGCTTTATCAATCTTATAAAACTTTGTTAGGACAAAATACGCCTCCATTAGCACTTCGCTTAGAATCTCAGCTTGAATCTCGCCATTTTCTATCTGCCTAAAATACTCACTGCTTAATGCCAAATGTTCATCATTATCGCCAATCAAAAAGCGAATGATGATATTTGTATCAATGAGATAGACCATATTTCTCCCCCAAAGCTTCAAGCATAGCCTTTTGCTTTATATCTTTTAAATTTTCTAGGCTTGTGCTTTGCAAGTCTTTTTTTCTCCCTTGCACTACTTGATTTTTATATTTGCCTGCAAGCTTTTTAGAGATAGAGCTTCTTGCTTGATGTGCTGGATAGACAATCGCCAGCACCTGATGCCTTCTTTTATCCACAATCTGTATAGATTCTTTTAGGTTAGAAAAAATAGCCGTGTTTTTTTGAATCTCGCCAATGCCTACGCTAAGCATTACCACCCCTTTTATATAAAATGATAGGAATTATACATAAAATTATAAAACAAGCACACATCAAAGCCTAGAAGCCCTACAAGCTAGATTAGATTCTCTATGTCTCTCACTCTATAAACTCTAATCCATAGAGTTTATACACCATAGAATCTAGCTGTGTTTGAATCTGTGCTAAGGCTTTTTCGTTATTTTTATTGTGCTGGAATTTCTCCACTTGCAAAGTATATGCCCTATCAAAAATGGCTTCAAAATCCTTGAGCTGTGTGCTTGTAGGAATTATGATGGGGATTTGTTTGCAATCATTGGTTGTAAAATTTACGGTGCTATTGATAAAAGTTTTGACATAAGCACACGCAAAGCCCCTAAATATCGCAAATACAAACCAAACAACGCAAAATCTAAAAACTGGATTCTAAGGTTCTTCAAGTATAATAAGAAAAATTATTTTAAGGAGACTCTATGCGAAGTGATATTGTAAAAAAGGGGCATAATCGCGCGCCACACAGAAGCTTACTAAGAGCCACTGGGCTAAAAGATGAGGATTTTAGCAAGCCCTTTATCGGTGTGGCAAATAGCTATATTGACATTATTCCGGGACATTTTTTCTTAAATCGTTATGCTGAAATTGTAAAGGATGAGATACGCAAGGCAGGGGGTGTGCCTTTTGAGTTTAATACCATCGGTGTGGATGATGGAATTGCTATGGGGCATAGCGGTATGCTCTACTCTCTGCCTAGCCGAGAACTCATCGCTGACTGCATAGAATCTGTGATGAACGCCCACGCGCTTGATGCGATGATTTGCATACCAAACTGCGATAAAATCGTACCTGGTATGCTTATGGGCGCGCTGCGTGTAAATGTGCCAACAATCTTTGTAAGTGGTGGTCCTATGAAAGCAGGGCAACTGCAAGATGGCACAATACTTGATTTAAACTCCGCATTTGAAGCGGTAGGGGCGTATGAGAGCGGCAAGATTAGCGAAAAAAGACTGCACGAGATAGAGTGCCACGCCTGTCCTGGTGGGGGGAGTTGTAGCGGTATGTTTACAGCAAACTCTATGAATACACTTTGCGAAGCTATGGGCGTGGCACTGCCGGGTAATGGAACAATCCCAGCTTTAACACCTGAGAGAGAAGAATTGCTACGGCAGGCGGCAAGACGCATTGTAGAGATAGCACTTGATTCTAGCTTAAGTGAAAAGTTTAGATTCCGCAATATTTTGAATGCAAAAGCCGTGCATAACGCCTTTGTCGTGGATATGGCAATGGGGGGCAGCACCAATACGGTGCTACATATGTTAGCCATTGCCAAGGAGGCGGAGTGTGAGTTTGGACTAGAATCCATTAACGCAATTGCAAAAGAAGTTGCACATATTGCCAAAATCGCCCCGGCTTTAAGCACAATCCATATGGAAGATATTAATCGTGCTGGTGGTGTTAGCGCGGTAATGAACGAAGTTTCTAAGCGCGGTGGGATTTTGCAATGTGATGCACTAACAATTACGGGTGAAACTTTAGGAGAGCGCATAGATGGAGTGGAGATTAAAGATTTTGATGTAATCCGCACAAATGACAACGCTTACTCACAAGTGGGCGGACTAAAAATCCTTTTTGGCAATCTCTGCGAACAAGGTGCGGTGCTAAAAGTCGCTGCCGTAGCAGAATCTATGAAAGAATTTAGTGGCAAGGCGATTTGCTTTAACTCTCAAGATGAAGCAATTAAGGGCATCGCTGGAGGCAAGGTGAAAGCAGGAAATGTTGTAGTTATCCGCTATGAAGGACCAAAGGGGGGACCGGGAATGCAAGAAATGCTAAGCCCCACAAGTCTTATTATGGGAATGGGCTTGGGAGAAAGCGTGGCACTCATTACTGATGGGCGATTTAGCGGGGCGACAAGGGGGGCTTGTATCGGGCATATAAGCCCAGAAGCTGCTGAAGGGGGGCTTATCGCACTCATTGAAGATGGCGATGTAATAGAGATTTCTGTCTCGCGTGGGAGCTTGGAGCTAAAAGTAGATTCTAAGATTCTAGAATCTAGAAGGACAAAATGGAAGCCAATACAAAAAGAGATAACAAGCAAGTGGCTTAAACGCTACTCACTGCTTGTAAGCAACGCTGCAAATGGCGCGACTCTTAAGACGGAGTTGTAATAACAACTCATCAAAAAAACTCTAAGGATATTACAATGGAACATACAATTACACCAGATAAACAAAGTGTCGAAAATTGTCTCAAAGGAAAAAGCTAC
The DNA here is from genome assembly GCF_017502485.1 of Helicobacter sp. Taxonomy (GTDB): domain Bacteria; phylum Campylobacterota; class Campylobacteria; order Campylobacterales; family Helicobacteraceae; genus Helicobacter_B. The sequence goes on from NZ_JAFVUX010000022.1 coordinate 6,092, forward strand.
TATATAGATTTTTACCAAAGAGAATATGTTTGGTCAAAATACACCGCAGAAACTCTACTTAATGATATATTCTATATGTTCGAACTTGGTTACAATGAGCATAAAAACAGTGAAATTAGTGAAGAAATTATGGGAAAATATAATTGGTATTATCTAAATGTTTATATTACAAATAAAATACAAAGCAAAACTTATATTGTAGATGGACAACAAAGACTATCGACGCTCACATTAATTGCTACAAAACTCTATCATCTCTCTAAGCAATACGAAAAGCTTGAGCATTTGTCTAAATTGCTGGCTGAGTGCATTTATAGCAATAATGGTTTTGGGACTAGCTATAATTTAGACAATAAAAAACGACATAGAATAATGGAAGCAATTTTTCGTGAGGAAAGCTTTGAATCCAAGTATGAAAATATCACAGAAAAAACACTTAATGAGCGATATAAAGATATATCGGATTATCTTAACAACAAATTTAAAAATTCTGATGACAAAAAGTTAAATTTTTTTATCTTATATTTCCTCAAACGTTTGGTTTTGGTGGAATTGGCAATTAATCAAAATGATACGCCAATGATTTTTGAAGTCATAAATGATAGAGGGGAATCACTTAAGCCTTTTGAGATACTTAAAGGAAAATTGATTGGCACACTAAATAAAGATGATACCGAATATTTTTGTAAAATTTGGGAGGATTCTCTTAAAAATTTGCCCAAGAAAGAAGATGAATTTTTTATTGATTTAATTAAATCAAAGTTTGTTTTTAAAAGGAATTCAGATATTGAGAAAAATATTAATCAATCTTATCATAGATACATATTTGAAGATAATTCCATATCGCAAGGTTTGGGCTTTAAAATCAGTGGTAATGATTGCCACATTTTAAATATTAAAAACTTCATTGAAAAAGAGATTAAATATTACGCAAAGTTATATTATAAAATTTGCAATAGCAACAATGAATTTTTAAAGTATTTAAATATAAATGAGCTTACTGGACAATATCAAATCATTCTTGCTGCGTGTAATATGGAAGATGCGAATGAAGATTGTAAGATCGAAATTATAGCTAGGGAGTATGAAAGATTATGGTTGCTTTTACATCTTAATGGTATTTATGATAGCAACGAGCTTCAAGAGATTTCTTATGAATTAAACAAGAGGTTAAAGGGTATTGAAATTGATCGGTATGAATGTATTTTTGATTCCATACTTCAAGAAACTTTCAAAGAGAAAAGGCAAGCAGATAGGATACAGTCATTGCTTGAATACGAAATATTTATAACAAAAGATTACGCAAATACAAATAAAAGATTATTGCGTTATCTATTTGCAAGAATAGAAAAATATATGTGTGAGCAAATCAAGATAAATCCTCAGAATAACATTGAATACATCACAACAAAAACGGGAGACAAAACTGGCTATCATATTGAACACATTTTATCCCGCAATATAACTAATATAAAATTTTTTAGCAATGAAGAAGAATTTGACTCTCAACGCAATATTCTAGGTGGACTTTTATTGCTTAAGGATAAAATAAACATTTCATCGAGCAATGAAGAATATGAAGACAAGCTTAAAACCTATAGTAATTCGCTTGTGTGGGGGCATACTCTCTGTGAAAGTTTTTATCATAAAACAAATCAATATTTTCTTGCTTTCAACGGTCGATTAAAAAATGAAAAAGGGGTAAGTTTCAAGCCTTATGACAAATTCGATAAAACTGCTCTCAATGAACGATCGCGACTTTTATATGAACTTATAAAAATTATTTGGAATGTGGATAGGTAATCAATTTTCCTATCGTTTCTGCAGATAAAATTATATTTACCTGCAGAAAATATTTGCCAAAGCGATAAAATAAAATGATCTACAAAATGAGGGGGGAATGAGGGAGAGATTATCATAAAAGCGAAATGCCCCGCATTTATGTTAATACCAAACACGCAATAAAAAGCCATTTTTCTTACACTCTTGCAAAGCTTATGATGGCTCAACTTTAGCTATTTTTCCAAAGTTTAAAGTGGATTCTACAATGCTACAAGAAATATGCGATAAACTAAATAATACAGATTGGCAGGAGCTTGGATTTGTGTGTGATGGGCGGTTTCTTTGTCTCACAAAGAAGTTTAGAAAATTGTATGTTAGAGGCACATTTTGGAATGCAATAAGTTTTTATTTTATGAATATATAAGACAAGTTTCATTTGTTGTATTTAAAAGCTATACAACTATCTCTAAAAAGTTTTTAGTGCGACTTATAGGGGATTACAAAGATTTAGTTTATGAGAGTAAAATCACCAAAAACGCATATAAACACCCCTTTTACACTCAAGCCTTACGAGCAGCTTCCTTGCGACTCTTACGCTCATACACAAACCACTGCACAAGCAAAGCCCCCACGCCAATATCAATGCAAACATCTGCAAAGTTAAATATCGCAAACTCAAACCAATAATGCCAATACACATAATCCACAACCTTGCCATACACAAAGCGATCAATGACATTTGCGACCCCACCCCCTAGGATAAAGCCAAAGCCTAGCCAACACTGCCTAAACACTCCTTTTGCAAATACCAAGTACAAAGCTAGTCCCGCTAGCAGTGCGATTTGCACCCACTTAAGCCACCCTTGCAAAAATGCAAACATCGAAAATGCCGCGCCATCATTATAGACTAGCACAATAGAAATCGCCCTACTCTCCCAGCGAAACCCTTCTAGCACTTGTAGTTTTAGCCACTGATCTAGTAGCACCACACCAACAATAATGGCAAAAAACAGTCCCGCACGAAGTCTCATACACACACCTACACAAGCTTCGCGCGTAAAAAGCTTTCCAACTCTTTTGCCGCAGTTTCTATCTCTTCACTCTCCTTGCCCTCCACTAAAATACGCAAAATATGCTCCGTGCCGGAGTAGCGGATAAGCGTGCGCATACCTGCCTTTTCTATCTGCTTACACAGCTCACTAAAGCCATTGATAGATTCTAGTGGAGTTTTTTCAAACACTTTTAGATTGATAAGCTTTTGTGGGTAGAGTGAGAAAGGGTTTAGAGCCTCGTGGCTTGAAGTTTTCTTGCGTAAGACTAATGCCATCACAACAATCGCGCTCATCAGCCCATCACCAGTGGTGGAGTAATCGCTAAATATGATATGCCCACTTTGCTCACCGCCAAAGTTGCTACCACACTTTTTCATCGCATCAAAGACATATTTATCCCCCACATCACACCGCTGCAAGCTTATATGACACTCAGCCAAAAACTCTTCTAACGCGAGATTGCTCATCTGCGTAGCGACAATCGTGTTAGATTCGAGCTCACCTATAGAGCGCATATACTCCCCAAGCGCACCTAACAAAACATCGCCGTGAATAATCTTACCCATATTATCGACCACCACCAGCCTATCCGCATCACCATCAAACGCAAACCCAATATCCGCGCGGTATTTAAGCACTTCATTTGCTAAATCTTGTGGGTGCATAGCCCCACACTGTTCGTTGATATTAAAGCCATTTGGCATATTGTTGATAACAACCACATCAGCCCCTAGCTCGCTAAAAATTGTAGGCGCGACTTTGTAGGCTGCTCCATTGGCGCAGTCAAGCACAATACGCAAGCCCTGTAAGCTCAGCTCTTTGGGGAAAGAGTTTTTAATATGCACGATATAGCGTCCCACCACATCATCAATGCGCTTTGAGCTACCAATCTCCTGCCCTACTTTGTGGCTTTGAGCTAGTAGCTGCTTGTTGTGGTAAATTTTTTCTATTTGCGCTTCAGCACTCTCATCAAGCTTGTTGCCAAAACGATCGAAAAACTTTATCCCATTATCATCAAATGGATTATGGCTCGCACTTATCATAATCCCAGCATCACAGCGCATATCTGCGGTAAGAAAGGCTATCGCAGGAGTAGGCATAGGACCTACTTGGATCACATCATAGCCCACTGAAGTTAGCGCACTTACTAGAGCATTTTCTATCATATAACCACTCCGGCGCGTGTCTTTGCCAAGCAGAATTTTGTTACTAGAGCGGATGCTTTTCTGTTTAGCAAGCTCATGGAAATACAACCCAGCAGCGATCCCAAGCTCAATGCAAAATGCCGGCGTGATAAGTGATCCAGCCCTACCTCGCACACCATCAGTGCCAAAGATTTTAGCTGGATTCTGGGATTTTGTCGATAAAGTTTTTTTACTCATTGAAACTGCTCCTACTTCTCTTACCTTCGGGAATTAAACTGCTTTTAAATAAAGACTAGGCACAATAATGCCCTAAAATTTTTTACAAAAGGATTAAGCCAATGGCAAACCACAAGTCTGCAGAGAAGAGAATCCGCCAAACCATAAAGCGTACCGAACGCAACCGCTACTATCGCACAAGAATCAAAAACATTATTAAAGCAGTACGCGAAAGTGTAGCAAGTAGCGACCTAGCAAAAGCGCAAGAAGCTTTCAAAATCGCTAACAAAGAACTCCATAAATTTGTCAGCAAAGGCATTATGAAGAAAAACACCGCCGCGCGTAAAGTTAGTCGCCTTAATGCCGCTGTAAAAAAGCTTGCCCAATCTGCCTAACTTCTTTTGAAAGATGCCTAGGGCATCATCGACCAATTAAGGACTCCTATGCTTAGCACTACGCTACTTCCTATTATCGCGCGCTATGATGAGATAAGCGATCTTCTCTCCCGCCCAGAAATAGTAGCAGATGTCAAGCAGCTAACCGCCCTTAGCAAAGAGCAAAGCCAAATCCAAGAAATCACCGAGCAAGCTAGAATCTATCTTACCACCCTAGAATCCATACAAGAAAACAAGCTACTTTTAGAAGACAAAGAGCTAAGCGAGCTTGCTAAAGAAGAGCTAAAAGCCCTAGAATCTGTGAAAACAGAGCTAGAAGAAAGCTTGCGTGTGCTACTGATCCCAAAAGACCCAAATGACGATAAAAATATCTACCTAGAATTGCGCGCAGGCACAGGCGGGGATGAAGCGGGGATTTTTGTAGGAGACTTGTTCCGCGCATATTGTCGCTATGCAGATATGAAAGACTGGAAAGTTGAGATTATAAGCTCAAGTGAAAATGATGTAGGCGGGTATAAGGAAATTATCGCACTTATCAAAGGCTCTGGAGTTTTCTCTAAGCTTAAGTTTGAGGGAGGCACACATCGTGTCCAACGTGTCCCTCAAACTGAATCCCAAGGTAGAATCCACACTTCTGCTATCACCGTGGCGATTATGCCAGAAGTCGATGATGTGGAGATCACTATCAGCCCAAATGATTTGCGCATAGAGGTCTTCCGTGCAGGCGGGCATGGCGGACAATGTGTCAATACTACGGATTCTGCGGTGCGTATCACGCATATCCCCACGGGCATTAGCGTTTCTATGCAGGATGAAAAATCCCAGCACAAAAACAAGGATAAAGCGATGAAGATTCTAAAAGCTAGAATCTATGAAGCCCAGCTTGCCGAGCAAATGGAGCAAAACTCCCAAGCCCGCAAAGATCAAGTGGGGAGCGGGGATAGAAGTGAGCGCATACGCACTTACAACTACCCACAAAACCGCTTAACAGATCATCGTATTAACACCACACTTTACAGCCTAGAAGAAATAATGCTCTCAGGCAATCTAGATGCTATCATTGACCCGCTAATAGCCCACGCCCAGTCTCTTGCCCTAAGCGCGCAAGAGTGATTAGCGCAAAGACTATGTGTAAAAAGCCACTACAAAATCACCTAGGATCTACTAGATTCTAGCTACCTACCACATAGAATCTAACCGCACTAGACAAGCCACGCGATAAACTCTAGCGTTCGAATCTAAAATGAGATATTTCCACCCACACGCACATTAAGATAGCGTGGGAAGCGGTAGCCCTGCGCCTCTCCTAGCTCTGTGCCAGCCTGCACTGCTACATCTAAAAGCCCTAAAATATTTACCCCCCCTGTGATAATGAGCCCATCATCTTGGCGTAGATCTTTCATAAGTCCAGCGCGCAAGTCAAATGCCTTAATGTCAAACTTCACACCACCGCCTATCATCTGGCTAAATGGGCGATTGAAGCTATCGCTTAACATTTCATTTTTCCACAAATCCACATCAAAAGCAAAGACAAATTTGTTTTGATTATATGCTATCCCAGCGCGGTATTGAGGCTTTATAGCAATCTCACCAGTGCTGTATTGGAAAGTAGGAGTGTTGATATTTTTTGCCACGACACCAAAGGTAAGGTAGCGGAAATTAGGCAAATCTATCTCTAGCATAGTTCCCACATCTACTGCTACGGCGGCTTTGGTCTCAAAATTCTTCCCCGATAGAAAGTTCCTACCCTCTGTGGCAAAATCTGTTTTGGTTGAGAGTGCGATATTGCTAAGAATATTGCTAGCGCTCATTAAGCGCGCAGAAATCCCTAGATTCCAATTCATATTACTAAAGTAAAGAGTGTGTGCATAGCCTATGGGTATCTCCGTGATCCAAAATCCACGCGTAACAACAGAGTGCGCATCACCCTGCTTTAAGGCATACTCAAGTGAATGCTGTTTATAGTCATTCTCATCTGTGTTTTTGTAGGAGAATCTCCCATCTTCTGTGCTGATTTTGTAGTATTTACTGCTAGAGTTAATGATAAGAGCCATACGATTAGGATCGATTTTCGCCGAAGTCGCGCCATAAAATGATGAGAAAAGTCCCACACCAAATGTCCCCAAAGTCCCACGCAAAAATGCGGGAGCAAACTGCAGTGCCACACCATTTTGACTAGTGAAATTTAGAGCATTTTCCTCTAGCGCGCTTTTAAGATTGGCAAAATCTTTGATCGCTTGATCAAGCCCTAGATCCCCACCAAAGCCGATGTCAATATTTTGGATATCACCATTACTATCTATTTTTAGACTCCCAAAATCCACATTTCCAGCAATAGAACTTAAAAGATTCGATGTTCCTACTTCACTTTTGATATTACTGATAAGAGTCCCCCATTTGCTTGGGTCTGGATTTTGCTGCTGGAAAGTTTGAAGCTTTTGCTCTAAGCTCTGCCCACCACCACTACCGCCTCCTCCACCCCCCCCAGAGGCTAATGTTTTATCAAGTGCGTTGCCTAGCGCTTTTTGAAATTCTGCTTGTGTGCCGCTTCCACTTGTTGCACTCATAAGAGAAGCAAAATTTTGCGCACTAGTAGCGAAATTCTCAAGGTTGATATTAGCGATTTTATCAAGATTCTTCTCTCTCACACCAAACCCGAGAGAATAGCCAAAACGCACGCTATTTTCCGCGCTCAAAAGTGCTGGATTATAATACAGCGCAAAAGGAGAATTTTTAAGTGCGACCCCTGCCCCACCCATACCAGCAGAGACATTACCCATCACGCCAAACTCTAGCCCAAAGCTACTGGAAGCAGCAAATGCCCAGAGCACTAGCCTATGCGGATAAATGCGCATAATACCTACTTCGCTACAAGCACCGGAATAGGAGATGAGCTTACAAAGCTATTTTGATGTGAGCTAAAGATCCTATGTAGCATAGAAGATTCACTAGCCCCAATCACAAGTAAGTCATAGCCATCAGCGATCTCTAGCACCACATCAATTGGATTCCCCGTGCGCAAAATCTTCTTACACGCTATCCCTTCTGTCTTAAATGTCTGCTCAAACTCATCTAAAATTTCATTGCTCTTTTCATTTTCAATGCTTTCAATCATCCCATAATCCACAATCCCACTCTCCGCATACATAAGTACCTCTGGAGTTACATGCAAGAGTGTTAGCTCTACTTCTTGGCGTTGTCCAAATAGCCTAATAATTGTCTTTATTGCCGCACGACACTCTTCTGTATCGCTCACACCAAACAACAATTTCACCATAAACACTCCTTGGGTAAAATGATTTATTGTAGCAAATCTCACTAATTGTAAATATCGCCTAATCACTCGCTTTTCTGTAAAATCTCATCGATTACACAAAGCTGATATTGCAAAAACCGCACCACTAATTCAAGCTTGTTTTGCGTATCTTGCAGTTCAGGCATTTTGAGTCCTTCAAATAGCACAAGAAGTTTTTCCCTGAGATTTTCTAAATAGGCAGCGCCATCTTGCCCTAGCCCAAACTCCTGTGCATTAGGGGGGATAATCTTGCCATTTTTAACAGGGCTAGATTCTATGCTTGTCTTTGGTAAAGTAGGCTTAGATTTGCTTGGCTCACTAGAATCCACAGAAGATCTCACCTGCTGCAAACTAGAATCTAGCAAGCTAGATTCTATGTTTTTATCTACTTTATCTGGATCTTGTGCCACCTCATCAAGGGTTTGTAAAATCAAGTCCTTTAGCTCCATATTTTCCCCCATACTTGCCCCTTACTCCTAGCCTAAAAGCCACCGCTCAAGTTTTTGATAATCACTCTGTGTTGTCGCATTGACAAATAACGCGAGCTTATCTTCATTCACACCGCTAAACTTATGCTTCTTAGTTTTTAAGCGTATAAGCGCGCTTTTAGCCTCTGTATTATTTGGATCTCTTTTTATCATCTCTTCATAAATCACTATTGCTTCTTCGGTATGCCCTTGCATTTCATAAATACTAGCAAGCGTGCTGGTGCTAATTGCCATCATTCTTCTCCTACAACAGCTTGGGCGATGAGATCGCCCATTTCCTGTGTGCCACAAAGCTTCTTACATCCAAATTGTGCAATATCCTTCGTACGCGCACCACTGCGTAGCACTGCACTCACGGCACTGCGCACCGCCCTAGCTGCTTCCATCTGCCCCAAAGACATCTCAAGTAACATTGCCGCACTAAGGATGGCAGCGATTGGATTAGCAATACCCTGCCCTGCTATATCAGGCGCAGAGCCGTGTATAGGCTCATAAAGTGCATATCGCGCACCTATGCTGGCACTTGGGAGTAAGCCAATAGAGCCTGTGATTTGGCTTGCTTCATCGCTCAAAATATCGCCAAAGAGATTACTAGTAAGTATCACATCAAACTGCCTAGGATCGCGGATGAGCTGCATACTTGCATTATCGACATACTGATGACTTAAAACAACCTGCGGATACTCTTTTGCCACTCTCTCTACCACCTCGCGCCATAGCTCGCTTACTTCAAGCACATTAGCCTTATCTACAGAGCAGAGCCTTTTAGATCGCGATAATGCTAGGGCAAACGCCTTGTGGGCAATTTGCTCAATTTCTTGCACACTATATATCATCGTATTGTAAGCACGCTCCTTTTCCTTCGCTCTTGGAGTGCCAAAGTAAATCCCAGATATAAGCTCTCGAACGATCAAAATATCCACACCTTTAATAATCTCTGGCTTCAGTGTGCTAGCATCAAGTAGCTCATCAAACACAATCGCGGGGCGTAAGTTGGCAAAGACTCCAAGCTCCTTACGCAAGCGCAAAAGCCCAGATTCTGGGCGTTTATCTTTGGGGAGATTATCCCACTTCTGCCCACCAATAGCACCAAATAGCACCGCCTTTGCGCTCAATATACCCTGCAAGCTCTCTTTGGGCAAAGGATCGCCATAATTATCATACGCACATCCGCCCATCATATATTCGCTAAATTCACAAGAAATCCCAAACTTCTCACACACTACGCGCAAGACTTTTAATGCTTCATTTACGACTTCTATACCTATTCCATCGCCTTTAATAACCGCTATAGATTCTGCCATTTTCGCTCCTTGCTCTCACTTAGTTAAAGACTTATAGTTGCTTTTTAGCATATTCAATAAGCCCACCGCTTTTTAGCAGCTCTAGCATAAACTCTGGGATAGGTTTAAAGTGATAAATGTGGCTAGTTGTTTGATTGATAATTTCTCCTTTGGTTACATCTACTGCTAGCTTATCGCCCTCGCTAATGCCACCCACTTCATCACACTCCAAAATAAGTAGTCCCATATTAAAAGCATTTCGATAAAAAATCCTAGCAAAGCTCGGGGCAATCACACAGGCGATCCCAGCTGCTTTCAACGCAAGTGGTGCGTGCTCCCTACTGCTCCCACAGCCAAAATTCTCATCTGCTACGATAATATCCCCATTTGCCACAATATCAGCAAATCCTGCGCGCGCATCTTCCATAATATGGCGCGCGAGAATACTCTCATCACTAGTGTTGAGATAGCGCGCAGCGATAATCACATCTGTATCGATATTTTCTCCAAATCTCCAAACCTTACCTATAAATCTCTCTTGTATCATAGCTCCCCTTTCTTCATACTACCACTATACTGCACCGCCACCACAGCGATGGCAAACCCACCATCGTGACTAATACTTAATGCCAAAGATTCTACCCCAAGCTCCGCACATCTCCTAGAATCTAGTGCGATAAGTGGGGCGTTTGCCTGTGTGTAAGAAATACGCATATCTAAAAACTTCAGCTTATCGCCAATCCCCACGCCAAGAGCCTTAGCGCACGCCTCCTTAGCCGCCCAGAATCCTGCGACACTCCTAGGCGCATACGCCTTGCGCGCTAAAAGTTCCCGCTCGCTTTGGCACAAAAAACGCGCTAAAAACCGCTCACCATAGCGATCAAATACCCGCTTAACTCGGGATATGACGACAAAATCAACCCCTATCATAGATCCAACTAGCCCTGCTGGATAAAGGCATTAGTGCGGAATACATGTGTTACTTCCCCATCGACTAAAAATTCATTAATCCTATTTCTCGCCTCTTCAAGGGCACGATTCATTCCTTTAGAAGTCTTTAACTCTTCTGGTGTCTTGGTAGAAAACACATCAATAAATGTATCCTTAATGATATCTAGCTTGCGCTCTGCTTCTACTTGCAATTTATCGCTACTAAGTCCAACGGAGAGCTGGATAGACAAATATGCATCGCGCCCTTGTGTGGAGAGATTGATAATAAGCGGATCACCCTTAGCAGTAATAGGCAAAATTGGTCCCACATTCATCAATGCCACATCCGTGCCCACCGATCTGGCTGGCTTCTTCGCGCCTTGCTTTTGCTCTTGCTTCGCAGGAGCTTGCGCTTCTTCCTCTTCTTCGCCACCACCGCTCATTAACATAATCATCACAACACCTACGATAATTAAAACAAACACTGCCCCAATTATCACAAATAGCATTGTTTTGCTACCGCCCTTTTCCTGCTCCTGTGCTTCTTGCTCTTCTGCCATCTATGCTCCTTGTGTGAAATAAGTTAGCGTACTTTTACCAAATCGCTTGCTCTTGCTCTTGCTAAAATCGCCAATTACATCGGCAAATTTATACTCACTACTATGCTCAATAATGATATGCTTGAGATTTGGGCTAGCGATAGAACCGATAAGACTAGCACATTTTTCATAAATATCAGCATAATTTTGGCGGATACAAAAGGGTGGATCAAGGTACAAAATACTAGGTAGCTCGCAACTGCGCAAAATCTCCCCCAAGATAACAAAGCTATCACCACGCGCAATATACGCACAAGGATTTTCTCTACAGGAGATTGCCATAGATTCTAAGACTACAATTGGTAAAAGGCTAAGATTCTTCTGCAAGGTTTCAAGTGCCTTTGTCTCGCACTCACAAAAAATCGCCACACTAGCCCCCCTACTAAGCGCCTCTATCCCCATACTACCACTTCCAGCAAAAGCTTCAATAAAGCAAGCCCCATAAATTTCTCCTGCAAGGCTATTGAAGCACGATTCTTTAACGATAGATTTTGTCGGGCGGGTAAAAGAGCTAGAATCTAGTCTAGATTCTGGGACAAAAAGCTTAAGCCCACGCCACTTTCCCCCACACACACGCAGAAGTTTTAGTGATTTAGTGTGTGGGCAAGATCGCACGCTTACCTGCTTGGCTTGCTTTCTAGCGCGCATTGTAGCCGCCATCCCGCAAGATGACATAGAGCTTTTGACGGAAATCTTCTAAAGTTTGCGTGAAGAGCCGATCAATTTGCATAAATACACGAGAATCTTTAGGGGGCAAAATAGGCAAAGCTTCTGCGCAATAAGTCGCGTAAAACACCTTGCAGTTTGCTAGCAAGCTCTCTTGCGTAAAAGGAGTTTTGATATGTGTATTTCCCGTGCCGACCAAACACACAGGCTTCATATCACAGCTTTGATAATCTGAGATAACAAAATCACACACTTCAATGGGAGCAAGATAATCTTTAAGATAGATTTCAAGGCTTTTTTGTAGCAATTCTGATGTACATACCACAGCGATTTTCACACACACTCCTAAACTTGCTTTTGCCGATTATAGAAAACTTTGGGTAAAAGATTGATTAAGCACATTTAGCAGTGTTTAAGTGCAAAGGCGTTATAATCTGCGCGCTCCTTCTTAGACCTATGCAAGGACATCTCTAGGCAACGCTTCAGGGTGGGAACACAGCAGAGCACTTAGATTTAGCTTGTGCCGTAGGGATCTGGGAAGGGGTACTAGAATCCGCTTTTACACATAATCCCCTAGAATCTAAATCCACTTAACCCTTGTGTGCCACATAGAATCCACTCCCCCCTTGTTGCTTGATAGTAATAAGCCCTTGACTAACTAGCTCCTGCAAATATGCTAACTCTTGCTGACTAAAGAGTCTGCTCGCCTCATCACAAGCAATTGGGCGCGTAGCAATGAGCTTGTGTATCTCATTAGGACTCCTAGGGCTTAAATTGTCACCATTTGGATATTGTGGCGTGTTTGCAAAGGTCGATTGCTTAGGCACACTCCTTTGGGGCATAGATAATGGTAGCCCAGCAAAAATCCTACTTAGCTCTTGTAATCTCTCTTGACTTAGGGCGCGCACAGGATATGCACTAGGGCGATCAATACTCCCTAAATCCACGCGCGATATAGGGATTTGGCGTAAAAACTCTGCTATGGCATAGAGATTTTTTTGCATATCATTATGCCCTTGCACAAGTAGCACTTCTGCGATGAGTTCGCCCCTATAACTAGCAGCAAACTCCTTAATCCCCTGCAAAATCTGCGCTAGATCAAGACTTTTGCTTGGGCGATCCACCCTCTTAAACGCACTAGGTAAAGCCGCGTCTAAAGAAAACTTCACCATATCAAAGGCATGCAATGCTCGGCTTTGTGCCAAGAATCTAGAGCCATTGCTTAAAATTAGCGATTTTGTGCCTTGTGGCAAAAGTGGGGCAATGGCAGTAATTACCTCATACAAATGCGGATAGAGTGTGGGCTCACCTGTGGCAGTAAAACTTAACACATCGACATTGCTATGTGTCTGCAATGCTTGTGTAATGGCTTGTATCACAGTTTTTGCGGGTAGCACAAGCTCCATAGAGTCCATAGGCTTAGCCTTATGTAGCTCGCAATACACGCAATCAAAGTTGCACTGCTTGCGATGTGGCGAGAGATCTACACCAAGCGATAAGCCAAAGCGACGCGAAAGTACTGGACCAAAGATGATGGATTCTAAGGCTTCACTAGAATCTAGCCTAGACTCTACGGATTTTATGGAGCCTTTAGATTCTACCCCAGAATCTACTTGACAAGTCTCTACTCTAGAATCTAGAGTGGGCTGATCCATAGCTATGCCTTTTTAGACTTAGTACTTATGCGAGCGTGGCCAGAAGTTGCTAAAGCTTTGATCGGGGATTTAGAAGAGGCTTTAGTGGGGGCTTTGCCCAAAGGCTCTTGCGTCTGCCCATCATAGCGTGTCTTGCAGCGTAAGCACTCAAGCACTTCGCCACTTTTAAGCTGCTTTTGCCCAAGCATATAGCCACACTCTTTACACGCGAGATTTGTAGGCTGCAGTGCTGTAATAAAGGTGCATTTAGGGTAGTTTTTACAGCCAAAGAAACTTCCCCTGTGGCTTTGCCTTCGCACCAACTCACCCTTGCACTCCGGGCAAGGCACTTCAAGGCTCTTGCTAGAGAATTTCTCGCCATTTAGTGGCTTGGCATTCTTACACTCTGGGTAACCACTACACGCTAAAAACTCCCCCCTTTTGCTAAACTTTTTCACCATTTCCCTACCGCACTTCTCGCACACTTGCCCGCTAGATTCTAGTGCTTGCTCTTCTTTTTTGATGTATTTGCATTTTGGGTAGCCACTGCAGCCCACAAACTCACCATAGCGACTTTTGCGCCTTAAGAGCTCTCTCCCACACTCTGGGCAAAACTCCCCGGTAGGCGTAGCAAGCTTCTGGCTAGCAATGCTCGTCTTCCCTCGTGTGATTTTCTCCATAAATGGCTCATAAAACTCCCATAGCACTTCCTGCCAAGAGTGCTTAGCAAGCGCGATTTCATCAAGCTTCCCTTCCATATCTGCGCTAAAGGCAGAATCCACTATTTCGCAAAAATATTCTTCCAAAAGTCCTATAACTTGAAAGGCTGATTCCTGTGGGATAAGCTGGCGATTTTGGATAGCAATATACTCTCTAGAAGCAAGCAATGAAATCGTGGGTGCATAAGTGCTAGGACGCCCTATACCAAGAGATTCTAGTGTTTTAATTAGGCTTGCCTCAGAGTAGCGCGCAGGTGGCTCTGTGGTATGCTTTTGTGCAGATATAGACTCTGGGGTAATAGGAGCATTTGGCGTAAAATCAGGGAGCAAAGAGTCCTTATCGTCACTACCTAGAATCTTTAAAAACCCATCAAATTTAAGCTTCCTGCCGTGTGCTTTAAACTCCCCTTTCTCACTTGTGAAAAACACATCTTGCACTTCATAGATTGCATCAGTGCTTTGTGAAGCCAAAAATCTATAATAAATAAGCGTATAGAGCTTTAGCTCATCTGGCTTTAGGTAAGATTTAGCAATTTCTGGGGTAAAATCAATATTTGTAGGGCGGATTGCCTCGTGAGCTTCCTGCGCACTTTTGGAGTTTCTTACATAGATTTTAGGCTTGGCTGGGACATAACTTGCCCCATATTTTGCTCCGATATACTTGCGCGCAGCTTCTTGGGCAATTGTAGCGATGTTTAAACTATCAGTGCGCATATAAGTGATAACACCCATAACCCCACTATTAGTCGCCACGCCCTCATAGAGACGCTGAGCGATGCTCATCGTACGAGTAGGCGAGTAGCCAAGCATAGAAGAAGCACTTTGCTGCAAAGTAGAAGTCATAAAGGGCGGGGGCGTTTGGGACTTTTTGTCCTTTTTACTAATATTACTAATGGTGAAAGTGGATTTTAGCAGGGTTTGTAGCATAGAATCCGCCATTGCCTGCGTGCTTATGTCTAGCTTTTTAAGCTTCTCTCCATCAAAGTGCGTAAGCTCGCTTTGCGCACCATTAAACACCGCGCTAATGGTGTAATAGTCTTGTGGTTTAAATACCTGTATCTCGCGCTCCCTATCAACAACAATCTTTAGCGCAGCACTCTGCACCCTCCCAGCAGAAAGCCCTTTAGATACTTTGCTAGCAATAAGCCCGCTAAGCTTAAAACCCACAATTCTATCAAGCAGTCGCCTTGCTTGCTGGGCATTAACCTTATCCATATCAATGACCCTAGGCTGTGCTAATGCCTGCATAATCGCACCCTTGGTGATTTCGTGGAAGACTATACGTGGAAAAGATTCTAGCGACTTTGTGCTATCAATTGCTTGGGTGATATGGTAGCCTATGGCTTCTCCCTCTCTATCCTCATCAGTAGCTATGTAAGTAGTTTTCGCCTTTTTGGAGAGCTTTTGGATTTGCGCGACAAGCTCTTTGTGATCGCTATCGATTTGATACTCCGGGGTAAAGCACCCATCTTCTACCTTAATTCCAAAGGAAAATTTAGGCAAATCACGGATATGTCCCTTAGAAGCGATGACCTCATACCCATCGCCTAAAAATGTCTTGATCGTTTTGGCTTTAGCCGGAGACTCTACAATAATAAGATCTTTCATATTTGACTCTTTGGCTGTATTTTGGCTTGTGTAGTGTTGTATTGTAGCAAAAAGCGCGCGAAATTTGTCAAGCTAGACACTCGTGGCATCTTTACTCAAAACCATATTTAAAGCCATTTGGGATTAGCAGTGAAGCTCACTGAAAGCCAAATCTTATAGCTTGGGATCTCCAAAGCTCTCTCTATATAGTCACGGATCTGATCAAAGTCCTTAATGGAAGTGATCGCGCACTCCTTGGTAGAATCTACTAGGATATTGATCTCTATCATATAAAACCGCCCAGATTTTGCCGTGTGTGTGTCATAATCGCCAAAATCAAACCTTTGACTAAGTTCCTCCATAATCTGCGTGATCTTCTCATCAAGATCCTTTGGTGCGACCATAATAAGATCTTTAAAATTTGCGATACAAATTCTCACAGGACTCACGCACAAAAGTAGCGACAAAATCGCAAGCAAGCTCGGATCGATATAGCGCGAGAGCGTGAGAATTTGACTAGAATCTAGGGGGATAAGATTGCGCAAGGATTCTAGGCTTTGGGATTGCACTGGGGCTAGCAACACATAAAGTAAAACAAACGCACTAAGCGTGCCAAGATATAAGATGCAATCAATCTTCCACTCCGCATTATCCACGCCGATCAGATCAGAATCTAGCCTTTTAGCATACACACTCGTATAGGCAAAAAGCAACGCGCTAAAACCAAATGCACAAAGCGTATAAAGCACTGCCCCATCAAGCAATACTTCATACCCACCAGAAAATATACTCTCTAGTGCATTGAGAAAGGCATATATGCACACAAGCACCAAAATCAATGATTTAAAAAAATTCACCATAGGCTCAAAGCGCACATAACCATATTGAAACACATCATCATCTTCCCTATAGATATAGCGCGAAGTAATCACGCTAAGCGCGCCAAGACCCACGCTAATAAGTGCGACAAAGCCATCAAAAATCACTGCCTTACTCTGTATCCACACGCCAAAGCCCACACCAAATACCGCCAAAATAAGCGCGCTAAACATTGATACTTTTAAAACAAACTGCTCTTTAGCATTGCTTACACGCGGGGCGACACTCTTAGCAGAATCTATAGACTCCCAATCGCTAGTCTCAGACGCGCTAGACAACTTGGCTTTGCGCACACTTTTTATGTAATTATGTCTTGGCGTGATGATGGTATCAAATGGTGTGTGATTCATATTGCTACCTCAATTTCTCTAGCCTAAAGGCAAATTTATGCACTTCATTTGCTATGCGCGCTTCTACTATCATTGTGCTACTATCCTTAATCCCCTTAGCCCTGATAACAACAAAACCACCCTGCGCCTTGGTACTTGAGAGTGTGGATTCTCTCAAAGTATTCATAAGCAATACCTTAAGCGCACCGCGCTTCTCTTGAGCATAGGCGATCGAGCTTGGACTCTCTATCATAAATGGGCTTACCATAAGCGGGAAATACAAAAACCCCGGACTTGCCACATAGTAAAACGGCGAAATATTGTAATGCACCATTTGGGTATTTACACTAGGCGTGGGTGTGGGGATATTAAAGTCTTGCAAAATGTCAATGAAGTCATAATCACTTCTGCGCAATCGCTCATAGTCTAAAATCTCCAAAGCCATATCATCAACAAACGCACTAATATTCGCTGGGCTAAAAACTCGCGCACTAGGGCTTGCAGACTCTCTAGCAAGCTGCGCACTTATATAAAGCACAATCACATTATGCGCAATCTCCTTTTGCGCTAGCTCGACTTGCAAACTAGAGTGAGAGAGCCTAGAGCGCAGAATCTGTACGCCTTTTTGGTAGGAAATATCCCCTTGTGTCAAGCCCTTTATATCCGTGCTAGATTCTAACTTCGTTTGCGCTGTAATCCCAAAGCGTGCGCACCCACCTAGCCAAACCACACACAATAGCAAAACCATCCAAACAATCCTACTCACTCAAACATCTCCATCAAATAAAGTAGTACATTACAAATCTCATCATACAACAAGCCTCTTTCCAAAGTACAATACACTCACACTATGACTAAAAGGTAAATACCATTTCAAGCTATACCTAAGCCAAGCTATGCTAGAATTTAGACTTTTACACTACAATAATAAGGATTGAAAAGGTCACATTATGAAAATAACTTACCAGCCACATAACACACCACGAAAGAGAACACACGGATTCCGCGAAAGAATGAAAACAAAAAATGGTCGTAGAGTTATCAACGCAAGGCGCGCCAAAGGACGCAAACGACTCGCAATCTAACGCTAGTAGGTATTATGGATTCACTTAAAACCAAAAAGGAATTTGACTTTGTCTACAAGCACGGATTCTCGCGCTATGGCAAGGGCTTCACTCTTTATGTGTGCAAAATGCCTAGCGATTTTGGGCAGCTAGCAACCCATCCACGAGTGCGCCTAAGCCAGACCTACCAGAATCCTACCCAGCTCCCCAGGCTCTCTACTAACCTTTCTAGGCTTGGGCTTAGTGTCTCGCGTAAAGTCGGTAATGCCGTAGCGCGCAATCTCCTAAAACGCCGTGTGAGAATGCTATGCAGAGAGCACAGAGGGATTGCTTATGGCTTTGACTTAGTCTTCGTAGCTAAGGTTGGAGTGGCAAATATGGGCTTTGTAGAGTTGCAAGAATCTTTCCATAAAACACTTGCCTTTATCTTGCAGCATTTAGGCAATAAGCCCACTAAAGCCAGCAGGCACCAAGGTGGTCAAAAAATGCACTTTATAGGCAAGGAATCTAAAGCAAGAGTCGCAGAGACAAGAGCTACAAAGGCAAAAGAACTACCCCATAGCAAAAATACGCGATTAAAGAGCTGGCAGCTAAGCGTAAAACCTAGCACGCTAGGCAGAAAAGCCCAGCTAGATTCTATGGTATAGCCTGTGATGAGCATATACACAAGATCAAATAACCTAAAAAAGAGCATAGCATTTGGACTGTGGAAGTCCTATAAGATTCTGCTCTCTCCTCTGCTTGGTAACTCTTGTAGATTCTACCCTACTTGCTCGCATTATGCATATTTGCTCCTAGCACACGAGAATCTAGTGTGGGCTTTACCAAAGATTCTCTATCGGCTTGCGCGCTGCCAGCCATTTAGCCAAGGTGGCATAGAGTATCCCACCATCAAGATCCGCTCCATTGTGCGATTTTATGTGCCTGCTAGACATATCGCACCAATACATATAGGGCGTATTTGTTATTGGCTTATTCCGGTAGAAGCACGCAGAGAGGCAAAAAGCCACGATACGATAAGTCGCTATATCCTTATCCCACACTTAGGAGCATAAATGCACACAATACATCAACAAAATTCCCCCACAAGCACATTTGCCAGCACAATACTAAAGCGTGCAATGCCACGCATATATTAAGGAACACTTATGAAAAAAGACGATACGAACTCTAGAGTTTTACTCGCTGTTGTTATCTCCTTTATTTTTATCATAGTCTATAGCTACTTTGTGCAAGATCCAAGCAAAAAAGAGCAATATAAAGCCACGCCAAACACAACACAAAGCGCGAACACGGAATCTAGCCAAACCACACAAGAGCAAAACTCCCCTAACTTCGCGCACAGTCAAGTCGCGCAAGCTAGCCCATTCCAGCAAGCACCAGTGCGTCCCATTATCTCGCGTGTTGTTTCAAATAGCGTAGAAGTGGAGATTGATGATTTAGGGCGCATAGCGCAAGTTTATTTGAAAGACAAGAAATTCACCACACCAAGACAAGAAGGGTTTTTTAGCCATTTGGGCTGGCTCTTTGGGATAAGCGGGGCAGATTCTAAGCCATTAGAAAAGCTTCCACTTCTCGCACCCCAAGCCATTTTCCCCTTAGAAATCCGCTTCCAAGATCAAGCCCTAAACTCCCTTGCCACAAGCACTGCTTACAAAGCCTCAGGCACACAGATTGATCTAAGCAAAGATGGCACGCCAAAGACGCTCACGCTCACACAAGCAATGCCAAATATGGTGGTTACCAAAACTTTGCAGTTTTTCTACGATGAAGATGGACTCAAATATACCCTAAACATCACTATGTCTAAGCCTAAACCTTACGCGCTCTCAAGTGGCATGCGTCCAATCGCTGATGATGATGGCTATGCATTCCACGGTGTTGTGCTAAAGAGCGGAGGGCTAAATGGCACGATAGAAAAAATCGAAGACAAAGATGCAAAGCCAGAGGGCGAGTCTTTCACGCAAGTGCCCTTTATATCCGCATCTGACCGCTACTTCACCACGCTACTTTTCACACGCGATGTGCGAGGGCTACACACACAGGTCGTAGGCGATAATAAGAAGCACCCTATCCCCTACATTATGCTAGATTCTAATATCGAGCTAGAGGGCTATGTAGGACCCAAAAACTACCAACTACTAAAATCCATCTATGAGCCACTCACTGATGTCGTGGAGTATGGACTTATCACATTTTTTGCTAAACCTGTGTTCGTGCTTTTGGAGTGGCTCTATATGCTTATGGGGAACTGGGGCTGGGCAATTATCGGGCTTACTATTATCGTGCGCTTGATTCTCTTCCCTCTTAGCTATAAAGGCATTATGAGTATGCAACGACTTAAAGATCTCACGCCTAAAATGAAAGAAATCCAAGAGCAATATAAAGGTGATCCACAAAAAATGCAGATGCATATGATGCAGCTCTATAAAAAACACGGGGCAAACCCACTTGGAGGCTGCTTGCCACTCCTACTACAAATCCCCGTATTTTTCGCCATTTATCGTGTGCTTTATAATGCTGTGGAACTTAAAAGCTCGGAGTGGATTTTGTGGATACACGATCTCTCTGTAATGGATCCTTACTTCATCTTGCCTATTCTTATGGGTGCTAGTATGTATATCCAGCAAGCTCTCACACCAAATACCCTAGATCCTATGCAGGCAAAGATTTTTAAGCTACTGCCTGTCATTTTTACGCTTTTCCTTATCACTTTCCCAGCGGGACTTGTGCTGTATTGGACGATAAACAATATCTTTGCAATCGGTATGCAGCTTATTATCAACAAAATCATCGACAAGCAAAGAGCCCTAGAAATCGCCAAGCACAAAAAGCCTCACAAAGATCAAGTAAAAGCCGACACTAAGGAACAAAGGAACAGTAAAGTATGAAAAAAATCACTGCCCCTACATTGCAAGAAGCCCTAAGCCAAGCAGCCTTGGAGTTTGGCTGCTCTGTAACGGAACTAGAATATGAAGTGATCCAATATGAATCTAGCGGATTTTTAGGGCTATTTAAAAAACAAGCAATCATCATCGCACACACCAAAGATAGCACACCTACTTCTTCAAGTCTCAAGCATTCTAACAGCACTACGCAACAATCAAAGCCAGTACAAAGCAATAGTGCGGAGTTTTTTGACGCTTCAGAGTTTATCAAAGATCCAGAGCCAAAGCAGACATTCCAAACTAGAGAAGAAATCATCGCAGAAATCACTACTTCCATCAAAGAAATGCTTAGTTTGATGCCTTATAAAATTAGCACCATTCAAGTAAGCTTTAGCGATCCACAAACACTCTATATTTTCCTAGATGGAGCAGACTCTGCTTTACTCATTGGCGAGAGAGGCTACCGCTACAAGGCTCTATCGTATTTGCTATTTAATTGGATTCAGCCAGCTTATGGCTACAATATCCGCCTAGAAATCGCGCAGTTTTTACAAAATCAAGAAGAAGCCATAGATGCGTATTTAGTAGGAATTATCAATGAAGTGCGCCGAGAGGGGAAAGCCCAGACAAAACCTCTTGATGGAGTTTTAGCCTTTATCGCATTAAAAAAACTGCGCAATACATTCCCAGATAAATATATCTCTTTCCGCCAAAATGCACAAAATGAGCGATATATCATCATTAACGATTTTTATCGCTAGATTCTAGCTAGTGGGTTCATAGTGCAAGGGACGATTGTAGCCATTGCTACTCCTAGTGGCGTTGGTGGGATTTGCATTGTGCGTCTAAGTGGCAAGCAAGCAAAGCAAATTGCTCGCACCATTACCAAAAAGCCCGCATTTACCCCCAGATATGCAACACTAAGCTTGCTTTATGATGCGCAAGACGCGCTTATTGATGAAGCGATCGTGCTGTATTTCCAAGCTCCTAAAAGCTATACCGGTGAAGATGTAATCGAATTTCAATGCCACGGCGGAGAAATCATCGGGCGCAAAGTGCTTAATGAATGTTTGCTACTAGGAGCTAGAATCGCTAGAGCTGGGGAATTTACCAAGCGTGCGTATTTAAATGGGCGACTTGATCTCGCCCAAGCAAATGCTATCGCCCAAATGATCACCACAAGAGACGCTTCTTTTCAAAGTGCGCTTTTAAAACAACTCAAAGGCGACTTAGGAACATTTGTAGAGCAAGTGCGCACAAGTCTTGTGAATGCGCTAGCGCACACAGAAGTAATGATCGATTATAGTGAAGAAGACATTCCAAGCGATATTATCACTAGAATCCACTCTATGCTAGAGTCCCTTGCCACGCGCCTAGACAATATCTACACTTTTTCTAAAGCACGCCCAAGTCAAGGGCATAGTCTCTGCCTTATTGGCAAGCCAAATGTGGGCAAGTCATCCTTGCTTAATGCACTTTTACTCTATGAACGCGCCATAACTTCCCCCATAGCAGGCACGACACGCGATAGGATCGAAGAAGATTTATTCATAGGCTCTCACCGTGTGCGACTCATTGACACAGCTGGCATACACACAAGCAACGACCCCCTAGAATCTAAAGGGATAGAAAAAAGCCTACAAGCCCTAAAAGAAGCAAGCATAATCCTTGTCGTTTTTGATGGATCGCGCCCATTAGATCCACAAGATGAAGTGATAATAACACTCGTGCAAGAAGAGTCCGCAAGCCGCCAAAGCCCCCCCACCATACTCCCTATAATCAACAAATGCGACTTGCCAGCTATGCTTGATACCGTCGCATTACAGAAGCTAGATTCTGGCTCTACCATAGCTATTAACGCGCTCAATAAGCCAGAAACTGCTAGCACACTTTATAGCGCAATCGCGCAGGCTCTCGCACAAGAATCCTACCAAGACATCATCCTAAGCGCACCCTATCAACAAGAAGCAATCGCACAAACACAAGCGCATATCCACAAAGCCTGCACCAAGCTAGAGTCCCTAGAGCTAGAGCTTTTTGCCTACCATATCAAAGATGCCCTAGAATCCATAGGTTTCATCACCCACCCCTATAATAGCGAAGAAATACTTGATAGTATGTTTGGGCAGTTTTGCCTAGGCAAGTAACTAGCAGTGGATTCCATTACCAAAGGATATATATGCAAAATTCCCTAAATCATCTAGCAATTATTATGGACGGCAATGGCAGATGGGCACAGCTACAAGGCAAGGGACGACAAGCAGGACATAAAAAAGGGGCGAGCAATGTCCGTATCATCACAAATTGGTGCGCCAAACACAATATCGCCCATCTTACACTCTATGCCTTCTCCACAGAGAATTGGAATCGCCCTAAAACAGAGGTTGATTTCCTTATGAAGCTCTTGGAGCGATATTTGCGCGATGAAGCAGAGACCTACCACGATAATGGAATTAGATTCCGCGCGATTGGGGATATTGCGTTTTTCTCCGAGCCACTAAAGCATCTAATCCTTGACCTAGAGTCCGCCACCTCCCACTACACCACCCTAACCCAAACCCTAGCTCTAAACTACGGCTCACGCAATGAGATCGCAAGAGCTTGCCACAAGATTCTACTAGCCAACGCGTTTGATCATAGCCAAAGTCCGCAAGAAGCAGCCAAAGCCCTAGAATCTACTATTAATGCCGCGCTTGATACCGCAGATATGCCAGATGTGGATTTACTCATCCGCACAGGTGGCGAGCAGCGACTCTCAAACTTCTTGCTTTGGCAAGCAAGCTACGCAGAGCTTGCCTTTAGCCAAACACTTTGGCCAGATTTTAGCACCGATGAGCTAGCTATCATCATTGATGACTTCCGCGTGCGCACAAGGCGATTTGGCGCACTCTAATCACAACTATCACAGACAGAGCGTGTAAAACTTTTAAACACACAAAAAGTTAAGAAATAATTAAACTTAGCATAATGCAAGATTTGCTATACTAAGCAATCCCAAAGCAAGACTACCGCGCACCCACGCACCTAAGCGTAGGCGTGGTAGCTTCCAAGGAAAGAAAGGAGATAGACCTATGCAAGCATTTATCACGGATTACAACAAGGCTTTACAAGAGCGAGCGCAAGAAGGAGTCCCGCCACTTCCACTTACCCCAGCGCAAGTTGGCGAAGTGATCAAAATCCTACTAGACTCTAGTGCTAGCAAGGAGCAACAAGATCTCGCACTAGATCTTTTGAGCAATCGCGTAAGCCCGGGTGTCGATGAGGGGGCTAAACTTAAAGCGGAGTTTTTAGGAGAAATTATCGCAGGTAAATCCTGCAAGAATATTTCCCCTGAGCTAGCAGCAAAGCTACTTGGCACAATGCTAGGTGGATACAATGTTCCCTACCTTATCAAAGCCCTAGAGTCTAGCGATGAGCAAGTGGCAAAAACTGCAGCCAATGGGTTAAAACACACGCTACTTATCTATGATGCCTTTGACACCATCGCCCAAATGTCTAAAACATCCCCACTAGCTAAGGAGATTATCGAGTCATGGGCGAATGCAGAGTGGTTTCTCCACAAAGACGCTCTACCACAAGAGATTAAACTCGCCGTACTTAAAATCGATGGCGAGACAAACACCGATGATCTAAGCCCAGCGAGCGATGCTTTCACAAGAAGCGATATACCCCTACACGCTAAAGCTATGTTAAAAAGTCGTGTTGAGAACTACGAAACACGCATAGAAAATATCAAAAAAATCGCCAAAGACAATAACGCTAGTGTCGTGTATGTCGGCGATGTAGTAGGAACAGGTAGTAGCCGAAAGTCTGCTTGCAACTCTATCGTATGGCACTTTGGCAATGACATCCCCTATGTGCCAAACAAAAAAAGCGGTGGCTTTGTGATTGGTAGCATAATCGCGCCAATATTCTTTGCCACTTGTGAAGATAGTGGCTGCCTACCTGTGGTAGCCAATGTTGATAAGCTCCAAGAAGGTGATATTATCACTCTTAAGCCTTATAGCGGTGAGATCATCAAGAATGGCGAGGTAGTAAGCACTTTTAGCCTAAGTCCAAACACAATCTTTGATGAAATCCGTGCAGGAGGACGCATCCCCCTTATCATCGGTAGAGGGCTTACCAACAAGGCACGCAAACTCCTAGGACTAGGCGAGTTTGAAGGCTTTGCTAAACCAGCCCAGCCAGAATCTAGCCAAAAAGGCTTCACCCTAGCGCAAAAAATGGTCGGTCGTGCGTGCGGGAAAGATGGTGTGCGAGCGGGCGAATACTGCGAGCCAATCGCTACAACCGTAGGTAGCCAAGACACCACCGGTGCGATGACACGAGATGAAGTCAAAGAGCTTGCTAGCTTGAGTTATAGTGCGGATTTTGTAATGCAAAGCTTCTGTCACACAGCAGCCTACCCGAAGCCTGCTGATGTGAGCTTGCAAGCGACTTTACCAGATTTTATGCGCAATCGTGGTGGCGTGGCTCTACGCCCTAAAGATGGTGTGATCCACTCTTGGCTTAATCGTTTCTGCTTGCCAGATACCGTTGGCACAGGCGGGGACTCACACACACGCTTCCCCATTGGCATTAGTTTCCCAGCTGGGAGCGGGCTTGTAGCCTTTGCGGCAGTTACAGGCTCTATGCCACTCAATATGCCAGAATCCGTGCTTGTGCGCTTTAAAGGCAAGATGAATCCGGGTATTACCCTACGCGATCTTGTAAATGCGATCCCTTACTATGCAATCAAGCAAGGGCTTCTAACCGTCCCCAAACAAAACAAAAAGAATATCTTTAGTGGCAAAATCCTAGAGATAGAAGGGCTTGAAGACATCAAAGTCGAGCAGGCATTTGAGCTAAGCGATGCAAGTGCCGAGCGCAGTGCGGCAGCTTGCACCATAGCTTTAAACAAAGAGCCTATTATCGAATACCTAGAATCTAACATTTCTCTTATCAATGCGATGATCAAAGACGGCTATGGCGATGCCAAGACTCTAGCGCGCCGAGCAGAGAAAATGCGCGAGTGGATCAACAATCCTGTGCTATTAAGAGCAGATAAAGATGCCGAGTATGCCGCAGTGATTGAGATTGACCTAAGCGAGATCAAAGATCCTATCCTAGCCTGCCCAAATGACCCCGATGATGTAGCCACTCTTAGTGAGATTCTAGCTGATCCTAAACGCCCCAAAAATATTGATGAAGTTTTCATCGGCAGCTGTATGACAAATATCGGGCATTTTAGGGCATTTGGCGAGATTATGAAAAACGAAGGGCAGAGTGCCACACGCACTTGGCTAGTCCCACCGACAAAAATGGATTCTAAGCAGCTAAGTGATGAGGGCTACTTCTCACTCTTTGGTGCAGCAGGTGCTAGGATCGAAGTGCCGGGATGTAGCCTATGTATGGGTAATCAAGCGCGCGTAAAAGATAATGCCGTGGTTTTTTCCACTTCTACAAGAAACTTTGACAATCGTATGGGCAAGGGTGCGCAAGTGTATCTAGGTAGTGCAGAGCTAGGTGCGGTGTGCGCTAAGCTTGGGCGACTTCCCAGCCTTGAAGAGTATCTCCAAATCGTCCCACAAAAGCTAGGACAAAACACTGCTAAAGTCTATAAATACCTAGAATTTGACAAGATCAAAGACTTCGCCCTATAACTCTCCCAGCTTTAAGCGCGTGCGCTTAAAGCTAGCCCACAATCCAAGACCCACACCCTTTAAGGAGCATTTCAAGCAATAAAGCATTTGCAAGAGCCTAGCACTACTGCAAAAAGTCGATTAGGGGTGGGGCAGCAAAGTAATGCAGGCCCAAAGCTAGATTCTAGCTCGCAAGCCCAAAACCCAAGCTACCACAAGACAAATCCCTATCCAAACTCCACTTGCACCACCAATGAACTCCCAAACACGCTAAAAATCAGTTCAAAAACGCCCTAACAGACAAAAATATCACGCACTTAGCCTTTCTTATGGGCTATTTTCGCGTAAGTGGCTTTATACATTTGCACACACTTATTATGGATTCTGGGGGCTATGAGCGATTTAGCTCTATCCGTCTGCTTGTGGGACTTAATGTCGATAAACTTGTCTTTGAGCTAGAGCAGACAAACGCTGATATATCCCGCCTAAATGAAGCAAACAAAGCCAAATTCACCCAAGCCTTTAGCAAAGCCCAGCAAAAATCTATACAAAAAGAGTCCTATGACAAACAAGTACAAGACTCTATCCAAGCCCTACAAGAAGCCCTAGAATCTAAGCGTTTAGCAATCCGTATCGTGCGGGATAAAAACGCCCACGCCAAATTCTATCTCTTCTACAATCAAGCCCAAAGCCACACAGATTCAAACAAGCCACGCTTCCAAGGCTCATTGATTGTAGGTAGTAGTAACCTTAGCCATAATGGCTTAGAGAAAAATTATGAGTTTAATATCCTATCCAACAATAGCGATGACCTAGGCTTTAGCCA
Source organism: Helicobacter sp. (assembly GCF_017502485.1). Taxonomy (GTDB): domain Bacteria; phylum Campylobacterota; class Campylobacteria; order Campylobacterales; family Helicobacteraceae; genus Helicobacter_B. The sequence continues at coordinate 33,490 of NZ_JAFVUX010000022.1, forward strand.
CTTTGAGTTTGAAAGGCTATGGGAGAGTGCTATCCCGCTAGATTCTAGCGATATAGAGAGAGCGAAAAAAGGCACATATTTAGAGAAGATTCTAAGCCCCAAGGAGATGTATCACAAGCTTTTGCTCTGCCACTTTGGCGAAGTATTTTTACACACAGACTCCAGCATACAAGCCCTAATCGCTAGCGCGAACTACACGCCTTATGACTACCAAATCCACGCCGTGCAAGAGGGCATAGACAAGCTAGAACGATATAATGGCTTTTTCCTAAGCGATGTTGTAGGACTTGGTAAAACACTCATCGCCTGTGTGATTGCCAAAAAGCTTCAAATAGATAGCAAAATCACAGGCAGGATTCTCATCTGCGCACCAAATGCCGTGCAGAAATCTTGGAAAAAGCATAAAGATGATTTAAAGCTACACAGAGTAGAGATTACCACGCACGATAGCCTACACAAGCTAGAAGATAAAGAGAGCTTTGAGCTTATCATCATCGATGAGAGCCACAACTTCCGCAACCAAGACTCCAACCGCTACAAAGAGCTGCAAGCCCTCTGTAAGATCCCCTACAAAAGCCCAAGCGCGCAAACTCTCCCCACACGCAAAAGAGTGGTCCTCCTATCCGCCACACCGCAAAACAACTCCCCCAAAGACTTAGAGCAGCAAATCTACCTTTTCCGCGATAAGCGAGACACCGCCATTGTAGAAAACCAAAGCCTAGAGAGATTTTTCCACACGATCAATGAGCAATTTGACAAGCTTAATAGAGAGCGCAAAGAGCTTAATAGAAAGAAAAACGAAGACCTAGCCAACGCCAAGAAGCCCACCACCACAGAGGCAGAATCCAAAAACACAAAAGCCCTGCAAGAGTTAAGCAACACCCTACGCGAAAAACTGCTAGCAAAGATTATGATCCGCCGCACAAGAGCAGATATAGAAAGCAGCTATGCCAACGACAAAACCAAGCAAGGCTTGCACTTCCCTAAAATCACCGACCCAAAGCCCCTAGAATATGACCTAGACTCCATCTCGCATAATCTTGCTACACAGACCCTACTTTTCCTAGCAGGGGAGCTAAATAACATAGCCCAGCCACAAGCAGGGGAGAAAAACGGCTACACCTACGCACGCTATCTCATCTACCCCAATCTCACCGAGCAAGGTAAGCAGAAGTTCCGCGCTGCCTATGACAAGGGCAAAGATGATCGATTCTACAAAGACCAATCCACCCAGCTTGCAATCTTTATGCAAAAGATTCTATTCAAACGCTTTGACTCTAGCATTCAAGCCTTTAAGGACACTTTAAGTAAGCAAATAGCTTCTTATAATCAGCTCCTTGAGCAATTTAAAAATAAGTATATCTATCTCCCTAAGAATTATGACAACAGGGAGCGACTTTACAGATTATTAGAAGAAGATAATGACAAGGCTTTAGAAGAGCTTTTAGAGCAAGATAAACTTCTAGCCCTAAGCCCAAGCGACTTTCAAAAAGACTATGCACAAAAGCTTCAAATAGACAGAGCAAATCTCCAAGCCCTGCTTGATAAATGGGAGCAAATCACCCAAGACCCCAAGCTTGATAAACTGCAAGAGTTTTTAGACTCCCAAGATTCAACGCAAAAAGTCGTCATATTCACAGAAGCAAAATCAAGCAGCGAGTATCTAGCTCAAAATCTTAGTGCATATCAAGGGCAGATTCTGCATATCCATAGTGCTAACCGCAATGAGCTAGAATCTAACATACGAGCAAACTTTGATGCCAACTACCCAGAAAATAAGCAGCAAAATGACAAGCGCATAATCATCACCACCGATGTCCTAGCAGAGGGTGTGAATCTCCACCGCGCCAATATCATCATAAATTTCGACACCCCGTATAATAGCACTCGCCTTATGCAACGCATAGGGCGGATTAACCGCATAGGCACACCCCATAAGCAAATCTATATTTATAACTTCAAGCCTACGCACTTTAACGATCGCATTATCAATATCAACGCCATAGCAGCCCAAAAGATACAAAGCTTCCACTATACTTTGGGCGAAGATTCTGCGATTTATGATGAAAATGAAGAGTTTGATAGCAAAAAGCTCTTTGAAATCGTGCGAGCCAAAGAGAAAGAGACCAGCAAAGATACAAAGTATCAAAACGACTTGCGCGATCTCTACTTCAACGACAAAGCAGAGTTTGCTCGTATCAAAGCTCTCCCTAGCAAGTCTCGCTGCTTTATCCAGCTAGATTCTAGCACGCAAAGCTATGCCTACTTAAAAAGAGATGCAAAAAGCTTCGCCCCCTACCATATAGCTAAGACAAAAGACCTGCTTAAAGAGCCTACGCCTAAGCCCTGCTTGTTTTATGACATAGCTGATTTTCTAAAAGCCCACATAAAGCTTCAGCCTTACAAGCCAAGCGATGATGAGATAGCTCTCCACCACGCCCACACACAAGCCGCGCTAGATGACTACACCAAGCCAAGCTCCCCCAATAGCCCCAGCAGTCCAAAAGCTACTCTAAGCCCACAAGAGCAAAAAGCCCTAACCAAGCTACGCCATATAAACGAGCTAGATTCTACGCTAAAAGATAAGCTTATCGCCGCCGTGCAAAATGGCACTTATCACAGCCTAGCCAAAGACATAAACAACGCCAAAAGCCTAGAAGATTTTGAAAATCTAGCCCAAAAGTATGGCTTCACAAGCCAAACCCAAAGCGATGAGCCAACCAACGAGCCACAAGAATCCACAGAGCTTGCAAAGCCAGAAATTGAGCTAAGTATCACTGCTTTCACAAAGGCAAAGCAGTGAAGCTATCCCCATCATTGCGAGGCATAGCCAAAGCAATCCATAAGCAAAACAAGGATTCTAGCCCCAACGCCCAAAATTTAGAAACACCGCAGGGCAAAAAAGCAGAAAGCGTGTTTTCTAATCAGCCGCAGGCGACAGGATTTTGCGATGATTTTGTGGGTTGTCAAGCGGTGGGCGAAGGGATTTACCTAAGTGGTAATGAGCAAGCCCACCGAGCAGACTCCCGCAAAAGCGTGCAAAAGCCAACGCCCAAAGCCAAATCGTTTAACACCAAACCAAAGGAGCTCCACTATGACACATCTCTACCCCCTATCCCAGCACAAAGCCAACCCAGAAGCCCTACTACAAAGCTTCAAAGCACTTATCTATGAGCTTTTCTCCCTAGAAGTATCCCAGGCAAGCGCGCAAGCCCTGCACGACCTAGAGCAGAGCTATGGAGAGTTTGACTTTGGCGGTGCGATCGTGTGCTTTGTCTCTACTGCTAGCAGCGAAACTCTCTCTAGCTCTAGCCTAGGGCATACAAATTTAGCCTTTAGCCTTATCTGCTCTAAGCCTAGTGCCCAGCTCTCTAAGTCTCTCTATACCAAAGCCACTCAAGCCATAAACCGCGCCATACTCTCCTACAACATCATCTTTTTCCTAAATCCACAAGAAGACTTGCTGACCATAAGCTTCGCCACACGCAGAGAGCATAAGCGCGCTATAGACCAAGATGTCCTAGAAAAAGTCATAATCATCAAAGACATCTCCCTACTCTCCCCCAGCCAAGGACATTTACGCAATCTTGCCTCCATAGCCAAAGCCTCCAAGCACAAGAAGCAAACGCCCACACCTATTGATACGCTCTACCAAGAGAGCATCAAAGCCCTAAGCATAGAAAGCCTAAATGAAAACTTTTACAAAGAAATTGTAGGGATTTTTATCAAGCTTATAGACTCTATCCAGCTCCCCTTAGAATCCCAAGCA
>NZ_JAFVUX010000023.1 GCF_017502485.1 Helicobacter sp.
AGACCGCAGCTTAAAGATAGCTTAAGCATAAGTGCTAACCTACTCATCAAAGGTAACAATCTCCTAGCGCTCCACACACTTAAAAAGAGAAAAGATATTTATGGTAAGGTAAAGCTTATTTATCTTGATCCTCCATATAACACTGGTAATGATAGCTTTAACTATAACGATAGATTTAACCACAGCACCTGGCTAACCTTTATGAAAAATCGCCTTGAAATTGCAAGAGAATTTTTAAGCGAAGATGGGGTGATATTTGTGCAATGCGATGATAACGAGCAAGCCTATTTAAAAGTGCTAATGGATGAGATTTTTGGTAGGGAGAATTTTGTAGCGTGCGGAATTTGGAATTCTATTTCTAGTGTTTTAAAACAATCTAAATTTATAAGAAAAGAACACGAATTTATCTTAATTTACGCTAAAAATAAATTAAATTTAAAATTTAATAAATTAGAAAATTCTATGAAATTTGAAAACTTGGATAATGATCCAAATGGTGCTTGGTTTAGTTCAAATGCAGCTAGTCCTAATCAAAAATCAAAAACTAATTTTTTTGGAATAAAATTACCAAATGGTGAAATTTGTGAAAGAAATTGGAAATTTACATATGAAGAATTTATAAATGGAGAAGTTTCATTATATTTTAAAGACGGAAATGTTCCTAGATTAAAGATATATGAAAAAGACTATGATAAAAATACAGCGATACAATCTAGTATTTTTATAGATTTAGGTTCTATTACAACTGCTAAAACTGAATTAAAATATATTTTTAAAGATGATTTATTTGCCACACCAAAACCCGAAGCCTTACTTCAAAGAATTATCGAAATCTCTACAAACGAAAACGACTTAGTCTTAGACTTTTTTGCTGGTAGTGGGACGACTTTAGCAGTTGCTCACAAGATGAAAAGACGCTATATAGGAATTGAGCAGATGGATTATATAGAATCCATCACCAAAGAGAGATTAAAAAAGGTAATTGAAGGCGAGCAAGGTGGAGTTAGCAAAGCTGTAGGCTGGAGTGGCGGCGGAAGCTTTGTGTATGCTGAGTTAATGCCTTTAAATGCGGTGTATAAAGAGAGAATATTATCATTGCAAAACGAAGCTTATTCTCTGTCATTGCGAGGGAGTGAAGCGAGTGAAGCAATCCATAATCAAAAAGTAGATTTTGGTATAGATTGCCACGAAAAATCTAGCGATAAGTCTTGCAATGACAAAGCAATAGAAAGAGACCTAGAAAAGCTTTACACAGAGCTAGAGTCTAAAGCCTTTGTAGATTATCGAGTGGATATACAAGCAATGCTACAAGATAAAGAATTTCACGCATTAAGCCTTGATGAAAAACTAAAGGTTTTATACACGATTTTGGATTCTAATATGGACTATGTCCCCTATGCGGATATGGAAGATAGTGAGTATGGGGTAAGTGAAGAGCTAAAGAGGCTAAATAGAATCTTTTATGGGGATGATGATGAGTGAAAGGGTGGATTACCGCGGTTTGCTACCGCAAAATCTCGCAACGACGATAAAAGCCATTTGCAATGATAAAAGAAAGGGAAAATAATGAGTGAAAATACACAAAAACTCAGTGAAGAGCTACAAAGCGCTTTAAAATATGCAAGTGTAGAAGTCCCAAGCTATATAAGCGATAATCTAAGCAAAGAGCTAAGAGAGTATCAAAAAGAAGCCTTAAAGCACTATCTTTTACAAAGGCAAAGACCTAATACAAATCATCTAATGTTTAATATGGCAACAGGCAGTGGCAAAACGCTAATAATGGCAGCTTTAATGCTTGATTTGTATAAAAGGGGATATAGGGAGTTTGTGTTTTTTGTAAATTCTAGTGAGATTGTGGAAAAGACAAGGGATAACTTTTGCGATAAGACAAGTAGTAAATATCTTTTTAAGCAAGAGATTATTGTAGATTCTAAACGCGTGGAGATAAAGAGTGTAGAGAACTTTAGCGCGTGTGATGGTGAGAGCATTAATATAAGCTTTAGCACGATACAGGGCTTACACTCACTCCTTACACAAGAGAGGGAAAATAGCTTAACTCTTGCGGATTTAGCAGGGAGAAAACTCGTGCTTATTGCCGATGAGGCACATCATCTAAACACAGAGACGAAAAGTAAGCTAACTAAAAAGCAAGAAGAAGAGAAGCAAAACTGGGAGAGCACAATAAAAAATGCCCTGAAACAAAACAAAGAAAACCTTCTACTAGAATTTAGTGCGACTATCCCAAAAGATAAGAGCGTGCTAGAAAAATATAGAGATAAAATTATCTATGAATATGCACTAAAGGAGTTTTATAGCGATAAATATAGTAAGAAAATATTTTTAGTCAAATATGAGAGTAGGGGGCTAAAGGAGCTGTATTTAGGAGCGTGTGTTTTGAGCCTTTTTAGGCAGCTTGTGGGGAGGGATTTTAATGTATGGCTAAAGCCTGTGATACTCTTTAAAAGTGGGAGCATTGCTAAGTCAAAAGAGAATGAAAAGGGCTTTTATGAGTTTTTAGATAGGCTAGATTCTAAAGAGATTGAGAGCTTTTTTGCTAAAGTGGATTCTAGCGGGGAGGAGTTATTACAAAAAGCAAAGGGGTATTTTGAAAAGGCGCTTGAAAACTATGCGTTCAAAGTAGTAGAGCATATAAAGGCTAGTTTTGATAAAAGCTACTGCATAAATATGAATGATGAAAAGGACTTAAATGCCAATCAAAAGCGAATAAATACTCTAGAATCTAGAGATAATGCTTTTCGTGTGATTTTTGCCGTAGATAAGCTTAATGAGGGCTGGGATGTGCTAAATCTCTATGATATTGTGCGACTTGATACCACAAAGGATAAAAACACGACTAAAAATGCCCAGCTTATAGGGCGGGGGGCAAGGTATTATCCATTTAGCTTTAAAGAGTATGCGAAAGATAAGCGGAAATTTGATGAATCGCGGCACGATTTAGAAGTACTAGAAGCTTTAAGCTATCATTCTTTTAATGAGAGTGGCTATATTGCCGCTTTGCAAAAAGAGCTAGACAATCAAGGCACACCAGCACAAGATAAAAGGACTCGCTACATTTTAAACCCACAAGATAAGGCACTCGCACTTGCAAGGGAGTTTGCTATACATAACTCAAAAGATTCTGCGAAAACCTTGCAGCAAGATGAGGATCTGCTCCTCCCTATAATGAGTAATGATATACGAAAGCTTAGGCAAGATGAGCATTTGTTTAGTGAGAAAATAGAAAAAGATATAAAAACAACGATAAGCACACTGCATATACCACTATTAAATAGCACGGAAAAATCGCAAGTAGAAGTCTATGAAAAGCAGGATTTTAAAGAAGATGCATTTAATACAAAAAGCTTAGAATCTATCAGCAAAGCTGCGTTTCTAAAAGCTATGAATAAGGAGGGTATAGGCTTTGATTTGCTTAAAAATCTGCGTGAAGTGGCAAGTAAAGGGGAGTTTATAGATAAGCATTTATACACACTTGAAGTGCGTTTCCACAAAAGACAGGAATTTAGCAGAAAATCGCAACTACATATTGCACTTTTTATAGCGGGGAGATTGAAAGAGATTCTAAACACAAGTACTACAAAGTGGAAAATAGAGAACTTTAGTATAAAGTATTTTACACTAAAAGCTAGAGAACTATGGAGTGAGAGAGTGCTAGAATCTAGCAAATATCAATGGCTAGTGTATGACAAAATGCTAAAGGATTCTAGCTATGAAGAGAAGTTTTTAGACTTTATCAACGGCTACGCAGGGGAGCTTGATGCAAAGTATCAACACTGGTGTGTGATACGCAATGAATGCTTTAGTGAATTTAAGCTTTTTGGTAAGAATAGTATGGGGGAGATTAGGGGGTTTAACCCAGATTTTGTGTTTTTTGGTGTAAGTGATGATAGCAGGGAAGTGCTATTTGAGTGTGTGATAGAGGCTAAGGGGGAGCAGCTAGAATCTAAGGATGAGTGGAAAGAGAGGGTTTTACTAAATTTAGAGAGAGAGCTTTTAGGGGTGAGGGAAAAGGACAAGAGTGCCAAGAATCTAAGGCTAAGAGGGCTTGGGTTTTTTAGTGTTGGCGATAAAGAAAAACAAGTGGAGTTTCAAAACGAATTTAAAAAAGTAGTGCTGGGGGCTAGCTAGAGTTTAGAATCTTTGCCTTGTATTGGCTAGGTGCAGGACTTGGGGTGCAAAAATTAGAGTTTAGATTCTAGTCAGTACTAGGTGGCGTAATTACAGAAGTGTGAAAATGGATTTAGAATATATGGGAAGCATAATTGTCAAAGAATCCGTGCTTGCATAACAATTTTTATCATATAAAAATTTTAGCGATTGCTTATTGATACGCAAACAAATAAACAGCAAAATAAATAATTGCTTGTGCAGTTTTGCTTCTAAAGCTTTAATGCTCACTTCTACACATAGAATCTATTTGTTATGCGGTTGCAAAATTACCCATCTATCTGCTAAAGTGATGGTAGTTTTGTGGTTAAATTTTTTCTATTGGTATGGGCTTGGGCATAAGCACTAGCTCCATCTATGTATCGCACTATGACTTAACAATATTTGTTAAAATTAATCTCCACCTACATAAACATCTAAATCACAAAAAGCTCGCAAATATGTTTAGGGGTTGGCACAATATCTCAAAGTTTGTCTCTAGCAAGATTAGCAACACACTTATGGTGCTGGGCAAGACTTTGCTATGAAGTGGGGTGGCGTTATTGTGGATAATGGTTTTCTGTGTTACAATCGTGCTTTATTTGTGTGGTTAGGATGGATGAATGATTGAATGGATGCAAAAGCACAAAAAATGGCTTGTGGTTACTATTTGGATTAGCACGATAGCATTTATCGGTGCTGGTGGCTTTGCTTGGGGAGTTTATGATTACTCTCTCTCTGGAAACTCTGTGGCAAAAGTGGGGCAGATAAATATTAGCAAGGCAGAGTTTGCCCAAGCGTATCAAAATGAATTTGATCGTCGCAACTACCAGCAAGGAGGCACTTTAGATGAAGCGCAAGCTAAGGAAATGGGGCTTGATCAATATGTTTTAAACAATCTTATCTCCAATGCACTTATTCGTAATTACGCGTTAGATCTAGGCTTGCGCGTGAGTGATGAGGAGATTGCTAAAGAGATTAGCTCAGGGAGAGATTATGAGTCTTTTCGCACAGATGGGGTGTTTGATCTGCAGAAGTATGACCAATTTATCGCATCTAATGGGATTACCAAGCAGTATTTTGAAGAGCAAGTGCAGCAGCAGCTTCTCACGCATAAGATTTTAGGACTCTTGCTCCCGCAAATCATCACACAGCAGCCCTTGCCAGCTACGCCGCTTGAGCGCAGTGCTTTGAGCTTTGGCTTTGCTATGCAGGATATTGTAGAGCTGGAAGTGATCCATGGAGCAAGCGTGGCAATCACCCATACTGAGAGCGCACTCAAGGCATTTTGGGAAGAACATAAAGATTCTTATCAAACGCCAGCGAGCTATAAGGTGGAGATGGTTGTTTCTCTAGCAAAGTCTCAGGTCTATGATGAAGAAGAGCTACAAAAATTCTATGAGCAAAACTACATTACTCAAGGGAGCAAAGAGATCCCAGAATCCATAAAACCCCAAGTCGTTTTAGCCCTGCAGCAGCAAAAGGCACGAGTTGCCGCACTTAAGGAGTATTCTAAGCTACAAAAATCACAGCAAGCTGATAGCAAAGAGCAGATAATCACACAAGATTCTAGTGAATACAGTCAGGAGATTATTCAAGCATTAGATTCTAGCGCTACGGGTAGTGTGCTTAAGCCTATGCCCTTGGGTGATGACTTTATCACATTAAAAATATTGGAGAAGATCCAGCCTAAGCCATATCCATTTGATGAAGTGCGCGCGCAAATCCAAGAAGAGTATAGTAAGAGTGAGCGATTAAAAGAGCTTCATAAGCTAGCATTAGCACGACTTGGGACTTTTAAAGGGCAAAAGGTTGTAGCGAGATTCCCTACGCAATCAGAGATTTCCAAGCAGCAATATAGGCTTGGTAGCCTTGACTTTTATACATCTATGGGGCTTTTGCAGTATATCTTTGATAGTCATAAAAGTGCAAATTATGCTATAATTGGCGAAAACGCGTTTTTGTTTAGGATTGTTTCGCAGTCGGTGTCGCCTATGGATTCTGCAGATAGCTATGTGGGTGCGCTTGTCAATCAGGTAAAAATGGAGCTTATGACAAGACTTGTGTTCAACTTCTTGGAGCAGCGTTATAGGGTTAAGAAGTTTATTTAGGTGTAGGAGGATAGTTTGGATCAGACGATTTTGGGCATTGATATAGGCTCCAGCAAAATCTGTGCCGTGATCGCTAGCGTGCGCGATGGTGTGCCGCACATTATTGGCGTAGGTAGGCATCGATCACAGGGGCTTAAAAAAGGCTTGGTTGTCAATATCGACTTGGCAAGCAAGGCTATCAAGGCTGCAGTGGAAGAGGCAAAGAGTCAGGCTGAGGGGACAGAATCTATCAACAAAGCCATTGTCTCTGTCTCTGGTGCTTATACAAAGAGTGTATTGAGCTCTGGTGTTTATAATGTTACAGAAAATGAAATTACTATTCGGGAGATTGGTAAGGCACTTAATAATGCTGTTTATAATGCCTCAATCCCACAGGAATTTGATGTCATTCATGTGCTTCCATATAAATTCCGCCTTGATGAGCAAGACCACATAGAAGATCCTATGGGTATGACTGGGCGCAGGCTTGAGGTATTTGCACATATTGTTACAGCGCAGCACTCAAGCCTAGAGAATCTGCGCAGGACAATTCAGCTAGCTGGCGTTGAGATACAAAATATCGTGCTAGCTTCCTATGCTTCTTCAATTGCTGTACTTAGTGATGATGAGAAGAACCTAGGCGTGGCGTGTATTGATATTGGTGGAAGCACTTGTGAGATTATGATCCACGATGGCAATGCTATGCGCTATAACAATTTCTTTGGTGTTGGATCGCATCATATTACAAGCGATCTTGCCATAACGCTAAATACAAAGATTTCTGCTGCCGAAGAGGTCAAAATCCGTTATGGAGACTTAGGTATAAAAAGCGATGGTGAGACAGGTGATCAGATGCAAGGTGATCAAATGATTGAAGTGCCATCTGTGGGCGTAGATGAGGCGGTGCATTTTGTCGAGCTGGCTAAGGCACAAGAAGTAATTAAAGCGCGCGTTCTAGAGACTTTTAGCGTGCTCACCCGATATATTGATCAAAGTGGGCTTAAGGATAGGCTTGGTGCGGGAATTGTTCTAACAGGCGGAATGATGAATATGCAGGGCATCCGTGATCTTGCAAAGGTGTTTTTCCACAATATGCCTACAAGGATTTCAAAAACTATTGAAATGCCCGGGATTTATGATGAGTTGCGAGATCCTTCGTATTCCACGGTGCTTGGATTGATTTGGTATGGGGCTGGTAAATGCACAAATTATGAGCGCGATTCAATGATGAAGATCTGTCATAAAGAGACCAAGAATCAAGATGCACTGCCAGCTTTCTCGCAGTCAAACTCATACGCTCCAAATCGCGACTATCAAAATATCTTAGATACGGATTTGTCAAATCTCAAGGAAGATCTCGCACAAGGAGCAAGAAGCCAGGCAAGCATACCAAGTGCGAATCGAGGCAAGGGTGAGTTTTCTCTTAGCAAGGCAAAGCAAGCTTTCACCAAGTTTGCAGAGAAATTATTTTAGAAAGGAAGTGCGATGCAAGATACCCACATAGAAGTTCAAGAAATTAGGCAGACAAAAGGGGCGAAGATCATTGTTGTTGGTGTGGGTGGTGGTGGCTCAAATATGGTGGCGCATTTACATCACAATAACCAATACCAAGATCTTACTTTGATCGTGGCAAATACCGACTATCAGCACCTTAGTGTAAGCCCAGTGCCAAATAAAATTCAGCTGGGCGAACGACTTACAAGTGGCTTGGGTGCTGGGGCAGATGATGAGGTAGGCAAAAAAGCTGCGCTAGAGAGTGCCGATGAGATTAAGCAGGCTTTGAGTGGAGCGGATATGGTGATTGTGTGTGTTGGACTTGGTGGTGGGACAGGCACGGGGGCGGCTCCTGTGGTGGCACAAATTGCTAAAGACTTGGGGGCATTGACTGTTGCTGTTACGACTAAGCCTTTTGTTATGGAGGGCTCAAAGCGTGCAAAAACTGCACAAAGAGGGTTTGATGAGCTTAATAAAATCACCGACTCTATTATTGTTGTCCCTAATGATAAGGTCCTATCGATTATTGGGAAGAATACCGGCTTAAGAGAGAGTTTCCGTCATATTGATGATGTGTTGGCGCGTGCGGCTAATGGTATATCAAGTGTGATTTTGACCTGTGGTGCTGGTGATATTAATGTGGATTTTGCTGATTTGACTCGTGTTATGAAGCATCAGGGGCTGGCACTTATGGGTGTAGGTGAAGGCTCTGGAGAAAATGCTTGCATAGATGCCTTGCGCAATGCTATAGAATCTCCACTTTTTGACAATCTCTCTATAAGCGGAGCTAGAGGTGTGCTTATGAATTTTGAAATACACCCTGATTACCCATTGTCCCAGATAGCAGATGCATTAAGCTATATTTTCGAAGTCGCCGATGCTGATGGGTCGGATATTATTTGGGGGACAAATTGTGATGAGAGTCGTCCATTAGATTTTATGCGTGTGACGGTGATTGCCACAGGGTTTGAAAAAAACATAACTACCTCCCATCAAACGCCGCATCAGGAAGTCAAGCAGCCAGCGGCTAAAGCACAGCAAGAAACTCTCCAAATGGATCTTACCGCGTTGTTGCGCGCAAGTGGAAGCGATGAGGTGGTTGATTATGATAGTCCAGCGTGGCAGCGAGCGAAGAAGGACTAGATAAGATTTACTTATGGCTCTGTGAGCTGGCAAGTTTGTTGGCACTTGTCATCGTGCGCATAGCATTTGCTAACGCTAGCAGTGCCACACCCACATCGCCAAACACTGCCTCCCAAATACTTGTTGCCCCAAAAATACCCAAGATGATAAATAGCCCCTTTATCCCAAGTGCTAGGGCAATGTTTTCGTAGATGATGGTTTTTGTCTTTTTGGCGATTTTGATGGCTTGTAAGAGAGAGTCTAGCGAGCTATTAAGCACGATAATATCAGCTTTTTGTTGCGAGAGATCGCTTCCGCTTCCCATAGCGACTCCCACATCGGCAAGTGCGAGTGTGGGCGCATCATTGATCCCATCACCCACAAAGCCGACCTTCCCTCTGCTTTGCGCCTTAAGCTTTGCAAAAAGTGCTACTTTATCTTGTGGTAGAAGCTCGCTGTGATAAGCGATAGAGAGTTGCTTGCCTACGATTTTGCAAGGATACTCCCCATCGCCACTTAGCATAATTGGCGTGATATGTAGTCGCTTTAGCTCATCTATCACGCGTTTAGATTCTACTTTAAGCTCATCAGCGATGGTGATGTAGCCTAGGTAGCGTTTATCTACGCTTATATGCACAATCGTGCCATCTATATCGCAAGTGCTATGCGGGATAGAAAATTTATGCAAAATTTTGTCATTACCTGCGATGATCTCTCTGCTATCACACACCGCGCGCACACCAAGCCCAGAAAACTCTTCAAACTCGCTGATATGATGAGTGTGTGCTATATCCATATAGGCTTGTTTGATTGATTGAGCTATGGGGTGGCTTGAGAGATTTTGCGCGCACACAGCAAAGCCTAGAATCTCTCTTTTGCTCACGCCTTCTTCAGGCACAATTTCTGCGACCTTAAACACACCCTTTGTCAGCGTACCTGTTTTATCAAAGCTTAGCATACTAAGCTGGCTTAGGGCTTCTAGGTAGCTTGAGCCTTTAAGTAGCACACCAACTTTTGAGCAAGCAGCAATCCCGCCAAAATACCCAAGCGGCACAGAGATGACAAGCGCGCAAGGGCAGCTTACCATAAGCACAACAATTGCACGATACGCCCATTCATAGAGATTCTGGCTATAGGCGTTGCTTGCAAAAAGTGGTGGCACAAAGGCGATACACAAAGCAGCAAAAAATACAATGGGTGTGTAATATCTGGCAAAAGAGGTGATAAAACTCTCAGTCTTCGCCTTTTTTGCCGTGGCATTTGCGATGAGTTCGTTGATCTTGGCAATTTGACTTATGTGGTAGGGGCGCAAGACGCGTAGTTTTGCTGGGGAATGTAAGACAATCGATCCTGCTAGAATCTCAGTATTTTGGTTGTTTGTAGTGGGAAGAGATTCTCCACTAATGGCACTTGTATCAAAGCTAGCTAGCTCATCAAGCAATACGCAATCCACTGGCACCATCTCTCCAGCAAGCACGATGATTTTATCATTTGGCATAAGCTCTTGTGCTGCTATATCAATAGTTTTTTTGTTGTGGATTTTATGGGCTTTTGGTGGGGTGAGATTGGCTAGGGCGTTGATAGACTCCATACCTTTGCGCACGCTGGCATTTTGCAAATACTCCCCTACGCAAAAAAAGAGCATAATCCCAACTGCCTCTTCGCTTGCCCCGATGATAAAAGCTGCAATAGAAGCTACGATCATTAACACATTTTCATTGAAAAACTCCTTGCGCCTAGCATTGCGCAAGGCACGCTTGAACACCTCTTTGCCTGCGATGATATACAGCACAATATGCCCTAGCCATAGCATAGTTTTGTAGGATTCATAATCTTTTTGCCTAGCACTTTCTAGCGGTGCAAGTAGTGCATACTCTACTACTAAGCTTGCAAGAAACACAGCAATTAACCCCAGCAAGACAAATAGCTCAATACTAAGAAATTTGCGTGCTGATCGTCTCTCTTCTAGGTGTGATAGGCGCACTTGTGGCTCTACTTGCGTGATGAGTGTTTGAAGCTTTTGTATATCATTGCAATCAGTTTGCAAAGTGCTAGTGGCGAAATTTACTCGTGCTTGTCCTATGCCTTGCGCTTTGCGCAAGGCAGATTCTAGCTTGGCAGCACAATTTGGGCAATCGAGATTCTCTAGTCGATATTGTTGCATAAAATTATCCATATAGCGAAATGGTCTAGTGAAGTGTAGCGCATAAAGGCAATGATTGTGTACGGAGCTGGTTTAGTATAAGCCGAGTTCTGTCAAGGGTGGCTATTTATCTAGGATATATTTCACAATATATCTCAAGCAAAGAGCAAAATTTAAGACATTTACCACGCTCTTCTTGCTACGGATTGGGTTTACATAGCGAGTCTAATTGCTTAGGCTCCGGTAGGCTCTTACCCCACCTTTTCACCCTTACCTAAACATAGATTCTAGCTCTAGAGCCAGAATCTATGTTTAGGCGGTTCTTTTCTGTTGCACTTTCCCTTAGGTTACCCTAGCCATTTGTTAAATGGAATCCTGTCTTTGTAGCTCGGACTTTCCTCCCCTTAAGCCTATGCTAAGGAGCAGCCACCACTAAACCAGCCCATAGATTATAGCAAATTACGCTAAAATGCTACTTCCATAATTGTATTTAGGAGATTTTATGCGAGTATGTTTGGGGCTGCTGTGTTATATTAGCGTGTGCTTTGGTGCGCATTTGCTTGATGATGATCCTAGGGATTTGGATGAGTCTCTAGAATCTAAAAAGATAGAATCTAGCAGACAAATAGCCCCAGAGCAGCTCACTAACATCACATACAAGAATCCAGCGCGAACAATGCTTGATCCGCGTGCTTCAATTGGCTTTGACTCCTACCTTGATAATTTAGAGGGTGATAGTGCGCTTTGGGCTGCGCGCACACTCTATGCCCTGCGTCTTAGCCCAGAGATAGGACTTGGGATCAATCACAAGCACGCGCTGATGCTTGGGGGCTTTGTGCTACAAAATATGGGCGCACGCACTTTCCCCACAAAGGCAAATGTTACTGCTTACTATGCGTATAATAATGAAGGCTTTGGAAGCTTGATGGGAATTTTTCCGCGCACAAAACTTAAAGGGCATTATCCGCTTAGCTTCTTCCGCCCAGATTTTTTGTTTTTCTCGCCAAATGTCAATGGGCTAGCACTTAATATCCACACAAAAGGTGCGCTACTAGCTCTTAGAGGGGAATTTGTGTTTGATTGGTATGGGTTGAGCAAGAGATATGATGAGTTTTACGCTCTAGCGCATGCTGAAGCTACTATGCTGCACTTCCTTTATCTGCGCGCAAATGGGCTTATTTATCACATCAAAAATGAAGAGCTCCTTAGCGCAGATGGTAGCAAAAACCCAGCCAACCCACTTTTGCCAAATACACAGCTTTTGGATAAGATTTTGTATGAAGTGGCTTTTGGGGTGGATTTTGCGAAGTTTGTAAGCGTTGAGCACTTGCAAAAAGCAGATATTGGCATAGTGGCTTTAGGAAGTCTAGAGCGCAAGAGACGAGCTAGTGGGCTTGGGGATTTCTATGTCGGTAGTGGAGGAGAGATAAGGGCAAGCTTGCAGTATAAAAGGTTTGGCATAGAGGAGAGCTATTACTTTGGCAAGCCACAAATGCGGTATTTTGGGGAGTATGGAGAAAGCGTGTATAATGGGCTACCCTTTTACCAAGCCTCATCGTTTAATCGCATAAATGCCTATTATGAGTATAGAGACGACTTTTTGCGGCTCAATGTCGGGTTTGCATTTTATAACTTTGATAGGCAATTCGCACTCTCTCAAATGCTCACCCTAACCCTTGATACTCAAAAGATTTTCAAGCAATTTTAAGGGCTAGAATCTAGTGCCGCATTTATGCACACTAGCTTTGTGCTTGGAGTGCGGTTAGTGCGACTACGCCGACAATATCAAGTGCGCTACACCCTCTTGATAGGTCATTGATAGGAGCTGCCATACCCTGTGAGATAGGTCCATACGCTTCAGCTTTAGCAAACCGCTGGACAAGCTTATAGCCGATATTACCTGCATCAAGATCGGGAAAGACAAGCACATTTGCCTTGCCAGCAACATTTGAGCCTTTTGCCTTAGAAGATCCCACACTTGGGACAATGGCTGCATCAAGCTGCAGCTCTCCATCAATGGCAATATTGGGGGCAAGCTCTTTGGCAATCTTTGTCGCTTGCACAACCTTGCTTACATCATCGTGTTTGGCACTGCCATAGGTGGAGTGGCTAAGCATTGCTACATAAGGCGTAGCTTTAATGACAGATTGAAAGCTCTTCGCACTAGAAATTGCAATATGAGCAAGCTCTTGTGGCGTTGGATTCTGGCATAGCGCACAATCAGAAAACACTAAAATCCCATTTTCCCCATAGGTGTTATCAGGCATTACCATTATAAAAAAGCTTGATACAACCGCTGCATCTTTTGCCGTACCTACAATCTGCAACGCCGCACGCAAGACATCAGAAGTCGCGTGGATCGCCCCTGCAACCATACCATCAGCCTTGCTGGATTTCACTAGAGCTGCGCCAAAATACAGCTTATCTCCGAGCAAAAGCTCACGCGCTTTGGTGGCATCCATCCCCTTTTGCCCTCGTAGCTCGACAAAAAGTGCGATAAATTCTTCTAGCAGGCTGGATTCCTTGGGGTTTATGAAAGTGGCTTTTTCAAGGTAGGCTAGTGCCTGTTCTTGTGAGATTTCTGCTAGATTTAGTTCTCTTGCTTTTGTTAGGATCTCTTCTTTATCGCCTAGTAGGATAATATTTGCAAACTCTTCTTTAAGCACCAAAATCGCTGCTTCTATCGTGCGTTCATCGCTTGTCTCTGGCAGGACTATGGTCTTTTTCTGCGCTTTTGCCTTTGCCTTGATTGCTTCTATAAAGCTCATTTTCTCTCCTTATGTGTAAGTGGATTCTCATTAATCTTAAGCAAAGTTGCCTAAAGCCGCTTATATTTTCACGCACAAATTTTTCTAAGCTTTTCTTATTGTAACTTAGAATATGACTTTATAGATGAAATCTTGGGACTCCTTTAGATCTCTTTCTTTTTGTATCCCAAAGGGAATGGGCTGGATTCTAGCTCCATTTGTGCTAAGTGTGCTTAAGACTGCTTGCATAGTGGGCTTATCGATAAAGTAGCTATCAATATAGAGTATATCGCCTTTGCGGAAGTGTCTTTGTGTTAGCTCTAGCACACTTATGCGTAAAAACTCCGCGCTAGGCTTAAATCCATAGATCTCATACTGCCGCTGCTTTGTAGCCATTGCCGTATGTAAATCAATGATATAAATTCTAGGCTTTTGTGCTGGATTTTTATGGGCTTCATTGTTGGAATCTAGCGTGATGAAACGGAATTTCGCGCGTGTATTATCCCCCACGCCAATAGGTTGGACTCTATGATCAAGTAGGCTTATACTAACTATGCATACAAGTAGAGCGATGAGAAAGCTAGCATTTTTGCCTGCCACTTTTCTAGCAAAAAGCACAAGAGCTGTGGCACAAAGTGCTAGCATAAAGGCATAAGTAGCATAAATGGCGTATTTAGGGTAGTAAATGGGGCGTATAAAGCTAGCGATAAATGGCAGCAGTACTCCAAGGACTATAATAATTACACAGAAGTTAAGGAAGCGATTTTTGAGCATAGGAGTTAGTAACAACAGCACGATAAAGATAAAAGCCCCACTAGAGCTACCAAAGGCTTGTGGCAGAAACTGCAGTAGTCCATTAAGCGAAGGAGCTGGAATCCAAGTGTTAAAGCTTGTATCGCCTAATGCTTGCGAAAAAGCCGTGATAGCAAAAAATGGCATTAAAGAGCTAGCGATAAGTATATCTAGTAGCAGTAGTGCCATTAGCTTTTTGCGCTTTTGCTCGGTGCTAAGCTCTGTAGCTCGCCAAGTAAGGGCGGCACTTGCGATAAAGCCAGCTAGGATCATTACCGCGCCAAAATAGTGCGTATTGCACACCATAGCCCCAAGTAGCACATAGCCTAGTGTGTTTGAGATCTTTGGGGCTTTAAGGAAATGTAGCAAAAAGTAAAACACAAATGGTAGCAGTGCTAGCTCTAGCACATAGCCACGCACTTCGTGTGCTGCGCCGATGGCGACAAAAGAGATGGCATAAAAAAACGCCCCTAGAGTGGGTATGAGTAATCGTGGGTTTTTGGTGGATTTGGTTTTACGCGATTGCCTGCAGTCATTACCTTCTAGGTAACTCCCTTGCCAATTGCTTGAAGACTCAGATCTACTAAATAAACTGCGGCTTTGCCTTGTTTTTTCATCGCAAACCCTAGAGTCATTTGCTGGCATTTTTAGATTTTGTGTTTTGCTATGACTACTCAAATCCAAATTCTCACAAGCGTGATCGCGCAAAAGCAAGTAAATCCCTACTACCCCCAAGCTCCCAATCACCACGCTTAAACTCCTAGCAGCCCCACTTGTGTAGCCAAAGCAGTGTAGCCATAGCTTTAGCAAGAAGTTGTAAAAGGGTGGATTCCCCGGGTCTTTAAACACACTTGCAAAATCTCCATCAGGGTAACCCACAACGCCTACAGAGTAGAGCTCATCGCCCCATAAGCTAAAGCTATCATAGTGATAAAGTCGCAAGATTAAGGCAAGGGCTAGAATCAATCCTAGAGTAATAAGCTCTTGATATTTTGTTGCTTGATTTTGCCTAGAGCAACTAGGTTTTAGCGCGATCCACGCTAGCACACACACAAGCCATAGTGGCAAAAATGGCGGCGAAAGAAAATAGTAGAAAAATCCAAGCCAAATAGAGTCAAATATTGTAGAGCCATAGAGATTTATGATCTCGCTAGAGGCATTGAGCTTGTAGCTGGATAGATCTATGGTGAGTGTTTGACTGGATTCTAGTATTTGAGTTTCATTCCTAGAATCCACTTTTTCACTTCGCGCTTGGCTTTCTGCTAAGATTCTAGGAGTTGCGGTAGTGTCAGTGGTGCTTTTTGTGGATTTTGGGGTAGAGCTAGACGGGCGGTCTGCAGTTGTCCTAAAATCCACAAAATCGCCGCTATGATTACCCAAGACCGAATCTATCGACTCCCTATTAACATAAAAACTCTCACTCCCCATAGTGATAGCGATAAACTCTATCCTCTCCATATCGCTTACATTCGCGCTAAGCTTTAGGCTAGTGAGTGGCGCAGTGATAACATTCCTAGCTAGGGCGCAGATATGCGCACTAGAATCTAAAGTGTAGAATCTAAATGGCTCTTGCACTTTGCCATAATCTAGCGCGATTTTATTGGTGCTAGCACTAAGTTTGTAGGCTTCACAAGGGCTTGTAGTAGCGATGGTGATATGCGTAGGGGCGAAAGCATTTGGCACATCGGCATAGCTTTTGGTATAGATTGGCTTAAGCACAATCATAGCAACAGCGATGACTAGGCAGATAACAAAGTAGGCTTGTGGAGTTAGTCGCATTGATGTTCCTTATAGATGAGAAGTTTGGCAAAGAGAAAGTTGCTAATAAATGCACAGATAATGCAAAAGGCTTGGAGGCACATAAACACTCCGCGCCTAAGCACACTAGAATCTAGCTCTAAAAATATAGATGCAAGCAGCTCTAAACAGGGCTCTAGTAAGAGCTTTTGGCACAGAGCTAGGATAGAGAGATTAACACAAAGTCCAAAGAGATTTGCCCCCACATAGCCCAAATATGCGCGCCATTTTAAGCTATGCTTGAAAGTAAAAGTTGCATTTAGTATATAGTTTTGGCTAACTGCTAGGGCAAAGCACAAGCAGGCATTGAGCAAATACCACACATTGAAAAAATCAAGCACATAAAAGCACGCAAGATTGCTTAAAACTCCCAGTACACCAACAAAGCTAAAGCTGATAAGCCCTCTCACTCGCGCACCTTTTTGGAAGAAATTTTGATAGCTTGCAAGCGTAAAAATGGCGTGCGCCACAGGGCTTCTAGTACGATTGTTTTGCTCATTTTAGACTTACCAGCTATGCGATCTTCAAAGATTATAGGTAGCTCAAGAATTCTTAGTCTAGCTTTGTAGGCGCGGTATTTCATCTCAATTTGGAAGCAGTAGCCACTAGATTTTATGCTATGGAGATTGATCGCGCGTAGCGCGCGTGTAGAGTAGGCATTAAAGCCTCCGGTAAAGTCCATAACCCTAGCCCCAAGCCAGAATCTAGCATACAAAGAGCCAAAGCGCGAGAGAATCTTGCGCGAAATTCCCCAGCCCACAACGCCACCACCAATAATATTGCGCGAATTTATAATGACATCAAAGCAGGAAAGATTGTGTAGGGTTTGGCTTAGGTAGCGGGGGTGGTGAGAAAAGTCGGCATCCATTTGGATAAAGTGCGAGAAGCCACGCTTTAATCCCCAAGAAAAGCCATCGATATACGCGCTTGCTAGCCCTAGTTTGCCCGTGCGCTTTAAGATATGGAGGTTGGGGTAGATGGGGGAGAGTGAAGCTAGGATTTCTTGCGTGCCATCAGTGGAGTTGTCATCGATGATTAGGATATGTATTTTGGGATAAAGGTAAAAAATCTCGCGCAAAAGTGGAGAGATGTTGGAGACTTCATTGTAGGTGGGGATGCAGATGAGCGGTGTTGGCTTGGGTGTCATATTTGGCACTTGGCTTTTACTAGAATCTAGCTTTAATTGTGCCTGCGAGTCGTTTGGAATCTTTGCGTTTTGGGTAAAGATTCTAGAATCCTTTGCTAGCTCGTTTGGGATTGTTGTGTTTGCGGGATTTAATTTTCTGTCATTTGTGCCAGTGGTAGCGTGGCAATCCACGCTAGAATCTAGCTTTTTAGATTCTAGCTCTTGTGTGTGGTTAGATCCTAGGTATTGGCTAGGGCTGTTGTAATGATAGGAACTACTAGGAGAGCTAGTGGGGCTATGCTGTTTGCCTTCTACTCTATGCTGCCCCCCCCCCTAAGCGTTTAATACAATAAAGTTGCATAGTTAAATCCTTGTAAAAAGCAGTGATTATACTATATATTTATCATTTTAGCATTTCAAAGCGCACGCTAGAATGTTCGCCTTGCTGCGTGATGACATAGAGCGTGTTTGTGCCAATTTTGGGAGAGATTTTTAGCCGCCCGATCTGGCTTGTGCCGATAAACTCGTTGTTTAAAAAAAAGTAGGATAGCTCTTTGCTTTGCACTAGTGCTACAATGCTATCATCGCTAGGAGATAGGCGCGAGAAGCGCAGATCTTGGGTAGGGTAGATGATAATAGAGCTATCTTTGCTTAGCTGCTCTTTTGTGCGTAAGGGCTTAGCGTAGTAAGGCATAGTAGCAAGCTTGGCATTTTTCTCTAAAGTGCGGTAGCCATCGCTATCGATACGCACTTGGCGGAATCTAGGTGCATTTGCCCACTTGCCCACTTGTCTCCACTCCTTAAACTCGCGCGCATTATTGCCACCTAAAAGCTCAAAAATATCAAACATAGCCACCCCGGCGATTTCTCTGCCTGTGAGATTGGTGCTAGCTTTTGCATTGAAATTTCCGCCCCACACCGCCACGACAAACTCATCACTCACGCCAATCGCCCAGCTATCGACATTGCCATAACTTGTTCCGCTCTTCCACGCTACTTTATGTGCAAAAACAGAGCTTCTAGCATTTACGGGTAGATTAAGTAGGGCTTCTAGGGTTAAATGCGTGCTTGCTTGGGAGACTCCAGCTTTGGCTGATGTGTGGATATAATCTTGTGTGAGATCTTTTTGAGGTGTTTTGTGTGCTTGTATCCGCTCTCTTATGTCTTGGTTTAAAAGATTTGGCGTGATAAACTCTCCGCCCCGCCTAAGCCCTAGGTAGAGCGTGGCAAGCTGGTAGAGACTAAGCTCCTTTGTCCCAAGTATTAGAGAAAGCCCATATTTAGCGTAATCTCGGTCGCTAAAGGGCGCATTTTCGCGCAAAAAGTAAAAAAACTCCTGCACACCATACTCTTGTAGCAGCGCGACAAAGGGTGCATTAAGCGAGTTGCGCAATGCCCATAGTGCGCTTGCTTGCCCATAGAATTGGCGTGAGTTGTTGTGGGGATTGAAATTGCCGTAGAATTGATTGGTGTCTTTGAGTTTGGTTTGGGGGATTATAAGCCCAGAATCTAGGGCTAGTGCGTAGAGAAATGGCTTAAGCGTTGAGCCGACATTGCGCTTTGCTTGCACACCATCAACTTGCCCAAGCTGTGCTAGATCATAAAAATCTTGCGAGCCGACATAGCCTAAGACATCGCCACTTTTTGCCTCTAGCACAAGGCAGGAGAGATTTGCCACGCCTTTATCTTGTGTGATTTGGGCGTAGTCTTTCAGTATAGATTCTAGGTGTAGCTGGAGTGGTTTGCTAAGTGTGGTGTGAAAGACTCTTTGGCTTGAGTGCTTGGCTAGGTAGTGAGTTAAGTGTGGGGCTATGGAGTTTGACTTTTGTAAGGTGGGGGCTGGCTCTAGCAGGGCTAGTTTGTAGTCCATCTCGCTAATAAGCCTAGAATCTAACGCTCTTTTTAGCAGCATATCACGCTTTTGTAGGAGCTTTTGCGGATTGGTAAAAAGTAGGTTGGGCGTGTTTGGTAGCACAGCGAGCAAGGCGGCTTGGGCTGGGGTTAGGCTCTCTAGTTGGCGGTGGAAGTAAAGTAGGGCAGCACTCTTTATGCCCACAATATTGCTACCATAGGGTGTATTGTCAAGATACATACGCAAGATTTCTTGCTTGCTTGTGTTAGATTCTAGGCGCAGAGCTTGGAGTGTTTGGGTAAATTTATTCCACAAGGTGCGCTTATCTCTACTGCCAAGCTTTGCTACTTGCATAGTGATAGTGCTAGCTCCGTGGCGTTTTTGGAGGGTGAGATTGACCCAAATCGTGCGCATAAGTGCTAGCAAATCTACCCCATAGTGTTGGTAAAATCGCTGATCTTCATAGAGTATGACAAGGTTTTGCACAAGTTCTGGTAGTGGGGTTTTGTCAGTATTAATACTGACTTTGAAATTATCTTGCTCATTGACAAAAAAGCTTAGTAGCTCATCATCTCTATCAAAGCTTACTAAAGACTCTTGCTCAAAGGTAAGTTTGCTTGTATCACTAAGCACCCACAATAAACTCACAAATACCACGCAAAGCCCCGCCACACTCCATAGTCTTAAGCGTTTTGCAGAGATATTTGGGGGCTTTAGCATAGCAGTGCCTTAGGGTATAAGTATGGTAAAACAGGACATATACAATATACTATTGCTATAATACACACCTTAAGCAAAGAGTAGCCTAAACACCAAATCTTTAAGGAGATGCAATGTTAGAATCTAACTCCCAAAACCCAGAATCTAAGGGTGTAGCAGGTATTCTTGCGCGTAAAAAGCCGCTGATCATAGCTCTAGTTTGTGTGCTTGTGGCGCTTGTGGCTTTTGCTATCTTCGCACCTAGTGGTAAAAGAAGCACGCAAGCAGATACGCTTATAGCGCGTTTTGGGTATCCAACCTTTGTGGCGCAAGATTCTAGTATAGAGATTACGCTGCCGATTTTGACCAATCTCGCACTAGATTCTAAGACACTTTTAGAGCGAATTAGCATTGACTCTACTCCTGCTGAAAGTCTAGCAGAGCTTATCGCACAAAGTCCGCACGAGTGGAGTTTGCGCTTTAGTGTGCCAAAAGAGTCAAAAAAGTATGAAATCCAAGTGACAAAGGACTTTAGCAAAACAATCACTCTAGATTCTAGTAGTAGTGCTAAAGTGCTTGGCGTAAAGACTTATAGTAGGCAAAAGACGCTAGAAATCTACCTTGATAAAGACTTGCACCTAGATTCACAAAAGGCGCGAAATAGCGTAAAAGTGCTAGATGTAGCCAGTAGAGATATGATTGATAAAGTGCTAGTGCAAGGCAGCAGGCTTATCATCACAGGGGAGTTTGCGCCAAATGAGCAATATAGCATCGCATATAGCCACCCAATAGATGAGCAAGATACAAGTATAAGTTTCCCAGCCCTGCACCCAGTGCTGAAGTTTGCCCAAGCAGGCACGATGATGAGCCACGATGGCAGTGTAAAAATCGGCGTGCTTAGCACAGGCGTTAGAAAAAGTACGCTTAGTATCTACAAAATCCCTGATGAAAACCTAGTCAATGCCTTGAGCAATTCGCATTCACTTGAGAGTTATGGCGATAAGCTTTTGGAGCAGGAGATTAGCTTTGATATTAGTAAAGATCAAACCCAAAGCGCACTTGATTTGCAGCAACTCCTTAGCCAAGATGTGGGCAAAGGCGCGTATGTGCTAGCCTTTAAAACAAAGCGTAGCGATCTTGTGTATCCACATGGAGAGAGTGATGATGAGGATGAGTGGCACACCCATGCACAAAGCCCTAGTAAGCTGCTTATCATCTCAAATATCGCTATAATCGCCGAGCAAGATGGAGAGAAGATCAATGCCTACGCCTTTGACTTTAGCTCTAGTGAGCCACTCTCTAGTGTCAAGCTCTCTTTGCTTTCAAGCACCTATCGCGTGATAGACTCTAAAATGACGGATTCTAGAGGCTTTGCCACACTTAGTACCTACAAATCTAGCGCACTAGGGGGTAAAACCATCAAAGATAAAGATAATGAGCCATCAAGTGAATACGCCCTGCACCCAGCTTATATCATCGCAGAATCTAAGGGAGATAAATCTTATATCCCTTTGCGCTATGATAGACGCTTTTATGATGGTGTGGATACAAGCGGCGCACAGAGCAGGAAGCGCAAGGTTTTCACCTACACAGATAGGGGGCTGGCAAATCCGGGAGAGTCTATCCAGCTTAATGCCCTAGTGCGTGATGAGCGGATACAGGATGCCCCCATTTTGCTCACCATCATCAACCCTCGTGGTAGCAAGATCCTTAACAATGTTGCCGTGCAGCCCACGGGCTATGGGCTATATAGCTATACATTTAGCACAGATATCAATGCGCTTACAGGTGGGTATCGTGCAATTTGGAGTATAGGGAGTGAGAGCTTTAGTAGGAGTTTCCAAGTTGAACACATCACGCCTAATAAAATCCGTGTCGATCTTGATGCGCCAAAGAGTATCACAAAGGACAAAGACAGCCTAGCCTTTTACCTAGAGAGTAGCTATCTTACGGGCGCGAAGTCTTCAGGGCTGGCCTATCGGGTCAATCTCCAAGCCACACCACTGCAATACAAATCAAAAGCCTACCCAAGCTTTGACTTCGCGCTACCAAGCACGCAATCTAGCTATGACAAAACTCTGCAAGGCACTTTAGATGAGATTGGTAAAGCAAATCTCTCACTCCCACTTAGCGATCTTGCTAGCTCACAGAATCTACGCGTAGGGATCAAGGCTCAAGTGTTTGAAGCTACTGGACGCCCTGTGGCTAGAGGCGTGGAGGTGCAGTATTTTGGCTCTAGTAGCGTGATAGGTGTGGGTGAGATCCCGCACTATGTGGATCTAAGCCAGCCCTTGTCGCTACCTATAATCGTGCTAGATCCGCTAAAAGACACCCCCATAGCTAATAGAACAATCCACTATAAAATCTACCGCAACAATCGTTATTGGTGGTTTGACTATGATGTGCAAGAGCGCTTTAACGCCAAAATTAAAAGCGATATAAACACCACGCTTATTCAAGAAGGTAGCATTACTTCTGCTACTAAGCCTATCACGCTAGAAGAAGATTTACGCTCTTTGGTAGAAGATTATGACTCTGTGTTTATCGAGCTAGATGATGGGGTAAGTGCTCCTAAGGTCGTGTGGCTTGTGGCAGATATGTATGGCGATGCTGCCATTAAGGCAAATCCTATGCAGCTACCTTTAGAGCTTGATAAGTCGCATTATGATATAGGGGAGAGTGCGCAGATACATTTTAATGCCAAAGGCTTTAGCTATGCGCTTATTACGCTAAGTCAAGGGGATTTGATTTTTAGCAGCGAGCTTGTAGCAATCAATACGCCTAAGATGAGCTATGCGATCCCTATCATTACTAAATATGCCCCCAATATCGATGTGAGCGTAACTCTTGTGGCAAAAGATGGATCCCTAGATTCTAGTAAGCTAGAATCTAGCGCGGATAACAAGCATGCAGCCATTAAGCGAAGCTTTGGGGTCATTAGTATCCCCGTGCAAGACCCTAGCCTTAAGCTTGCCCCAGAGCTCAAAGTCCCAGAATCTATTAAGCCCGGTTCAAAGCTTCATATACAAATCGCCAATCCAAACAAGCGCAAAATGGCTTACACGCTTGCAATCGTTGATGAGGGGATCTTAAATATCATTAATTTCCGCACGCCAGATCCTATGAAGCTCTATACAAAACTCAACTATGGCATTATGCACTATGATAATTTTGATGAGTTTATGGCAAGGCTCTTTGGTATCGTACATCAAAGCGTGCTAATTGGCGGTGATGAAGAGGCTCTAACTCAAGCTGCCAACTTTAGCAAAAGGCGTAAAGAAAATCTCATATATTTCACAAGTGGGCTAAGTGATGAGAGCGGCAAAGCAAACATAGAATACCAGCTACCAAACTATGTGGGTAGTGCGCGCATAATGCTTGTAGCAAGTGATCAAAGTAGTGTAGGTAGTGCAGAATCTAGCATCCAAATCGCCCAAGCTGCCAATCTCTACTCCAATATCCCTGATGAAATTAAGCTCAATGACACCATTATAGCACCCGTTGAGGTGATCGCCCAAGATGGCGTGGCACTGCAGAGTGTGGAGATAGAATCTAGCGGTGAAGTAGAAATCAAAAAGCTAGAATCTAGTATGAATGACAAGCGCACGCGCTTTATGCAATACTTTGCCATAAGTCCTAAAAAGCTAGGAGAAGTAGAAGTTACAATCACAAGCAAAGTGCAAGTAGATGCTAGTAACTCAAGCAAGATAAGCCAGAAGCAAATCACCCAAAGCAACCGCTATATCCTACGCACCACCACACCCACTCCAGCACAGACGCAAGAAGAGCTCTTTAGCTTGCAGGCTAAAGAGCTCAAGGAGTTTAAGCCAAGCACAGCTTATGTGCCAGAATCTCTTGTGCGTAAGCTTACAATCTCACCTACGCTACTTTTCTCCTATGAAGATAAAGTCGAGTATCTACTCTCATACATTTATGGCTGCATTGAGCAAAGTACCTCTGCGACTATGCCGCTACTACTCGGCTTTAATGGCACACGATTTGAGAGTGAAGAAAGCAAACGCATTAAGGTGCAAAAGTCCATAAACCGCATTGTCAAATTCCAGCATAGTAGCGGGGGCTTTGGGTATTGGATAGATTCTAAAGAGGACAATGCCTTTGGCAGTGATTATGCCGCGCTTTTCCTTACTATCGCAAAAGCTAAGGGCTATGAAGTGCCAGAATCTAGCCTAAAATCCTACGCACACTATGCCACAAGGCGCGTGCAAGCACCAAGCAAGCTTGATCCGATTAAGACTTTGCCACTCTTTGTTCTAGCACTAGGTGGCACGCCAAATATTTCTGCGATGAACCAAGTCTATACTCATAGCTTTACGCAGCTCTCTGTGCGAGAGAAGCTAGCTTTAGCTGCTAGCTATAAGCTTAGTGGGCTAGATAGCATTAGCAAAGAAATCCGCGCCAAGCTCCCAGCTAATTTGCTTGAAGCAAGCCACTATCGTAAAAATGACGATGATTTGGATCGCGTGTTTGGTGGCTATTATTACTATGGAAGTGCGTTAAGCAATCAGGCTTTAAGCGCATATTTTTTATCCATCATTGATGAGAAGCCACATTTAGCCCTGCTAAACTCCCTAGCTAAAACTCTTCAAGATGAGCAGTGGCTTGGCACGCAGGATATTGCTACAAGCTTGCTTGCTCTAAGCACGCTAGATTCTAGCGACTCTAAGGCGGTGCGCTTTATCCTAAATGGCAAGGAGCATAGTATCACTAAGCCTACGACCTTCAAGCTAGGAGAGGGCAAAGAGAGCTTGCAAGCCCTAGACACACTCTATGTCTCTTTGGCAAGCACCGGCGTGCCTAGTGCTAGTCCGCTTGCGATCCCAGCTAGCTCACAGAATCTAGTTTTACAAAGGGAGTTTTTCAAAATCGATGATAATGGCATACGCGTAAGTATTGACCCCGCTATGCTTAAAAAAGGCGATGAGTTTTATATCGCATTAAGGCTTAGCAACCTTGGCGCAAAGTCTGTGCGCAATCTAGCTCTCACGCAAATTATCCCATCTGGCTGGGAGATCCAAAACACACGCATTACTGATGATGAGCAAGACTCACAAGCTAGCCCTGATCGTGCCTTTATGCAGGCAAACTCTCGCGCAAGCTATATGGATATAGGGCGTGATAGGGTGTCGTTTTTCTTTGATGATTGGCTAGATTATGGCTCCAGTGCATCTACACACAACACACGCCAAGTCTTTATCAAATGTATTGCCACGCTTGCTGGGGAGTATATCTTAAGTCCAGCCTTAGCGGAAGCTATGTATAATGGCGAGTTTTTCGCTAAGACAAGCGCACTTGCAGTGCGTGTAGAGCAGTAGGAGTGCGTGATGAGTCTAAGGCAATATTTAGGATATGGCGCGATTTTTGCGATCTATGCGCTTGGGTTTTTCTTGTTGCTTGGCTCGTGGTGGTTGAAGCAAAACTTTGAGATCGTCTCCTTTGAGCAGATTCTCTTCCACTTGCGATTTCCGATACTTGATACAGATTCTTCAATCGCGCGCTATTTTATTAAGACTGTTGCAATTCCTAGTGTGGCTCTTGCATTAGGCTGTGTGCTTGCACCTAGTTTTGTGCAGTTTTTACGCGCATATAAAGAAGCTAGGCTGGGATTTGTGCTTGGGGCTATGGGTGGCTTTGTGGGGTTTGTGCTATTTGCACTGGCAAAAGAGTCGAGCTTTGGTAGCTTGGGTGCGGTACTGCTGACTTTTACTAAGCGTGTATTGCTGCCTGCTGTTTTAGCAAGTGTGGCAAGTGTCTATGGACTTAGGGTATATAGGGAGTGTGTGGCGCGATATGGCTGGCAACCCTCCTTTGGGCTTGTAGCACAAGGGCTTTTGGCGTGCGCAGTGCTTATGCTTGCTGCTAATGTGGTTAATAACAAATTCCACATTACAGCCTATTTTGCTAAGGGTGCGCAGGAGTGGAGTAGCTTGTATGAAAAGCACTACTACTTGCCGATGCTAGATTCTAGCCTAGAATCTAGCAAAGCGCAAAATTTGATTGTTATTTTGGCGGAGTCATTAGAATCTACCTTTAGTAACGGGGGGGGGGGGGGGAATCCTGTAAGGATTCGGCTTGTAGCGATAAAGGCTTGATTGCTTCATACTCGTCGCAGTTACATACGCCGAGTATGCGCCCTTGTGAGCATTCGCAAAGCAAGCCCTTCTCATCTACAAGCCTAGAATCCCAAGCAGAGAGTGAAAAGCCCAAATCCTACTGCGAGCAAATAGAGCTAGAATCCAAAAGCCATAATTCTAGCTCCACAATCCTACAAGCTCAAGCACCCTTTGGTGAGCTAATCCCAAATCTAAGCTCCCTAGCCCAAACGCACATAAACTTTAGCCCTACGCGTTTCATAGGCGGACTTGTGCAAGTAGCTGGCACAGGCTGGACTATGGCTGGCACCATCGCCCATCTATGTGGCATACCGCTAGCTATGCCAATTGGGGGCAACTCCTTTAGCAACAAATACTTTTTAGACTCTGCATTATGTGTAAGCGATGTACTAGCCAATCGCGGCTATAATCAAGCGTATGTATCTGGGCTAGATTCTAGCTTTGCTGGTATGAAGTATTTTCTCCAATCACACTCCATTGCTGTGATGGACTTGCCATACTTCCAAGCACAAGGTGTGCTCCCAGTGCATTTGGGTGCAGATTTACAGGGGTTTTGGGGTTTAAAGGACTCTAAGCTTTTTGAGCTAGCACTTGATATGCTCCCCACGCTTAAAGAGCCCTTTGCACTCTATGTCTCTACCATTGATACCCACCACCCAGATGGCTTTGTCGATAGCCACGCTTGCAACGATATAGAGCGTGATTATAAAGGTGCATTTACTTGCACAGATAGGCTTATGGCAGATTTTATCAAGCGCGCACAAAGTATCTATGGGGATTCTCTTAGCATAGTGGTGCTAGGTGATCACCTCTCAATGAAAGCTGGAGAGTTTTTCCCATCTAATGTCAATCGCTATGTGTTTGATCTCTTTATCAATCCCAAATTCACCGCTCCCTATACCATAGAATCTATCAAATTCCGCACGCTTAGCCACTTTGACATAGCACCATTGCTACTAGATTCTGTGGGGATTAAGGTAGGGGGTTTTGGGCTAGGGCGCAATCCTTTGTATGGGCAGACCCTACTAGAATCTACCTTTAGTCAAGATGAGCTAGATGCCCAAATCTCGCAAAAAAATCGTATGTATGATAGCTTTTGGGAAGTGGGGCGCAAGCCTACCTTTAAGCATTCGTATCTAGCACCAAAGGAGTAGTGATGACAAAGCGTGTAGTAGCAAGGCTAAGCTTCTTGACTCTTGGGGTTGTTTGCTTGAGCTTGTATATGGACAGCATTCCTATTAAAGAGCTAAAGGGCTACACACCCTATGCGCTATATTTGCAAGCCAAAAATGAGCAATGTCCCTTTAACGCGCAAGCTAAAAACTTTAGCCCACTCCCTAATCGACATTTCATTGCCCACGCAGGTGGCGCGATCATAGAAAATGGCAAGCCCTTTACCTATACAAACTCCAAAGAAGCCCTGCTACAAAGCATAGCAGAGGGCTTTTCTTTTATCGAGCTTGATCTAATGCTAGATTCTAGTGGGGGGATATTTGGTGCGCATGACTATGAGCATTTCTCTAGCATTACAGGTGGGAGTTTGCCTAAAGACTCTCCTCCAAGCAAAGAGCAGATTCTATCAAGTAAGATCCATAATCACTTCACCCCACTTGTCGCAGAATCTATTGCAGAAATTTTCTTAGCAAATCCTAGAATCTATCTAGTAACAGATAAACTAAATGACTTTAGCGCGATTACCTCTCAGCTACCTTTTATTGATAGGATTCTTGTTGAAGTATTTTCCTTGCGTGATTATTACAAAGCAAAAAGACTAGGCTTACTCCCAATGCTCTCCACCAGTGACATCGCCCTAGCAAAATCACTCAAAATCCCTATGGTAGCCACGCACACAAGCATGCTAAAAGATCCCACCAAGCTAAAGCTCGCACGAGAATACATCGCCCAAGGTGGGTGCATAATGGCATTTTCAAGTAATGAAAAGAGCTTTATACAAACGCATTTAGAGGCAAGTGCAACAATGTTTTATACAGATTATTTTGATATAAATGCCAATAAATGCAAGCTAGAAGAAGAGATGTGTAAGACTTATTAGAATGCCGCTTGTGGGCTTTGCTTAGATTCTAGTGGAGTGGTTTTACTTGCACGATTCTAAGAATTGCAGTGTTGCTTCGCTTGCTTTGCTTGATTTTTAGGATAGGAGTTACCTTAAGTGGTAATGACTATCTTAAAAATCAAGCAATCAGGCGTATGATCACTCAAAGCTGAATTGCCTAGTAATAGCCAAAACTCAACCTATGTGCGCACATCTAACAGACAGAGTGAAGAGAGAGAAAACAGCTCCTTAGGTGTATTTGTGCTAGAGATTTGCACACTATCAAGCCCTAGCTCATCACTATGCTCTTGCAAAATTTCTTGCACGCGCTCATTCATCACAGCAAGCTGCGCACAAAGCTTCACTCCATTTTTCGTATCTTTGGGGGAGGGCTCTTGCCAAATGGATCCACTAATTGGTCCAAGTTGTGGGAAAATCGCATAAAACTCCAGTGCATCGCGTGATTTTTTGGGTGCTAGCTGCAAGAGTTGATCCTTACCATCCTCACTTACTACAAGCGATAAAACGCCTTGCGCAAGCGAGAGTGTTAGGAATGCAAGCTCTCTAAAATCCTCTTTATGTGCTGCATTGGCAAGCTGGGATAGTAGAAAGTCTTTAAGCTCATGGGTAAATGCCTTGGGATTTGTGGCAAGCAGGCTTAGATCCTGAGCACTAAGCTTTAAGGGCATATTTTTCACTAGCTCATCGATGTCTGGCTTTTTTACAAGCTTGCTTATCACAATCTGCCCCGCGTGGTTGCTTTGCATATTTGCCCAATAGCTTTTGCCCACTTCAAGCTTGGTGTGCGAGGTGGTTTGCAAAGTAGTGTTTCCAAGCTTTAGGAGATAGGAGTTGCCTTGCGATTTGGCTAGGACTTTTAGCAAGATGGGAAGATTGGAGTTGAAGTGCTTTGTGTGTTTAGATTCTGGCGCAGAGACTAGCTTGGGGCTTGCTAGCTTGTCGATTTGGCTAAGTTTGTTAAGCATAGGCTATATGGATTCTAAGCTAGCTTTGATGAAGCTAGCGATCTCATAGCTTAGAGCAAGCTTGGTGCTATGGGGGAGAGCGTGTGTGCTAGAGTCTTGCAGGCTTTGGCGATTAAGCAAGGTGAAGGCATTGTAGCTTGTGCCAAAGGGGGTAGAATCTAGCGTGTTTAGGCATACGATCTCACAATCTTTGCCACCATTTTCACGGGGCAAGAGCATAGTCCTAGCATTACTAAGCCCCACTTCAAGCGAGTCTTCAGCCTTAAAGCCCACTTTGACAAAGTCGCTAGAATCTAAGCTTGCTAAGATATCTTGAGTAGGCTCTAGGGTGATGTGTAGCTGCGTGGTTTTAGACTTTTTGATCTTGCTAGTGGCTTTAGATTTTGGCGCGAAGTCTGCTAGAGCTGCTGCCATAAAAAGAATAGCACGCTGCTTGCTATGCGCCTTTTTGCGCTGCTTGTTATGGCGTAAAAGTGCTTGCTTGTAGTCATCGTTGCTACGCACTTGCTCTACTTCTATGGTTCTAGGCAGTGGAGTGGGGAAGCTACTGCTAATGAGCTTAACGCGCGCGCCAAGAGTGTAGAGCGCGATAGCTAACGCACTGGCTTGCAAGCCACTAGAGTGGTTGGTGATCGCGCGCACAGGATCAAGCATAGCACTAGCACCCCCACCTGTGATATATACCTCTCTATCAAGCCAAAATTGATCTATCTTGCTTGCTTTAAGCAGGGCAAATATTAGCTCATCAATATCTGCTAGCGCGCCTGCGCCTTGTGTGTTGCACGCTAGTAGCCCACTTTTTGGCTCTATGATTTGTATGCCCATTGCTGTAAGAATGGCAAGATTGGCTTGTGTCTGCTTAGATTCTAGCATAGCGGTATTCATCGCTGGGGCACATAAAATAGGCGCGTTTGTGGCAAGCAGCGTTTGGGTGAGAAGATTATCCGCTATGCCATGTGCTAGTTTGGCGATCGAGCTAGCAGTAGCAGGAGCTAGGATACATAAATCCGCCCATTTGGCATAGGCTATGTGGTTGCAAGATTGCGGGCAATTTGCCTTGCTAGAGCTAGAATCTAGCTTCTGCACACTTGTATCCATAGTGCTCCACTCTTCGCTATGCTCATATAGGACTTTATTGTGCGTGATTGCCTCAAAGCTTAGGGGTGTGATGAATTTTTGCGCGCTTTGACTCATCACCACTGCGACTTGTGCGCCAAGTTTTTTAAGCATACTTGCTAGCTCGAGAGCTTTATATGCAGCAATAGAGCCACTGACACAAAGTAGGATATTGCTATGCAAGGGAGTTTGCTCTAAAAGCTCAGTAAGCGTGCTAGGCTTTATGCTAGTTATCATCATTATAGTCCTTGATTGAGCGCTTTGGAAGTGTGCATTGTAGCCGATTTTGGCAATGTTTAGCTAGCTCTTAGGGTGCAAAGCTTGGGAAAATCACTGGAATATCGGCTTGTAGCAGAGTAGGGGCTATCAAGCGTGATACTAGCCTAGATATGCATCGCTGGTGCAAGGTCATTGTGGATAAGCTTATCTATAAAGAGTGGTAAAGGGTATAGGCTATCTCATCACTTGCATTGACAAAGGCTTTGTAAAAAAGGTGTTTGGGTGATTTGAAGGTAGGCGTGTTACCAGAGCCATCAAACTTAGACACTTTATAGCCTTCATCTGCTATCTCTAAATCCCAAGGTACATAGTGCGATATGACTTGCGGACTTCTCTGGGCTAGAATCTAGCTTTTAGATTCTAGTGTTGTTTTAGGTGTGGCTTACGGATAGGACCAGTAGTGCTAGAATTTAGCTTTATTAAAGTATGATTGCTAAAAGATTTTAAGGTAGAGTATGTCCTACACTTATGCACAAAAAACGCGCAAGATTCTCCGTATAGCAGTACCCTCTGGCGCGAACTCCTTGCTTGATATTATAATGCTAGCTCTTGGTATGTTTTTTATGGGCAAATTTGGCGAAGAATATCTTGTGGCATTATCAGTGAGTACGCAGTTTGTGATGCTGTTTTTTGCTATCAATGCGGTGTTTTATATCGGCACAAATGCGCAGATCTCTAGGTTTTATGGAGCGCGCGATGAGATAGCGGCAAAGAGAGCATTTAGCACGCTCATTGTCCTATGTCTTGTGTGTGCATTACCACTTTTGGGGTTTGCTAGTGCGCTGGTTATGCCATTTATCACATGGATGGATATAGGGAAGAATTCTAGCGCGCTTACGGCGAAGTTTTTGTATATCGTGGTTTGGACACTTCCTACAATGCTGCTAAAAAACATCATCATCTCCGCTTTTGCAGCCATCGGCGATACGTTTAGTGTGTTTCTTGTGCGCCTTGCTACTACGATATTTTGCTTGCTGGCAAATATCGCGCTGATTTTTTGGGCTGGGCTTGATATCGTGGGCGCAGCACTTGCTAGCGTGCTTACAAGTGTGTTAGAGCTTATGATTTTCGCGCTGCTTGTGTGGAAGAGGGGGCAGTTTTTCTCCGCTAAAAAGCCTGTGCTTGTAGGAGAGTATGTGCGCGTGGGGCTGTCTGTGGGTATACCTGCTGGGGTTGAGCGATTATTGACACTTGGGTCTTTTGTGCTTACGACAAAGTTTATTGCAGGCTTTGGGGATTTGGTAGTAGCAGGTAGTCAAATTGGCGCGCGTATAGAGGCGTTTGCCTTTATGCCCGGGTTTGGCTTTATGGTTGCGACTATGGCTTTGACAGGACAGAATCTTGGAGCAAATCGCATAGAAGTAGCAAAAGATTTGCATAAGACCATCTTGCAGATTTCGTGCGTGGTTATGGGTGTGCTTGGCGTGCTTATGGCGGTGTTTGCGACTCCTTTGAGTGAGATTTTTTATCGAGATGAAGCGGTGGTAAAAATTGCTGTGTGGTATTTGCTAGCGGTTGGATTCTCGCAAGTGCCTTTGGTGGTGATATTTGTGCTTGATGGTGTGCTACGAGGTGCTGGGATCACAAATCTTAGCTTATTGATCAATGCTCTTAGCATTTGGTGTATGCGTATCGCACCGATGTGGCTAGGTATTGAACTTGGACTGCCTGTGTGGTGGGTATTTGTGATGATTTTTATAGAGACTTATATCCGCGCTTTGGTGTTTTATCTTGTGTATAAAAGAGGCTGTTGGCAGGTGAAAAAGCTCTAATCCTATGCTACGCTTGTAGTATTAAGTAAGCTTTTTACAATGCTCTTATGGTAGTTTAAGTATATTGGTCTATAATCTCAAAATTATCCCAATAATGAAAGGATCTACAATGTTGTCAAAGAAAGTTATCGCACGCTTAAACGATCAGGTTGCTAAAGAAATGTTCGCTTCGAATTTGTATCTAAGTATGAGTTCTTGGTGTTATACGAATGGGTTTGATGGGGCTGGGGTGTTTTTGTTCGAGCACGCAAGCCAAGAGAGTGAGCACGCAAAAAAGCTCATTACCTACCTTAATGAAACAGACTCTAAGCTAAAGCTACAAGCAGTCAAGGAGCCAGAATCCAGCTTTGAAAGCTTGCTTGATGTTTTTACACAAACTTATGAGCACGAGTTAAGTATTACACAATCAATTAATGAGCTTGTGGATTTTACCCTAGCGCAAAAGGACTTCTCTACTTTTAACTTCTTACAATGGTATGTCGCAGAGCAGCACGAAGAAGAAGCATTATTTCGAGGTATTGTAGATAAAATCAAGCTTGTAGGCGATAGTGGCAATAGCCTATATCTTGTTGATCAATACATTAAAACCCTGCTTGGCAAGTAGTGAGCCCTGCGCCTTTTAGGCGGGCTAGATCTAGCCAATTTTCTCCACTTATTCACATTGATTTTACCTTTAAGCTCTATACTTATAGTGTTTATGGATTTTTCTATAAACTACACCACTTTAATAAAGGACTACTATGAAAGCTACAAGACTAGCCATAATGGCAGCAGGTATGATGGCACTAGGAGTGAGTGCGAGCTTTGGCGCGGATTTTAGCAAGCTTAGCGATGAAGCGTTGGTAAAGAAAGTTGCAAGCCTAAGCGCGCAAGATGAGCCAGATTTTGTAATGGAAGTGCATAAGCGATTAAAGGCAAAAGATGAGGCACAGGCTAAAGAGTTTAGAGACTCCATCCACCAAGCACGCAAAGTGGCGCACGATAAGCTATCTCAAGAGAAGCGACATAAGCGCGCAGTGGAGGTGTGCAAGGCTATGCAGAAAAAGACAGATTCTATGAGTGGCAAGGAGATTAGAGAGGCGGGGCTTAAGGTCCATAGCGATTGCGATAAGCTAAAAGAGCCCAAACACCACAAAGAACCAAAGTGCCACGATCATAAAGAAAAATCCCAAAAGGACAAATAGCACAATGGCAGCAAAACTCCTGCTTGTAGAAGATGATATGCTACTCTCTAGTATGCTTGCTTCTATCTTGCAGGAAAGAGGCTTTAGCGTATGTTTATGCGAAGATATGCAGAGTGCTATGGAAAGGGGCTATGAAGAGCATTTTGATCTCTATATCCTTGATGTGAAAATTCCTATGGGAGACCAGAATCTAGTGCGAGGGTCGCTAAATGTCGCAGGTGATGGCTTCGCTCTTTTGCGATATCTGCGATCTATGGGCAAAAGTAGCCCTGCGATTATGCTTACTTCACTCTCCCAAGCCAATGATGTAAAAGAGGGCTTTAGTGCTGGGTGCGATGATTATGTGCGCAAGCCTTTTGATATAGAAGAGCTGTTGCTGCGTGTCAATGCTTTGCTCAAGCGACCATTTTGCCATCAAGATTCTCCTATGATTACACTACATAATGGTGCGCGCTTTGACTGCGTGCAAAAGACTCTTTTTTCTCCACAGGGCGATATGATTGCGCTAACGAATAAAGAGCGTGAGCTTTTAGCACTGCTTGTGCAAAAAAGGGGGCAGTTTGTCTCCCAAGATGAGATATTTGAGCGCCTGTGGAGCTATGATGAAACCCCTACGAGTATGGCGCTGCGCGTGTATGTGAAAAACTTACGCAAAGTTTTGGGAAAAGAGAGCATTATCACCCAGCGATTTTGTGGCTACTGTTACAAGGCGTGAGAGTGCGCGCAAGCTTCTACAAAAGTGTGAAATTTCACAAGAGTATTTTATATATCTTAGCGTTGTATCTTGGCACAAGTATTGTGTTGCTTGGCGTGATATTCTCTGTGATGTATCACAAGGGTTTGCAAAATCTCCACGCATATCAAATGGTGCAGATGCGCAATGACTATATTCAAATTGCTACCATTATCTATACACATAAAAGTGTGCAAGCTGCTAAAAATGAGCTAGAAAATGCGATTGATACGCCATTTGCTATTATAGATTCTAATGGGGAAGTGGTGTTTAGCACAATTACCGATGATCTTAGTGCGATTGTGCGTGCGCTAAAAGGCGAGCGTATTGTGCGTGTGGGGGAGAAGATCTTTGTCGATCATCGATTCTTGCGTCATATCCCATCTCCCAAGCATCCTGCCTATAGTAAAGAGATATTTCACCATATAGATAGCTTCCATAGCAAGGTGATTTTGCAAGGCTATGAGATGAAAGATACTTTTTCACTGCCATTTTCTACCAAGCTTGATAGCATGCAGCTAGATATGCCCCTAGATATCCCCAAAGAAGCCCACAAGCTAGGGGTAGAGATTTTGCTATATTTTGCTGGCTCTATTGTGCTTTTGGGTACGATTGCTTACTGGCTTATGCGCCTAGCTCTAGCGCCTATACGAGAGAAAATCCAAACGCTTGAACGCTTTATCAAAGACTCTACGCACGAGATCAACACCCCACTTAGTGTGATTTTGATGAGTGTGCAGACTTTTGAGACAAAAGATCTTAGCCAGACAAATGTCAAAAAGCTCCAGCATATCAAGCTCTCCGCCCAGAATTTAAACCACCTCTACCAAAATCTTATTTTCCTAAATTTCTATCAAGGCAAGGGCGTGATGCAAGAGATTAATATGCAAGAGTTAGTAGAGAGGCGGCTGGAGTATTTTGGTGCACTATTTGCACAAAAATCACTCACAATCACCAAAGACATAGCCCCCACTTCTTTGTATGCAAACTATGATGAAATGGTCATTTTGCTTGATAATCTCCTAAGCAATGCGATGAAATACAACAAAAAGGGCGGGAACATCCATGTAAGCCTTATGTGCAATGCAGGGTCTAAATCTATCCTTACTATCGCTGATAGTGGTTGCGGGCTAAAATCTAGCGAGTTGGAGCAAATTTTTACACGATATACGCGCTATCACGAGAGTCAAGGTGGCTTTGGTATAGGACTATGCCTTGTGAAAGAAATCGCCACGCGCTATGGGATAGGTATTAGTGTGGAGAGTGAAGTGGGTAAGGGGAGTAGCTTCTCTCTATCGTGGTAGCAGCTCTTGGAGCTTGGCAATGCTAGAGTCTATCACACTAGATTCTAGCTCTTTGCTAATGCGTGATAGTGGCTCTTGTATGATTATATAGCGTTTATCTTGGCTTCCCCAGCGTTTGGTATCAGTGTGTGAGACTAGAGCGATACTTGGGGTAAAGAGATTTTCTGCTAAATGCAGTGCTCCAGTGCTACCTGTGATAATGCAGCTCATCGTCTCTAAAAATGCTGCAAGATTGTGGAGACCGCCTTGATTGCGGTAGATGATACAGCGATCTTGCAGAGTGCAAGAGTGCTTGGTATTGTAGTCTTGTAGGGCTTCTTGGAGCAGTGCGTGTGTTTTGCTATAGGTGCAGATACAAGGGATGCAATTGGGCAAAGAAGCGACTTTATCAATGAGTGTTAGGTAGCTTTCAAGATGAAGGGTGTGCGTGGCTGCTATGGTGAAAGGATTGATACAGATTAGATATAGTGGGTTTTGCGAGTTACTTAGGCTTAGGGCAAGGGGGTCTTGCTTGCTGGTTTGGTTGGCGCGATGGGCTTTGGTGAAAGCGATTTTGCTCTTTAGAGTGGCGTTACCATTAAAATCACTGCGGGAAAAGCGCGTAAGCTCTGTGGCGAGGAAGCGCGCTATTTCTTGCTTTTGTTTATCGCTACTTTTGACCCTAGATTCTAAGAAATCAATAGAGCCTATGTGCTTATCAAAGTGCGTTTTATCAATATTGCGCGCTAGGAGTAGGAGCGTTTGTCTGTGGGTTGTGCTAGGGTTTAGCAATAGCACAGGGCGGAATCTTTTGCGTAGGATATTGGCAAGCTTAGCGCGTGTGATGATGATGGCGGCATTTGTAGAAGCAAAGAAGCGCAAAACTCTTGTCTTGCAGCTAAGGGAGAGTAGGTAGGTAGCGTTATAGGCGTTGATTTTCTCTCGATTTACAGCAGTAGTAAGCTCACCTTCTAGTAGAGAAAACTCATCGACAAAATCTAGCCCTTCAAGTAGTTCTTGCAGAGTTTCACGGGCGAAGACAACAAGACGGGCTTGGTAGATTCTTTTTAATGCTAGTAGGCTATCAAGGGCGA
The DNA here is from genome assembly GCF_017502485.1 of Helicobacter sp. Classification (GTDB taxonomy): domain Bacteria; phylum Campylobacterota; class Campylobacteria; order Campylobacterales; family Helicobacteraceae; genus Helicobacter_B. Next base: position 36,658 of record NZ_JAFVUX010000023.1, read on the forward strand.
TGACATTATCTCCCAATCCATTAACATTATCTGCATGGAGAAAGATTATTGTAGGCTTATTAGTGTTATTAGTGTGAGATAAATGCTTGTGTATCATAAGTGTATCCGGGATCAAGCTGGCGCACCCAAGAGGATTCGAACCTCTGACCTACGGCTTAGAAGGCCGTTGCTCTATCCAGCTGAGCTATGGGCGCAGGAGCTGGGTGGTGCGCCCGAAGGGAGTCGAACCCCTAACCCCCAGATCCGAAGTCTGGTGCTCTATCCAATTGAGCTACGAACGCACAATATGGGGTGGATGATGGGGCTCGAACCCACGACCCTCAGTGCCACAAACTGATGCTCTAACCAACTGAGCTACACCCACCATAAGAAAAAACGAAAAGAAAGAAAAATAAGATTCTAAAATGGTCGGGGCGAAAGGATTCGAACCTTCGACCCCTTGGTCCCAAACCAAGTACTCTAACCAGACTGAGCTACGCCCCGATCACACATCCCAAACACTTTAGAAACGCGCATTATAGCTAAAGGCTATAAATAATGTCAAGCTAGACTAGGACTTTGGTGGTGTGCTTTTGGAAGAACAATACAACAACTAGCCCATATAAAACAACGCTTATAAGCATAAACATTGTGTGGTGTGCTAGCAAAATACACTTCAAGCCTAGATAGCCTTGGTGCGATGATAGTAGGATCAAGTACAAGTGGTAGATGCGATGGTAAAAATAGCGAGCTTGGCGGTAAGAGTTGGGCTGCGTAGTGGCTATGCCATAGTCATTCCATAAGAGTAAAATTTATAAAGCTTCTAATGATGTTTTTGGCTCAAGGAGTGAAACTATTGTAGTAGATATTGCGCTGGCGTATTTTTAGATTCTAGCTAGATTTTTGGGTTAAGGTAGTTATGCTATAATGAAGCCCTGCGAGAGATCGCTATAACAACTACACATAACCAAAGGAGATGGTATGTTTGAACTACGCAAATTACCTTATGAAAAAGATGCATTTGGAGATTTTCTAAGCCCACTAACTTTTGACTTCCACTATGGCAAGCATCATCAAACCTATGTCAATAATCTTAACAACCTAACAAAAGGCAATGAGTTTGAAAATGCTGAGCTTTATGACATTATCAAAAAGTCTAGTGGTGGGATTTTTAACAATGCTGCTCAAGTGTATAACCACGATTTTTACTGGGATTGTATTGCGCCAAAGCCAAGCGAAATGAGCGCGGAACTAAAAGTTGCGATAGAGAGAGATTTTGGTAGTGTTGAAGGCTTTAAAGAAAAATTTATCCAATCAGCTACCACACTCTTTGGTTCTGGTTGGTGCTGGCTGGTGTTTGACCCGAAATCTAGTAAGCTCGAAATTGTCCAAACAAGTAATGCAGCTACACCTATTACAGAAGATAAAGTGCCTCTACTTGTTAGTGATGTATGGGAACACGCATATTATATCGACCATAAAAACGCGCGCCCTGCGTATTTGGAGAAGTTTTTTAGCCACATTAATTGGGCGTTTGTCTCTAGCGCGTTTGAGTGGGCGCAAAAAGAAGGTGCTAGTTCTATTCGTTTTTATATCAACGGCTTGCATAAGAAATAGCCCTTATGCATTGGGCATATGCCCAATGTGCTTCACCTTGATTTTTTCTTATTTTTCGCTACAATCTCACTCTACTTTTTGATTATCTTCAAAGATTCCAGCAGTTTGTGTCTCTCGTGCTTACTTTCACGCCCACACACTGAACCTAACTTATAAGGATTTTTAATGGCAGATCACTCTCATAAACGGCAACAACATATTCCCGTGGAAGCTTACAAGCTAGAAGAGCTTAATATGAAGCCAATAGCCGAGCTTATCGCAATCGCGCAATCTCTCTCAATCGACAACCCCCAAGAATTTAAGCGACAAGATTTGATGTTTGAGATCCTAAAGACACAAGTATCCCAAGGTGGCTACATACTCTTTACCGGGATTTTAGAGATCACTCAAGATGGTTATGGCTTTTTGCGCGCCATTGATGAGACATTTACTGATAGTAAAAACAACACCTATGTAAGTCAAACGCAAATCTATCGCTTTGCCCTGCGTAATGGTGATATTGTAACAGGGCAGGTACGCTTGCCTAGGGAGCAAGAGCGGTATTATGCGCTACTAAAGATTGAAGCAGTTAATTATATGTCGCTTGAAGAGATGAGGAACCGCCCACTTTTTGATAATCTAACTCCACTCTTCCCCACCCAGCAGTTACGCTTAGAATACCAGCCTACAAAGGTTACAGGCAGAATGCTTGATCTCTTTAGTCCCATTGGTAAAGGACAGCGCGCTTTGATCGTAGCTCCCCCCCGCACAGGTAAGACTGAGCTTATGAAAGAGCTAGCGCACGGCATTAGTGCTAACCACCCAGAAGTAGAGCTTATGGTACTGCTTGTTGATGAGCGACCCGAAGAAGTAACGGATATGCAGCGCAGTGTTAGAGGTAGCGTGTATAGCTCGACTTTTGATTTGCCATCAAGTAGCCATATCCGCGTGGCAGAGCTTGTACTAGAGCGCGCTAAGCGCGAAGTAGAGAGTGGTAAAGATGTGGTGATTTTGCTAGATTCTATCACGCGTCTTGCGCGAGCTTATAATGCAGTAACTCCAGCAAGTGGCAAGGTGTTAAGCGGGGGTGTTGATGCTAATGCCTTGCACAAGCCTAAGCGATTCTTTGGCGCGGCGCGCAATATCGAGCAAGGCGGTAGCCTTACTATCATCGCTACCGCACTCATCGATACAGGCTCAAGAATGGATGAGGTAATATTTGAAGAGTTCAAAGGTACGGGAAATGCCGAGATAGTCCTAGCACGCAATATCGCTGATCGTAGGATTTACCCTGCTTTTGATATTCTAAAGAGTGGCACACGCAAAGATGATTTACTGCTTGGCAAAGATAAGCTGACAAAAGTATGGATGTTGCGCAATGTAATGCAACAAATGGATGATATTGAAGCCCTATCTTTTATTTATGCCAAAATGCAGCAAACAAAAGATAATGAAGAGTTTTTGAATAAAATGAATGAAAAAGAGTAGGCAAGTCTATGGGGTCGCTTAAGCGCGTGGGGATTTTTGATAGTGGAATAGGGGGACTTAGTGTCGCAAAAAGCGTGCTAGAATCTAAACTATTTGAGAGTGCGGTGTATTTTGGCGATACAGCGCGCGTGCCTTATGGTGTCAAAGACGAGAAGACTATCGTAGCTTTTGCTCTAGAGTGTTTAGAGTTTTTCCGTGCGCAGGAAGTAGATATGTTGCTTGTAGCGTGTAATACCGTAAGTGCTTATGCGCTAGAATCTATGCGCACTTATGCAAGTTTTCCCATTATCGGCGTGATAGAGCCGGGTGTGCTTGCTAGAATCCAAGCAAACCCAGCTCTAGATTCTAGCACGCTAATCCTTGGCACACAAGCGACTATTACTTCTGCGCGCTACCAAGCACTTCTGCAAGAAGCTGGGTTTTCTAAGCTAAGTGCGGTGGCGACAGGGCTCTTTGTGCCAATTGTAGAGGAGGGTTCTTATCGCACGCCAAGTGGAGCAGCTATCTTGCGAGCGTGCTTGCATCACTATTTACACCCATTTTTGCAAGCAAGTGAGCTTGGTGGCAAGGTTCCAGATACGATTATTCTAGGCTGCACACATTTTCCCCTTATCGCTAAAGAAATTAGTGCATATTTTCACCATCAAAGCACGCTGATCCACTCAGGCGATGCGATTGTGGAGTATTTGGTGGAGCATTTCGCGCTTAAGCCTAGCTCGTATGCGCAGACGCATATAGAGTTTTTCGCTTCTAGCGATGCAAGTGGGCTAAAAAGGCGTGCGAAAATCTGGCTTGATGATCAAGGGGGAGTGAGTGAGAGATCATAAAGTAGTGCGATTTTCTGTGTCTTTGGAGCCAAGCTTGCTAGAGGCTATGGATACGCGTTTTATCAAACAGGGCTATACTTCGCGCTCCGAGCTTGTGCGTGATCTAATCCGTCAGAAGCTCGCCCAAGAGCAGTGGCAAGATGATAGCAATCTACAAACAGCGGTACTAGTAGTTATCTATGATCATCACCAAAGAGAACTAAACCAAAAAATCATCGACATAGGGCATAACGCCAGCCATAATGGGATAGAGATCCTCTGCACCACGCATATCCATATCGATGCGCATAATTGCCTTGAGACAATTATCTTGCGTGGAATGGGTGGGCGGATACAGCAGTTCGCGCTTGATCTCTCTGGGCTTAAAGGTGTGAAATTTAGCAAGCTTACGCGTACGAGCACATTTGATACGCAGCAGTAGTGGTGTGTCAAGTGGATTCTAGCTCGCAGTACTCTCTTGTGGTGCTTTTTGGTGGAAGCTTTGATCCGCCGCATTTGGGGCATTTGGAGATTATAAAAAGGCTAGATTCTAGCTACAAGCGAGTGATTGTAATCCCCACATTTTGTAATCCATTTAAAGCTCCGCCACAAGCACCGATACACACACGCATAGCGTGGCTAAAAGAGCTTTGTGCAGATTATTTGCGTGTGGAGATTAGCGACTTTGAGGCGCGCGCTAATCGCGTGGTATATGCCATTGAATATGTGCGCTACTATACTAGTAAATATGGAGAGATCGGGCTAGCATTAGGGAGTGATGCGCTAGAGTCTTTGCCTAGGTGGAGAGAAGCTAGCGAGCTTGCTCGGCTTGCTAGGATTGTGCCACTTATGCGGGATTTTGAGTTTTGTGACACTGCTCACAATGTAGGCAGCCCACAAACACAAAAGCTAGTACTAGAAAAAGTAGATTCTAGGTATAGCACCACTGTACCCTTGCATATCACAGGCTTCCCTATTTCTTCCACGCAAATCCGCGCAGCTCTAGTGCGCGGAGAGTTTGAGCGAGTAGCACGCTGGGTCCCGCCAAGCATTGTCCCTTGTGTGCGAAAAATATACTACAATACCCACTAACTTTTAAAAGGAGCAAGATGAATCAAGCATTATCCAAGCGCACACAAGCCATAGTTCAAGCACTTGATGAGAAAAAGGCTCAGGATATTGAGGTTTTTGATGTAGAAGAGAGTGAGTATATTACTGATAGTGTGGTGATTGCTACGGCACTAGCTGGTAAGCATTCTTATGCGCTGCTTGATCACTTAAAGGCTATATGTAGTGATGAAGAGTTTTACTATGTTGATGATGAGAGTGAGGATTGGATTGTCGTGGATTTAGGGGAGATTATGGTGCATATTTTTACAGACAATACACGCAAACGCTTTAACCTTGAAGAGTTCTTGCGCAATCACTTTGTGCGTGGGTGAGCTATGCGCGTAGATTTGCATAATCACACCCCCTTTTGCAAGCATGCAAGCGGAAGCCCGAGTGAGTTTATCGCTCGTGCTAAGGAGCTCGGAGTTGATGTGTATGGATTCTCGTGTCACGCGCCAATGAAGTTTGATGAAGCTTATCGCATGAGTAGTGATGAGCTAGAATCTTATTTTGCACAGATTGCAGAGATACAAGAGAGAGAGCGGGGTAAAATCGAAGTGCTATGTGGGCTTGAAGTGGATTTTATCAAGGGCAAGGAGAGCTTGCTAGAAGAGCGTGTGCTACAAGCCAGCGTGGATTACCTCATAGGATCGGTGCATTTTTTGGATACTTGGGGGTTTGATAATCCAGCTTTTATAGCAGAGTATGCTAGGCGCGATATGGTGTGTTGTTGGCGAGAGTATTTGGGCGCGATAAAGGCTATGGCTGATAGTGGGCTCTTCCAAATCGCCGGACATTTGGACTTACTAAAGGTTTTTGGCTATACAATGCCAGATTGTGTGAGTGAAGAGCTGGATTCTGCCCTAGCATCTATCGCAAAGGCACAAATGAGCATTGAGATAAATAGCGCGGGCTTGCGTAAGACAATTGCGCAAGCCTATCCTAGCAAGGAGATTTTATCGCGTGCGTTTGCATATAAGATTCCCATTACATTTTCTTCTGATGCGCATAGTATAGAGCAGGTGGGGGCTGGCTATGAACAGTGCTTGGAGCTGGCTAAAGAAGTTGGCTATACAGAGTGCGTGATCTATCGCAAAAAGCGTGCGATCACTTTGCAGCTTAAGGGCTAGGATACTAGCTTTGCATCAATGACTGGGGGAGTTAGTATCCAGAGCCAGCGCAAGTCTATGGGTGTGTGTGCATCGGTGAAGCAGGGCTGCAAGCGTATGCTTTGGGCGATTTTTTTGTCATTAGATTCTACCACTAGGCAGCTTTCAGTAGCAATTGATTGGATTTGTAAAGCACCGCTAGAAGTTGGCAGTAGGGAAAATAGCGTGCGGTGATCGCCAAACCTAACTGCCGAGCACTCGCCTATACTTAGCCACGACCCATTGCTCATAAGGCATTGATCATCTTTGCTAATATGGCGGAACTGCACCGCTCCAAAAGGGAATTTCCTAGTCAAATAGCCCGGTAGCATTACTTCTACAAGATTCCAGCTTAGCTCTGTGACCACGCCACCAGCGTAGAGAGATTCTCCTGTGCTCATAGCACGGATAGAGACAGACTGATTGGTGATAAGCTTTTTAGCATAAAGTGATGGGGTAAGCACTAGCACACTAGCTAGAATCCATAGCCTAGAGAGATTGCTAAAAGTCATAGATAATCCTTACTTACTAAAGATAATGGGGATAAACACAGAGTCAAACTGCTGCCTTACATTGCCATACCCTAGGTAGGCATTAAGCGTGGGGGCTAGGTATGGAGACTCGCCAGAATTCCCACTAAGGGCATATTCGAAGATACCACCACTCTTCCTAGTTGCCACAGATGGTGCTATGATGGCTATGCGCTCCTGCAGTTTTGGTGGGATCGCTGACTGCAGGGCTTGAGGATGGATATTAAAGCTTCCAAGGATAAGCCACTGCAGCGATTGCGCTCTTTGATGTTTGCTAAAGTAGTCAAACACATTAGTGATATTGGCTAGGGTGTCCGCTCCTTTTCTATCGAGAGAATCCATTGTGATAAAGACATCACTACCTAGAGCTATGGCTAGCATTGGCAGGGAGGTTTTGCTACTTGATTTAATGGCAAAGATCTCACTCGCACGCTTTTTAGTGATTATGGCAAGATTGATTCCACGCATATTAGTATCTGTGCGCATAAAATACACATATACTTTCCCATAGCCTCTGCCCAGGTTCCACTGGTATTCTTGGATAGGGAGTGTGATCGCATAAGGCAGGGTAAAGGTATTGAGAAACTCCACATTTGTAGGGAGTCCGCCGACTTCCTGCAGTGCTAAAATATCTACGCCATTGCTCCCACTAAGTAAGCTACGGATTGTGTTGTTCCACTTTTCTTCGATGGGCATTTGCGTGTCATTTAGATTCCACGAGCCTATTTTGTAGCTGCGCATATCAGCTAGTGCGTGTGTGATGGCAAAGCACGCCACTAGGGTTATAAGCAGAATCTTGTGGTATATGGTCGATGATGTGGCATAAGGCATAGCATCTCCTTAAACTTATGGGTAGATAATTGGCGTGGGTTTGAGAAAAGGCGGAATAATAAACCACTGCTGCTCGGAGTTTGCCACTTGTAAGCATTTGTTAAGCGTGATTGGGTGGTTTGCTTTAGTGTGCATACTTGTCTGCAAGCAGAGATTTGTGCTAGCACTTTGGATAACATTTGCGCCATTATCCATAGGCAATATACGGAAAAGCTGATTAGGATTATTTGGGTCGCAGGGGTAGTGTATCACGCCTTGCCCATAAGCATTCAAGCAAGTGCGTGTAAGTTTATTGACAAAGCGAAAAAACCCATTGTCAATGGGCTGTATAGCCCAATTAAACGCATCGCCAAAGCTTGCATTTAACGCTGCAGAGTGTGCCCAAACCCAGCTAGCAGGCGCGCTAGCCCAGATGCTCACCACGCCACCGCCTTGATTGAGTAGCGCGACAAAGTCTCTAGCATCGCCTGAGAGCGGGCTAAGACTGAACTTTGTATTGTGGATAAAACTTGGGGTTACCTGCTTGGCAGGGGCGGTGGGCTTTGTGCCTATCCCTAGTGGGTCATCGATTTGATTGGGGATTTTGCCATTGATATTTGCTGCAAGCGGATTTGATGTATTTTTGGCGCAACCAGCTAGGGCAAGTACGCTCAATGCCACTACACTTAGCGTAAATAACGATCGCATAAGAGTATGGAGAAAAGGTAGATGCGACACACAAACTCCTTATAACTTGTGGTGTTCTAGTTGGACAAGCAAAAACTATGCCTAGAATCCTTTATGCTTGCTGCGCGAGAAAGTGATTAAGTCTTTTGCTGTGCAAATGGAGCTGGGTAGGCAAAGGCACGCGATTTCAAATACCTTTAGCGCGGTGAGCGCATCTGCATAGGCTCTGTGCGCTTTTGGCGTGTTGATTCCCAAAAATTCGTTTAAATACTGCAAGGAGTATCGCTTGGAGAGAATAGTCTTTCTAGCTAGATCGATGGTGCATAGACGATGATTAAGCAAGCCTCCAAGCCCACAAGTTTCTAGTGCGTGGCTAATGAAGCTATAATCAAAACCCACATTATGCGCGACAAATACACTTTGTCCTAAAAACACACGAAAATCCTCTAAAACCGCTTGCGCTTTGCGAGCATTTGCTAGCATATTAGCGGTAATGCCCGTAATATCTGTGATAATTTCTGGTACAAATGGTGCGTAAATAAACTCATCAAACTCCTCCACGATCCTACCATTTTCATACATAATCGCGCCAATTTCTATGATTTGGGACTCTTGTGGGCGTGCGCCTGTGGTCTCTATATCAACAAAGCAGAATTTCTGCTTGGCATAAGGCGTGCTAGCAGTGCGGAGGAAGTAGGCTTGCTCGTTAGATTCTAGCGGGAAGCCGCGGGCTTTTAGGAGTTCTAGCTCTAGCGTATTTGCACCAAAGCTCTCTAGGAGTGCTTGCATATCATCGTGCGCAAGCGCGTGGCTATGTAGCCTTGTATCTATGGCTTTGGCAAGTGGAGTTAGATTAGCTATCAATGGAGATCTCGAGGCTTTAGCGAGCATATAGCTTTAGCATAATTGCTACTATTGAAGATATAGCTCCCTGCCACAGCGACATCAACGCCCGCCTCTTGCAGACTTTTGATATTGTCTGCATTAATTCCACCATCAACCTCAATCAAACAGCTAGGGTTTGTAGATTCTATCAAGTCTTTTAATCGACGCGCTTTGTCGAGCACACTTGGGATAAAGCTCTGCCCCCCAAAGCCCGGATTCACACTCATTAAAAGCACCATATCTACATCTGGCAAGATATAGCGCAAGCTCTCTTCGCTTGTATGTGGGTTTAGCACGACTGCGGGGCGCACGCCATTTGCGCGGATATGAGTAATAAGCCTATGCAAATGCGCCACTGCTTCAATATGCACACTGATAAATTCTGGGCGCAAGGGCAGAAAATACTCTACAAACCACTCGACATTCTCCACCATTAAATGCACATCAAGCGGAATGCTCGTGCGCTTAGCGACTTGCGAGATGATGGGTAACCCAAAGGTAAGATTAGGGACGAAGTGCCCATCCATCACATCAAGATGCAAATAATCTGCACCAGCCTTGCAGATAGAATCTATCTCTTCACCAAGTCGCAAAAAATCCGCAGATAAAATACTAGGAGAAACAAGCATAAAAAACCTTTGAAAATGTGGAGTTATGGATTAAGTATATGCTTAAAGCATAGCATAATTTGCTTTAGTTTATAATCACGGCAGAATCACAACACCTAGACCAACCAAGGACATACAATGACAGAATCTAAACTAGAATCAATGGTTGCAGAGATATTCTCTAGCATACTAGAGTGCGCTACTAGAGTGCAAGAGCTTTTGCAAAGTGATGCTAGTGGCTATCTAGCTAGCACCAATGCTAGTGGTGATATACAGCTAGCCGTTGATGTGCGCGCAGATATGTTACTAGAAGAAGCCTTGCTAAAGTTGCCTTGTGTGAAGGGTGTTTGCTCGGAAGAAAAATCAAGCGCGCTCTATAAGCAGGATGCGAGCATTGTAGAATCTACTTCTTTGCACGCTCTAGACAAGGGACTGCTTGTGGCTTACGATCCACTTGATGGCTCAAGTCTCTTTGACTCAAACTTAAGCGTGGGGAGTATATTTGGGATTTATGATAGCGCATTTAGTGCGAGTGCGCTTGTAGCAGCAGCATATATTGTGTATGGACCGCGCTTAGAAGCCGTGCTAGCTTATAAGGAAGCAAAGCACTATGCCCATAATGAGAAGCAGTGGCAAGGCAAGGGCACACTCCAGCTAGAATCTAAAGGCAAGCTTAACGCCCCGGGTGGCACGCAAAAAAATTGGGAAGCAAAGCATAAGGAGTTGGTGGAGAGCTTGTTTGCTAAGGGGTATCGCCTGCGCTATTCTGGGGGTATGGTGCCAGATTTGCACCAGATTTTATGCAAAAGAGGTGGGCTTTTTAGTTACCCTGCTACAAGTGATGCGCCAAGTGGCAAGCTAAGGAAGCTTTTTGAAGTTTTTCCATTTGCCTTTATCTATGAAATGGCTGGAGGAGAGGCGATAGATGGGCAAAGACGGCTACTCTCTCTGCCTTGCGCAAGCCTACATGAGAGCACCCCTTGCTTCTTAGGTAGCAAGGAAGAGATAGCGCAAGTACGCGTAGTCTATATGAAATAAGGAGAAAAAATGAGTGCTAATCCCAGTGAAGATGTATTTGAAAGAGAGCTAGAGGAGCAGCTTAAGCTTCTGCAAGAGTGTCAAGAGACTAGGGGGCTACTGCCAGATGCGAGCGATCCTCATAAGCAAGGCTGCTTTGGGTGCGCGGATATGGAGCAGTGCGAGATACGCCAGAGCTATGTCAAGGCAGTGTATAGAAGTATGAATAAGGGCGAGGCTGGGGACTTTGCGTTTTAGATCTGCTCCCAATCACTTTTAGCAGAAGCTAGATTCTAGATGGGGCTAGGGTATTGTTTAACAAAGGTATATGATGATCACAAGCGCGTCGATTGAGAATCTAAAAAACCGCATTGATATTCTTGAAATCATAACTCACTACCTTGAGCTAAAGCGTGTAGGGAGTAACTATGCTGCCACTTGTCCTTTCCATAATGAAAAAAGCCCAAGCTTTATGGTCTCGCCTAGTAAGGGGATATTCCACTGCTATGGTTGCGGCATAGGGGGTGATAGCATAAAGTTTGTGATGGAGTATGAGAAGCTAAGCTTTGTAGAAGCAGTTGAAAAAATCGCTGATATGTTTGACTTTCGCCTAGAGTATGACAACAAAGAGCGCATAAAGCGCACAGATACACTAGAGAAGGTCGCGGCTTTTTACCACACAAGCCTTTTAGATTCTGCTGCTGTGCTAGAATATTTGCATAAGCGCGGTATTGATGATAGGCTAATTACGCAGTGGAATCTAGGGCTTTGTCCAAGCCACGCTAGACACCAAGCCTTTATCAACGCCCAAAATCTCCCCACAGATGAGTTGCTAAAAAATGGCATCATCGGCAGAAATGAGCAGCCCGATCAAGCCCAATTTTATGCGCGATTTAGTGAGCGCGTGATGTTTCCCATCTACTCGCCAAATGGCAAGGTTGTAGGCTTTGGTGGGCGTAGCCTTAAAGATGGTGCGCCAGCTAAATACCTAAACTCTCCCCAAAACCCACTTTTTAATAAATCACGCTTACTTTATGGCTATCACATCGCTAGACAAGCAATCTTTGCATCACAGCAAATTATCATCACAGAAGGCTATATCGATACAATAATGCTTCATAAAGCTGGTATTAATAACGCCGTAGCCACGCTTGGCACTGCGCTTACAAAAGAGCATATTCCTTTGCTCAATAAAGGCGAGCCAGAGATTATCCTAAGCTATGATGGCGATAAAGCCGGCATTAACGCAGCTTTTCGCGCAAGCATTATGCTAGCACCTTTGAGCAAAAAGGGTGGGGTGGTAATCTTCCCTGATGGTGCAGACCCAGCGGATATGATCCTAGCAGGTAGGGAGCAAGAAGTAAAAGAGCTTTTTGCAAGACCTAAACCTTTTATTGAGTTTTGCTTGACAATGATTGCTAGCAGGCATAATCTAGCCAACCCCCTTAGCAAAGAAGATGCACTTAAAGAGATCAAAGCCTTTTTAAGCTCTCTTAGCCCCCTTATGCAAGATGAATACGCCCAATTTAGTGCCGATTTGATTCAAGTGCCATTGCAGTTTATACGCGCTAAAAGGAGAGTTAAAAGCTTAGGCTATACCCCAGCCCCAGAATCTAGCGGCGATAAGCTTGAGCGGCTCATTTTACGCTATATGCTTGAAGATGAAGCTTTGCTTAATCAAGCTTTGCTCTATATTGATAGAAGTATTTTCGCAGATTATCAAGATGCTTTTGATGCTTTATGTGCCAATAATCTTAGCCACCCAAAGCTTTTGGGAATAGCTCTTGACCCACTGCCTTTGTGTGAGGGGGGCTTTGAAGCAGAGCTACGCATTTTTATCCTGCGCTTTTTAGAATCTAAACTCAAGCAGACTAAAGACATTGCGCAAATCACCCAACTTCGCGCTAAAATTCTAAGCCTTAAAGCTACTAAATTTACCGAAAGGAAACTACAACCAATATGACAGCATTAGCACTTTTTAGCGGAGGATGCGATAGTCTCATTGCGATGAAGCTACTTACATCCCAAGGGATCAAAGTCAAAGCCTTGCATTTTAATATAGGTTTTGGAGGCAATAAAGACAAGGGTGAATATCTGCGCAATGCCGCCCAGCAAGTAGGCGCGGAGCTCGTGCTAATTGATATTAGAAAGCAGTTTTTTGACAATGTGCTTTTCACGCCTAAGTATGGTTATGGCAAGTATTTTAACCCCTGTATCGACTGCCACGCTAATATGTTTGCCCAAGCATTTTTGCGGCTTGAAGAGTTGGGGGCTAGCTTTGTAATAAGTGGGGAGGTGCTAGGGCAGCGCCCTAAATCCCAGCGCAAAGAAGCCCTAGACCAAGTGAGAAAGCTTGTGCGTGGCTTTGGGAGTGATGAGAGATTTGCGCATTTGCTAGCACAAGGAGAGGATTCTAGTAAGCCGCAGTATTTAGATGAGCTGCTCCTGCGCCCAATGTGTGCCAAGCTTTTAGAGCCAAGCTTCCCAGAGAAAATGGGCTGGGTCGATAGAGAAAAACTCCTTGATATAAGTGGTAGGGGACGCACAAGACAGCTTGAGCTAGTGAAGCAATGGGGCTTTAAATACTATGAAAACCCCGGTGGAGGTTGCTTATTGACAGATATAAGCGTAGCAAATAAAATCAAAGACCTAAGCGCGCATAGAAAAATGGTGCTAGAAGATGTAGCACTAGTAAAAGCGGGGCGATATATGGTTCTACCAGATGGCGCACGCTGTGTGATTGCCCGTAACGAAGAAGAAAACCAAAAGCTCTCCACCCCCAATCCAAAAATGTCGCATATTACTCTACTAGATTCTAAGGGTCCACTTGGGCTTGTAGAATCTAGCGCAAGTGATGAAGATAGAATCCTAGCAGCTAGGCTTACACTTGCTTATGCTAAGCATAGTGGGGCAAAAGAGCGCGTACAAGTGGGAGAATCTATCCTAGAAGTAGAGCCACTTGAAAAGCAAAAAGCACAAGAGTTTTTATTTTTCAAAGCATAGGGATCGCTAGCGTGGTTGTGGGGTTTGCTTGTGCTTCAAGGGAGCTTGGCTCAAATATCATCTATGCCAAAGCTTTGTATGCGATTAAGGCGTTGTTTTCTTGTAGGCTCATAGTTTTTGGCAATGATATGACCACCGCGCTTTACTCACAAGCAAGCCATATTGATACGCTGCTAGATATTGGGCTTGATGTGCGGCGGCTAGATTCTAGCTCCAAAGAGAATATGAGTAAGCAAATCGCGCTAATCAATAGCTTTGCTTGCGACTATCTTATCCTAAGCGATGCTAAAAGCTCATTTCTGCGCTTTGGGCTTGCTACCAATGCAAAGCGCGTGCTATGTGCTAGGAAGTTTGTAAGCTTGATTGCGTGGCGCGCAAGGAGTTTGCCTATTTATGCGAGTAAGACTTATAAGCAAATGAGCTTTGAAAATATACTACTGCATTTGGTGCGACTTATCAACCCAAAAGCCTTTGATGCTGGTATCGCAAGGCTTGACTTCTCTCCTGCTAGGCTTTTTGCGCCAAAGTCTATCCAAGCCCAAGCTGATAAAATCTTGCGCTATGTTTATAAAAAGCGTTTTTGCCAGAATCGTATAGCGGAGAGGCTGCGAGATTCTAGGTTTATCGCGATTAATCCTTTTAATGTCAATAATGCCTACTCACTTCCACAGCACGCGTGGCTAGAGCTTATAGAGAAAGTGTGCAAGACCCACCAAGTGCTAGTGATCACCTATCCTACTGTGCATAGAGAGTTTATGCAAGCTTTGAGAGACTACAAACGACAGAGAGGATTTGAATCGCGCAATCTTATAATTTTTGCCAATAATAAGCTCCCCCACCTTATCGCGCTAATCACTCGCGCGAGTTTGTGTATTAGCCCAAGTACAGGCACAACGCACCTAGCACTAAATCTGGGCATCCCAAGCATAGGGCTCTATGCCCAATACGACAAGGTGCGCTGGGGACATAAAGATCTACACTACATTACCCTAGAAGCCCCAAGAGATCAGCTCACCAAAGCCCAGTGCCAAGATATTATCCAAGCTACCATAGCCCTGCTTGAGCAATGTCTAAGGGAAGCTACGACTCCCTAAAAATCGCTCCATTCACCACAGCCCTTAAAGTCTTGTATGAGATAAACACCACTGCAAAAAATGCCATCACAAGCCCTAAAATCCCCAAAAGCCCATAAAAACACCTAAAATCAATCATATATAAATCAAAGCTTGCTATCCCAAAAGCACATAGCGGAAAGGTAAAAGCCCACCACGATGGCGCAAAGTTTAGCTTAGTAAAGATATTCCCTAGACTTAAAAGCAACAGCACGAAAAACAACGCTACATTAAAGCTAACAAAACTCAAAGCATTGTGAATCCCAAAAAGACTATGAAAATCCACCACAAAAATGCTAGGCGGTGCGATAAAAATAAAAAGTGTGGGGATAAATTTAGATTCTAAACTTTGCTCAAAGATAAGCCGCTGCATTATCATCGCACTTAGCAGAATCCAAAAAAAGCAACCGATAGAAAAGAAAAAGAGTAATAATTCCTTTGGTGCGTTGATTAAACCACCACTTAAAGGCACGATTAAGTTGCCCACAATCGGTATAAACCACGCAGGGGATAGCAAAGCACTCTTCATACTCTCTTTAAACCAAAAGCTCATCACATATAAACTAAGCACGAGCTGCAAAGCACTTGCCACATAAAAAAGCCCCAAAATCCCTTGCCATAGCAAATCTACCCCGCTACTCAAATCACTCCAAAATGCCACAATGATAAGCATACTGATAGGAATGCTTGAGAGAAAGTTAATCTTTACTTGGTGTTTTAAATCCGCCTTGAATGCCTCAAAGTGATAGAATATTTTTGCAGAGTAGCACACAAGCAAAAGGGCAAAGACAACCACCGCCAATATCGCAAAGCCATACGCCCCCCACCATAAAAATGGTGCAATTATCCCTTGCCAGCTAGATTCTAATGTAGAATCTAAAGTAGATTCTGCCCCACTCCAAAATGCCACACTTGCTTTCTTTAGCACAAGGCTAAGTCCGCCTATCCCCATAACTGAAGCAAATAATGCGATGGGCAAGTTTGCAATGGGTGAGCTGGTAACAGGAAAATCGGCAAGTTTAGATTCTACTTTGTCTTGTGTTTGGTTTGTAGAATTTAGGCTAGATTCTGTATTGACATTTTGCATAGCTTAGTCCTTATTTTGCGTGGATTGTATATCGCTCATTTTAGCATTCTCCACCATTTTAATCCCCTCTTGCCACAAGCTATGTCGCTCCACAATGTAAGCTGAATCTACCTTGCCACTAAACATTGCCCTTAAAAGTGGGCGATTTGCCTTGAAAATGAATGCCGCTAAATGCCCTATAATTCCAAGTATGATGAGAAACATTCCAAGATTATGCAGCTGCGCACTCCATAGATACAAGCTATCGCTTAGATTCCACCCAGCAAGGTTTTTTGCAGTTTTCACTAAACCAGTAACTATTAAAAGCAGTAGCACAAGCCCTATGAAAAAATACGCCAATCTTTGTTCAGGCAGGTATTTCTCACTCTTTGGCTCAACTCCTCCAAAAAGCATAGCCTTGATGATTTTAAGACTTTTTACTCCATCGCCCTTTTTGGGGAAAATGTCAAATTCCGCCCTTGCAATATGAAAATATAAGTGAAACGCTACAAAAAATATCAGCCCAAACGCCCCTGCATAATGTAGCATTAAGCTTATATGATAGTCCCCACTCCACGCCATTAAAGGCAGTTCATTTATCATATACCTCTTTGACACAGGCATTTGAAAAATTCCACTTGCAATTAAAATAAATGTGCTTACCGCCGCACCCCAATGCACGATACGATTTTGCAGACTTTGACGCAATATCATAGGCTTTTTTGCCCTTATTAGAGTAGATTTTGTTTTCATAATTTATCCTTTCTTTATATTCTTTTTAGATTTTGCCACAGCGATTGCCCCAGCCACTACACCAATAAGAGATGCAGCTAACACACCTTTAATAAGTGCTGAATCTTCACTCACAAAGTTTTTTACCACCACATTCATATGCGGTCGCCCCATCTTTTGACTTTTAGAATCTAGCACACCATCTTCCTTGCCATACTTTCTAGCAATCGCTTCATCAATCTTTGCAAAATCAACTGATGAGATATAAAAGGTGCTTGTGCCACCATTTTGTGCGTCTCCATAAATGAATTTACCTTCTTTTTTCGCTTCTTCCACAAGTGCTAGAATCTTAGCCTTATCATCAAAGATTATGGCTTCTTTTGGACATTGTGTCTCACACGCAGGTTTTTTACCCTGTGCGAGTAGGTCCGCACACATATCGCATTTAAACATCGCACCACCACCAGCGAGTTTTGGGGCGATTTTAAGATAGATTCCAACTCCAGCTTGTCTTTGCGGTATCCCCCACGGGCAGACATCACGGCATTTTGCCCCACCAAAGCAATAGTGTTCGTCAATATTTACAGCATTATTATCATCTTTGCCAATAATCCCAAAAGGGCAGATTTTTTGACAAGTCGGGTCATCGCAATGCATACAGCGGCGTGGGACAAACACCTTTTTAGAATCTATTTCTAACTCTTCTACAAAAGTCCAATTATACGGGCTTAAGCGTGATATATCATCTCTATTTTTAGAGTAGTCTTCATAGATTTTACGCGGGAAATATTGCGGAATTTCTTTGATAGGTTCAGGGAATCTAGGGGCATTTTTCTCTTTACACGCACTCACACATTGTGGCATTTCATAGCCTTGGCAACCATCGCATTTATCAAGGTTTATAATACTTGCCTTGCCTTTGGTCTTACTAAACTCACTAGAATCTATAAGCGACCTTTTCTCTTTTGTAGAATCGCTAGATTCAGCATTTGCTCCAGCCACTAGCACGGGGGTAAGTGCTAGGGATTTTAAAAAGTTGCGCCGATTTAGCGCGCTGCTTGCATTGGTGTTTGCCATAATCCTACCTTTTTGATTTTGTGGGTATAATCGCGCATTGTATGGCAGATCTTAGGCTTTATGTGTAACTTTATCACAAAAGGGAAATATGCAACCACTAACTAAAGATACCTTAACGCAGATAAACACCACAATATGTGGCGATGAGAAAAGCCTTGAAGTCCTGCAGAATAAGGGCATTGTAAAGACATACACAAAGGGATATAGAATCTACCCTGATAGCGATGAGCTTTTGGGCTTTTTGTATGTTTTAAGCGGGAAAGTCCGCTTTTTTAGCGTATCAAGCAATGCTAAGGAAATCACCATTTTTACCATAAGCGATAAGGAAAGCTGTATCATTTCAACAAGCTGTATTTTATCAAACATTAAGGCTGATGTGGTGCTTGAGTTTATGGAAGATTCTAGCGTGTTTATCCTGCCAAATAAGATTTTTGAGACACTCACACGGAGTAATGAATCTATTATGCGTTTTAATCTCTCTTTGGTCTCTAAACGCCTAAAACAAGCCTTTGATACCATCAATGATGTAACCTTTAAAAGTCTCAAAAATCGCGTAGTAAAATTTCTACTAAATAACGCCAAAGATAACCGCGTAGAAGCAAGTCAAGAAAGCATAGCAAACAATATCGGCAGTGCGAGAGAAGCAGTTACAAGAGTGATAAAAGAGCTAAAAACACAAGGGCTAATTGAGACAAATCGCAATGAGATTGTGCTTAAAAATGGGATTTATGAGCTAGGCGAAGCAGAATGCTAGATAAGAATCTTAGACAAAGGGGCAATAATGGATAATGTAATACTTAGCGAAGAAGACACCAAAAAGCGTTATATTGAGCCTGCTTTAAGCAAAGTGGGCTGGGATTTTGAATCCATTAAAATGGAATATGGAATCAAAGCCAAGGGCTATAAGTTTAGCGAAGGCAAAATTGACATAAAAACAGGTAAAAGAGATAAAAGCACTATAAAAAAGGCTGATTATGTGCTTTTTCACAATGGAATCGCCCTTGCAGTGTTAGAAGCAAAAGCCTATAAATACGAAGATAGCGAGGGGATAGAGCAAGCAAAAAACTATGCCAAAGCACTTAAAGCCCCCTTTGCCTTTTCTAGTAGTGGTAAAGGCTTTGTACAATACACGCTTGCAAAAGATTTTAAGGGAGTAACAAAAGAGATTTTACCCCTTAATGCCTTCCCAAGCCCACAAGAGCTTTATGAAGCCTACAAAAAATGGCAAAATCTCACAAATGACAATCTTTTACAAACGCATTGTGATTTAAGCCAAACAACACCGCGTTATTATCAAAATAACGCCATAAACGC
Source organism: Helicobacter sp. (assembly GCF_017502485.1). Taxonomy (GTDB): domain Bacteria; phylum Campylobacterota; class Campylobacteria; order Campylobacterales; family Helicobacteraceae; genus Helicobacter_B. The sequence goes on from NZ_JAFVUX010000023.1 coordinate 55,626, forward strand.
CGCCCTAATCGCTGCACAACAAGGGCAAAACAGAATCTTACTCGTCCTTGCCACAGGCACGGGCAAAACTCTCATCGCCTATCAAATCGCCCACCGCCTTTTTAACCAAACCCTGCCAAATGGCAAAAAGATACAAAAGATTCTCTACCTAGCTGATAGAAATGAGCTTATAAATACCGACACCACAAAGACTTTTAAAAGCTTTGCCAAAGGCATTTATACGATACATAACCGCGACTTTAAAAGCGGATATAGTTTGTATTTTGGAATCTATCAGCAATTTATCAGCGGTAGTGAAGAAAATGGCGATAAGAAAGAGCATTATAAAGCCTTAAAGCCGGACTTTTTTGACCTTATTTTTATCGATGAGTGCCACAGGGGTAGTGCTAGGGCGGATTCTACTTGGCGGGAGATTTTGGAGTATTTTGACTCCGCACTGCAAATTGGTATGACTGCCACACCTAAATACAACAAAGAGCAAAGAGAGAGCCAAGAGACAGGGGAGCTAGAAGCAAGAGAAGATGATAATATAGACTATTTCGGTGAGCCGGTGTATCAATACAGCTTACAACAAGGCATAGAAGATGGCTATTTGGCTCCCTTTTGCGTGGTAGAAAAATTATCAAATATAGAAACGCAAGGCTACACACCAGAGCCAGGTAAGCTTGATGAAAAAGGCAAAGAAATCCCGCAAGAGACTTTTAACTCCCCAGATTTTAACCGCACAATTTATCTCAAACCTCAAATCCGCTTCGTTGCTAAAGAAGTGAGCAAATTTTTACACCATACCCTAAAAAATCCTTATGCTAAAACTATCATTTTCTGCGAAGACCAACACCACGCCCTTTTGATGAGAAATGCCCTGCAAGATGAAAACGAACAAGAAAGGGCAAAAGACTCTAACTACATCGCACGCATAACAAGCGATGACAACGAGGGCAAAGCCCTGCTAGATGACTTTAAAAGCGTAAGCAAACGCTACCCAGTCATCGCCACGACTTCCCAGCTTTTAAGCACGGGGGTAGATACACAAATGGTGCAAGTCATAGTCATTGATAAAATCGTGCGTGATAAAAGCCTATTTAAGCAAATGATAGGGCGAGGCACAAGGCTCAATGAAGTCCTAGAATCTAGGGGTAAAACGCATTTTTATGTGCTTGATTTCAAAGGCATTGCAAGGGATTTTTTAAACGACCCTGACTTTGATGGCGAGGTGGAGTTTATCGACACAGATGAGGTAAGAGAGCGAGAGAAAAAGCCAGAAAACACAAGCCAAGAGAATGAAAACAGCAAAGACAATAAAACCCAAACTAAAGAACCGCCGATAAAGCACACCATAGACGGCGAAGAGATACAAGTCTATCCACACAGCGAATCTATCATCATCTTGCGCAATGTTAATGGCGTTTTGACACCCATCACACAAAGCCTAGAATCCTTTAGCGGTGAAAAGCTTCAAAATACGAAAGCTTTTGAATCCTATCTTGAGACTTTACGCACAGGCGATAAAGCCACGCGTGAAGAGCTTTTAGCTATGCTAGAGCAAAAGGGTATTTTTATCCAAGAATTACAGCAAATGGAGAAATTTCAAAACTGCGATGAATTTGATATTTTACTCTCCCTTGCTAAAGGCAGCCCCGCCCTAAGCCGCACACAAAGAGCCAAAAAAGCAAATAAATTCCTAGAATCTTTACAGCCAAAGGCTAGAGAGCTTTTAGAACTCTTGCTTGAGAAATACGCACAAGGTGGCATCGATGAGCTAGATTCTAGCGTGTTTGTCAATGAGCCTTTTGCTTCAAAGTATAATCTCACCACAATTGCACAGATTTTTAAAGAATATGGCGGAGTAAATGCTATGCTACAAAATCTTAAAAACGCACTTTATGAGGAGGTAAGCTAATGCTAAATATCAAAAAACTTCAAAACATTATGCGCAACGACGCAGGAGTGAATGGCGATGCGCAAAGAATGGAGCAAATCGCGTGGATTTTATTCCTAAAGCTTTATGATTATTATGAAAAAGAATGGACTGCCCTAAATGAGATGAATGGCACGGAGTATCACTCTATAATCCCCGATCATTTGCGTTGGGAGTCTTGGGCAGTGGGTGAAAAGTCCCCCACAGGTGAACCCTTACTCACATTTGTTAATAACGAGCTTTTCCCCACGCTAAAAGCCTTAAACATTACAGAATCCACCCCCTTACATCAATCCATCGTGCGAAAAGTTTTTGAAGATTTAAACAACTATATGAAAGACGGCTATCTTTTACGCGAAGTGATAAACGAGATAGAATCTAGCCTTGTGATTAACAATAGACAAGATTTTAAAGAGCTTTGCAAAGTCTATGAAAGCTTTTTAAAAACCCTGCAAAGTGCAGGGAATGCGGGGGAGTTTTACACGCCGCGTGCCGTTACAGAGTTTATGGTAGAAATGCTTAGCCCAAAGCTAGGTGAGAGTGTGGCGGACTTAGCTTGCGGGACAGGGGGCTTTCTCATTTCAGCGGCACATTTTTTAGAAAAGCAAGTAAATCTCACAAGCGATAGAAAAGTCTTTGAAACAAGCTTTTATGGTGTAGAGAAAAAGTCCTTGCCTTTTTTGCTTTGTGCGACAAATTTACTCATTAACGGCATAGAAAATCCAAACCTAAAGCACGGCAATGCCTTTGATTTTAGTAATTTTGAAGACTTTGATATAAATCTTACAAAATACCCTAAATTTGACATTATCCTAATGAATCCTCCTTATGGAGGTAGCGAACTTGCAAAAGATATTAAAACTTTCCCCCAAGAATACAGAAGCAGTGAAACAGCAGATTTGTTTATGGCACTCATTATGCATCGACTATCTTTCAAAGGCAAGGGCGCAGTCGTGCTGCCTGATGGCTTTTTGTTTGGTGCTGATAATGCAAAAATCAATCTCAAAAGAAAGCTTTTAAGTGATTTTAATCTCTATCTTATCTTACGCCTACCTAAAAGCGTTTTCGCCCCTTACACTTCTATCCCCACAAATTTACTTTTTTTCAACGCCGACCCACAAGGCACAAGCCAGACCCACTTCTATCGCCTTGATATGCCTGAAAATATAAAATCCTTTGGCAAAACTAAGCAAATGCAAAAAGAGCATTTTGCCCCCTTTTTGCAGTGGTGGCAAAGCGATAGGCAAAGCTTACAAGATGAAAGCGGGAATTTCAAGGCTAAGTCCTACACTAAAGAAGAGCTAGAATCTAGGAATTATAACTTTGACTTATGTGGCTATGTGAGCGAAGAAGAAGAGATTCTAGACCCCTTAGAGCTTATGGAGCAAATCAAAGCCGAGCGAGATAGGCTAAACGCCACGCTAGATTCTATAATGAAGCAAATTTCTCAAATCATCAAGGATAATGAATAATGAAAACAGATACTTTAAAGAAGTCCTTGCTAGACTATGCCATTAAGGGTGGCTTAAGTGCTAGATTCCGCCGAGAAAATAATGGGCTTAACGCCTTTGATGAGCTTGAAGTGTATAACGATGAGATAAGAGAAAAACGCAAAAAGTTAGAAAAAGAGTTAAAAAAATGTGAAAAAGAATTCAAGCTTGAAAAAGACAAGGACAAAAAAGCCCTTGTTAAATCTCAAATCCAAATGCTAAAAAAAGAGCTTACAAAATGCAAAGAAATCACGCCCTTAAACCTTAGCGAAGCACCCTTTGCAATCCCAAATTCTTGGGCGTGGGTAAAACTTGGGGATATTTGTGAGATTTTTACAGGGGATAGCATTAACGCCACAGAAAAAGAAAAAAAATTCACGCATCAAACAAGCGGACTAAATTATATCGCCACAAAAGATTTAGCAAACGACACAAGCATAACTTACGAAAATGGCATAAAAATCCCCGATGAATTTCTATCTTTTTTTAAAATCGCAAAGGCAAATTCTACTTTACTTTGTATAGAAGGCGGTAGTGCGGGGCGAAAAGTTGGTTTTTTAAAAGAAAATGTTTGCTTTGGTAATAAGCTTTGTTGTTTTGAAAATATTTTTGCTTTTTCTAAATTTGTATTTTATTTTTTACAAAGTGGAGAATTTTCAAAAGAATTTAACTCTAATATTAACGGCATTATCGGCGGAGTAAAAAAAGAGAGTATAAGACATTTTCTTATCCCCCTGCCGCCGTTATGCGAACAGCAAGAAATCGTGGGAAAACTTGATTTGCTCACTACACTCGCAAATGATTTTGCTATGACTAAAGAGAATTTAAAGAGAATTTAAAGAGAATTGAAAAGAGAATTGAAAAGAGTTTGCTTAAACTTGCCCTAGAGGGCAGTCTAAGCAAAGGCTATCGCAGAGCCTCCCCCACACTCTGTGCCTTTGATGAAATCAGCACTTACAACGATAAGATAAAAGAAAAACGCAAAAAGTTAGAAAAGAAGCTCAAAATTTGTGAAAAAGAATTCAAGCTTGAAAAAGACAAGGACAAAAAAGCTCTTGTTAAATCTCAAATCCAAATGCTAAAAAAAGAGCTTACAAAATGCAAAGAAATCACGCCGCTAAACCTTAGCGAAGCACCCTTTGCGATCCCAAATTCTTGGGCGTGGGTAAAACTTGGGGATATTTGTGAGATAACTATGGGGCAATCCCCTGAACAAAATCAATTTATAGATTTTTCGCCTACGGCTCAAAATGACAAAAGGGCTTGTCATACTGAGCGAAGCGAAGTATCTTATTTTGAATTTCATCAAGGTAAAATTTTATTTGGAGAAAAATTTATAGAAAAATCTAATATTTTTGTTAAAGGGGCTGTAAAGGTTGCAAATACAAATTCTATACTTTTATGTGTTAGGGCACCTGTTGGAATTGTGAATATTACACAAAGAAAAATTGCAATAGGTAGGGGATTGTGTGCATTAAAAAGTGAATTTTGCAATAATGATTTGTTGTATTTTATTTTACAATCTATGCAAACTTATTTTGAAAAAAAGGCGACAGGTTCTACTTTTAAAGCAATCAATATAGACATAGTGAAACAAACCTTAATCCCCCTGCCGCCATTATACGAACAGCAAGAAATCACGCAAACTTTAGACACCCTTTTCACACTCAAAAAGGGCTTAAGAAGAGAGTAGATCCTAGCTTCTATAAGTTTTGTGCTCTGTGAGCTAGAATCTAAAGATTTCAGGTGTATGGCGCGGGCAAACCCTAAGCATTGTAGCCACTGCAGTAACTATTATTTATATGTATTGAGTCAATAAACTTTAGCCATATACACTAAGGAATATTTACTTTATGCGTATAAATACTTGACTTATTTACATAATATTTCTACACTTTCGGCACTTAAAATTTTTAAGTGCTAATTTTACACATGTAAGGAGAAGTCATGAAATTCAAACCACTAGGCGAGCGGATTCTCGTTGAGCGACTTGAAGAAGAAAGTAAGACGACCTCAGGGATCATCATCCCAGATAGTGCGAAAGAAAAGCCACTGATGGGTAAGGTGATCGCTATAAGCAAGCAAGTCGCAGATGATAAATCTGTACAAGAGGGCGAGATAGTAGTGTTTGGCAAGTATGCTGGCAGTGAGATCAAGCTTGATAAAGCAGAATATATCGTGCTTGAGATCAAAGATGTCCTTGGCGTTTTGTCCAAATAATTAAGTATATTTAATGTAAGGAGCAAACAATGGCAAAAGAAATTAAATTTAGCGATAATGCGAGAAATAAACTCTATGATGGCGTAAAGCAGCTACACGATGCGGTGAAAGTTACAATGGGACCAAGAGGGCGTAATGTCCTTATACAAAAGAGCTATGGCGCGCCTACAATCACTAAGGATGGTGTATCTGTGGCAAAGGAAGTCGAGCTTGCAGATCCTATCGCAAATATGGGTGCGCAACTTGTCAAAGAAGTAGCGAGCAAGACCGCAGATGCCGCAGGAGATGGCACGACTACTGCCACCGTGCTAGCGCATAGCATTTATAAAGAGGGTTTGAGAAATATCACTGCTGGTGCTAATCCTGTGGAAGTGAAGCGTGGTATGGATAAGGCGGCTGAAGCGATCATTGAAGAGCTAAAAAAATCGAGCAAAAAAGTCGGTGGCAAAGACGAGATCGCCCAAGTAGCGACAATCTCTGCAAACTCTGATGAGAAAATCGGCAACCTTATTGCTGAAGCTATGGAAAAAGTCGGTAAAGATGGCGTGATCACTGTGGAAGAAGCTAAGGGGATCAATGATGAGCTAAGCGTGGTAGAGGGTATGCAGTTTGACCGCGGATATTTAAGCCCGTATTTTGTAACCAACGCAGATAAAATGAATATCCAGCTAGAGAACGCTTATCTCCTACTCACAGATAAGAAAATCTCATCGATGAAAGACATTCTCCCCTTGCTTGAAGCGACTATGAAAGGTGGCAAGCCACTGCTTATCATCGCAGAAGATATTGAGGGCGAGGCTCTTACAACACTTGTTGTTAATAAGCTTCGTGGTGTGCTTAATGTCGCAGCAGTTAAGGCTCCGGGTTTTGGTGATAGGAGAAAAGAAATGCTAAAAGACATTGCGATTCTTACAGGTGGAGAGGTCATTAGCGATGAGGTGGGGCTCACACTAGAAAATGCGCAGATCGCGCACCTTGGGCAAGCAGCTAGAATTGTGATTGATAAAGACAATACAACCATAGTTGATGGCAAGGGCAAGAGTGCTGATGTTAAAGCTAGAGTAGCGCAAATCCGCACGCAAATCGCAGAGACCACAAGCGATTATGATAAAGAAAAGCTCCAAGAGCGACTAGCTAAGCTTAGTGGCGGTGTAGCGGTGATCAAAGTGGGTGCTGCTAGTGAAGTAGAAATGAAAGAGAAAAAGGACCGCGTAGATGATGCGCTTTCGGCGACAAAAGCAGCAGTAGAAGAGGGCATTGTAGCAGGTGGTGGTGTGGCACTAATCCGTGCAGCCCAAAAGGTGAAGCTAAAGCTTGAGGGTGATGAGGCTGTCGGCTATGATATTATCAAGCGTGCGATTAAAGCCCCTTTGGCGCAGATTGCTATCAACGCGGGCTATGATGCAGGCGTGGTGATTGATAAAATAGAAAACACTAAAGAAGAAGGCTATGGCTTCAATGCTGCAAGTGGCGAGTATGTGGCGATGTTTAAATCAGGGATTATTGATCCTTTGAAAGTTACTCGCGTAGCCTTGCAAAATGCTGTGTCTGTCTCAAGTATGTTACTCACAACAGAAGCTACAATTAATGAGATCAAAGAGGACAAGCCTGCGCCAGCTATGCCAGATATGGGCGGAATGGGTGGAATGGGCGGTATGGGGATGATGTAAGCCCCAATTTCTGCTTTGGCTAGATTCTCCCTAGAATCTAGCTCTTTTAGCTTTCACTAGATTCTAGCAAGTTACTTCAACCAAACATAAAGCAAATAATAATCAAACCCCCACTATAATGTCGTATTTATGATATTTGCGACAAGGGGTGTGGTATGAAAAGACTATCAATAATCGGGCTGTTTGCGTGTTTCACGCACACTTCTTGGGGTAGTACTCACGCTCTCGTGCAAGACAAAGAAGCTTCTAAAAGCGGTGTTTTCCCCGTGGTACAAGTAGAAGCGTTTAATAAGTTCGCACTAGGCGGGGATAAAACTTCTCCCACGGAGAGCTATGGCTATATGCTAGGAGCGCTTGGCTTGGAGCTAAGAGCGGTTGGAGAGTCTGGTGTAATCCAAGTGGGCTTTGGTGGTGCTGGAGCTGGGCTAGCTTATGACTCTACAAGGAAAAATGGTGATGACTTAGGCTACAACTACATAGGCTACAATCAAGGTTATGATGGTAAGGGCACAGCCACTCCTACAAATACGCGCAATTATATAGTGCATAATGCTTATCTTGCAATCGCTCAAAATGTAGGCTCTAGCTTCTTATACCATCTCTCTTTAGGGCGGTTTTTCTACGATGATGGGGGCTATATCGCAAGCTTTGTTGAGGGAGGGAGGATTCGCTATGAGTCTAATAACTCCTATGATATCGCGCCATCAAACTTTTACACAGAGTTTGCGGCTATCTCTAGCACAGCACTGCTAGGCGATGGCTTCTTCTGGGACTATAATCGTGTCTATACGCCGCGCGGGCTCATTAGTGCGAAGCTTGGGTTTAGCCACTCTTTTGAAAAAAGCCTGCTTGATATTAATGTATTTTATTACTATGGGATTAGCGAGTATAGCGCGCCTGGTCTAGCCCTAGAGTATCAAACAAACCCTTACGCCAGTGACTCAAGTGGCTTTAATGCAAGCACCAAGCTTAATGCGGTATTTCCTATCTATGATCAGCTTTATATGCAAGTGCCACTACTTCTTAGTGGGTTTTTGCGCAATGAAAACGGGCGTGAAGAGGGCTTTACTTCTACGATTTTACTAAAGCAGGATTTTGACTTTTACAAAGAACGCAGTAGCTATAATCTAGCTCTAGCCGCACAGCAAAATGTAGGCTTCTCCCACGCTAGGCTAGGACTTTTTGGCTCGCCACTTGGGGTGAATATCTGGGATAATAGCGTGTATGCTTCTGGTCCATCGCTAAATGCCCTAGTGTATAAAGACGCCTTTAGCGCACTCTTTTTTACCAAAGCAAACTTTGCTAAAACGATGCTAGGCTATAAAAGTCAATATGGGATCGGACTAGATGGTCGCTACACCACTGCCCCTGCAGCTGATGAATACTCACTCAAGCTCACTATGGATCTAAGCTTTAGTGAGCTGCTTACACTCTCGCTCATTGCCAACTACTACACAAGCATATATCGCCACGATAGTATTTTTGCCAGTGATCCATCAAGAGCAATTGTGCCAAATACTGCGATTAATCGTAGCTATGTGATGACAAAGCTAAGCTTTGACTTTTAGGCTCTGCGCTTTACTTTATAGGAGTGGCTATTATTGACTAGATTCTAGTAAGAAGCTCTAGCTAGAATCTAAATAGACTCTGGGTTGCCTTGCCCTTTGGGGCGTGGAGCTAGCAAAATAGGCGTGCCACTTAAGCCAAACTCTTTCCTAAGTTGATTGACTAAAAAGCGTTTATAGCTAAAGTGCAAGGACTTTGGGCGATTGCTTATGAGTGCGATTTGCGGGGGCTTGGTGGCGTATTGCGTGGCGTAGTAGATTTTAACCAGCTTTCCGTGATCGCTTGGGATTGGGTGGGTGCGCACCGCCTTTGCAATGGTGTCATTAAGCTTAGAGGTGGGGATTCTTGAGGCATAGTTGGTATAGACTTCTAGGATTTTGCGCTTTAGCTCCTTGATATGTCGCCCCTTAAGCGCACTTAAGGTCAAAAATGGCGCGTATTCTAAGAAGCGGAATCGTCGCAAGAAATCTGCCCGAATGTTATTAAAATCCGTGTGCGCTATATCCCATTTATTCCACACGACTATCACACCTAGCGCGTGCTTTTGCACAAGGGAGAAGATCTTCTCATCAAGCTCGACAAGTGGCGCACTAGAATCTAGGACTAAAATGGCTATATCTGCTTGCTCTAGCACCTTGCTTGTGCGATCAAGGGCATATTTCTCTAGGGATTCTATCTTGCCTTTTCTACGGATACCAGCAGTATCGACAAAGCGTAAAGTGCTGCCCTCAAAGGTGATTTGCTCATCGACAGGATCAATTGTAGTGCCTGCTTGCGCACTTACTACACTGCGCTCATAGCCTACAAGAGCATTTAGGATAGAGGATTTACCGACATTGACTCTGCCGATGATACCTACTTGGATTAGGTCGGTGGTTGGTTTTTCTTTGGCAGATTTGGCTTGCTGGTTAAGATCGGGGATTTCAACGGCTTGCTGTGTCAATGGGACACTAGTCTTATCTCCTTGCGAGCTTTGAAAAGCCCTGATTCGCGGATCTAAAATCCTAGAATCCTTTGCTTGATCGTGTAAGCTCTGGGCTGTGCTTGAGTTTTTACTAGCAGTCGTTTTTTTGCCATTGCTAGTTGATTTATTGGCGTGGTCATCCACGCTAGAATCTAACATTGTAGATTCTAGCTCTGCTTGTTTTGTATTTTCTAGTGCTTCTAGTAGCTCTTCTTCCATATCTTGCGCTACTTCTTGCATCTCTGGGAAGAGGGTGGATTCTAGTGCGTTAAGCAGCTGGCTTATGCCACGATTGTGTGATACGGAGATAAAGTACATAGCTTTTGTCCCAAACTCGGCGAAGTTGTAGGCTAGCTCCTTTTGGGAGTCATTGTCGATTTTGTTGATCACAAGCAGGGCTGGCACGCTCTTTTGCAGGGTGAAAAAGAGCTTCTTATCTTCTTGTGTGGGTAGTAGCTTACCATCGACTAGATAGAGTATCAAGTCTGCCACTTTTGCTGCTTGTCTTGCTTTATGTGCGACTTTTGTAAAGAGCTCATCGCTCGTATCTTCAATGCCCCCGGTATCGACTATGCGCACGCTTTGCCCATTGTGTAGTGTGATTTGTATGGTGTTGGTATCTCTTGTCGTGCCTGCGATATGTGAGGTGATAGCTATGCGGCTCTTTGCCAAGCGGTTAAATAGAGATGACTTACCTACATTAGGTCTGCCGATAATGGCGATAGTTTTCATTGTGCTGCCTTTGGTGTTTGCTAAAATGATAGCAAAAAGCGTTTTATATTGTGCTTTGTGCTTAGGTGTGATCATCCTAGAACTAGGCATAGGTGCTGGCGCGGAATACTCGCTAAAGCAAATTCTATAGCTAAACAGACCAAATCTTTGTAAGCTTTAGCAATGTGCGAAGCTTCATTAGCTATGAGATAGACCCTATCAATCTCACCTTTCAGCTAGGCTTTATGGGATTTGCGTAGCGGTGGTGTAGCTTTAGCCTGCAATAGGTAGCGGATATGGCAGATACTATAAGGTAGCTATGTGGCAAGGCTGATGTAAAGCTGGAGTGTAGATTCTAGCTTGGCTTTGAAGCGGGGCTACAAAAGCAGGCTCAAATAGGTTCAAGTAGTAGGCTCAAGTGGGGCAAAGGCAAGCGAGATTGAGATACTAGAATCTAGCTTAGTAGAGCTAGCATTACTAGATTCTACATTGCTAGAATCTACACTTGCTTTGAAAAACCACTGCTTATCCTGCCACGATTTTGCCAAATCTCTTGTCCTATCACATTGTGGATAGATAAGCACTACGCGGACATTTTTAGACTCTAAGCGATATTTGCTCGCATACGCCCACATTTGATATAAATCACTTTGTGAGATTCCATATTTTTTCTCACTAGAGTTAGAATCTGGGATTTTCCACTTTGTATCTATGATGAGAATCTCCCCCTTACCACGCATTACAATATCAGGCTTTAAGCAAAATACATTTTCTTGTTTCTCATTTTGTAGTAGATATTTTCTGCTCTCTTGTGTTGTTATGCTAAAACCATTAGCGCATTTTTTAAGCCAAAAACTCACAAAAGATTCAAAAAGCTTCTCCATTGGGAACAAAAACGCCACTGCTCTATCTCTCCCAGCATAAGGACTAAAGGCTTGTTGTCTTAGAAAGACTCTACACCATAATAAAGCCATTTCATATTCTTTAGCTCGGCTCATATTATTGCATTGTATAAAGTCATATTCTATGCTATCGCTTTGGCTAATATCAGCAAAGATAAACCGCATAGAATCTAGCTTTGTTTGTGTGCTAGGGCTAAGATTTAGGCACGCTAGAATCTCAAGGCTTGATTTTATCAAGCGGTTTGGCGCGATGTTTTGTGTGTATTCATCACTACTTGTGAAAAATCTCTCTTTATGGATAAGGTTTTGTGTAATGTGGTCTTTAAACTCTAGCTTACCTTTGAGAAATGCTCTATTTTGTGCGATACAAAGATAATCGCTTTTTAACCCAGCTTTGATTAGTTTTTCACACTCATTTAAAAACATACGCACAAAAATTTCTAAAAGCGGGAACTTAAGCGTGCGGAGATTAGCAAAATCATTGTGTTTAAAAGGTGTATCTTTAAGTGTGGCAAGGCAATTTAATAGAATCATTTTAGCTTCACAAACATTACAGAGATTGCTATTTTCTTTGCTATTAGATTCTGTATAGCTAGATTCTCTAATATTCTTACTAAAATATGCAAAAGCTTTTTTAATCTTTTCTTTCTCAAAGCGGATTTTGCATTCGCATTTTTTAGAATCTTGCATTCTTCCATTAAAAGTCTTAGGTAAAATCTCTATACAAAAGCCGCTTGTAGTTTGTATCGTGCCAACATAGTTTTGCGCTTTTAGTGTGCTTGGTGAGTGGGACATTAAAAAAGCGTGATTTTTTTCATAGGAAGCAAAGTCTTTTAGCTCTTCAAAAATCTTTTGTGCTTTTTGCTTAGAATCTTTTGTGCCACAAGATTCTAAAATGCGTTGTATATCTTCAAGCCCAAAGCTTTGATACTCAGCGATATGAAGTGTAGGCATAGATGAGCCTTAGTTAGATTCTGTGTTTTTATACATTGCTTTAAAAGTTTCAATATCCCATTTGCTAGAATCTGTGATTCTCCATACTTTCTTTTCACCATCTATAAACTCATCTAAAGATTTCATATGGCTTATTGTTGTAGATTCTAGCATTCCATTATTATTGAGCACCGCATTTATCTTGGCATAATCATCATAAAAATACTCCTGCAAAAGCGGTAGAATCTTGTTTTTAAACACAGCTTTTAAATCGCTAAGATTTTTTACATCTATCAAAAATGCGTGTCCTACACTCCGCTCTCTATCAAGCAAAAACTCTATGCGGTTATTTATTGACTCTAAAAGTCTCTGTAAATCCACACCATCGCAGTCCGTGGATAGCAGGCTAGAATCTGGCATCATCTCTATAAACTCAAATCGCCTACGCAGCGCAGTATCAAGCAGGGCGATACTTCTATCAGCGGTATTCATCGTGCCGATAATATAGAGATTATTTGGCACACTAAAAGGCTTTTGACTATAGGGCAGTATAACTTCAAGGGCTTCTTCTTCATCTTTTCGTTTGCTAGACTCAAGCAAGGTAATAAGCTCACCTAGAATCTTAGAAATATTCCCCCGATTGATTTCATCAATGATTAAGATATAGGGTTTTAAGCGATTATCTAAAGTGGATTCTAGGCTAGGGATTGTGCTAGTTTGATAATGTGTTTTCTCAAATTCAGCAATAGACTCATAAAGTGTGAAATAATATCCAGCATTACCGTGTCTATGGGACTTTGACTCATAGCTTGGCTTAATGTCATTCCAGTCTTTTATCTCGCCACTTTTAAACTTCTCGTAATCTCTTTTGATAACTTTTTGCGAAAGTCTCTGCATAGAACTAGAATCGTTGCTGACCCCTATCACAATTGAGCTAAAATCTCCATTTTGCAAACGATGAACACCCTGTATTTTCATTTTCGTAGTCCATTCTTTAGACTCAAATTTCGGCTCTTTACCTTCTTTCAGCTCATCTTCTATATAAGTTGCGTATTGTTCCAATAAGTCATCAAGCTCTATTTCCTGCTTGACCTCACTGATATTTTTTAGAGATTTTTCATAGTTTTTACTCGCTTCTTTACACATTTGCTTAAAAATTCCATCTCTAATCTCATATTCCATTTTTTCGCTTATTTGACCCTCATCATTTCCGCCACTAAGCCGCGGTCTAATCCCCTCGACAAAATCCTCATATCCATAACTTTGATGAAAGGTTACAAAGCTAATTTGCCCTTGCTCTATAAACTCATCAAACAACACCTTTTTATCACCTCGTTCTTGTGGGATAAAATCTATTAGTTCATAATCATAAAGAATCTCCAGTGCCTTATCGATAGTGTTATAAGTTTTCCCTGTGCCCGGTGGTCCGTATAAGATTTGATTAAGCGGGATTTTTGTATCTTTGATATGTTTGATGAAGCCCATATCAAGCAAACAGGCTAACGCATCTTGCGTCTCTTTATATGTAGTAATGTCTGTTAGCGTTTTTCTCCCCCATTTTCCCGTATCTAGCTCTTTTTTTGTCCATTCTACTTCCCTAAAGGAGCAAAATTTATCAATAGTGTCGCTATCTTTACTTGTGTCATAGAAATAATCGCTTTTGACTTCACCATAGCCTAGTATTTTTGTCGTGCCTTTCATCGCCAAAACCATATCGCCTATTTTGATTTTATTAGCGAATTCGTAGAGTGCTTTTAAGGTATTTTTTCTACTACTTTCCTTACCTATGGGATAATTTTCATCAAGCCTAGATTTTATTTCTTCTTTAAAATTTTCCTCATCTAAATTTTTATAATTTGACAAATCCCCAAGCTTTCTCCAGCCAATCCCCATAAGCCCACGCTTATACATAAGCCCCCATTTTGAGCCTTGCTCTCCGGGCTTATAGAGCCACACACGCCTGCCTTGTAGATTTTTCTTAATCAATTCCCATTCTTGCTCTGTTTTATTCTCCATATTTTCTCCTTAATTTTATTGTATGTGTCTAGCATAGATTTGGCTTGACTAAAAACAGAGCTAGATTCTATCGTTTTTTTTTTTTTCAAGTTAAGGGTGGGCGATCATCTTGGCTGCTATTGTAGGTCTTGCAGTGTTGAAGTGAGTGTTTGCGTATTTGGGGCTGAAGGGTGTGGCTATCTCTACTTGATCAAAGCAATATTGCAATTAGGCAAGTGATTTTCACTTTTCTTTATCCATTTTTGATTCAGTTTTATTGCTTCAATGCTATCAATCAATGCCGATGAATTTTCTGCCTAATTTTAGAGCTTCTTGTAAAAATCCTCCCCCACCACAAAAGCAATCCATAACCCTAGAATCTTCATTTGACGACATAATACACCTTAGCATTACTCTATTTTTTTCAGTAGGATAGGCTTGATTTTGAGAGTCTTTAAACTCCCAAATATCTTGTATCTTTTTGCCCTTGCATTCATTTACATAAACTTTCTTGCGTGGATTATTGTTTTTACTCCATTCAATTAGCCCTGCTTCTTGCAGCTTGTCAAGCTCTTTTAAACTACATCTCCAATGCCTACCATTAGGTGGTTTTATGCCATTCCACTCTTGCCCACTCTCTCCATTTTGTGTAAATTTGCAAAAGTTCTAAAATCTAGCAATGCTTAATAATGCTTAAAAGTTTATATTTTGATTTTCTTTATTATTTTTTATCAAATATTCTTTTAAATAAGCTCTTGACTGTGAAAAATTAAATGTTTTAAATGGTCTATTATTTTTCTGTAATCTTTCCAGAATTTCCGATATAGTTCCATATTTATTGAGAATTGTATTTACCGAAGCAAAATTACTAGCAGGTGGATTTTCACCTATATTTTCTCGCAGTCTCATAATTATGTTATCTAAAATATGGGTATCTCTCAAGTTTAAACCCACATACATAATGTTAATAATATCAAAAAGCTCATTGGCTAATGTTGTCTGTTGGCTTTGCCTATCTTTTGGTATATTAGAACTTTTATCACTCATTGCGCTTAACCCATCATTAATTGTTTGTTTAAATGGATTAAAAAGCTTTATAGAATCAATAGGAATATTTAATAACTTTAGTAATTGTTGTCCGCAATCATAACCAAGATAAAATATTTCTTTTCGCCCAGTGTCTTTGTGTACCGCACTAAATTGATAATATTTATCTACCAACTCTCCACCGCATTGATTGAATCTCTTATAGCCATTGAGTAAAACGGTATATGTCAATACTTTAACATCTATATACTCTTTTATAAATTTTTGTTTTGCAAACTTGCCTCTTAAAGATTGCATACCATACTCTTTATAAATATTTTAATATATTTCCAAAAAGCCCAGAATCCAACATAGCATTTTCCAAACTTCTTTGTGAGAAAAGAAACCGCCCATCGCACACAAACCCAAGCTCTTGCCAATCTGTGTCATTTAGCTTATCACATATTTCTTGTAGCATTGTAGAATCCACTTTAAACTTTGGAAAAATCGCTAAAATTGAGCCATCATAGGCTTTGCAAGGGTGTAAGAAAAATGGCTTTTTATTGCGTGTTTTGGTATTAACATAAATGCGGGGCATTTCGCTTTTATGATAATCTCTCCCCCATTCCCACCAATTTGTTTCATTAAACTTTATTAGAATCTAAAAGATTAAAAATCTCATCTTCATTAAAAGCAGAATTAATTCGTCCATCGCGACTTTGTTGGCTTAAATGCAGATTTTGCTGTTTTAAAAACTCCACAATTTCTATCAATAAATTCGGCAACACATTTTGTTTTGCAGTCATTCCCTACTCCCACTCAATAGTGCCCGGGGGTTTTGAAGTGATGTCATACACTACGCGGTTAATCCCTGCTACTTCGTTGATTATGCGATTTGAAACGGATTCTAAAAAGGCGTGGGGTAAGTGTGAGAAACTCGCTGTCATTCCATCCATTGCTTCCACTGCGCGGATACAAATAGTATTATCATAAGTGCGGTTATCTCCCATCACACCCACACTTCGCACATTCAAAAGCACACAAAATGCCTGCCACACAGAATCATACAAGCCCCATTTATGTAGCTCTTCTATGAAAATAGAATCCGCTTCCTTTAAAAGCTCTAAATCCGCCGCATTTACCTCGCCCATAATGCGTATAGCAAGTCCGGGTCCGGGAAATGGATGGCGCATAAGCATAGATTCAGGCATCCCCAACTCTCGCCCTAAAGCCCTTACCTCATCTTTGAAAAGCTCTCTTAAAGGCTCGATTAGCTCAAACTTCATCCATTCAGGCAATCCGCCTACATTATGATGGCTTTTTATCGTCTTACTTGGTCCCTTTACGCTCACAGATTCTATGACATCAGGGTAGAGTGTGCCTTGTGCTAAAAACTTTATCTCACCTTTTGTGTTATGTTTTTTAGCTTCTTCTTCAAAGACTTCTATAAAAGTCTCGCCAATAATTTTTCGCTTTTTCTCTGGGTCAGTTACACCCTTTAATCGCTCTAAAAATAGCTCCCTAGCATCTGCTACAATTAAAGGCGCTTTTAAATTCTCTCTAAACATTGCTTCTACCCCCTCTCTTTCACCTTTGCGTAAAAGCCCGGTATCTACAAAAATAGGGATAAGATTCTCTCCTATGGCACGATAAAGAAGTGTAGCTACCACGCTAGAATCTACCCCGCCACTCACAGCACACAATACCTTCTGTGCTAGCTTAGAATCCGCCCTATTTTCGCAAGTCTCCCCAAGCACTTTTTCACGCAGTTTTACAATCTCAGTCTCCGCAAAATTCCGCATATTCCAGCTTGTATCCGCCCCACAAATTCCCACAGCAAAGTTTTTTAGAATTTCCCCGCCACACTCACTATGCACGACTTCTGGGTGAAACTGCAAAGCATAAATTTGCCGCGTGAAATCTGCAATAGCACAATAATGCGTATTCCCACTTTTAGCAAGCTCCATAAAACCACTAGGCAGAGATTCTACCTTATCCGCGTGGCTCATCCACACAATAGAATCTTGCTTCACATCCTTAAATAGTCTAGAATCCATACTATAATCTGCAATTTCTAGCACCGCCTTGCCAAACTCCTGCGCGTTCGCTTTTACCACACTTCCGCCAAAAAAATGTGCAATGTATTGCATACCATAGCAGATTCCAAGCACAGGGATTCCTAGTTCAAACACCCTAGCGTCCGGTTTATATGCCCCTTCTTCATACACGCTAGCAGGTCCCCCGCTAAGAATGATTCCTTTAGGATTTTTTGCTTTGATAGATTCTAGCTTTTCAAAATACGGCACTATCTCGGTATAAATACCATATTCACGCAATCTTCTAGCGATAAGCTGTGTGTATTGTGAGCCAAAATCAAGCACTAAAACTTCAACAGAATGAAAATCTAATTGCATACAAACGCCTTGTAAATGTTGAGATAAAATAAGATTTGAAATTGTAGCAAAAGAAGTTAGTTGAGAAATCTCACCCCAAACTCCTACTCATTCACGGCAAAAAAGCAAGGAGGCAAAGCCGATGCTACAACTTGCAGAATCTAAAACCAAGGTATTGCATCATTTTCTGTGTGTTTGTGGATAGTTTTCATTTGATAAAAACCAGTAATTAGGCATTAATAAATGTTGCAATTTGACAAATGTCCCAAACTACCCAACCTAAAATTTAGAATAACTACAATCAACATTAGCAAAGAAATCCAAATATGTAGCTCAAAGCAAAACTTCTGTTCGACAACAAACGCCAACTCTCGTGCAAATGTAAGGGCAAATATCATCACAACAACAAAAGTAATAAACGCTATAAGCATCAGCACAATACCCGCTAAACTTAAAGCATTACCACAACTGCTACGCATCAACATAAGCGCAGCCGACACAAACAATGCAAACCAGCAATCCACATATAGATAAAGCTCCCGCCAAAATAAAGCCCAATAGCAAGCAAAAAACTTCAAGTGAATGCTTTGTGTGTTTTTGCTATAAGTTCCCCTTGCATATTTGCTAGAGTAATACTGCTGCCCGTGATGAAAATATTTTTTGTCGCATTTTATTTCCTTCAAAATCCACCTCACAGCCCGTGTATTCTCCACATTTCTGCTCTCTAGATTTGCCACATCACTTGCTTCAAAAGCGTAGCGATTGCCATCTTCGCCACTGATTAAGCCCACTGCTAGAATCTTACTTTTCATAGCTTTCTTTTCACAATTTAAAATTTCAAAGCTAGGATTGTAATTAAAATAAGCGTATAGATACAGCTTAATTTTGAAGTCCTAGTATACAAAACCGGTCCCCAGCACCCAAATCAAAACCACAAAAGCTAACGCCAAATACGCATAGAAATATCCAAATATTGTGCGACAATTCACTCGCTCCCGCTTAAAGCCACTCAAATCTCCCCAAATGCCATCACACAACGCAAAGACAGAACTAAGCTCCACGCTAAAGGTTATCCCAGCGTGCTGCGGGCGATCTGGGCTAAAATCTAGCAGGGTTTATGCTTAAAGAGTCTTTGGTAATGCCGATGTTTTCTAGCGTTCGGCACAAGCCTTGCTAATGATGCGCTATCTTACGCGCTATTTAGCTAAGGGAGTGCGAGAGTTTGCCTAGATTTTTGAAACATTCTTGGCATATTTTTTGCTTTGAAGCTTGGCAAGCATTGTGCCTTTGATTTTGGGTACAATAGATTATCACAGCGAGCGTGTTTATGGACTTATCTACATTATTAGGGATTATTTTGGCGATCACCTCTATCTCTATTGGAGATATTTTAGAGGGCGGAAATCCGCTTCATGTTATCCATTTGAGTTCTTGTATCATCATTATTCCTACCACCTTGTTTGCTGCGATGGTTTCTACGCATTCTGCAGCGATTAAGGCTGCTTATAAGGAGCTAGGGCTTGCCTTTATGGGACCAAAGCTCGATCTCACAAAGACGATAAAAGATGTCGTTGAGTTTTCCTCGCTTGCTAGGCGTGATGGGATTTTAGCACTGGAGGGGCGCGCGGCGCAGATAGAAGACGACTTTTTCCGTGATGGGCTTAGTATGGTTATTGATGGGCGCGATGCAAAATCAGTGAAAGAGGATTTGGAGATTAAAATTGAGCAAATGGAGCATTACTACCACGGTGCAGCGCATTATTGGATTGTCGCTGGGGAGACCTCTCCTACAATGGGGCTTGTAGGGGCGGTTATGGGTCTTATGCTTGCGCTCCAGCTGCTAGAAGATCCTACCGCTATGGCAGCTGGGATTGCCGGGGCGTTTACCGCGACTGTTACGGGGATTATGTGTGCGTATGTTATCTTTGGACCATTGGGCAATAAGATCAAAAACAACTCTTTCTATCTTGTGCAAGAAAAAATTGTGATTATGGAGGGGATTTTGGCGATTGCAAATGGTGAGAATCCACGCAACCTTGAGAGCAAGCTACTGGGCTTCTTGCGCCCAGATCAGCCCAAGATCTCACAATTTGAATAATAAAGGACATTAAATGTCTAAGAAAAAAGCACAAGAGTGTCCAGCTGGCGAGAAGTGGGCGGTTCCCTATGCGGACTTTCTCTCACTTTTGCTCGCACTTTTTATCGCGCTTTGGGCGATTTCTAGTACAGAGAGCTCCAAAGCAAAGGCTCTAAGTCAAGCACTTGTAACGGCTTTTTCCAATCCCCCTAAATCTTCGATATTTCAGCCCATATTCCAGAGACCACCAGATCCGGGCGAGGTGCACGAAGATACAGAGGGCAAGAATCCTCAAACCGCAGATGGCAGTGCTTCAGCAGTCGCAGTCAAGGACAGTATCACCCAGATTCAAATGCTAATCCAAGAGGGTGGTGTGTTGGAGCAAATCGAACAGGGGATCACCCTGCGCTTGCCAGCAGATCTGCTCTTTGAAGAGGGTAGGGCAGACCTTAATAATGAAGAGATGATAACCTATGTGCGCAGGATCGCTGAGATTATTAATAAGCTTCCGCCTGAAGTAAAGATTGATGTGCGTGGCTATACAGATGATAAGCCATTATCTAGCAATGCTAAGTATAAGGATCTTTATGAGTTAGCTGCAGCTAGGGCGTATGCTGTGATGAGTAATCTTTTGGCAAATGGTGTGAATCCTGAGAAGCTATCCTACTCATCTTATGGCAAATATAGCCCTGTCGCGCCAAATACGACATTAGAGAATCGTGCAAAAAATAATCGCGTGGAAATTTTTCTCTCTAGCTCCCCAAGCAGTGTTAGGACTATTAAATCGGTCCTAGATAGTGCGGGTGCTGGTGGGCAGTAGAATCTAGTGGGGCTAGATTCTATCTTGAAGTTGTTGTGCGCAAAATCTAGCGGGTAGGAGTGTATTAATGAGGCTTGTGTTTATGGGGACACCAGAGTTTGCTTGCGTGGTGTTTGAGCAGCTATGTGAGCGGTATGAGGTTGTGGTGGTTTGCACGCAGCCGGATAAGCCCATAGGGCGCAAGCAGATTCTCACTCCATCTCCCATAAAGCTTGCAGCGCAGAGTAGGCATATTCCCGTGTTACAACCACAAGTGCTAGATGATGAAGTGCGCCAGAATCTAGCTAGCTATGAGCCTACGATGATTATTGTTGTAGCTTATGGGAAGATCTTGCCAGAATCTATTTTATCTCTTGCGCCTTGCATTAATCTGCACGCATCTATTCTTCCATTGTATCGCGGGGCTAGCCCTATCCAGCAGATGATCTTAAGCGATGATAGGGAATTTGGCGTTAGTGTTATGCTTATGGATAGTGGGCTAGATAGTGGGGACATTTTAGCCATAGCCAAAATCCCCAGAGATAGCCACGCAAATTACGCTGCCTTAAGTCAAATTCTAGCGACTCTTGGGGCGCAGACGCTTTGTGATGTGATCAATAGATTTTCGCTTATTGTGCCTGTGCCACAAGACCACAGTAAGGCAACCTACTGCAAGAAGATTAGCAAGCAAGATGGCTTGGTGGATTTGAGCAGTGCGCAGCTGGTGTATAAAAAGTGGCTAGCCTTTGGTTCGTGGCCCGGAGTATTCCTAGCTAGTGGGGTGAAGTTATTTGGTATAGAGTTGCTAGAGAGAGAAGTGTTAGAATCTAGCACACACAAGCAGAATCTAGCGCAAAGACCGCTTGCAAAGCCTGCTTTATGCGCGGGAGAGATTTGTAGCATCAGCCCTTGTATCATCGCGTGTGGAGATGGAGCTAGACTCCTTATAAAAGAGCTACAAGCCCCCAGTAAAAATCGCGTGGAAGCTGGAGTATTTTTGCGCACAAGGGGGCTTAGAGTGGGTGATGTGCTATGCTAGAGTCTATCTGTGGCATTAGACTTATTATAAAAGATCGTGTAGATTCTACGCAAGATGAATTGCGCAGGCTGCTAGAATCTAATCTACACACATCAATATGCGTCCTGGCGAGATCGCAAACCAAAGGTCGCGGATCTCGTGGTAATGTATGGGAAAATGAGCGGGCTTTGATGTTTTCGTTTGCTTATAATACCCCACTCATTTTGCCAGACGATGTGCCAGCGCAGAGTGTAGCGATATTTCTAGGTTGTATTATACGGGATATATTGCGAGAGTTTGGTTCATCAGTATGGCTAAAGTACCCAAATGATCTTTATGTTGATGAGAAAAAGATTGGCGGGATTCTTATAGAGCGTTGGCGTGGTGCTTTGCTCTGTGGGATTGGAGTGAATTTTGATAGCAGAAAGTTCGGTGTACTCGATATTTTGCTTGATGAAGAAAGGTTTTTTGCTAGGTTATTTGAAGTTTTGCAAAATCCACCGAGCTGGAAGCAAATTTTCAGCAATTATAAGCTAGAATTTTGGCGAAATTATCCTTTTGCCTTTCATATGGGAGATGCGCGAGTCTCTTTGCGTAATGCGCTTTTGCTAGAAGATGGGAGCGTGGATATTGGAGGTAGGGTGATTTACAATTTACGAGAGTGTGGAGTGTAGGCTATGTATGAAGTAATTACTGTGGCAAATCAAAAGGGCGGTGTCGGCAAAACAACGACAGCTGTGAATCTTGCTGCATCGCTGGCGATTGCAGAGAAGAAAGTGCTTTTAATCGATTTTGACGCACAGTCAAATGCTACGACAAGTCTTGGATTTCGCCGATCTGATATAGAGTTTAATGTCTATCATGTGCTTATGGGGAGTAAGAAAATCTCTGAGGTGATAAAAAAAACCAACATTCCCTTTATGGATCTTGTACCTTCAGATATTGGACTTGTTGGGATTGAGAAGAGCTTTTATGCTAACAAGGGCGGACGAGAGTTGATTTTGAAGAAAAAGCTTGTTGAGGTTGAGAATGACTATGATTTTATTATCATAGATTCTCCGCCTGCACTTGGACCGCTGACAATCAACGCACTTGCCGCGGCAAATTCCGTGATTATCCCTATTCAGTGTGAGTATTACGCGCTTCAAGGTTTGGCACAGCTTATTACCACAATCCGCTTACTTAAGGATAATGGCGTGAATCCAACACTAGAGATCCGTGGCTTACTTCCTACAATGTTTTCTGCACAGAATAACCTCTCCAAGCAGGTGTTCACCGACCTGTCTAGGCATTTTGATTCTAAGTTATTTAAGAAGGCTGGCAAAGATGATGACTCCTATATCATTATCCCGCGCAATGTCAAGCTTGCAGAGTCTCCTAGTTTTGGGAAGCCAATCTTGCTTTACGATATTAAATCGAGTGGCAGCATAGCATATCAAGATCTCGCCCAAGCGATTTTGCAAGGAGCCTAGATTGGCGAAGAAAAATGCTCTTGGCAGTGGGCTTGGCGAGCTTCTTGGTGAGGTGCAAAATGCCTATGAGAAGAATCTAGGCGAATACACAGAATCCATCATTGAGCTTAGTGTTGATATTATCCAGCCAAACCCTTTCCAGCCTAGGAAGAGCTTTGATAGTGATGCGCTCAATGATTTAGCAGGTTCTATTGCTGAGCACGGGCTTTTGCAGCCAATTCTTGTCTATGATGATGATGGGGAGTATTTTCTCATCGCTGGGGAGCGCAGGCTACGAGCTAGCAAAATTGCTGGAAAAGGCACGATTAAAGCAGTCGTAGCCAATGAATATATGGATAGGAGTAGGCTACGTGAGCTGGCAATTATTGAGAATATCCAGCGTGAGAATCTAAATCCGCTTGATTTAGCGTATTCTTATCAAGAACTAATTAATGAGTACAAAATTACGCACGAAGAGCTCGCTACAAAGCTTAAGAAGTCGCGTACTCAAATCACCAATACAATTCGGATTTTGGAGTTATGTGGGTATGTGCAAGATTTGATTGTCCAAAACAAGATTACGCAAGGGCACGCAAAAGTGATGGTAGGTTTGGACGAAAATGAGCAAAAGATTCTTGCAGATTCTATCATTGGGCAGAAGCTTTCTGTGCGAGAAACGGAGCAACTAGTCAAGGATCTCAAGCATTTGGATGCTAAAAGCAAGCATAGTGTTACAAAAAGGCAAGACTTTGGTACAGATGGCAAGGAGCTAAAGGAGCTGCTTTCCGTGCTTGCTGATCTTGGTGTGCAAGCTAAGATCTCTCAGGGTAAAGTGATTATCCAACCAAAAAAAGATGTAATTATTCAGTTAATTAAAAAATTAAAATCTTAATTTAAGTTTTGGGTTGTTAGAATTGATACGGTTGATTGTTTAAGAAAGGATAGAGATGAGTATTACAATTCCTGATCCATGGCTGATGTTGTTAGTTTTTGTGGTGTTTGTTATAACAATGATTTTGCTTAATACTTGGTTATTTAAGCCACTGATAGGTTTTATGGATGAGCGCGAAAATTCTTTGCGTAAGGATATGGAATCTGCTGTAAGTGATGATAACGAGGTGAGAGAAATTCAAGAGAAAATTCGCTCTGTCTTTGCTGATGCCAAGGCTCAGGCAAGCCGGATTATCGAAGATTCTATCGATAGTGCTAAGGCTGATTATGATGCAAGGATGGAGAAAAAATCTAGTGAGATTCAGGCAAAGCTGGATAGTTTTCGTGCTGATCTTGAAAGCCAAAAACATCAGGCAAGGCAGGAGCTGTTGGCAGATTTGGCAGGCTTTGAGTCGGCACTTAAGAGCAAAATCCAGCAGATATAAGGGGGATAGGGTGGTGAAATATTTTATTCGATATGGTTTTATGCTAGCTGGTTTTATTAGCGTGGCTTGTGCTAGTGGCGGAGCGGTGGATATAGCTCACACCGACTTTAGCGAGAGAGTGATAAATTTTGTGATTTTTCTCGCCATATTGTGGTACTTAGGTGCCCATAGACTAAATTCTTTACTGCAAAATCGCCAGCAAGCTATCAGCAGCCGTTTTGAACAGGCTCAAGAAAAAATTAATGAAGCAAGGAAAGGTAGAGAGCAGGCACAAAAGCAACTTGAAGAGGCACAAAGAAAAGCATTGGATATTATTGCTACTGCAAAGAAAGAGGCGATGATAATAACGCAGAAATATGAAGAGCAATGTAGTGCTGATATAGAAAGCCTTATGCATTCAAGTGAGTCGCTAATGTTTTTTGAGCAGAGAAAAGCTCGAGTTGAGCTTGTGGAGTCGGTATTAAAGGAGCTGTTTAATAGCGATGAAGCAGGTATTGATACGCAAGAGTATGTAAGAATCTTAAGCAAGAAGGTAGCGTGATGGAAGAGATTATTGCTAAGAAATACGCTCAGGCTCTTATCCAGTATGTTAGTGGAGATGATTTAGAGCGTGTGTCTAAATTGTTTTCACAGGCTTCACAGGCTTTTTCTGTGGAGAAGTTTAGGGATGTTATCCAGTCTCCTTATATAGGAAGGATGAAGAAGAAAGAATTGTTGTTGTCATTGTTTGATGGCGATGAGCAGCTGGGTGCTTTTCTCGATTTGCTCATAGAGAATAATCGTGTCGATATTATTCCCTTTATAGATAGCGTGTTGGAGAGATATTTACGTGCGCTACAAAATAGTTACAAAGCTGTTTTGTATGCACCTAAAAATTTAGATTCTGATACGATTGCTAGTATAGCCAAGAGTCTTTCTGCTAAACTGGGGGTTCAATTACATATTGAGCAGTCTGCGACAAAGGTCGATGGTATTCGCTTGGTTGTCCAGGATTTGGGTATAGAGGTGTCTTTTCTCAAGAAAAGATTTTTTGATGATCTTAAGGCCCATATTTTAAGATCTATATAGACTTAATTGACATAAAATTACACCAAATTAAAGGAGTGTGCAAGTGGTACAAAAATTGAAAGCAGAGGAAATTAGCTCGATCATTAAAGATAAGATTAGTAGCTTTGATGTTGGTATTGATATATCTGAAATAGGTAAAGTTATTGGCTATGCAGATGGTGTGGCTAAGGTTTATGGCTTAAAAAATGTTATGTCCTATGAGATGGTTGAGTTTGAAACTGGTGATCTCGGGTTAGCATCCAACTTAGAAGAGGGGAGTGTGGGTGTTGTTGTTCTCGGCAGTGGGAATAATATACGCGAAGGGATATCCGTAAAACGCCTTAAACGCCTTATGAAAGTTCCTGTTGGAGATGGTGTTGTTGGTCGTGTGATTAACACTGTTGGTGATCCTATTGATGGAAAAGGTGCCATCGAAGCAAGTGAGTTTCGGTTTGTTGAACAGAAAGCGCCTGGCATTATGGACAGAAAGTCAGTCCATGAGCCATTGCAAACTGGTATCAAGGCTATTGATGCACTCGTGCCAATTGGTCGCGGACAAAGGGAGTTGATTATAGGCGATAGGCAGACAGGAAAAACGACGGTAGCCATTGATACGATCATTAATCAAAAAGGGCAGGATGTTGTTTGCATTTATGTTGCAATAGGTCAAAAAGAATCGACCGTTGCGCAGGTTGTGCGCAAGCTTGAAGAACACGGTGCGATGGAATATACTGTTATTGTCAATGCTCCCGCTTCTTCTTCTGCTGCCATGCAGTATCTTGCTCCTTATACAGGTGTAACAATTGGCGAGTATTTTAGAGACAACGCTCGCCACGCTCTTATTGTTTATGATGATTTGAGTAAGCACGCTGTCGCTTATCGAGAGATGAGTTTGATTTTGCGCAGACCTCCGGGACGCGAGGCGTTTCCGGGAGATGTTTTTTATATCCATTCTCGTTTGTTGGAGAGAGCTGCTAAATTATCTGATGAAAAGGGAGCAGGTTCTTTGACTGCTTTGCCGATCATTGAGACACAAGCTGGAGACATTTCAGCATACATTCCTACAAATGTTATTTCCATTACTGATGGGCAGATATTTTTGGAAACAAATCTATTTAATTCGGGTGTGCGACCAGCTATTAATGTTGGACTATCTGTTTCTCGTGTTGGAGGTGCAGCACAAATTAAGGCGACAAAGCAGGTGGCTGGAACATTGCGTCTTGATTTGGCGCAATATCGAGAACTTCAAGCATTCTCGCAATTTGCATCCGATCTTGATGAAACAAGTCGCAAACAACTCGAGAGAGGGCAGAGAATGGTTGAGGTACTTAAACAACCACCATATTCCCCGTTGGCGATTGAGAAGCAGGTTATTGTTGTATTTGCAGGGGCTAAAGGGTTTTTAGATGATATTCCTGTGGGTCGTGTTGTAGAGTTTGAAAACGAGCTTTACCCTTTTATAGAAGCTAAGTATCCTAAGATTTTTGAAGAAATTCGCAGTAAAAAGGCTCTAGACAAAGATTTGGAAGTTGCTTTAACGAAGGCTATTGAAGAGTATAAGCTTAGCTTTAGTTAGTAGGATGGAGTAAGATATGGGAAATAACCTAAAAGAGATAAAGACGAAAATTGAGAGCGTAAAGAATACCCAAAAGACTACGCGCGCAATGAAGTTGGTCTCTACATCGAAGTTGAAAAAAGCTGAAGAAATGGCGAAGCGCTCTCGTATCTATGCAAACAAGCTTAATGATATTTTTGAAGATATTGTTTCAAAAGTCCAGGTGAGGGGGCTGGATAATATCAATAGTAGTTTTTTTGTCAGTGCGAAGCGTAGAGAGATTAAAAAAGTTGATATTATATTTGTAACTGCCGATAAGGGTTTGTGTGGTGGGTTTAATGCAGCGACAATCAAAGAGGTTATTAGATTGATTGCGGACCTTAAATCAAAAGGAATAAAGGTGAGATTGCGTGGTATAGGCAAAAAGGGCATAGCGTATTTTACTTTTAATGAGATTGAGATTTTAGATAAAGTTATGGGGCTCAGTTCGAGTCCAGACTACGAAAAATCAAGTGAGTTTATCCATAAAGTAGCGCAGGATTATTTAGATGGATTGACCGATGAGGTTATCTTGATTCATAATGGCTTTAGGAATAAGATTTCTCAAGAGCTTAAGGTGAAAAGTATCCTACCATTAGGTTTGGATATTCATGGTGGGAGTGAGATAATATTATCTGCAGATAATATCGTCAATATTGAACCTGATGAAGAAGAAGATACGGTTTTGGACCAGTTGGCACAGAGATATATTGAGTATAATATGTATTATGCATTGATAGATTCTTTGGCGGCTGAGCATAGTGCTAGAATGCAGGCGATGGATGCGGCTACAAAAAATGCTGGGGAGCTTGTAAGAGATTTAACTATCTCATACAATAAGGCACGGCAAGAATCTATTACAACTGAGCTTGTAGAGATTAATGCTGGCGTTGAAGCGATGAAGTAACTTAAATATTTGGAAAGGAGCGTAAGTTATGGAAGGAAAAATTGTTCAAGTAATGGGTCCGGTGGTCGATGTGGATTTCGATTCATATCTTCCTTCGATTAATGAGGCACTTGATGTGTTTTATGATTTTGATGGAGAAAAGAAGAGTTTAGTATTGGAAGTTGCCGCACATTTGGGTGATAATAGGGTGCGAACGATTGCTATGGATATGACAGAAGGTTTAACCAGGGGGCAAGTAGCTGTAGCGAGAGGCAAGATGATAGAAGTTCCAGTTGGCGAAGAAGTGCTTGGTAGGATTTTTAATGTTGTTGGAGAGGTTGTTGATGGTGGAGAGCCTGTTGAGACTGATTTGAAATGGGCTATCCATAGGGAAGCACCAAAATTTGAAAACCAAAGCACAAAGACAGAGATGTTTGAGACGGGTATTAAGGTGGTAGATTTGCTTGCTCCGTATTCTAAAGGTGGTAAAGTTGGATTATTTGGTGGAGCTGGTGTAGGTAAAACCGTTGTTATTATGGAGCTTATCCACAATGTAGCATATAAGCATAGTGGATATTCTGTGTTTGCTGGGGTTGGAGAGCGAACACGCGAGGGAAATGATTTATACCACGAAATGAAAGAAGGTGGTGTTTTGGATAAAGTTGCTCTGTGCTATGGACAGATGAATGAACCACCTGGAGCAAGAAATAGAATCGCCTTTACCGGTCTTACTATGGCGGAATATTTCCGTGATGAAAAAGGGCTTGATGTTTTGATGTTTATTGACAATATTTTCCGTTATGCGCAGTCTGGTGCAGAAATGTCTGCACTTTTGGGTAGAATCCCATCAGCTGTTGGTTATCAGCCAACACTTGCCAGCGAAATGGGAAGATTGCAAGAGCGTATTACTTCCACTAAGAAAGGATCTATTACTTCTGTTCAGGCGGTTTATGTGCCAGCAGATGACTTGACAGACCCAGCTCCAGCATCCGTTTTTTCACATCTTGATGCAACTACGGTTTTAAATAGAAAAATTGCGGAAAAGGGTATTTATCCTGCAGTTGATCCATTGGACTCTACATCAAGGATTTTGGATCCTCAGATTGTTGGCGAGGATCATTATAAAGTGGCGACTGGGATTCAGCAAATTCTTCAAAAATATAAAGATTTGCAGGATATTATTGCTATTTTGGGTATGGATGAGCTCTCGGAGGAAGATAAGAAAACTGTTGAGAGAGCTAGAAAAATTGAGAAATTTCTGTCTCAGCCATTTTTTGTTGCCGAGGTATTTACGGGGAGTCCCGGAAAATATGTAACTCTTGAAGAGACACTAGAGGGCTTCAAGGGAATTCTTGAAGGTAAGTATGATCATATACCAGAAAATGCGTTTTATATGGTTGGGAATATTCAGGAAGCTATAGATAAAGCAGAAAGAATGAAAAAATCTTAGAGAGAGAAGTGATGAAACTTGTAGTAAGTATTGTTACCCCTTATGGGGAGATTTTTTCTGGTGATGTAGATAGTATAACAATGCCCGGTGTGGATGGGGAGTTTGGTGTTCTGTATGGACATTCCAATCTTCTTTCCTTGTTGAAGGCGGGCGTGATTGAGATTTTTCAAGGACAATCAAGGGAGTTGATTGCCATTGATTGGGGGTATGCGGAAGTAACATCTTCAAAAGTGGATATTATTGCGAATGGTGCAGTAGCCATTGGTGGGCAGAATGAGACTGGG
Source organism: Helicobacter sp. (assembly GCF_017502485.1). GTDB lineage: Bacteria > Campylobacterota > Campylobacteria > Campylobacterales > Helicobacteraceae > Helicobacter_B. The sequence continues at coordinate 85,396 of NZ_JAFVUX010000023.1, forward strand.
ATATCACAAGCAATTGCCAGTGCTAAGGAACTACTTGAGGGTGCCTCTAATGACAAGGTTGCTATTTATTCTGTCGTATCAAGAATTGAACATGTTGCAAAAAGTCGTTTCTAATGGGTTCTGTTTTTCAGTTTTTTGAGGAGTCTAGTCTAGCAACAATCATTACATTATGTTGGCTTTCTATTTATTGCTTCGTAACTTGGTGGATTTTTTTTTATAAGTATATTAGTATTGTAAAAATGGTAAGAGATGAACAGGAATCGTTAGAAGCGATTTTGCAAGGCGAACAGATACTCCCAAGAGATGCGATTTTTATTAGTATTGATGGAAATGTTTCTTCGGGCATTTTTTCTTTGTGGAAAAACAAGGTGATTAGGCATTCTACAACAGGACTTTCCTTTCTTAGCATTATTGCTTCTACATCTCCTTTTATCGGACTTTTTGGGACTGTTGTAGAAATTCTCGATGCTTTTGGCAGGCTTGGTAGTGGTGGTCAAGTTTCTTTTGATGTTATTGCTCCTGTAATATCAAAAGCCCTAATTGCTACTGCAGCTGGAATCTTAACAGCGATACCTGCATACACTTTCTTCTTGATTCTTAAGCGAAAGGTATGTGATCTAGGTATTTACATACAAATGCAAATTGATTATCTATCATCCACGAAGTAGGTCTTATGGATGAGCAGTTTTTGTGGGAGGATAAGCCAGAGCTGAATATTACCCCACTTGTAGATATTATGCTTGTCTTATTGGCTATTCTTATGGTTACAACACCTACCATAGTATATCAGGAGGATATTACTCTCCCTAAGGGTAGTAAAACAACAAAAAAAGCCCAAACTCATACACTTGAGATTCGCATTGATAAAAAGAAAAAAATTTACATTAAAAACAGCGCTTATGATTACGAAATGTTTCCCGATAGTTTTAATTTGTTGGCAAAGCAATACAGTAAAAAGGACACTACCATTTCTATTCGTGCTGATAAGGAACTTAGTTACGAAAGTGTTATGTATATTTTGAAGAGTGTTAAAGAAACAGGATTTAATAAAATTTCTTTGGTGACAAATGGGTGAGCATAAGCAGGATTCTCTGCTTGTTTGGAGTGGTGTAGGTGCATTTGTCTTTTATGGTCTCATTGTTTTTGTACTGTTATTGAAGATTTTCCCTATTTTTATGACAAAGTATGTGCCTCGTGTTGATACGATGATGGAGCAGATGATAACTATTGATCTTACTTCGATTGAAGCACCCCAAGATAGTAAAAAAGATTCTGGCACACATCTTGAAGGGATCGGCATTAAAGATATTTTTTCAACAATTCCAGATATGACAACACCAGCGAAAGAAAGCGGAGATGATCGTAGCGTAAATGCCAAAAACACGAGAGATAAAAAAGATTCTAGCAAACTTCAAGCTATTCGGCAACTTGAAAAGCTTCATTCCAATTTAAGTGCAATAGAAAATAGGACTCTCGATGTGCAATCTCAAACTATTTCACCAGAGTTTGCAGATGGCGAGTATAACGAATGGTTTGGTAAAATTTATGATATAATTTATCGCAAGTGGCAGTCAAAGTATTATCAAGATGCAGAAGTTAGTGTTTTGCTTCGTATAACAAATACTGGAAGTTTTTATTATCACATTACAAAGCTTTCTTCGTATGAAGACTATAATCAAAGCGTGATTGATCTTCTCGAGTCTTTGAAGCAAGATAGATTCCCACCTTATCCAAAAGGCAAGGTAATTGAGATAGAGGTTAATTTTAGACTCAAATAACAAAGGGGTGCTATGAGAAGTATTTTGTTGATTGTATCGTTGATGTGCAGTTTATTTGGTGCGGATGCGACGATTGACATTATCAAATCGGGACAAAAGACACCAAAAATAGAAGTTGGATATATCAGTGGTGGAGAATCCTTGTTAGCCAGAAAGATCTATAAAATTCTTTTGGGAGATTTAAATGTCTCTGGACATTTTGAGCCAATTGATGGTGCGATATACACTAGGGACTCTGTAGATTTTAGCGCTTATCAAGCAAAGAAAATCGATCTTGTGGCTATTGTGCAGGTTATTAAGGAAAACAAGACTCTCAAGGCGACAATATTGGTTTATGATAGTGGCTCATCTGCTCTCAAGATCAATAAAACTTACCAGCTCCCCGATTCTGCTTTCTATCCCTTTGTGGCACATAAAATGGCAATTGATATTAATGCCTATATTAAAGCACCAACGATTGCTTGGATGAATCGCTATGTGGTCTATTCTCAATATACGGGCTCTGGGCAGGCAAATATCGTCTTAAGCGACTATACGCTTACATATAGCCGCACAATCGTTACTGGTGGATTAAACATTTTTCCAAAGTGGGCGGATTCTACACAGCAAGAAATTTATTTTACCAAGTATCTCGTGCGCCCCACAATAATAAAATACAACATTCGTAGTGGTAGATCTGAGCGGATTATTGATAGCGATGGTATGGCGTCAGTATCTGATGTTAGCAGGGATGGACAAAATCTCCTAATTACTCTAGCACCAGGGCACCAGCCAGACATTTATCTTTATAATGTGGCAAGTAAAGAAATCTCTCAGCTTACCAAGTATTCTGGGATTGATGTGTCAGGCTACTTTATTGATAATGAAAGATCTATGGTGTTTGTATCAGATCGATCTGGCTATGCTAATATTTATTCAAAGAGACTTGATATTGATGCGCCAGCAGAGCAGGTAGTTTATCACGGACGAAACAATAGCTCCATCACTGCTTACGGAGATTATGTTGCTTATTCAAGCAGGGAGAGTGATAATGAGTTCGGTGCTAATACTTTTAATATCTATCTTATTTCAACTAAGACAGATTATATTAGACGATTGACTGCGATAGGCAATAACCAAATGCCAAGATTCTCTAAAGATGGTGGAAGTGTGATGTTTTTAAAGCATACATCTGGGCAAACAGCACTAGGCGTAATTAGGCTTGATTATAATAAAAGCTATTTATTCCCACTCAGCAAAGCCAATATCCAGTCGTTTGATTGGTAAGTAAATGGAGCGAAACAAAAAGCTTTGGTATAATCTAAACTTAATCTCACTAAAGGAGCTTTGAAATGAAGAAAGCAGTTGCGGTTGTTGGCGTATTTGTGGCACTTTTTGTACTAACTGGATGTCCAAAGGAAAAGGTTAATGTAGCGGGTACAGGCGAAAGTGACGCGACCACTATTCCCAGTGAGCCTGCGGTCGGTATTTCATTGGGAGAGTCTGGGGACTTGCTTGGTAGCATATATTTTGATTTTGATAAGTTTGTTATTAGGGCTGATATGCAATCTGTTGTAGATGATATTGCTAGTCGTGTTGAGGGGCAAGAATCCGTTCAGCTGGTGATCGAGGGCAACACCGATGAATTTGGAACAGATGAATATAACTACGCTCTTGGAACAAAGCGTGCAATTGCTGTGCGAGATGCGCTTGTTGTAAAGGGTGTTAACAGAGATGCTGTGCGTGTTGTAAGCTTTGGTGAGAGTAAGCCTATTTGTATGGATAAAACAAAGGATTGCTACCAAAAAAATCGCAGGTCTGATGTAAAAGTTTCAAAGTAATTTGCAATTAAAGCAACATAAGTGAAATATAGTAGATTCTACCACTCCTTATTGTTTTCTTTGACGGCTCTTTGGGGTGAGCCATCAGCCTTTGAGTTGCAGAGTGGCGCGACAAAGAAAGAGTTAAAAATACTTCAATCTACAAACAAGAATCTTGAAAATTTGGCGATTGATTATAGTGCTAGAATCCAAGCACTTGAGCAGTCTATAGATGGGATGCAGAGTGTTATTGATGGGCAGGCTTTGCGTATTAAGTCATTGCTTGATGCTATGGGACGGCAAGATATGAGCATACAAAGCTTGCAGTCAAGTCTTAATTACCAGTCGGAGTTGGTGAAGCAGCATAGTACTACTATTGTAGATATGCAAAAGTCTATCGATCAACTCAATGCTAAGCTTAGTGATTTGACTGCATTAACAACCGAGTTAAATCAAGAAATTTTAGCTGAGCTTAGAGCCGAGTATTCAAGCCAGTCTAAGTCAAGTTCAAAATCGCAGACCGATAAACCCAGCACTAAGCAGGCGAATACAGGAAGTCAGGTTGAAATTTTTACAAAATTAAGCAATAAAGAAGTGTTTGATGAAGCTAGGAAGCTTTATAGGGAAAAGAAATTCTTAGAATCTAAAAAACGCTATGAGTGGCTTGTGCAGCGTAATTACAAGCCCGCGACATCTCTATATATGCTTGGAGAGATTGAATATCAGCGCGGTAAATTTGCAGAAGCGATAAGTTTTTATAAAAAAAGCGCGTCTGTAGATGATAAAGCCAGCTATATGCCTATTCTTCTGTGGCATACTGCATGGGCTTTTAGGTATTCTAAAGATATGGATAATTACAATAAATTCTTGGATTCTCTCATCCGGCTGTATCCAGAATCTGAGCAAGGTAGGAAAGCCAAGGATCTGCGACAAAACACAAACAAAGGATAAGGCATGAACACTAATGAGCAAAAACAAGTTGTGGCAATATTTTATGAGGTTAAGGATGCTGATACGCAAGATGTTATAGATAGCAATTTGGCTTCAAGACCCTTGGAGTTTTTATTGGGTGCTGGGCAGGTGATTAGTGGGCTTGAGAAAGCGGTTTCTGTTGCCAAAAAAGGAGATAAGCTCAATATATCGATAGCGCCAGAAGATGCTTACGGTATTTATCAGGCTAACTTTGTTCAAGAGGTCCCAAAAGATCAATTTGATGGGATTGTCTTGGAAAAAGGTATGACATTGTTTGGGCAAGCAGAAGATGGACAAACCGTACAGGTTGTTGTCAAGGATTTTAATGATAGTAATGTGATGATTGATTATAATCATCCGCTGGCTGGTAAAACATTGCTATTTGATGTAGAAATTGTTGATATGCGTGAAGCAACTCATGATGAAGTGTTGCAAGGTTATGTGGGTGGTGGTTGTTGTGGCAGTGGCTCTTGTGATACTTCCCATCAACATAGTGAGCATAGCCGCGGTGGCGGTTGCTGTGGTGGGTCTTGTGGTTGTCATTAGTCAAAGCTTGAGAGTATTTTTCATTTGTGCTATATTTAGTGGCTTTAATATTGCTTATGGCTATGGTGAGCATATTGTAACACTGCAAGCCTCTTTTACACAGCGTACAATGAGCCAAGAGAGTGTTCTTGTATATAGTGGAAGGCTGTATATCAAGGCTCCATCTCAAGCAAAGTGGGTATATGAGACTCCCATACAAAAAGAGTTATACATAGAAAAGGGTAAGACGACAATATATGAGCCCTCTTTAGAGCAGGTGAGTGTTGGAAAAACAACGATAGATTTTTTGGAGATTTTACATAGGGCAAAGAAACAGCAAGATGGTTCATATGTTACTGATTTTGAAAACACGCGTTATGTGCTTGTTGTGAGTAATGACATTCCCAAAAAGCTTACTTTCACAGATGAGTTTGATAATGTTGTGGAGATCACTCTACACGATGTGCACCTAAATGGTGTGCTTGGTGATGAGATATTTGTATTTATCCCGCCAGTAGGCGTCGATATTATTGAACAGTAGATCAATAGACCTGCAATACAAACTTGCGATACAGCACATAAGATAGTGCAAACCACGCGAAGGGCAATATAGCAATCCCATAGAATGGTGCATTCTGGCTAAAGATATGCATTGCTATGAAGTAGCTAGCTACGCTAATTAGTAGATATACATAGCTAAGGTTTTTGTGGAAGCGTGGATTTGCTATACCAAATAATGGTATGAGAAATATGCTCGCTATGGGAAACAGTGAGGTGATGATAGCTTGCGCTAATCTTCTAGCCTGCGATCGACTTCCCTCAAAAGCGCTTTTCCAGTATGCCCATAAATCATAGGAACTCAGGCTGATTTCATCGATTTTGGTATGCACGAGCATTTGGGCAAAATCTACTTTCTCAACTTTATTGGGTTCGGTGAAATAGGCATTACCATTGCGAAGTAGTAGAGTGAAGATTCCATCATTGTTGGACATTTCTCCTTCTTGGGCGGTAATAAAGACTTCTTGAGATTCTAGATTATTGGAAAAAAGCACCAAACCTTCATAGTGTCTATCGTGAGCAGTATCTGCATACACAAGCCAATCGCCCAGCTTCTGCCCAAATTCACCAGCTTTGATATTGATATTAACTTCAGCACGCTTTTGAGCCATAAAGTTGCCATAGGCACTTTTTGATAGTGGAATGAGTGCGAGAGAAAAAAACAGTAACACAATGCTGGCAAAAATACTAAGCCCAATAAATGGAGCTAGAATCTTGCGTGGTGAAATCCCTAGTGAAAAAAATACCAATAGCTCATAGTCAAAGGAGAGTCTTGATAGCCCCAACACACAAGCACAAAAAAAGGTGATTGGAATAATAAAAAAGATACCATTTGGTATAGAGTATAAAAATATCTGCCCCAAGTCCCAAACATTAAGTTTGATAAATTGTGTAACAGTTGCAAGCCCAATAAGTAGCACAACAGATGCGATAAAAAACAGTACAATAAAAAATGGTAAAAATATTTGTGTGGCTGCGTAGAAGAGATAACGCTGCATCATAGCCACACTCCATAGAATATGCCTACGCCAAGTCCGCTGACTATACAGGGGATTAGAGGCACAAGTGGTGGTGTATCTCTTCTGAGAATCTTGCCAGTTACCATAATTAGACTTGCCAATACGCAGCCCCAAAATATACTAATCAATGCAGTCCCAAAGCCAAAGAGCGCGCTAAAACTTGCGTAAAATACAATATCACCTTCACCAAGTAAGTGTTTTTGTAAAAGCATTATTCCTATGAAGTGGATTAGGCTAGTGAGACCAGCCCCTAGCAAAAGATCAGTGAGAACAGACCTTGCACTTTCAAAATAAATAATACTCAAATCGATACTAAAATCTGGGTGCAATGGTGCTTGAGAGATAAGTGGTATAGCACCCTTGCTAATACCTATGAGCAAAAGTGCTAGATTCTGCCAGTTTGGCACGGCATAATAGTATATATCCCACACACATAGGGATAGAAGTAAAATTACAAGCGCAAATAGCCAAGGCAGTAAAATAGACTCTCCAAACCCACCTACTATACCGCAAGCAAGTGCGCCAAGGACACTCCAAAAATAGCGTGATTTATGAAAATTGGCGTGTAGTTGGGCTGGAGCTTGGTGTGCTATGGCATCTTGCTGGAGATGACTATTGTGTGTGTTTGGGATAAGTAGCCAAGCTCCAGCTGCACCGATACAAACACCAGCAAAACACCACAAAATAGAAAATGTTGCAGTAAAGGCGTTGTGCCATATCGTATCGAGCGTGATGGCAAATATTTCCATTATTTGCTCCTAGTGTGTTGTGCCATCTAGGACTGGCACGAACAAACATTCTTCCAAAACTTCCTTATTGTTTAATGTGCCATTGTGTTTTGTAAAACGCGTGATATATTGCTTAACTTGTTTTTTTGTGGTTTTAGTGCCGGAGAGCGATAAGATATTTTGCGTAGTGATGACTTCTTGAATGGGTGCTACCAAAATTCCACCTTCTTCTAGTTGATCAATAATTGCTTGGGGGATTTCTTTTTCTATGCACGCAGAAAACAGGATTCTATCATAAGGGGCGTATTCTGCCCAGCCTTGCTGCCCATCTCCAAATTTTGTGTGGATATTGCCTACTCCAGTTGCACGGATCCTTTTGCGCGCTTCTGTAAGTAGTGGTTCTATCCGCTCGATACTAAAAACGCGCCGAAATATTTGTGCGAGTACCATAGCTTGGTAACCGCTCCCACAACCAATCTCTAAAACACTATCACCGGGGGTGAGGTATTGCGTCATTTTGGCGACTGTGAGCGGGGAGGATACCCATTGTGCTGCTTGCATAGGTAGCGGATCTAGACTGTATGCTAAGTGCTTAGAAAAATTTGGGACAAACATTTCTCTATTGACAGATTCTAGTGCATTGCGTATCTTGTCTTGTAGAGAAAAATGCTTGGCAATTTCATCGCACATTAAACGCCCTTTTATCTTATGCATTCCTTTATTCCCACATTGATATATTTGCGCATTTTTTCTACTTCAGCGACATCAATTTGTGCTTGGATAACTTCTTTCGTATCATCTTGGATAACCTTACCATAAGGGCTGATGATCGCGCTTGATTTTGCCATATGTATGCTCGCACTATTGCTCGCTACGACAAAACACTGATTGGCTATGGCTAGCGCTTTGCAAAGTGTTTCGAAGTGATCTTTGCGTGCTTGTCCCCATTGTGCAGGGACAAATAGCACATCTACCCCCCTAAGCTTCTGCCACAGCTCAAAAAACCGCAACTCAAAGCAAATGAGTGCCCCACAATTTATGCCATCAAGTCGAAAGGGGATAATTTCATTTGTTGAACCTGCTGCAAAGTGCAAATGCTCTTCTCCTAGCATAAAGAGCTGATGTTTAGCTTGTTTATGTATAAGCTCACCTTGTGAAAACACTTTGAGATTGTTGTAGAACTTGTGGTTTTTTTTCTCAATCATTGTGGTGATGATAGTGTGGTTGGCACTCGCATTAAGGAGCTGTTCCGTGGCGTGCTTGCTAAATTCACTTGCCTCATTCATATTTTGGTAGCAGAATCCACTAAACACCAATTCTGGAGTAAGTATAATTGAGCCATTTTGGCTGTTGTGGATTTCTGCAATTACGCGCGCAAGATTATCTTGGAAGTTTTGTTTTGTTTTTATCTGCAATGACACAATATCTTTAAAAATCATCGAAATCTACCCCGCCTTTAGTATAGTTTGTAACTTTGCCTTCAAAGAAATTTGTCCTTTGGTTATTAAAGCTACTAAAGCTCCTAAACCAATCTAGTGTATTTTTCGCATTATATAGCTTTGGCATACCTACTTTACTGAGTCTTTCATCTGCTAAGTATTCTAAAAATCCGCGAATGCTTTCAGGCGAGAGTCCCAATGACTGACCTTGGGTGATATACTCTCCCCATTTGGCTTCTACATTTACTCCAGCTCTAAACATTTCTATAACTTCATCTTGTAGTGATTTTGTAAATAGATCAGGACGCTCTTTTTTGAGCGTATTGATAAGATTTTGGAAAATGAGCAGATGTGTAACTTCATCTCTTTGGATAAAGCGTATCATTTGCGCTGTATTTAGCATTCTCTCCGTGCGTGCAATGGCATAGAAGTAGCAAAATCCGCTATAAAAATATATACCCTCTAAGATCTGGTTGGCAAATAGGACTTTGATGAAGTTTGTTTCTGTGGGATATTGGGCAAGCCCTATGTAGATATTGGCGATATAGTCATTTTTATTGCGCAGTTGCATGTCCTTGCGCCACATATCGTATATTTCATTCGTATTGTCGCTAATGGATTCTACCATAACGGCATAAGACTGACTATGTAAAGATTCTTCAAATGCCTGTCGTATGAGTAGCAGATTGATCTCTGGGCTTGTGATAAATGGGTTGATATTGTCATTGATGTTATTTGTCTGCAGAGAATCCATAAAAATCAGTTGTGCTAACGCTCTATCATAACCTTGTCTTTCTGCACCACTAAGTTCTGCGTAGTCTTTTTTATCCCCATTCATATTGACTTCTTCTGGAAACCAAGTGTTTGCCATCATTGTCTTCCAAAGCTTATATGCCCACTGGTATTTGATCCTTGTTAGATCAAACATAGCAGTCGGGTTGCCACCAAATATTTTGCGTTCAGCTAGAGATTCATTAGAGTTTGGATCATATATTTTCTTATGAGATAGCAGAGATATAGGCATACTTTCCATAGTATAGACTGTCCTCCTTGCAATATTTATGCGACTGACATTTTAGAAATTTTTTTCTAAAATCCTCATAAGATTGGGTTTTAGTCAAACACTTTTCTAAATCCCCATTCTTTGGCGATATGCGTTATCTGCGCACGCGTAAGTGTGATAGATAGTCGTTCTTGTGTATTGCCTAAATGATCTAAAATCATGCCATTAGGCATAGCAATTAGGCTATCTCCATAGAAATCCCACTGCTCGCCATCAACTTCACAGAAACCTACACGATTAATGCGTAAAATTGCGCAGCCATTAAGTAGGGCGCGCATTTTGCACAGCTCTCTCCACCGATGTGCAGAGTCAAAGGTGTTGGCACAAGGCATAATGACAATATCCACGCCCTGTGCCTTTAACTTGCACCAAATTTCATCAAAATGTATTTCAAAGCCAAATAGCATAGCGATTTTGCACTCGCCTACCATAAATATACTTGGAGTTTTTGCGCTTTTTGGCTGTGGGTTGCCAAAATATGCCGCTTCATCCCAGTATTCATACTCGATTAGTCGCTGCTGGGTGTAGTAAATATGTTTCATAGATTCTGGGTTGATATATACAAGTTGCTTGTAAAGCGCGCCTTTAATTTTGGTGATGATGGGGGCGATGAAGTGGATATGGTGCTTGCTTGCTAGACTTTCAAGTAGTTTAAGCTGTGCGCTAGAGTGAGTGAGAGTATCTCCCATCTCTTGTGTGCGCAAGATTGTGAAAAATGGGTTAAGTGTGTATTCTGGTAGGGCGACTAGTGTGTCGCGCTGAAGCTTATGGCAAAAGAGTGCCAATCGGGAGTCGTTAGGGGTAAGTGTATCCTGCTGGTAGAGTTCTATACGCATTAAGATTCTGCTTCTGCTTGGCTAGATGAGTTATCGCTTGCTTTGATTTCTTCATACTCTAGCTTGGCTTTTTCTAAAAGATCTTGAGCATTTTTGAGCTCTTGCATACCCTGTTTATAGAACTCTAAACTTTCTTTCAGGCTCAAGTCTTGCGCGTTTAGCTTTTGTAGAATCTCTTTAGTTTTCTTAATTTTGTCTTCAAAGTGTTCCATACACTCCTCCAATTACTCAAAAAATTTAAAAATAAATATCGCTAGAATCAAAAGTGGCGCGACATAGCGAATGATAAAATACCACACCTCAAATGCAATTGGGTTAAGAAATCCTTGTGTAAGCCCCCTAAGTGTATCTTCTTTGATAACATAGCCAAGAAAAATAATCGAAGCAAGCGCGCTAAGGGGCATAATGATTTTGGCTGTTAGATAATCAAGCCAGAAAAATGTTGGATTGCTGTATTGCATAAGGGTATCGAGCCAAAAAAACGCGCTGTGCTTATCTGCCTCGATAGGTAGTGAGTTTTGTAGATTCTGTATGTGATATGAGCTAAAAGAGTGGATGGCAAAAAGCCCTAGCACAAACACTGCTACACTTACCCAAAAGCTCGCTTTAGCTCGTGAGAGTCCGCGTCTTTGTGTGAGATAAAACACGCTTGGCTCAAGAAGAGAGATTGTAGAAGTGATCCCAGCAAAGAGCAAAGCACCCAAAAATGCCAAGCATAGAATTTGCCCAACTGCACCAAACTCCGAAAAGATGAGTGGCAATGAAATAAAGACTAGATTGATCCCCTTATTTCCATCGCTTCCTAGCGAGCCATCATAGCCGAAGTAGAAAGTGAAGATGATAAGTCCAGCTACAAGCGAGATGATAATGCCTGGGACGACCACCCATAGTGCTGAAACAAGGAGATTTTGCTTCTCTTGGCTTGCAACAGCATAGGTGATGATTGTCCCAACTCCAAGCGAGAGAGAGAAAAACATCTGCGCTAGAGCTTCCATAAAGACATTTGCATTAATATCTTCATATTTAAAGTCAAACAAAAAATGCACCGCTTGCATAAATGATGGCTGAAATGCCGCGTAAATAAGCAGTCCAATGAAGATAATAAAAAGTAGTGGCATAAGCACGAGATTAAGCTTTTCAATCCCATTTTTAATGCC
>NZ_JAFVUX010000024.1 GCF_017502485.1 Helicobacter sp.
CTAAGAAGCTTTGCTCAAAGACAAGTAGTTTTGTAAGAGCAGGTTTAAGCTCAAGCAAATCACGCAAAATTGTATGCAGTAAAATCCTGTAAATATGCGAAGAAGCCGTACTTTTATTGGGGGTAAAAAATGCATAGGAAAATAGCTCTTCTATCCCCATAGCCTTAGGCATAAGTCCTTGGGGCAAACTGGCATAAAAACTCATTACAGCCCTTTGCGTAGAGAATACAAAGAGCCTAGAATCTAGCGCGTGCATTACCTAGCGACCAAAAAGCGTGCGCGCGCTCCACCACCCAAGCAATGAAGCGACACCAAATAGCACGATAAACAAAGAAATCATAATCCCTATGGCGATCTCTCCAATAGCAGGGAATGCGATAAAAATCATCGATACAACAATGTTAAGCATACCAAGCAGTAGTACTACCCAAAATGCGCCCGTATGGATCTGCTTAAGATCAAAAGCATAAACAAACGCCAGCACTCCGCGAAACATCGCCAAAAATGCGACAAAATACACAATCGCAGTAGAGGTAGATTCTACCCCCATACTAAAGAAAATTGTCGCTAGTAGGAGATTAAAAATCCCAGAAAACAGCAAGGCTTTCGCGCCGGCAAACTCCTTAATATGGAAATAATACAAAATATCAGCCACACCACCCACGCACAAAAATATCGGGAGTAAAAATGCTAAGCTCGCCACTACTTCTAATGGTGTAAAGCAGCCTACCCCACCACCGATAATAATCATCACACTAAAAAGTACCCAAATAATCGAGCCAACCACTTGCATTTGCATCCTTTCACTTTAAGGTAATTAGATAGCTACGCGCTTGCACACTGCTCCTACAGCTGCATATCCTGGATAAAAGTAATTTTGGCATTACACTTCTTGCAGTAGTAAGTCTGCCCTCCTAGAATCTTTTGATGAATAGTCTCAAGCACGCGGAATGACTCCCTGCAATCACACTTGTAAAAATGTCCAATCTCCATCTTCTCCTGCACCATAGCATCTGCATCTGCACTACCTTCAAGAAATTGAGCATTTTTATACTCTTCATACCAACGCTCGATCTTCATATCTTCTTTCATAATATGCTCAACCAGCCAATCACGCGCGATAATAGCAAGCTTTTGCTTGAAATCGTATTTGGTATTTTGGATAAGATCAGTTACGCGCTCTATCATATCTTTGTGGATTTCTATATGTGCTGAGAGATTGGGGTAGCCGATTTTCTCCATATAGGCTTCCTCGTCGCGAAAGTGGAACTTCATATAGTCAAAGAGTTCCATTAAAATCGCTTTAATTTCATTGGAATCCACTTGCTTGTGGATTAGTATCGCCGCTTGCTTAGCAAGCTTAAAAAGCTGTTGATGTTGCTTATCAATATGCCCATTATGGACACTATACTGGTCGTCCCACTCAGGAATAAACATCATAACCTCTTAGGATTTTTCCACTAATTATACTAAATGAAATAAAAATATACTAGGCAAAATCCAAGCACAGGGTAAAATCTCAAAACTTCGCTATAATGCGCACCTTTATACTTTGCCAAGTCTTGAAGGAGCAGTGATGTGCTACACTTTTGAAGAAGCTAAAGAGATTTTCTACCAGCCCTTTATGGAGCTACTCGCAAAAGCCCATAGCGTACATACGCAACACTTCTGTCCAAACACAATTCAAACAAGCACCCTGCTTAGTGTAAAAACTGGGGCTTGCACGGAAAACTGCAGCTATTGTGCCCAAAGTGCGCACTACTCCACTGACACAAAACCACAAAAAATGCTTGATAAGCACAGCATCATCGCTCTAGCCAAAAAGGCGAAAGAAGCCGGAAGCTCAAGGTTTTGTATGGGGGCTTCAGGGCGTAGTCCTAGTCAAGCAGAGCTAGAAGAGATTTGTGAAAGTATAGAAGAGATCAAAAAGTTAGGATTGGAGACTTGCGTAACACTAGGGCTTCTCTCTAAAGCAAATGCTAGAAAACTTAAAGATGCAGGGCTTGATTTCTACAACCACAACATCGACACTTCCAAGGAGCATTACTCCCGAGTCATCTCTACACGCACTTTTGAAGATCGACTTAACACCATTGCCAATGTGCGTGAGGCAGGGCTTAAAATCTGTGTAGGGGGGATATTGGGTATGGGGGAGAGTAATGATGATAGAATCAATATGCTACTCCTACTTGCCAATCTCCCAACCCCACCAGAATCTGTACCCATCAATCAGCTTGTAAAAATCCCAGGCACACCTCTAGATAACGCCCCAGAAGTTGATAAATTTGATTTTGTCCGCACTATCGCACTTGCTAGAATCCTTATGCCTACTTCCTATATCCGCCTATCAGCTGGCAGAAAAGCAATGAGTGAAGAACTGCAAGCTTTATGCTTTTTCGCCGGGGCAAACTCTGTCTTTTATGGCGACAAGCTACTCACCACTAGTAACGCTGCTCCCGGAAGCGATGAGCTACTTTTTTCAAAGCTCAATTCACAAAAAAAGCCATTTTTAGAAATGAAAGCCTAGGTCCTACTGGCTTCTAGATTATGCTACAATGGCTAATCTATAACAACTAAGGAGTTTTTTATGCAAACACTACTGATTATCTCACATACATTTTGGGAAGATTCTAAGGTCAATAAAGCACTGCTAGAATCTGCCAAGTCTCTCCCCAATCTCACTGCCCACAATCTCAATGTGGAGTATCCAAGTGGCGCAATCAATGTCGCCAAAGAAGTGGAGTTGCTCACAAAAGCGCAGAAAATCATTTTCCAATTTCCGCTGTTTTGGTTTAGTACTCCTGCTCTTATGAAAGAGTGGCAAGATCGCGTTTTGACACATATTCTATATGGGAAGACCCCAAAGCTTTTACACGGCAAGAGCTTCCAAGTCATCACAACGCTTGGTGGTAGCAAGGATAGCTATGATGGACACCACGGATATAACCTAGAGACGATCCTAACACCACTTACAAGCACCTTTAGGTATTGTGGCTGCGAGATTCTGGAGCCTTATGCGATCTTTAGTGCGAAGGTGGATTCTCTACCCATACAGGAGTATCTCTCACATTTAGGCTAGGCTATGGAGCTAGATTCTAGCTGGTATCTCATACTCTTTATCGCCTCTATCATTGGTGGGCTAGTAGGCTCGCTCTCTGGTGGTGCCGGTATGGTAACTATGCCCCTACTTTTGCTTAGTGGCATAAGTCCCCTGCAAGCCCTAGCGACAAACAAGCTTCAAGCCTGTGTAGGCTCTTTGACAAGCGCGACACGCTACTATCAAAGTGGCTTGGTTGATTTAAAGCAGAGTCGCGCGCTTATTGCCATCTCAGTGGTATTCGCTAGTCTTGGCGCACTTAGCGTGCAGTTTGTATCCCTAGATTTTTTAGCAAAAGCACTGCCGTTTGTGATGATAGGACTTGGAACCTACTTTTTACTCTCACCAAACATCAACAATGAAGATCGCGCGCACTCTAGCGAACCCCATCTCTATGGTTCTTGCGCGCTAGCTAGCGTCTATGGAGGATTTATGGGGGTTGGGATTGGCTCATTTATCTTAGCTATCCTTGTGGCAGTTGCTGGCTATGGACTTAGCAAGGCTTTGGCGCACTCTCGTTGGATAGTCTTTAGTATCAATCTCTCTTCTACGGCATTTTTCTTACTAGGCGGGCAGATATTGTGGATTCTAGGGACTATAATGTGTGTAGGGCAAATGATTGGCGCAAGCCTAGGGGCAAAACTTGCTATCAAGCACGGGAGCAAGATTATCCGCCCAGCAGTGATTGTGCTATGCTTTGCTATCTCTACACAGCTACTTATCAACGAGTTTTTCTAAAAGCCCTTGCTAGAATCTAAGATTCTAGCCAAAAGTGCATCCTAGCACTTGCATTGATACTGATGAGTAGTGGTTCTCGCTGCTTGGTGTATGGTATGCTTGGCTTAGTTGGTTGTGGGCTAAAAAGAGTCCAATGATTAGTCTATCTGGCACACCTTACAAAACGCGTGTCGCACCTTCATAAATATTGTCCCACTCAAGGCTAGATTCCTAGCTCCTACTTTGATAAGCCCTGCTTTTGCTATGTTGTAGTTATTCTTTGGAGGAGTTCCAAGCACCATCTTATGCTATTTATCTTCCCATACTTGCTGGTCTATATTATTACTAAACTCACAGCTTGCCCCTTGTATCAATGGTATAAAAGGCTTGATTTTTGTCCTTACAATGCTCTATATCTTTTCTACTACGATTGATATCAAGTCGTGCCAGCCCTTCAGTCCTTTTACATATCTAAAGCCCCTTGTCCAAAGATTCTTCTTCGCTATCATCGATGGATGATATTATAAGGAAGTGTAACCTTTGCCACTTAGCGATTGTTTTACCGCAATACCGTGCAGGTCGCTATCGCCTTCCTCGCACCAATGGCAATGCTAGAGCTATGTGAATGTCGTACTACTCTAATCTGCTAGAAATGCCATTGATTAGCTCCGCATCTTTATCAGCTAAGCTCGGGGATTTATACTAAAAGCAGAATCTATCACGACAAAATTTGCGCCACTGCCATCTATGCCTAGATTTTCCTTAATAAGCTTCCAAAATTTTCAAGGATATACAGCAAGGTCGCTAGCACTCAATATAAGATGTAAGCAGCACAATACTCACATTATTACACACTTTTCATCATAAATCCCTTGAGTTTTTGGGAGATTCTAATCAAAAAGCCTTCATCTAGTGCGAAACACATAGTTATCGCTAATTATCTGCATACCCAGCCCGCACGCTCTCCTAGAGCACTTGAAAGCCTACGCTTTTTTGCCCATCAAAGCCACCCTTTTGCTCTTTGGCAATCATTTGCACAAAGTCTGCTTCTTTAAACACAGGCTCCTTCTGTGCAGCGACTTTGTAGGCAGTATTTTTCACTACTAGAGCGATTTGCGCCCCGCTTAGATCATAGTGCGCAAGCTTTTTAGCAAGCTTTTTAACATTATAACCCCGCTCATAAAGAGCATTTCTAGGCAGGAACTTCTCCCACAACGCCACGCGCATAGTAGAGTCTGGGCGTTTAAACTCAATCTTATGGTCAAATCTCCTAGAAAACGCACTATCAATACTCTCTACAAGGTTGGTTGTCGCCACAAGTACCCCGGGAAATCGCTCAATTTGCTCTAGAAATATATTTTGCATTTGGTTGTGCATTTTCTCTGCGCCACTGGTTGCGTGCATACGCGCACTTAGAAACTGATCTGCTTCATCTAGGAGCAATATGGGCGGGTTTTTGCTCTTTTGCGCAATGTCTTTGTAAGTGTCAAAAATCTTGCGCACATTTTTTTCTGACTCGCCCACATACATTGAGAGAATCTTACTGCAATCAAAGTGTAGAATCTGTTTTTTTAACGCCTTAGCTATTGCCTGCGCACTCAGTGTTTTGCCTGTGCCAGCCGCCCCATAGAAAAGGATCTTTGCTTGCACACCTTTATGCTTATCAATAATGCCCCACTCCCTTAGGCGTGCCACTACATTAGAATCTACTTGCTGCAAGATGGATTCTAATGTAGTGCGTGTGGCACTTGGCAAGATTACTTCAGTAAGACTAACACTAGGTGTAAGTAGCTCAAAAATATCTTGCTCAAGTAGCTCGGTAGCTAGATTCTGTTTGCTTCTACTTTTCTTTGGGGTTTTAATCAGCTTACGCAGCAGCTCTTCTGGGATAAAAAATGTCCGCACAATCCCACCAAATGGGTTAAGCATCTCACCATAATCAAGTAAACCCTTTTCTACAAGGGTGGATTTCTCATCGAGCAAGGCGCGATTTTGGATTTTCTCATACTCATTATGACTCACGAGATCAATGAGATTATTCATATCGCGGTAGTAGCCATCACCGCCATAATACTCCTCCTTTAGCAAAGCGAAAAATATAATTTCTTCTTTTGTACTTAGGTGGTGGTCTTTTAGTAGTTTGTGTGCTGGAATCTCGCTTTTGCTACGCTCTAGACGCGCTTGTATGCGCTCTTCTACCGAGCGGATTTGGCTAGAGATTTTGGCACTTTTTTTCCCACACAAGCTAGCAAGTAGTCCAATGCGCAAAAATTGATCTGTCAAATATTCTAAATGATCTGTATAAGGTGTGTTTGATGGGACTTCTTGCTGTATAGTGCCATCTTCTAGTAGGCGATGAAAGCTTGATGATAAGCTTACTTCAAGTGGTAACAGCTCAAGCAATGCCATATCCTTACCCATCTCTCTATCGCGCAAGAAAGAAAAACCTACAGCATTGATCCAACCAGAATCTAGTAGCGACTTTATCGCGCCCAAATGCTCTGCAAGCGCGATTTTATTGCTACACTCTTGCTTGCTCCAATCTTTCAAGCCCTTTATCTTTATCACATTTGTAGATTTGCCAAATGCTGCATCAAGCACATCAAGCACGCGCTCTTCACTCTGCCCATCAAGAGCTGCTAACACCAAGTAGCGCAGAATCTCTGCTTCTTTCTTGGTGCATTTTAGGTGGGGATAGATGAGCGTTTTTGTAGCATCTGCTTGGGAGAGAAAGTCCTTAAGATAGCGCATACAAGTCCTTAAAAATTAGCGATTATACAAAACTAGAGCTTAAACATCTTAAAAAAATTGTAAGCATATTTGGCTACAATCACGCCACACACGCGGGCGCGCGATCATTAAATTTAAGGAGCTGAATAATGGCATTACAGGTATATTACGATAAAGATTGCGATTTAGGACTTATCCAAAGAAAAAAGGTAGCCGTCATTGGCTTTGGGAGTCAGGGGCATGCACACGCGGAAAACTTGCGAGATTCAGGCGTGGAAGTCATCATCGGGCTATATAAGGGTGGCTCTAGCTGGGCTAAGGCTGAAGCAAAAGGCTTTAGGGTACTAGAAGTAGGGGCGGCGACGAAAGAAGCTGATGTGATTATGATTCTAATCCCAGATGAGTTACAAGCTGATGTATTTGCCAAAGATATTAAGCCAAATTTAAGTGAAGATAAAATCATTGCCTTTGGACACGGCTTTAATATCCATTTTGGGCAGATTGTAGCCCCAAAGGGTGTAGGCGTGATAATGATCGCTCCAAAAGCCCCGGGACACACGGTTAGAAGCGAGTTTATAAAAGGTGGTGGAATCCCAGATTTGATCGCTGTTGAGCAGGATACTAGCAGGGGCGATGCAAAAGCAATTGCTTTAAGCTATGCAAGTGCTATTGGTGGAGGCAGAAGTGGGATTATAGAAACCACTTTTAAAGATGAGACAGAAACAGATCTTTTTGGCGAGCAAGCAGTGCTTTGCGGTGGGATAAGTAGCCTTGTAAAAGCGGGGTTTGAAACTTTGGTCGAAGCGGGATACCCTGAAGAAATGGCGTATTTTGAGTGTTTGCACGAGCTAAAATTAATTGTAGATTTAATCTATGAGGGCGGACTTGCAAATATGCGATACTCCATCTCAAATACTGCAGAATACGGCGATATGGTAAGCGGACCACGCGTCATTAATGCAGAATCTAAAAAGGCGATGAAAGAAATTCTAAGGGATATACAAGAAGGTCGCTTTGCAAAAGACTTTATTTTGGAGCGAAAAGCAGGATATGCAAGAATGAATGCAGAGAGAAAGAATCTCGCAAATCACCCCATTGAAAAAGTAGGTAGACGACTAAGGTCCATGATGCCTTGGATTTCTGCAAATAAACTTGTGGATAAGGACAAGAATTAACATCCGCTTTTGCAAATAGATTCTAGCTTTTGTAATGCTTCCATATTTCCTTGTATATGGAGCATTACGCTATTAGCTTCAAATTCTTCCCTACACACTCTAAGCCCTAGTTTTTTAATACGATAGTGCGTAGCGCGTAACTCGCTGTATCTCACACGCACCACTCTCTCCCAACACTCTACATAAGGCACGATCACGCCTAAGTTCTTAGCAGATTCTAGGGCTTGCTGCGTAGCCTTAGTATAAGCGCGCACAAGCCCGCCTACCCCTAGCTTCACTCCGCCAAAAAATCGCACTACTACAATGCCACACTCAATCATCTCCCACCCACGCAAGACATTAAGCACAGGCACACCAGAGCTACCTTTAGGCTCGCCATCATCACTACTGCGCTCTACAATCTGCCCCCCTTGATACGCACGAAACGCATAGACAAAATGCACCGCCTTTGGGTACATAGCCCTAAGCGAGCTCAAGGTAGAATCTAGCTCGCTACTACACAGCACAAAACCCAGAAATTTCGAACCCTTGCACTCATACACCGCACTAGGTTCTAAACTAGATTCTAGCTTAGAGCAAGAATCCTTATTGATTGTCTGCATTTAGCGCGTGGCTGGTGAGCCACAGATATGGAAGCGATGCAGCAACTCTTCATCAATACTAAAGCCCTTTTGCCTAAGTCCATCAATTACTGCTACTGAGCAGTCTGTCTCTTTGGGCCAAGCCCTTGGGTGTGCTGAGCTTTGTAGCTTATCCCTTGCATCGATAAATACTTGCTCCCCTTGAATCAATACATCACGCTTAGCATCGATATTATTGACAATACGCCACACAAGCATATAGGGATTATCTAAATCATTTTTCCAAGAATCCACCAAAATAGCGATTTTCATCATCTCGCCTATACCACTACACGCACGCGCGAAAGTATCCAAACTCACAGCAGAGCCAGCTTGAGCAGAATCCACTTTTTCACATAAAGATTCTGGATCGCTTTGGAAACTATGCTTCGCTTGTTTGGTATTTTTAGATTCTAGCTCTGCTTGCTCGCGGTAGAATTTTTGAGATAAAAATGGGGCTTTGCAAGGTGAGTCAAGAGAGTCGCCTTGAGTGGTGATAGCTGCAGACTCACCAGCATTAGCCGATGCTTCTTTAGGATCGCCATTGTTAGCCAAAACAAGCAAAGCAGTGCAAGGCGTAGTCACAGCAGGCTCCTTTGGCAAAAACCCAACGCGCGGTCGCTCACCCAAGCCCAAATCCCCCAAGCCAACAATAGCGACACGCACTCTAGCCCCAGCCCCATACTGCCGCACAACCTCCACACTAGAATCCACAGCCCTAAGCCTAGCGAGTAGCTCGCAATCACTCACCACCCTCATCTGCTCTGTTAGCTCCTTGTCTGCCACATCTAGCCCTAGCTTACCTCCATAGGCATACTCTGGGCTTGCGTGATCAAGCGCATCACACACGCCCTCGCTTACTACAAGCCCCTTCACACTAAAGCGATCTAGCACATACTTTAGCATCGCAGGATAGTCGCTTAAATCTGGGGCATCTGCACCCACAAATATCGCGTGCTTGACAAAACTCATTTGCCCTACCCCCCAAAATGCGTGCATAAGCTGGCGCGCGTGCCCCGGGTATTGCGGAGCAAGCTTAGCTAGGATTAGATTATGAAATACGCCATTTTCTGGCATATTGTAGTCGAGTAGTCCGTGCGCACTTGTCTGCAAAAGTGGCAGAAACACTCTCTCCGTTAAATAGCCCATATATTTGTCTTCTAGTGGTGGCTTACCCACAATAGTCGCTGGGTAAATAGGCTGAGATTTATGCGTGATAGCAGTGATCTCTAGCACAGGATATGGCTCAATAGGCGTATAAAATCCCGTATGATCGCCAAATGGTCCTTCATCTTTTAGGCGTGTAGTATCGACATAACCTTCTATGATTATATCCACACCAGCTGGCACGCTCAAAGGGTTTGTGAGACAGCGCACCACTTCCACGCGCTTATCTTTAATCACTCCATAGAGCATAAGCTCATATGCGCCATGTGGCAGTGGAGCTTGCGCGCACCAAGTATAGAGCGGATCACCACCAAGCGCGATAGTTACAGGCATTTTCTCTCCGGCCCTCTTATACTCGTGGAAAAAGTGTGTAGAGTCTTTATGTATCTGCCAGTGTAGCCCTAGCTCATTGTGGGAATGCACCTGTAAGCGATAAAGTCCTAGATTTTTCTTGCTCCCATCTAGGCTTTGGGTATAGACCTGCCCCATTGTGATAAATGGCGCACTATCACTCTCCCAAGTGGTCAAAATCGGTAGCTTATACAAATCTACCTTCTCACCCAAATATCGCACTTCTTGCGCACGAGACTTGCCCACATATTTTGGGATAGCAAAGCGTAGCACACTATATCGCCTAAGCGCATTGAGCAAGCCCTTTAACCCCTTAGGTGGGGCGAGATTGAGCAGATCTTTGATCCTAGAGGCGATTACTTCTGGGGACTTGGTGGCGATAAGTTCCACACGCTTAAAAGAGCCAAAGATATTCATTAGCACAGGCATTGCGCAGGGCTTCTCTCCGCGCATAGGTCTTGTAAAAAGCAATGCCCTGCCACCATTTGCTCGCTTTGCCTCGATGTAGGCAAGCTGAGGGATCTCTAGGTAAATATCTAGCGGTGTATCGATGACCTCTAGCTCATTATGCTCGCGTAAGAGTGCGATTGTCGCTTCCATTTCTTCCATAGGTGATGATGCCTTTGCGCGTAAATTGACACATTGTAGCACATCGTAGCTTAGGGTAAAGCTCAAGTAAGGCAAGCAAGACTAGTTTAAGGAAGCAAAAAATTTTAAACAGATTGTAACAATATTACAAATTTTTTACACATTTTGTGTGAATTTTTTTAGAAAAATATTTATACTACTTCTAAGCCAGCTATGCTGAAGCTTGTAATAAACACAAAGGAGTTTTATGAAAAGTTTAAATAAACTAGTCCTAGTGAGCAGCGCACTAAGTGTCGCACTCTCTCAAATGTCTGCATATAAGGTAGTCGATGAAGGCAATAAAGTGATTGACATCTATGGATCGGCTAGGGGCTATGTGGGCTTTGGTGGTAATGCAAATGTGACCGGAAATACATTCAATGATCCTTCTGGTAGCGCACTCTTTGGCTTACAAAGCAATTCGCGCGTAGGGATAAAAGCCAAGATAAATAACCTTGATGCCAATGTCGAACTCGCCTTACAAGAAGAAAGTCGTTATGGCTATTTTAGACATATGTGGGGGTCTTATACATTTGGCTCTGCTGGGACCCTACTCTTTGGTAAGGCAAACACACCATCAGTGCCAAAGACACTCTTCTCCTCTGATACAGCCAATATCGATCAAGGGCATGTAGGCTTCGGGGGGCTACGCACTGCAAGCCGCAAGGTGCAGATCTCCTACTCTATCGCAGGAGCTACTATCGCACTTGTCGATGACACAGAAGATGTAGATGCTGCTAGTAAACGGAATGGAAAAATCCCACGCATTGCTGCTGGCTACTATCTACAAAACGAAGACAAAACTCTAGATTTCCAAGTCGGTGGTACTTATAAATACTACAATAAAGGATACGATCAAAACCCAGGTTCTCAGCATCGCTTTGATGATGTGCAGAATAAGGGCAGTGGCTCTGCATTCCATATCTTTGCTGCGATTAAATCCCAAACTATGGACAAAAAGCTCTACTTCTCTGGTATGTTCAACTATGGTATGAATGCCGATCTTTATCGCGAGCAAAGGACAAGTATAAACTTGGGTAGCTACAAGCATGAAGAGATCTATAGGAAAGACCCAAGAGCTAATGTTCATCGTGCCGGTATCTATGCAGAGAGTGGCTATAAGATTAGCGACACACTAAGCGGTGTGCTAGGGCTAGGCTATCAGCTATCGTTTAGCCGAACTCTCAACACAGGCGACGAAGCACATACTTTTATGGCGATGGCACAGCTTCCTGTCAAGCTTGAAAAAAGCCTAACAATAACTCCACAAATCGGCTACTATGGTGCGGCAGGAGAATTGGAGAATCACGGGCAACAACAGCATAGTATATTGGCATTTGTCCGACTACGATACGACTTCTAAGACTCTCTTAAAACTCTAGCGCGCTCCGCGCTAGAGCCTGTGCAACTTTAACTCCATTACAACACAAAGCTTCTTTATAAAATCCTAGAGCTCATATTCACACTAGAATCTAAGTCTGCAAGAAATGCGAAGTCTTTTTGATAGAGAAAATAACACTCAATAATCTCTTGGAGGCACAATGGAAACAGGATCAAATGCTTGTGTGGTAGCTTGGTAGCTGTGAGACTTAGCATAAGTGTCTAGAACCAGAAGCGCTAGCACGCTAAAATAGCCTAGTATCCACACAATTAGCGCGTGTGAAAATCGATATTGCAAATCTTGTGGGCGATTAAAGCGCGCCTTGCAACATAGCTTTTAGCCACGCTTAGATAGATTCTTCTACAAAGTAGCGCGGACGCGCCTTACTCTCCTGATAGATCTTGCCAATATACTCACCAATGACTCCAAGACTTAGTAGCTGAATACCACTAAAAAAGCTTAGTGGTATTAGTGTAGAAGCCCAGCCATACACCGCCCAATCTGTGAAAAGTCGCACGCAAAGCACATACCCACCAAAAAATACGGAGAGCAAGAAAAACACAAAGCCCACTACACTCACAAGTCTAAGTGGCACGATAGAGAAGCTTGTGATACCATTCCACGCGAAAGAGAGCATTTTACGCAATGGGTATTTAGACTCTCCAGCTACACGATCTAAGCGATCATAGCGCACAACCCCACTAGGAAACCCTAGCAAAGGCACAATCCCTCGCAAAAACAAATTAACTTCCTTAAAGCTAGCAAGCGCACCGATTGCGCGAGCAGACAATAGGCGATAGTCCGCGTGGTTATAGACAATGCGCACCCCTAAAAACGCCATAACTTCATAGAATCCTTGCGCGCTTTTACGCTTAAACATTGTGTCTGTATCGCGACTTTTGCGCACGCCATAGACGACTTCCTTGCCTTGCTTAAAGGCTTTGATAAACTCATCAAACACACCAATATCATCTTGTAAATCTGCATCAATACTAATAGCACAAGCGCACCGGTGCCTTACGAAGTCTAGCCCTGCTAGCAGAGCGTTTTGATGCCCCACATTGCGCGAGAGCTTCAGTGCCTTTGTGCGTACTAAATGGTAAGCAGAGATGCTAGGTTCTAGCTTAGTAACGGGGGGGGGGGGGGAGATCATCGCGTGCTAGTGCGCTAGAACCTTGATTAAAAGTATCGCTAGATTCTAGCTTACTAGAATCTACAAGTGCGCAGAGTATTTTCCAAGTCTTATCCATACTCCCATCATCAACATAGCAGATAAAACTCTGCGCACTAATACTCCTAGAATCTATCAAGCTAGCAAGCTTGTGATTTAGTGCCTTGTGCGTGTGCTCTAGGACGGATTCTTCGTTATAGCAGGGCACAACCACTGCTACGATAGGCTCTTGTGCCGGCTGCAAGGCAACAGGCTCTTGGTAATCTTGTGGCACTGCTCTCATCTTTGCTCCTAAGGTCAAGAGATGCATTATAGCACAACCATTTGGCTTTTGATACAATGGCAGGTAGCTTAAGGAGAACATAATGGCACAATTCTATATCGCAGGTATCCACACCGACACGGGTAAAACACACTTTAGTGCGCTCTTTTGCAAGGCGTTTTCTTATGGGTATTTTAAGCTTATCCAAGCAGGGGAGATAGAGGACCGCGACTTTATCCGCAACTTTGTGCCAGAGTGTGAAGTATTTGACAATGGCATAAGCCTACGCACAGCAGCCTCACCACATATCGCTAGACTCTTAGAGCAGCGCGACTACAAGGGGATGCAAATCCCCATCCCAAATGCGCAAAATCTCATCATAGAGCTAGCAGGAGGGCTATTCACACCACTTGATGATAAGCAATGTAGCCTAGAGTATCTCTGCCAGAATCCAAAGCCTTGTATCCTTGTGGGGCGGTATTATCTAGGGTGTATTAATCATATCCTGCTAAGCACGCACGCTTTAAAATCACACAATATTCCACTACTCTGTGTAGCGATGATGGCAGATAGCTACGACAACAAAAGCGATAAGCCAAATAGCCATAAAAGCGGTGAAAAATGCAATGATGATTATATCGATGAGTTCTTACAAGAGCACAGTCTGCTACAAGGTGTACCACTTGTGCGCACACACTTTTTCACGCACGATAGCTTTGCAAGTGTGTCTCAAGATCTAGCCACAAGTCCAGCATTACTTAGAACACTTCAAGAGCTAGAGTAGAGCCAGCTCTTGCGCCACATAGCACTAGATTCTAAGAGTGCTACTGAAGCCAAGTGGCACGCCCAATACGCAAGCAAAAAAGCGCAGGAAAGCCTAGCGTTTGGAGAATTGTGGGCTTCGGCGTGCTTTTCTCTTCCCATATTTTTTGCGCTCAACCACTCGAGAATCGCGTGTAAGCAAGCCTTTAGGCTTCAAAATCGCGCGAAATGCCCTGTCGTATTCATTCAGTGCTTTGGAAATCCCATGACGCACAGCATCTGCCTGCGCAGAATACCCACCACCAAAGGCTTTAGCCACAATATCTACGGACTTTTCCTGCTTAGTTAGCACAAGAGGCTGAAGCACTTTCTTCTTAATCGCCTCGTGTCCGCCAAGCCACTCATTAAGCGTCATATCATTGACCACAAGCTTGCCACTACCATTACTTAGCCATACTTTTGCGATTGCTGTTTTTCTCTTCCCTGTTGCATACACTTTTGCCATTTTCTATGTCCTTTACTTGCTTTTTGAGATTTGAGCTGTGTGTGGGTACTCACTGCCTTGATAGACTTTAAGCTTCTTAATCATCGCCCTACCAAGCTTTGTTTTAGGTAGCATACCACGCACTGCTAGGTAGTAGAGCTTCTCTGGAGTTTTATTAAGCATTTCTTCTAAAGTCTTAGACTTTGTGCTGCCAAAATACCCAGAATGCGTGAAATACTCTTTATCCTGTAGCTTCACGCCGCTAAATTTTACTTTAGTCGCATTGATAATCACCACAAAGTCCCCACAATCGACATTGGGCGTGTAAATGGGCTTATGCTTACCGCGTAGCAGAGTCGCTACCTCGGTGATAAGTCGCCCAAATGTCTTGTCTGTCGCATCAATTAGATGCCACTCTCGCGTGATCTCGCTTGTTTTCATTGATCGTGTCATATTCATAAGATCTCCTTTAACTCTAATAGTTGCTTCGTGTTTGCAAGTGATGTGTGCTACAAATACGCACCACACGATTAAACAAGGCGTGATTCTAAGCTAGAAATACTTAAAATTTACTGAAATTGTGTGAAGTTTAAGCTTAGGCATTCTTTGTAAAAACGATCCCCGCAAAATAAACCAGCACAAGAAGCACTTAGATTCTAGCCTAGAATCTAGGATTTTTTAGGAATTTAAGCTGTTTTTTTTGATTTAATGCTTGGGCGGTAAGCGCAATTACTTTTTTAAGGAGTAGCCATAATGACAGCCCAGCCATCCACCATCAACGACTTTTTTGCCATAACAAATACGATGTTTTCTATCCCTGTATATCAGCGCAACTACACTTGGAGTAAAGATAACTGCGCTAAATTGCTAGAAGACATTATCAATATCTCTAAAAATGAGAAAACGCACTTTATGGGCTCTATCACTTATATTTTACATTTCATCGATGATGATGAAAAACAAAGCCTAAGAAAGCTGCAGGAGTTTGTCATCATCGATGGGCAACAGCGGATCACCACCCTAATGCTACTACTCAAAGCCATAGAAACAAAGACACAAGATGAGATTAGCAGGCTGCTTGGTCTCCCAAAGAAGCAGACAGAGACGCAGAAAAAACTCCGCCTAAAGCCCCTCAAGCGCGATAAAGAAGCCTTCGATCTTGTGATGCAAAATCGCTGGACAGAAATACAAGGCAAATCGCATATCAGGGAAAATTATAAATTTTTCTAAAAGAGCTTGATGACTATCTGCTCAAAGGATATAGCATAGAGGAGATTTATGGCGCGTTTTTGCGGCTTAAAATCGTTGGCATAGGCTTAGAGATAAGCGATGATGATCCACAAGTGGTGTTTGAGAGCATTAACGCCACAGGCGAGCCGCTAACAGGACTAGATCTTATACGAAACTACCTGATGATGGGGGAGAATTCTGCTAGACAGGAAGAGCTCTATAAAGAATATTGGATACCTTTAGAAGAGTGGCTTGGCATAAATGCAAAAGGTGAATCAAAAGAGCTAAACGACTTTATCCTAACTTATTTGCGCATTTACTATGAAGATAAGGTCAAAGAAGGAGAGCGCGAGATTTACCACAGCCTAAAAGCCCACCATAGAGAGCATTTCCCTGATGATATAGAAGCTCTTATGCGTGATATGCGCGAGTATGGCAGAATCTATCAAGTCTTTTTAGAAGGGCATCAATATGGGCTAGAGCAGCCTAATGCCACTGCACAGCAGCTAGCAAATCTACGCAAGCTCGTGGGTGTTTTAGTAAGCATTAAATTTGGTGTGGCAAAGCCCTTTGTCCTGCGCTTGGCAAGAGACTTTGAAGAAGACAGGCTAGATTATGAAAATTTCTATGAAATTTTACAAATCCTTATAAGCTACTATGTGCGCAGAAGTGTGTGTGGAGAGCCCACCCCTGTGCTTAATAGGATTCTATATAGCTTGTATAGTGAGCTAAATGGAGAGATTTCAGCTGATATGCTTAAGCGATATTTGGGCAAGAGATTTGGTAGAGGGATTTTCCCAAATGATGATCGCATTACAACGGCATTTACCACGCGCAATGCGTATTCACTAAAAAATATTTGTAAATTTATCTTGCTTGAGATAGAAAAGCTCAGTAATGCCGAGCCACCAAGAGAAGAAGAGCTACAAGTAGAGCATTTCTACCCACAGAGTGCTACGCAGGAATGGCGCGATATGGTAGGGGACTACTACACTTTTGAGCAAGATTATCTCAATAATTTTGGGAATCTAACCCTTACAGGGCAGAATCTAAAGCTTAGCAACAAGCCCTATGAGGAAAAGATAGAGCTAATGGAGAAAAATGGCTCGCTGCATTTAAATGACTATTTTATCAACAACACAGATTCTTGGGGGATAGATGAAATGCTAGCTAGGAGTGCGTATCTAGCGCAGAAATTTTGCGAAGTGGAGATGTTTAGAGATCTGCCTAAGAAATACCGCACAAGAGAGCTTAGCAAAAGCCTTGATGATGACCTAACTTTCCAGAAATTCTCAAGCATAACACTCCCCAATGGGCAAAGACACTTTGTAAGAAACGCTAACTACCTAGCAAAATCTGCCATAGAGTATTTGCTAGAAAATGCTAGAGAAGCCTTTGAGAGCTATACGAGCGATGAGCTGCCTAGCTGTATCTACCGGGATAGTAGCAAAGCCTCCGCAAGGAGAAGAGATGGCACGCTTGTCGTGCCTTTTGACAAGGCTGGATTCTACTTTGTAAGCAATGCGGCTCTAAGAGATGTGGGCAAGAATCTTAAAAGGCTCATAATAGGCTGCGGACTCAACCCTAGGGAGTTTATCATAAAGTAGATTCTAGCTAGAATCTACTTTATGCGTTTTGCGTTGGCTCTGTGGATTGCTTCACAGATAAATCCGCTCGCAATGACAAAGAAAAGCTAGAATCTAAGCAAAGCTAATAGCGCGCTAGAATCTAGCTTGCTAGATTCTAGCTAGCGCAGTGTGGAGCGCAGCTTATCGCACGCGCCATTTTCGCCATTCTCACAGGCTTGGTAGTAGTAGATCTGCGCTTTTTGCCTGTCTTTTCCAGCCCCCTTGCCTAGCCAAAATGCATCGCCTGCTTTAGAGCAGCTAGCATAGCTATTTAGGCGTAGTCTATCTACATAGCCCGCGCGCTCAATCTCAAGCAAATCACACGCCTTTTTATAGAGCTGGACTTGCTCAACGCTTCCTTTAGATTCTAGCCCTTTTGACTTGGTAGATTCTAGCTCAGCTAGCACAGCACAGCTCTTGCTATCATCACGCGCGCAAGCAAGCTCGGCTGCCGCACGCAGACTATCTCTATACTGCTTGGGATTATCATAGACTTTGCCATAAGAGCGCATAAGTGTCCTGCACGCGAGATTTGAGCCATCTTTGCACACCTTTTCAAACTGCGCTAAATCCGCCTTTGTCAGCTTGCCATCTTTATAAATCACCTTTGGCATAAAGCTCTTTTGCACTTCTAGGATTTCATTTGCCCTTGTTTCATCACAGCCATCTAGCAGGTATTCTAGCGGCGCACACACACTTGCTATAAGCTCTTTAGCAGAGCTTGTTAGCTTGGCTGCTTCATAGTCTTTAGCGCGAGCGATAAGCCCTAGGCAGCCTAGCTCCTCTCCACGCGCGCAGGATTTCTGCAAAAAGGGCAGCGAGCCGGCTAGATCACGCGGAAGCGATGAGACATCAAGCCCCCTGCTCACAAAGCTCTTGATCTGCTCTTGCCTTAGCGCAAGTAGCTCACCAGCCATAGCACACAAGCCACTATTCTCTAGCTCACAGCCCCTTTTGCTAGATTCTAGCACTTCTGCAATGCCTACTTTGCTCCCTTTAGCCTTGTCTTTGCTTACACTCTGCCCTGATAGCACTAGCTCGCTAAACATCGCGCAAGACTCCCCCACCCCTGCCTTGCAGTTTGCTAGCAAAAGGCTTAGATCTTTTGTGTGAGTCGCGGTGATTTGGCACGCTTTTATGCTGCCCTTTTGGCATAGCTCGCTGATTTTTTCACTTGAAAGCTTGCTGAAGTCTTGCAAATCAAGCGCGAATGTTTTGGATTGTATGCGCGCTAGGATCGCTTGCTGCTTGGGAGATAGGGTAGAATCTATGGGCATTGAAGCAGGTGGCACCGAGTCTTGTAAAGACTTTTGCGCGCTTTTTTGGAGCGTTTGACATATCGCGCTGGTATTTGTGGGGCTTGGGATTAGGCGCAAATGTGCCTTATCTTGCTCATAGTATAGCTCTAAGCAGTTCTGCCTATCTTGCAGGAAAAGACTCGCTCTCCTGTTACCATATCTGGCAAATCACTTTGTGCTATATACGCGCTTTGCTCGCAGAGCTTTTGAGCTTGCTTTGGCAAAATAGCAGAATCTAGGCAGGGAGCAAGCCCAACTTGTGCCATAGATTCTAGGATCTGCTTGGCTTTGCTTTTTTGAGTATAGAGGCGCAAGAGATATTTAGCGCGGTAGAGCCTGGAGAGATACTCGTGCGTAAAATGCCCTAGAAATGTCCCAAGCCACGCATTATCCTCAAAGCCTTGCAGCTCTTATATCAGCGGCTCAAGCTCTTTGCTAGGATAGGCGCGCAAGCTCTCAAAGCCCAAGCCCTTGAATAGCTCGCCAGAATCTTGACTATTAGCAACTAGAGCAAAAAGCAAGAAGCCTTGCATACCATATCGCAAGACTTCTTGCAGCTGCGGATCTTTGCTTTGAAGCGAGCGGAAAGTATTGGCAAGGTTAAATAGCTCGCTCTCGTGCCCGCAGCCCCCGCTGACACAAACCTTTGTCGGCTTATAGCTGCTAAGAAAGTGGAAAAACTCTCCCTCAAAGCTTAGGATAAAGGTATTTTGCTCTGCCAAAAAGCTCTACCAAGAAAGCTCTATTTTTGCGTGCGCACTCTTGGCTTGGCACAACGATTTTAGATTCTACTGCGGAATCCTAAGAAAACAGCCAAACCACCATTACGCGCATATACTCACGGCAAAGCGCAAATGCCACGCGCAAAAACACTTCATAGGCTTTGATGAAGTGTTTTTGCTCCTGTGTTGTTGCAAGCTTTTGTAAATGCGTAATCGCGGGAGAAATTTTCTCCACATACTACGCACTTAGATCCTACAATCACGCCTGTGGTGTCTTGCTAAGTGGAGACAGTAGCTTGGGACTTGTTGCAGTTGTATCTGCTTTACTCTGCTTAGATTCTAGCACTAAAAGCGCGAAATACTTAAGCTTATGGGGTATTTGTCATAGAGAGAGCGCATCATCTTAATATATCGCCTAAGATTATCGCACGACAGAAAACACACCCTTACCATCACGCACGATTTCAAGGAGATTTCCTGCTTTAAACATATTGCAGACAATAATAGGGAGACGATTATCCTTAGCTAGGGCGATTGCTGTATCATCCATCACTTTGATATTTTCAGCCAATGCCGCGTCATAGGAAATAGTATCAAGTCGCTTGGCTTCAGGATATTTCTTGGGGTCTTTGTCATACACCCCATCAACCTTAGTCGCCTTAATCACATAATCCGCCCCTATCTCTACCGCACGGAGCGTGGCTGTCGTATCTGTGGTGAAAAATGGATTCCCTGTGCCAGCGGCAAAAATCACCACGCGCCCTTTTTCTAAATGCCGAATAGCGCGGCGGTAAATATAGCTCTCGCAAATTTCTTTAATCTCAATCGCACTTTGCACCCGCACATCAACACCACTATGCTCTAGGGCTTCTTGCATAGCCACGGCATTGATCACCGTGGCTAACATACCCATATAATCCCCACTTGTGCGGCGGATCACCCCGCCTTGTGCAGCACTCACTCCGCGGATAATATTCCCCCCGCCAATAACAATGCCCACTTCTATCTCAGCTTCTAGTAGCGAAGCGATTTCCTCTGCGATGTAGCTAAGGATTTTAGGCTCAATCCCAAAACCATTTTCCCCAGCCAATGCCTCTCCAGAAAACTTCACCAAAACGCGCTTCTTCTTTTCCATTATTATCCTTTTAAAGTTTGGTGAGATTATAAACTTTTAATATAACAAAGAGATAAATCACGCCAAGCCACACTCAGAATCTAACACGCGCAACCAGCCCTTGAAGTCGTATTTTCAGCTACTTTTAAACATTATAGATTATAATGCCCATTTTACTTGCGGAAGTGGCGAAACTGGCAGACGCACCAGACTTAGGATCTGGCGCCGCAAGGCATGGAGGTTCAAGTCCTCTCTTCCGCACCATTTTTAACCCCCCCCCATCTACAAGCGCTTAACACTAGAACATATCCGCATATTCCGCTAAGACCAGCTCTGTGCTATGGTATAATCAATTCTTTCGTGCTACGGATAGTTTGCCCTGTGCGACGATTTATGGCTTCAACATACATAACCACCCTGTGCCCAATGATCTCAAACCCGCCACTATAATCAGCATCTAGCACAAAATCCCCAGAAGTAATGTGCGAGGTAAGGCAGATTCTAGCTACCTGCTCTAGTGAGCGTAGATACAAAGCAGACTGAAATCGTATATGCGAATTTGTCAGCCTATCTAGCGTAATGCCCGTACTTGTACGGAGACTTGTGAGAAAAAAGCTAACGAGCAGTAAAAACATAGTTGCATAGAGCAGGGCATAAGCTTTCAATGCCCTAGGCGCGGAGTGTGAGCTAGGCTTTGCTGGTTGCATTAGCGTAGCCAGCCTACACGATTGATACAAAAAGCTTCGCCACCAAGATTTGTGCATACATCTATGCTAAAGGCACTATTAGGCAAAGTCTTTACATCAAACCTCGTAATATCTTGTGCTAATAATACACCATCAAGTAATAGCGCGTCTCCTTGCAAGCTAATCGTATGCGATGCGCTCTGCAGTGTAGAATCTATAAAAACAAAGCTAGATTCCATCTCTAGGTGATTGCGTACAACATCTGCAGCATTGGATAGCGAGATTTGCGCAAGACTTACACTAGTCTTTACGATAGAGTGTCGATGAAGTGACAAAGTGACTTGAACTAATGCGATAGAAACAAGCGACAAAATCACAATGCCAAATACAAGCTCCATTAGCACAAACGCTTTTGCAGTACTGGATACTACGGAAACTTTGGCTTGTCGCATACTCGTGGGACAAAAAGCTTAAAAGTGCTTTGAGACTGAGTGGTACTAAACAACTCACCCTCACAAAACAATCCATCTTTACCGAGAATAATATGCGACTTTGGAGCGATTTTAGATTCTAGCTCTTGAAGTGCTTTCTCCTGCACGATGTCTAGCTCAGCTATGGGTAGCTCACCACTTGCAAACCTAGAGAGATAAAACTGCGCTAGAATCCCAAACGCCACCCCAATGACAACAAGCGCAAACACGATCTCTAGCATCACAAACGCACGAGAACGGCGTGCAGAATAGAGAGAAACACACGCCATCATCGCACAAATACTAGAGCGCATCTTAGATTCTAGCATCTATTGTAGCTTTGGCATACTAAAGAACTCTTTTTCCAGCACAACAAAGAGATCCTTACAGCAATCCTGCGTGCTTTGCGCGGATCGCGGTGCTGGATTTTGCTTGGCTGTAATCTGCAATGAGATAATCCAGCGTCCTTCTGCCTCTATCTCAAATGATGGGCTTACAAACACTTGCTCTTTGGTATCAAATATCATCTTTCCTATTGGAATTTGCGCGCCCTTATGTTCTGGAATGCGCTTTACAAATGACCCATATTTAGTATCATAAATGTAAATATCTTGAGCTTTAATATCGCCTATTTTTTGGATAAAAATCTCGATACTAAGCTCTGGCAAGGCTTGGGATTTATTATCAATTTTATCGGCAAGCAAGTAAATTGTATTAAGCGTTTTAGTGAGCAAGATGTTTGGTGAATGATCTTCTTGTTTATCCCTATGTGGAGAGCGTAAATACGGGGAATTTGGCTTTAGCACACTATCTTTTGTGGGCTTGAGATTTGCCTGAATATAAAAATCATAATGCTCTTGCAATGCACTTGTGTCCTCAAGTAATTGATTAATCATCATATCTGTATCAGAATGCTTTTGAAAAAATGGACGATCATCATACACTGGGTGTTTTACAGAAATATATACAGAGATACAAATCAAAATGATGCCAATAAAAATAGCAAGCAAAATGCCATATGGCCACAAGTTTCTCGGCTTTTTTTGTGTGGCACTAGAATCTTGGACAGAATTATTTGAAATATTTACTCCCATATAGAATCCTTATGAAGAAGATTTACGAGAAAAATACGTAAGTGCGAAAAGCCCCAGCAAAATCAGTACCATAGCATACATAATAAAACGCACAAAAGAGCGCACGCCCTGCTCGTTTGTGCTGATATTGTGCTCAAATTTTACAGCATATTGACTAGCAATTATGTCAGCAATCTCAGCATAGCCATTAAGCAAAATCGCTGAGAGACGCTGCGGTGTAATGTCTTGCTCTTTTTCTGGGATAAGCGGTGCCATATAATCAAAATACACGGAATCCAACACTTTTGCACCAAGAAATGTCTGCAAACTGCTACTACTAGTAAGATCAAATTTCCGCTCTTGCACAAATAGCGAAATAACAACATAGGGCTGCTGAAGTTGCGCATAAACTATCGACTGATATTCTTTGCGCGCTTGCTTTGTTGGATATTTTGGGGAGATAGCAATATCATCAATAATATCAACATATACTCTAATGTCAGTCTTTTGAAAAATCTCTGCTGAAAGAAGCTGTATTAGCTCCTGTGTCTTTGGCACAAGAACTCCGTGTGTATTGCCGATAACATAGCCATTGAGGGATCGGCTACTACCATCGGCATATAGTAATACAGAAGCAAAACATAGCGCAAATAATAAAGCAAATCGTTTAAATAATAGCTTCAAGCCATTCCTTACACTAGATGTAAAAGCCCATCAGGAATAAAAGCAATCATAATAGACACAACACCCAAAACAACTAACAACGCACCCAATAATTTTTCTGTTGCTGTAAACATAGAACTCTCCTTTATTGTGCATCTTGGAAGAAATTTTTATTTTCCACACTTTGTGCTTTAATGTCTCTGTAGTCTTTAAACTCATAATAATTCTGCGCATTTGCACTTTGGACACTCACTGCCAAGAAACCAAAGACTATGGCAAGCAAAACAACAAGCAAAACCGCCACCAAATACCCCAAAAGCCCATTCACACCAAATAGTCCATTCATCACTTACTCCTTAATTAGTCATTCACTGCCAAAGAGCTAATATAAGCAGCTAATGCTTCTACTTGTCTTTCGCTAAAGTTTGCATAGCTGAAAGAAGGCATTTTACCTATAAAGCCTTTCTTACCATTTTTCAAAACCTGCTCAACAAGCACATAATCCCCATAGGAATTAAGGTCAGAAGCAAAGCCTTCTATACCATTTGCATTACCACTTCCATCATTAGCGTGGCAAGTAGCACAAACATTTTGATAAACAGCTTTTCCAGCCTCCACATCAGCTTGTGAGTATTTAGTAGATTTGCTAGGCGAAAAAGTTTTCATAACATAGGCTGCGACCTGTCGCTTTTCATCATCGCTAGTAAGTAATCCAGGAGGCATATCCCCAGCAATGTAATTAAGCCCCTTGCTTCCCATTTCTATGGTATGGATAATGCCTTCTTCCTTGCCCCAAGCACGAAGGTTTTGCGCTTGACCATTGATACCTTCAGCATTAAGTCCATGGCATTGTGAACACTGCACTAGGAAAATCCCCTCACCCATAGCAATCTTATCTTGTGGTGTAAGATTTTGCCACTGCTGCTCAAACTTCTCATTGCTAGCTTTAACTTCTTCATTATACTGTCCAATTTGCGAAAAACTCTTAAGAGGATAGCCAAAAAACATATACCAAAATCCCCAAATGATGACCAAGATAAAGATTACAAGCCACCCAATAGGAATGTCATTTTTATACTCTTTAATACCATCCCAATTGTGTTCTGTCAGCTCACCATCATTTTCCGCTGTCTTCATTTTCTTAACATAAAAACCAACCACATAAATAGTAATCACCAAGATCGCCACTGCGCCCAATAAACCGATTACATTGACGCTATCACTCAACCAATTCATCTCTGCTCCTTTTGTGTAATTCTAGGCTCTACAAGATCATCGTGCAGGTCATCACGCACAGCCAACTCACCATACTTCTCATAATCGCGTATTCCGTGTTTTTGCCGACTCCACATAGAAACCGCATAAGAATACAAAAATACAATAAGAATAACTGTTACGACAAAATACACACCCACTCGTAGATACTCTATAGTCTCTGCGCTCATACCAAACCACCTACTTTGTTCTTCGCTCTTGCCCTAAACTATTAAGGTAGGCTATTAATGCCACGATCTCTTTCACTTCGCCTTTTTCCAAAGCTTCTTTTATCTCTTGAGACTTCATATCATCAACAATCGCTTGGGCTTCTTGTAAATAGATTTTCTTTGCTTCTTTTATATCTGCTCCAATAGCAACGCCACCCTCAGTATTATATGGCACGCCAAAAACCTTCATCTGCGTATATGCCTCCGCATAAGCCGTATCAAAGTCTGTATCCTTAGCATATAGATGCTTATAAGCTGGCATTATAGAAGCTGGGACAACACTTTTTGGGTCTAACATATGCTTTTCGTGCCAATCAGTTGTCCTGCTATCACCAATTCTATGGAGATCTGGACCTGTGCGCTTAGATCCCCATAGAAATGGGCGGTCATAAGCATACTCACCACTGATGCTTGCCATACCATAACGATCAGTTTCAGCTTGAAACGGACGAATAAGCTGCGAGTGGCAATTGTAACAACCCTCATTTATATACACCTGACGCCCTGCTGTTTCCAGCAAAGAATAAGGTTTAAGTCCAACAATTGGTCGAGAAGACTTAGAAAAATCTGGCAAAATCTCCACAAGCCCAGCAATAGAAAACACGATCAAAAACACTACCGTGAAAAAGAATGGATTTTTTTCCAACCAACTAAACATAGATTCCTCCTTATGCAGCCATAGGTGAAGCAGATTTAGGCTCACTCTCTAGTTGTCTTGCTGCTGTTATAGTCATTACAACATTGTAGATAAACATTACAAAGCCCACTAGATACATTGTCCCGCCGATTGCCCTTATTAAGTAGTAAGGGAAGAGCACGCTCACTGTATCGATAAACTGGTAAGCAAGATAGCCATTTTGATCCACATCTCTCCACATCATTCCTTGTGTGATACCAGCGATCCACATACTAGAGAAGTAGAACACGATTCCTATTGTCATAATCCAAAATTGCATATCCATAATCTTGCGTGAATAAATCTCTCGCTTATACATTCTAGGAAGCATATGATAAGAAGCGGCAATAATAGTGAATCCTACCCAGCCCAATACACCATCATGCACATGCCCAACAATCCAATCTGTAAAGTGTGCAAGGGCATTGACAGACTTAATTGATTGAATTGGACCTTCAAGTGTGGAGAGCATATAGAATGTAGCAGCCAACATAAGAAATTTTATCAATGGCGATTCTTTAAGCTGATGCCACTGCCCACGCATAGTAAGTAGCATATTAACTGCTGTTCCCCAAGAAGGCAGAATCAAGATCACAGAAAACACCATACCGAGCGTTTGCACCCAATCAGGAACAGTCGAGTAAATAACATGGTGTCCGCCCGCCCAAATATAGATAAACATCAAGCTCCAAAACGAAAACAGCGTAAGCTTGTAAGAAAAAATACTCTGTCCAGATTCTTTTGGTAAAAAGTAGTAAATCACACCAATAATCCCAGAAGTGAAAACAAATGCCACAGCATTATGCCCCCACCACCACTGAATAAGCGCATCATTGCTACCTGCATAGAGCGAAATTGAGTGCCAGATACTTCCTGTCCCAGCGACAAAGTAAGTAGGGATAGCAAGGTTATTAAAGATGAAAAGCACAGCAATAGCAGTAAAAGTAGCGATAAAATACCACAAAGAGATATAGATCACATTTTCTCTACGCACACCCATAGAGCCAAACATACTAACACCCCAAAGCACCCATACCACAACCACAAGCAAGTCAAGTGGCCAAGCTAGCTCTGCATACTCCTTAGACTGCGTAATCCCAGCAAATAGAGTAATGACTGCCAAAACAAGCAACAAAATATAAATCCAAAAATGTGCCAACCCAACAAACTTCAAAAATGGGTGTTGATGGTAGGTGATTTTAAGTACTCTTTGTCCCAAATAATACCAAGCCGCCCAAATCCCACTTAGTGTGAAACCATAAATAATGCCATTTGTGTGCAACGGTCGCAATCTACCAAATATGCCATACTCGCCAGCAAGATAATTTAGATCTGGAAACGCCAACTGAAACGAAAGTACCACACCAATGAGCATACCAATAAACCCAAATGCCAAGGTGGAGTATAAAAACAACTTTGCTATAGAATAATCATATTCTAAGACCGCATCACTCTGCATTTTCTCTCCTTTTTGTAAGAAATTGGGGCTATTCTAGCTTACTTTTCCCTTTTGTAGTCTTAAATTTTGCTTTTTGCTAGGGAAATTAATCTTTGATTAACCAAATTATCCTTACAGAGTATCAATACAATCTATATCTACTTCTATTTCACCAAGATTCTCCATAGCACGCAGTATATCACTATGTTTTTGCGCAGTTAGCAAGATATGAAACCGCCATTTATCTGCTATACGCTCAATCGCATTTGCTCCATATCCTAGCACCTCAACACTATCTCCAGCTTGCTTCTGCAAGACTCGCAAAATCGCAAGCATACTCTCCTGTGCTTTTGCCTTAGAGCGATGATTACAATGGATCATCGCAAGCCGTCTAAAAGGTGGATAGGAAGATGATCGATATGCAAGCTCCCACTGCAAAAACACTTCATAGTCATCTAAAAACCCCTTAAGCCACTCACTCTGTAAGCTTTGTATAAATACTTTTCCGCTCTCCTTGCGCCCAGCACGCCCAGCAATCTGGTGCAAAAGTGCCACACCACGCTCAAAGCTACGAAAATCCCCACCTTGTAGCACATAATCAATACCAATCAC
This sequence comes from Helicobacter sp., assembly GCF_017502485.1. Lineage (GTDB taxonomy): Bacteria > Campylobacterota > Campylobacteria > Campylobacterales > Helicobacteraceae > Helicobacter_B. The sequence continues at coordinate 27,639 of NZ_JAFVUX010000024.1, forward strand.
GCACGCAAGCGCGACATTATGATAGTCGTGCCCCTTGCTTAACATTTGCGTGCCTACAAGAATATCAATCTCCCCAGATTTAAACGCACTAAGCATAGTAGCAAGCTTAGTTTGTGTGGTGATATGATCCCTATCAAATACCCCTATACACGCTAAAGGATAAAGCTCTTGTAGTTGCGTGGCAACTTGTGCTGTGCCAATACGCTTGCTTGAGAGATTTTCACCACTACACTTAGGGCAAAGACTAGGTAGAATCTCCCTATAATCACAATAATGACAACACAGAGCATTGCGAGAGAGATGCACACTCATATTGACACTGCAAAATGGGCAAACAAATCCATAGCCGCACTCCAAGCATAATAATGCCTTAAAATTTGCACGAGTAGGAACAAACACGATAACCTGCCGTTTTTGTGCGAGCGCGACTTGTATGTGATGTTTTAGCATATCAGTTAGTGAGGCTTGAGTAGATTCTAGGATAAATTGCCTATGGGCTTGGTAGAATCCGCCTTTTAATCTATACAAATACCCCTCATCGCGCGCGATCTTATAGCTTGTAAGACTTGGAGTAGCAGAACCCAGTATAGCCTTAACACCCGCGTGCCTACTTAACAAAACTGCCAAATCACGCGCATTATACCTAGGGCTACTCATCGATTTATAAGCATCATCATGCTCTTCATCGACAATCACCACCCCCAAGTTTGCAAGCGGTAAAAATAGTGCGCTGCGTGCGCCTGCGATGATTTTTATCTGCTGATTATATAAGCCTTGTAGAATTTCTTTCTTTTTACGTGGAGCAACCTTACTGTGCCAGAGTGCTACACAATCCCCAAACACCGCCTGCAATCTCGCTAAAGTCTGTGGAGTTAGAGCAATTTCTGGCATAAGAAACAGCACAGTCTTATCCGCACACAGAGCGCGCGCTATGGCGTGGAAGTAAATTTCTGTTTTCCCACTACCTGTATCACCAAAAAGTAAGCTTAAAGGCTTAGATTCTATAAATGCATAGGCTTTTGCTTGAGCGGGACTTAGTGCGGGAAGCTTGGAAGAGATTTGCTGCTTTTGTGCGTGATTGAATCTAGCATGCAAGGGCATATCACAAAATCTCAAAGCTCCACTTGATAAAGGGTTTAGATTCTGTTTTGATGGTACTACTAACGCAAGTGTATGAGTGTGCGCAAATGCGATAAAAAGCTTGTAAGCCTCTGGCAAACTTACACGATAATAGTAAGCAATAAAGCGTGCTAAAAATCGCTGCACGCTTCCAAAATATCCCCGCGTATCTATGATATTTTTACAAGTAAAATCTGGTGCTTGTGCTTGTGCAACCACTACGCCATCATAGACTTTCTTGCGGATTTGTATGCCTACAAGTGTGCCCACTGCAAGGGGTTTTGGCGCAGTGTAAGTAAGCGAAGGCGAGCGCACCCCAAGTGGTGCGATATGGTAAAAAAACATTATGCCGTGGTGTCTTTTTGCGTAAGTGGGGATTCTTGTCTTTGTGGCAGCAGATCAAATAAATTAGAGGTATGTTGCTCTTCTTGAATAAAAGTAGATTCTAGGTTTGGAGTAAGCCTATCGCCGGACTTGCTAGAGTCCGAATCTAGTGAGCAATTATCTAGCGCATTTTGCGTAGATGCTAGCAAAGCATATCTTTGCATACTTAAATCAATCCTAGAATCTACTTCTTGGATTTTAGATTCTAGCTCGCACTTTTTATGCACGACATCTAAATACGCGCGCAAAAGTGTGAGCAGATCTGTATTACTATGCGCAAAAAGCTTTCGTATCTCCGCTCCAGCTTGCTCATTATAACCCTTAAGCGATATGCCAAAATCCCGCCCAGAAATACGCACTTCTAGCTGCTCACTCATTATTGACTCCACTAGACTCTTGCCTACTATCAAGCGTAGTGGAAATTTTGTTATAGAGAGATTCTACGGCGCGATCGCGATTGCCTATCTCTTCATAAAGTGCAGAAATCTGCAAGTCTTTTTGACTAGATTCTGCGCGTAAAGTTGCTAGCTCCTTACGCACGGATTCTAGCTCACTTACTATACTTTCATATGAGCTAAGTAAGGCTATGATCTTATCTTCAAGTTGGGTGATTGATGCCATTTTAATATTCCTTAGGAAGTGTGTTGTCACAAGCCACATTGGCTATAATTGTAGCCAAATTTTTCACAAAGGCTACCGCAAATGGCGCAATTTCTCCTACATTCACCCTACTCTCCAGCAGGAGACCAGCCCCAAGCTATTGAAAAAATCGTAGATTCTATTATAAATGGTGCAAGGTATTCCACGCTTGTGGGCGTTACAGGCAGTGGCAAAACCTACACTATGGCAAATATCATCGCCAAGCTTAATCTCCCCACACTCATTATGACGCATAATAAAACCCTAGCCGCACAACTTTATAGTGAATTTAAGGGATTTTTTCCAAAAAATAAGGTGGAGTATTTTATCAGCCACTTTGATTACTATCAACCAGAGGCATATATCCCACGCCGCGATTTGTTTATAGAAAAAGATTCTAGTATCAATGATGAATTAGAGCGTTTAAGGCTTTCAGCCACAACTTCACTGCTAGCCTATGACGATGTGATTGTAGTAGCTTCAGTATCGGCAAACTATGGGCTAGGCAACCCACAAGAATACTTAACAATGATAGAAAAGCTAGAAGTTGGACAGGAGCGAAGCTACCAAAGCTTGCTGACAAAGCTTGTAGATATGGGCTATACACGCAATGATGTAGTATTTGAGCGTGGCAACTTCCGCGTAAATGGGGAGAGCATCGATGTCTTTCCGGCATATAATGAGAGAGAATTTGTTCGTGTGGAGTTTTTTGGTGATGAGATAGAATCCATTGGCGTATGGGATGAACTAGAGCGGGTAAAAATCCGCGACACACAAAGTATCGTACTCTATGCAGCAAATCAATTCATCGTCGGAGCAAATCGCTTGCAGCAAGCTTTAGCGGATATTGAAGCCGAGCTAGATTCTAGACTTGTGGAGTTTGAAACAGCAGACAAAATGGTGGAATATTCAAGGCTTAAAGGACGCACGGAGTTTGATTTGGAAATGATAAGAGAATCTGGAATCTGCAAGGGGATTGAAAACTACGCTAGACATCTCACAGGCAAAGCCCCGGGCGAGACGCCTTACTCCTTGCTAGATTATTTTGAGCAAAAGGGAAAGCCCTATTTGATTATCGTTGATGAATCTCATGTGAGCTTACCACAATTTGGTGGAATGTATGCGGGAGATAGAAGCCGTAAAGAAGTGCTTGTAGAATATGGCTTTAGACTGCCTAGTGCGCTAGATAATCGTCCCTTGCGTTTTGATGAGTTTATTAACAAAGCTCCACATTTTCTCTTTGTCTCTGCCACTCCTGCAAAGCTAGAATTAGAGCTTAGTCAAAGTCATATTGCTGAGCAAATTATCCGCCCAACAGGGCTACTTGATCCACTCTATGAAGTGCGAGATAGTGATAATCAAGTGCTTGATTTATACGATGAGATACAGCTTAGAGTAACTAAAAATGAGCGAGTGCTTATCACTACACTCACTAAAAA
>NZ_JAFVUX010000025.1 GCF_017502485.1 Helicobacter sp.
AACTCTAGGGAAGTTTTAAGCATTTTTCTAATCTCTTCTCCTAGAGTATTAGTTACTACTTCTACTCTACCACTAGCATTACTTATTTCTGTGGTGAAGTCTAGGCGGGTATAAGAGTCAAAGACGCGGTTGATTTCATTGGTATTGCTACCGATTTTTTGTTGCAAGTCATCAAGCATATGGTTAAGCACATCTTTTAGCTCTTTTAGCTGCGGGTTATTTGGCGTCTCGGTAATGCGCGCTTGCAAGTCACCAGATTCTATCTTCTTAGCAGTTTGGACAGCTTGCTCCACAGCTCTTGTATCTTGAGCTAGCCCATTTTGCGTGCGACTGATGTTTTCGTTGATTGCGTGCGCCATAGCCCCTAGCTCATCTTGGTTTTTAAGCACAAGTGGTTTTGGCGCAGTCTTAGACTCGTGGTTAAGATATTGGAAAAACCCTACAAGTAGCTGCTTGATCGTATTGATCGGTGCAGTAAAGTAGCGGATGATGAAAAATATCCCCACAGCACCAAGGATTGTCATAATACTCGCTAGGATAATGGTCTCAATCAAGTTTTCATTCACCGCTTGGGTATAGTCTGCCTTATTCGCGACGGCGACAATAACCCAGCCAAATGGAAAGCGTTTGTAGAATCCTATCCTATCGACAGGCTTGCTATCTGGCAAGTGCAAGTAGTATTCAATCGCACCATCTTGAGCAGGATCGCTTCTTAGCTTTTCTTGCAATTTATGTTCTACATCTTTAAAGAAGCCACCTTTGGCAAGTTCCATATTATCGTGTGAAAAAATCGCCCCTCCACTATCTACCATAAATACATTCATTGATGGCAATTCTTTGTTTTTGAAAAATTCAAATCTCTCTTGGAATCCCTCTACTGAAATGTCAAAACCCACTACCCCGATAAACTTGCCATTTTTGGTGATAGGCATTGTCGCAGTAACAAAGCTTTGCCCCTTATACTTACCGGCGACACTTTCATACGCAGGTGTGATGACACTGGAGTTTTTCTGCTTGGTTTGGATATACCACTGGCGAGTGCGTAAATCTACGCCAACAGAATCCCAAGTAGGCGATATAGCCGATCCAGACTCATCATAGTTTTGCAAAATCACCTTGCCATCATCTTCATAAACAATAAACATCAAGGGATATTTAATAAGCGAAGAAGTAGTACTAAGGATTAGCCGCTGGGATACAACATCGTTACGATCAGTTTTGGCTATATCCCTTGCCACCGCGCGCAAATGCTCTTGAGCTTCATCAGCCATAGTGATAAAAATACTCTTATAGCTGGCTTCTAAGGTTTGCTTCTGGATACCCTGGTAGAGATCGACAACTTTGTTAGAAGTCTTTTGGAAGCTAAAATAGCTCACAATGACAATAATGACGATGAAAACCCCCACCGCACTCATTGTAAGCTTCCCACCTAATGAACGAAACATTGAGAGACTCCTTGAAGTAATATGGAAGTCCTTAATATAGTAGAATCTAGCTTTTTATTTGCTTACATACTTGGAGTGATTAAATAAGTGTTAGAATCTAGTGGCTCAGGGCTCGTGTAGCTAGGATGGAGATTATCGCTTAGTTTTCTCTCTCACCATTTGCACAAGAGCTATGACATTTTCTCTAGGAAGATCTGGGAGCATCCCGTGTCCTAGGTTGAAAATATGTCCGCCTTGTTTCCCCATAATGCGCACAATCTCATCAACGCCCTGCTCCATAGCTACCTTGTCATAGAGTAAAGCTGGCTCAAGATTGCCCTGCAAGACAAACTTATCCCCTAGAATCTGCTTCGCTCTCCCCATACTGACCCCCCAATCCACACCAAATACCTCAAACTCTGCCCCACACATATCTACTTCATAGCGGATCTCTTCTAGCAGTGCGCCCACACCTTTGGGGAATAGCATCACTGGGACACTTGGAAAGTCTTTTTTAAGCGTGCGGGCGATCTCTAGCATATAGCTAAAGCCAAACTCTATATACGCGCGTGGGCTAAGTGCGCCTGCCCAGCTATCAAAGATCTGCACTGCATTTGCTCCCGCTCTAATCTGCGCACTCAAATACGCGATAAGCTCTGCGGTAAGCTTACTAAGGAGTGTATGCAGGGCTTGTGGATTGGTATAAAGTAGCCTCTTACTATGCGCATAGCTCTTACTGCCTTGTCCTTCTATCATATAAGTAGCAAGCGTCCAAGGCGCACCGCAAAATCCTATCAAAGCCTTGTCTTTAGCAAGCTTTGAGCGCACGCTAGATATCGTGTCATACACATAGCCAAGTTCATCTTGCACACCACTTTTAAGCGCGTTTATACTTCTCTCATCGCGCGTAGTTTGCAAAAATCTTGGACCCTCTCCTGCGACAAACTCAAGCTCTAGCCCCATAGCCATAGGTAGCACCAAAATATCACTAAACAAAATCGCCGCATCAACATCAAGGATCTCAACAGGCTGAAGCGTTACTTCCGTGGCTAGCGCGACATTTTGACACAGGTCCAAAAAGCTCCCAGCTTGCTTACGCGCAGCCTGATACTCGCTTAAATACCTGCCCGCTTGGCGCATAAGCCATATAGGAGTGTATGGAGTGTCTTTCTTCAATGCCGCATCGATAAAAATCATCGCTTATCCTTAAAAGTAGTATCGCTTGGTTTAAGCGTAAAGTGTGGGCTGGATTCTAGCTAATATCTCTTAAAAGTGGATTTAAGCAAGCACTGCTATAATCACGCTCCACTTCCCCGCAAACCCACACACCAAAGGATAGCGATGAGAATCCTAGGGATTTCTGCTTACTACCACGATAGTGCTATCGCGCTTTTAGAAAACGATCACATTATATTTGCTCTGCAAGAGGAGCGACTCTCTCGCATTAAGGCAGATAGCGCGTTTCCTAAGCTATCCATTGAGGCGGCATTAAACTATATGAATACTGCATTACAAACGGGGGGGGGGGGGGAACTTAGACTCTATTGATTCCTTTGTCTTTTATGACAAACCATTTCTCACCTTTGAACGCCTACTTGAAACCTACTTTGCCACTGCACCGCGTGGATTTCTAAGCTTTGTAAAGGCTATCCCTGTATGGCTATCAACTAAGCTTTTCTTAAAAGAAACCATTGCAAGAGAGCTAGAGTCTTTGTATAAAAGGCTCTACCCACAAAAATGTAAGCAAGAAATAAAGGCATTTAAGCAAAAAGTGCTAAACAATCTCTACTTTAGTGAGCATCACTTAAGTCATTGTAGTTCCGCATTTTTCCCAAGCCCCTTTAGTAATGCTGGGATTCTCACCCTTGATGGTATAGGTGAATGGGCTACTACCACCATTGCTAAGGGGCAGGATAACCATATTGAGATTTTGCAAGAGCTGCATTTTCCACATTCTTTGGGGCTTTTGTATTCTGCTTTTACTTATTATTTGGGCTTTAAGGTTAATTCTGGTGAATATAAGGTAATGGGTTTAGCCCCTTATGGAGAGCCAAAGTTTGTAGATATTATCAAAATGCATTTGATTGATATTAAGCCTGATGGAAGCTTTTCACTCAATATGAAATATTTCTCTTACACTTATGGGCTAAGAATGACAAATGCTAAATTTGACAGCCTTTTTAAAGCACAAAGAAGCCCAGAATCTAAGCTAGAGCAAATCCATATGGATATAGCTGCAAGTCTGCAAGTGGTAACTGAAGAGATAATGATAGCCCTTGCTCGCACCACAGCAAGGCTAAGTGGCAGTAGAAATCTCGTCTTAAGCGGTGGTGTCGCGCTTAATTGCGTAGGTAATGGCAAGATTTATCAACAGCTTATAAAAGAAGAGAAGCTATTAGATCATATTTGGATACAGCCAGCAAGTGGAGATGCGGGAAGTGCGGTAGGGTGTGCGTTGGCGTTTTACCACATAGAATGCCAACAGCCTAGAATCGTGGATTCGTCTTTGGGTGAGCAATGCGGCAGTGTTGCAAAAATTGTGAAAGGCACGACCGCTAAGGTCGCTAACCTTCCCCAATTTTTGCAAAGCTCCCACAGCCCCACCGCAAATCCTAGAATCCGTGAAGAAAAAAGCCAAGCTGGGCGTGAAAACGCCGACAGCCTAGAATCCACTTTTCCGTCATTGCGAGACACTGCATCAGCAGTGGGGTGGCAATCCATATCCGCGCAAGTGGATTCTAGGATTTGTGAGAACGCCAAAAATCTTGCCACGCCACAGGCGGAAGCAGTTGAGATGAGAAATCGTGGCTTTCAAGCGATTGGCAAGGGTGCTACCTTAGCGGTAGTGACCGCAGACAATCGTGCAGAATCCGCGATTTATCGCTCAAATGCCACGCCAACACTACAAGACTCTATGCAGGGAAGCTATTTAGGGCTATCTTACTCCAACGCCGAAGTCCAAACCACGCTAGATTCCTTAAATGCAGTCTATGAAAGACATAGCTTTGACACGATTAAACACCTAACTGCAAAAGCACTAACACAAGGTCAAGTAGTGGGTTGGCATCAAGGGCGATGTGAGTTTGGACCTAGGGCATTAGGAGCTAGATCGATCCTAGGCGATCCACGCAATACTACAATGCAAAAAACAATGAATCTAAAGATTAAATACAGAGAATCTTTCCGCCCATTTGCCCCAAGTGTGTTGGACTTTGCCATAAATGAGTGGTTTGAATGCGACTATATAAGCCCTTATATGCTACTTGTAGCCCCTGTGAAAAAGGAGAAATGCTACCCACTTACACAAGAGCAAAAAGAGCTTTTTGGCATAGATAAGCTTAATATTGTTAGAAGTGAGATTCCAAGCGTTACGCATATTGACTATTCTGCGAGAATCCAAAGTGTGCATAAAGGGACAAATCCGCGTTATTACGCTTTGATAGAGGAGTTTTATAAGCTTAGTGGTGTGCCTGTGCTAGTTAATACAAGCTTTAATGTGCGCGGTGAGCCTATGGTATGTAGCCCTTATGATTCTTATGCGTGTTTTATGGGGACAGAGATGGATATGCTAGTGATTGAAGATTTTATCCTGTATAAAGAAAATCAGCCAAAAGAGCATATTGCAAAGTTTAGAGATATTAAGGACAAATACGAGCTGGATTAAAGGAGAGAGTATGAGAGTATATAGCATACTAAGCGCGAAAATGCGCGCATTAGTATGGGTGGGGGTATGGATTCTAGTAAGCATAGTGTCTTTCAAGCTAGATAGCGTGCTAAATGGGCGTGCAGGCTTTGGCATTATGCCCTTTGTGGTGATTGGCGTCGGGGCTTTAGGACTGCTAATCTACCTTGCCACAAAAACAAAACACAAAGCCCTTAAGCTCGCGCTCTCCTATCTCACCATCGCCCCACTCTGTCTAATCGTAGGCGAGCTATATGGCTACTACAAGCTAGAATCTAGTAGCGAGCAAGATCCTTGCGCTGCTAGCACGAGCGGCACTTATGCGAGCGATTACTTCACCCCAAGCCCCATCACAGGCTACAAAGGCAAGCCAAACACCACCGCCACCGCGCACAAGAGCACACAAAGTGGAAAAAGTCTCTACAATGTCTCCTACACCACCGATGAGTTTGGCTGGCGGATCACGCCTAGCAGCAAGCTAGATTCTAGCTTTTGTGTGCTCTTCTTTGGCGATAGTTTTACCATAGGCGAGGGCGTGCAGGATAATGAAACGCTGCCCTTTTACTTTGGCAAGCAGATAAATGCTAGAATCTATAACTTCGGTTTCCACGGCTATGGACCCCACCAAGCCCTAGCCCTTGTGCAAAGCGGGGAGATAGCGCGCATAGTCAAAGACTGCCAAAGTGTGCTAGCTATTTATGAGAGCTTGCCCGGGCATATCGCTAGGGCTGGGGGCTTTTCATCGTGGGAGCAGGGCACAAATGCCCCTAGATTCTACCTCGCTAATGGCTCGCTAGAGTGGCGCAATGCGTATTTGCATAAAAGCCCCGTGCTAGCCAAGCTTGCCCCTAAGCTTCAAGCCCGCCTAGCGCAGAGCTATCTCTACAAGCTTTTACAGCCTAGCTATGGCTATGATGAGAGCCACAATGCCCTGTATTTTGCGATTATTGATACTCTGCAAAAAGAGCTACAAGAGCACTTTGGCGCGCATTTTACGCTTGTGCTGTGGGACGCTACGGATTTAAGCGATGAGACAGAGCGCAAGGAGTCGCACGCGATTATTAAGCATTATAAAAACGGCTTAGGGGGGGGGGCTATGGATTTAGTGCTAGTTAGCGAGATTTTGCCCAACTATAAGCAGCAAAGGGAAGCGTATGGCATAGATAGGTGCGATCTGCACCCAAATGCTAGGGCAAATGAGCAAATCGCACGCTATCTAGTGGATTTGCCAAATCTCACCAACTCACAGGCGGCAGGATTTCAAACAACCGCAAAGGATTCTAGGATTTTTGATGAATGTTGTGCGTTGCGAGAAAAAGCACAAGGGAGTTACCTTGAGTGGTAATGACCGCAGGGCTTTTTTGACGCTCGCGCAAAAGTCGCAAAAAGCCGAATCCACCAGCAAAAAGCCAACGCCAAACAAAGGAGCTATTATGAGTGCTTATGACTTACGCATATTTTTAAGTATTTGGGCAGGGATTTTCGCTCTCTTTCTACTCTCTGGAGTCCTTTTACACGATCATTATAGAATCTGGGCGATTGTGGGGCTAGCACTCGCCCTAGCCTTGCAAGCCTACCCCAAAGCAAGCACTCCACTCTACATCGCGCAAGTTAGGCTTGGAAGCGCGCTTGGCTGGTGTATCTCGCGCGCGACTTTGGTAGTGCTTTTTGCTCTTGTGTTTGTGCCCTTGGGGCTAGTGTTTAAGCTAGCTAGGCGCGATATTCTCGCCCCAAAGCTTCATAATGATAGCTACCTCATCAAGCGCGACAAACAACCCGCAAGTATGAAAAACCAATTTTAATAAGGGACCCTATGCTGCGCAACAAATATCTAACGCTTGCATTGTGGATTCTAGCTTGGCTTGCACTTAGTGCCATAGTGCTAAAGCTAGATGGAGTGTGTCGGCTAGAATTTGGCTTTAGTATTATGCCCTTTGCCATTATTAGTGCAGGGGTGCTGGGGCTGCTGATCTACCTTGCCACAAAGACAAAGCGCAAAGCTCTAAAGCTCGCATTCTCTTATCTTACTATTGCCCCACTCTGTCTTATTGTAAGCGAAGCATTTTTCTACTACAAGCTGGAGTTTCATAAAAGCACGCAAGTGCAGCCACACGCAGTCCTAGGCACTAGCAATACCCCAGAATCCACTACAAGAAAAACTCTCATCGTAGATGATAAGCTCATTTATAATGTAATTTATACCAACGACAAAAACGGCTTGCGTGCCACGCCACACAATGTAGAATCTAGCGCAATCAAATGCATCAATATCTATGGCGGCTCATTTGTCTATGGCGATGGGCTTAATGATAGCCAGACAATCACCGCTATGCTATCTACCAAGCTTCCAAACTTCCAAGCTAATAACTTTGGAATCAGTGGGGGGGGGGGACACCAAATGCTTGCACGACTAGAGTTTGAGCTAGATTCTAGCGTGCTTAAAGATTGTGCGGAAAATATCTTCATCTATGAGATTATCCCCCATCATCTCTACCGCGCTTTAGGAGTGTTTGGAGGTCCAAAATACGCGCTAGATTCTAGCGGGCAAGCCACATATATAGCCAATCATTTTAGCCCAAGCGATTTGGCGCGCTTTAACAACGATAGCCAAGCGCGCTATTTCACCCTAGCGCAGCGGCTCACAAACCAGCTAGAAAAGTCCTATACAAAGCAATTTATCACCACGCCAAAATCAGGTGCAAAAAGCACAGAAGAAATGCTAGCGATCTTCCCAAGTGGCTATGCGTCAAATGCTTACCACCCAAGTATCAAGGAGCAGGACTTCGCACTTTACTTCGCCATTGTGGCTAAAATCCAAGCCATTTTACGCGAGCGATACAACGCGCCTTTATATGTGCTTGTGTGGGACTACGATATGCACGCGCAGTTTTTAGACAAATACGACAGCCTAATACAAGAGAGCCTAGCCAAAGCTGGCATAAAGTTTTGGAAAATGAGCGAGATTTTAGGAGATGAGTATAGGCAGGATTTAGCGCGAGTTAGGCGCGGAGATTTGGAGCATTTCGCTTATAGGATCTCGCGCTGGGATACCCACCCAAACGCTAGGGCAAATGAGCAAATCGCAAGCTTTATCGCCGAACAGATAGAAAACGGCAGCATAAAGGCGAGCAAAAGTGGATTCTAGCCAAAGGTCTAATGCCAAACCAAACTAAAGGAGCAGCAATGAGTATCATCAAAGAGCTATGGGCGTTTTTAAAAGAGCGCAAGAAATTTTGGCTTTTCCCTGTGATTGTGGTGATGCTTTTCTTAGGTGCGCTTATCGTGCTAGCAAAAGGCTCGGCAGTCGCGCCATTTATCTATACGATTTTTTAAGACATCTCTTAGCAGGGTGGATTCGGCTTTGGGTAATCATAGCGGCGATTTTGTGGATTTTAGGGCAACCGCAGACCACTAGTCTAGCTCTACCCTAAAATCCACAAAAAGCACCACTAGCAATACCGCAATTCCTAGAATCCTAGGGAGAATAAACAAGCCTCCCGCTCGTCATTGCGAGCCGACTTGTCGGCGTGGCAATGACAGAAACAAGCACACTAGCCCAAACGATTCTAAGATTTGCGGTGGGGCTGTGGTTGCTTTGGCATTTTTGGGAAAGGTTAGCGAACTTGGCGTTCGTGCCTTTCCCAAAAATGCCAACACTGCCGCATTGCTCACCCAAGGCTGAATCGCTTAAGGCTGTTTAATGAATATTTAAGGGGGGGGGGGAGTAGCATTCCCATCCAAATGCCCAAGTGCTAACCCCATGGCACTCGGCTATCAAGGATAAGAATGCTAAAGCCCCTTGCCAAGTCTCTCTACAAGCGCGCCAAGTCCGCCTACTACACCCACCAAGCGATGAAGTATTTTGAGCAAAAGACGCAAAATTATCTAGCCATACACAAGCACCTATCCCCCCTGCCAGAGTCTGCCAAGCAAGAAGCCCTAGAGTTTTGGTCGCCCCTTTTGTCCAAACACCGCCTAGAGCACACACTTAGCTGGCATACTATCATCTATAATTCTAACCGCTTTTGCCCCACACATAAAGCCTATCTCGATAATGCTTTCTACTATCTTACACTCCTACCCTACCTAAATACGCAAGGCTATGCCAAAGCCCTAGCGGATAAAAACTATGCAGATATGCTCTTTACCTCCTATAACCGCCCAGCCACCATTGCCAAGCGCGTTAATGGCAGCTATTATGTGCTAGATTCTACGGGCGATTTAGCTTGCAGTAGTATAGACTCTCCCTTAGAATCTAGCTTGCCACGCCTGCGCCACAAACTCATCACCAAGCAAGATTTTTTCGCGCTTTTGCGTAGTAGCGCCCCTTGCGTGATCAAGCCCACAAGAGCTAGCGAGACTGGCTCTGGCAACAATATCCGCCTGCTAGATTCTAGCCTAGATAATGATGAGCTAGAATCCTTGCTAAGCCACTATCCAAGCGATTTCATCGTGCAAGACAAAATCAAGCAGCACCCCTTCCTAAGCGCGCTAAATCCCACAAGTATCAACACAATCCGCGTGGTAAGCCTGCTGTATGAAAACCACTTTAGCATACTTGCTTGCACGCTACTTGTAGGCGAAGATGGGCTCACCTCTAATGGCGGGCATTTCCGCATAGGGATTGATAGAGACTCTGGATTACTGCGGGACTTTATCATTAAAGGCAAGGGAGAGCCTATTGATGCCTTGCCAAATGCCAAAGATCAAAGCTACAAGGCAGCACCAATCCCTAGCTTCCAAGAATTACTAGCAATGACTAAAGCTATGCACTCACTTTTGCCACACTTTGGATTAATTGGCTGGGACTTTACTATCGATAGCAATGGCAACCCACTCTTTATAGAAATCAACCCTGATGTCCCCGGGTGTGAAATAATGGAGCAACTCAATGAACCAATGTTTAAAAATCATCAAGAAATCATTGCCCTAGCTTGCAACCATCGCACCTAAAGACAAATTTCATATGCAGTCAAATCTATTTATCCAAACACTAAAACCCTATATCCCCATAGCGCATAAAATATGGGAAACACCCAATCAAAGTGCTATATTAAAGCTTGATTGGAATGAATCCACAAAGCCCCCATCACCAAAAGTTTTTGCCGCTTTAGAACAAGCATTACAGCACGACAACTTGCATTGGTATCCCAACACAAAAAACGAAACATTACTACAACTTCTAAGCACATACACAGCGCTCCCTAGCTCGTGTATAGAGCTTTTTGCAAGCTCAGATTGTGCGCACGAATTTATCCTACAAGTATTTGCCAAGACTTTAGATAGCGTGTGTATCATCGCTCCAACTTATGACAACTTCCGCTCAAGCGCACAAGGGCGAGGGCTACAAAGCCTATTTTTCTACACTGATGAATCTGGCAAGATTGATTGGCATAAACTTGATGTGTTCCTAGAATCCAAAAATCCCCAAATGCTCTACATCTGCAACCCAAATAACCCAACAGGCACGCTGCACGATATAAATGCCTTACAATCACTCATATACAAATATAAACATATAGCGTTTATTGTCGATGAAGCATATTATGAATTTTGCGGTATAAGCTTGGGATATATCGTGCCACACACACCAAATCTCATCATCACACGGACATTTTCCAAAGCCTTTGGGCTTGCATCATTTCGCATAGGTTACTGCCTTAGTGCGCCACAAAATATCGCCGCCCTAAATCGCCTGCGCAATGCAAAAAATATCCCACATTTTTCACAAATAGCTGCCATAGCCGCACTAGAAGACATTGCCTATATGCAGCAATATGTCAAAGAAGTCAAAAAAGCAAAACAATATTTCCTACACGAGCTAGAATCCATACAAGATTTTACAATGTATCACACAGAAGCGAATTTTGTCTTTTTGCACTACAATAACGCCGCTGCATTATGCGATTTTTTAGAATCTAAAGGCGTGTATATACGCAATTACACACACATACTGCCAAATCACTGCCGCATAAGCATTGGCACAAAAACTCAAATGCAAAAAGTCGCTAGCTATATACAAGACTTCATCGCCCAAACTCACACCATAAAGGAACACAATGAGACAGATTCTAGCGATTTTTGACTTTTGTGAGAGTATTGTGAATATCCAAAGTATCTCGCCGTATTTGGAGCTAGCGCGCAAGGCTAATAGCGCGTATAGGTCGCCAAACTCGTATAAACAAAGGCTGCTGCGTAAAGCTGCTAGGCTTATATATACCGCAAATCCTAGAATCCTTAAAGAAAAAGAAGCCTCCCACTTGTCGTTGCGAATGAGCGAAGCGAGTGCGGCGATCCACAAATCCGCGAAAGCGGATTCTAGTGCGAAAATGGATTGCCACGCCTTGCCTAGCGACAAGGCTCGCAATGACAGAAATCTAAGCGACTTGGCGCAGGATTCTAAGATTTTTAATAAAAACGCTCAAAATGTGTTTTCTCAAAACGCAACTAGGCGGCAGGATTTTGGAGATAAAAATGGGGCTTTGCAAGGGCAGACTTGGGAGTTACCTAAAGCGGTAATGACCGCAGACTCGCCGCAGAAATCGCCATTTTTAGCCCAAAAGCCAACGCCAGAAATAAAAAAGCTCAATTTGCTACACAAAGCCCTAATGATTCCAACCTATCCAGAGCTAGCCGGCTTGCCTCTATCAACCGCCTTAACCCTAGCCAAAGACTACGCCCTAAGCTTACGCGCTTATAGCAACCAAAAGGTCATCGACAAGCTTTTATGGCACAAAGCACAAGGACACACTATAGTCGTAGTATCTGGCGGTCTTGGCATTTATATCCGCCCATTTATGCAAGAATTTGGCATAGACACAATCCTAGCCGTAGAGCTAGAATCTACTTTAGATAAATACGGACAGGAGATTTTAAGTGGCAATCGCTTAGGACTACACACAATGCAAGAGCGCAAGCTCTATGCCTTAGCAAACCACCTAGATTTAGCGCAATATGACCTACCAAACTCTTATGCTTATAGTGATTGCCCAAGCGATGTACCCCTACTCTCTCTTGTTGGCAAGCCATGCGTAATCCAAGGCAGTCAAGAAACGCGCTGGGCAAATATCCTAGGCTATCCAATCTTAGTGCCTTGATTCTATAAACAGATTCGGCTTTGCGCGATAAATCGTGGATTTCTGCGGACTCTCGGCGGTTACGCACCCCAAGTGCGCGCCCTTGAGAGTCCTTGAAAAGCCCAGATTTCTCATCGCAAATCCTAGAATCCCAAAGCATTGATAAAAAACAAAACAGGCAAAAAAGCGCGCTAGGAAAAGTAGATCCTAGCCCAAACGATTCTAAGAATTGCGGTGGGGCTGTGGGAGCTTTGCGCCTTATGGTAAAGGTTAGCGAACTTGGCGTTCGTGCCTTTCCCAAAAATGCCAACACTGCCGCATTGCTCACCCAAGGCTGAATCACCCCCTTAAATTTCTTCAAAAAATGCCGAATATTAAGGAATATTTATTGCTAGAATAACGCAAAAGGACGCGCGATGAATATTACTTATTGTGATCGATATGTGCAAATCGAGCTACTCAAAGGCACGCGCCTGCTCGATAAAGTCCTAGAATACGCGCAGAAACACTTCTCCAAGCACTATCGCTTATCTAGCTCCTTGCTAATCCTTGATGATGGCGAGCGGTTTAAGAAAGACTATTTGATCAATTGGACCTACCACGCCACTTTGCAAAGCGAACAGGAGAGCACCAAGCTCCTACCAAACCTAGCCAAGCCTAGCCCGAATGCTCAAAAGCTAGAATCTAGCACGCAAGCAGATGAGCAGAGCAAGCCTAGCGAGCTTGAGCTACTTTTGCGCCACTCACACCTGCCCATACGCATTAAAATCACTAGCCCAAATGATATGCTAAAGCGCGTCAAGGTCCATATCCATCTAGCCAGCCTTGATCAAGTGCTTTTGCGCTTAGAGGAAGACGATAGGGTCGCGCGTCGCTATATCCGCACACTCTTTGGCAGCAAGATCATCTACGAAGTGGAAAATGAATTTTGCATTAACGCTGCAGGATATAGCGAGTCAATGTGGGAGAGTGTGATAAGCCTTATTAGCTCGCGCGTGATCCACAATGTCGCCCTAGAGTTTGAATACCAAAAACCAGAAGAAAACGATAGCTTTTTGACACGCGAGGAATATCTCTTGCGCAAGTGTTATAGCGAGCTTGATGTGGGCTTTGATGAGTCATTAGAAGCGGTGAAAAAGCAGTATGTCAAGCTTGCCAAAATATTCCATCCAGACAATGCTCTAGACAAAGACCCCCAAACCCAAGAATACTACCAAGACCGCTTCAAAAAAATCTCCCACGCCTACAAAACGATCAAGAACGCCAGAGCACACAAGCGCGCCACCGCTTAGAATCTGCTTTTACTTAGCGTGTGCCAAAAGTATATAGCAGCATACACTTTTGCTCCCTACATCCTTTGAAAATTAACCCTACTAAAGACGAGGGCTCTAGCGCGTTTCATATTTAAAAACACTTGCTACAATCTCTCTCTATTTTAACGCAAAGGGGTGTTATGAGCAATTCCGCTTTAGTGATACTCACGAGTGCGTGGAGCAACAAGATACCAAGTGAAGCAGCCTTTATGCTTCAAGGGAGATTAGAAAAAATCCCTGAAGATAAGATGCAATCTCTTGGCTTTATCTCGCTCAAAGACCCTGTAATTGGACTTATTTTGGGGCTATTCTTTGGTCTTCTTGGCATAGATAGATTCTACAAAGGCGATGTTGGACTTGGAATCTTAAAGTTTCTGTCCAGTTTTATTCTTATAGGATTTTTTTGGGCGTTGGCAGATTTATATTTTGTATGGCAAGGGATTAAAAAAGACAATCTTAACAAAATCAATCAACACCTTATGATCCTAGGCGTATAGCTAAAACATCATTAAGACTTCTCATCAAAGGTGTTAAGTGATACAAGTGGCGGTTGTTGGCTATGGAAATTGGGGGAAGTATAAGTAAAGGTATGAAGCGTGAGAGAGTCGCAAAGAGCCGTAGCAAAGCCCAAGCCTAGAGAGATCGACAAAATCGCCCTGATCGTGCGCCCAGAGTCCCCAGAGCTTGCAGATGCTTGTAGTGAAGTTATAGCGATATTTGAGCGATTTGGGGTGGAAGTGTGCGTGCTAGAATCTAGCGTAAAAAGCTTGGGGCTAGATTCTAGGCTCGCTTGCAAAGAGAGTGAGCTAGGAGAGAGAGCGCAGGCATTGGTGAGCTTGGGGGGTGATGGCACGCTCATTTCTGCGGTACGCATAAGCCTAGGGCTTAATCTCCCTGTGCTTGGTATCAATATGGGACGGCTGGGCTTTCTCACTGCTATTAAGCCTAGCGAGCTTGAAGAGTTTGTGCCACTGCTAAGATCTGGAGAGTATGCGCTAGACTCGCATCATCTCCTGCAAGGTTATCTTGCTAGGGATTCTCAAGGGGACTTGAGCTTGGGTAGGCATTCGCGCGGTGGCTTTTTAACTAACGATGGCGATTGCTATGGCAAGTCTGCAGGTACGCACGCGCAAGCGCGCGCCTTTGACTCACCTTGCAAAGCCCCATTTTTACCGCAAATATCCTGCCACGAACAGACAGAGCTAGAATCCAAAAGCTTAGATTCTAGTGAAAATATCTTCTATGTCCTAAACGAAATTCTCATCACCAAAAAGGACATTTCTGGTATGACCAAAATCTATGCCACCATCAACAACGAGCATTTCCATACCTACCGAGCAGATGGACTAATCATCGCTACGCCCACAGGCTCTAGCGCGTATAATATCTCTGCAGGTGGCTCGCTTGTACATCCGCAATGCCGCGTGATTTTGCTAACGCCCGTCTGCGCACACTCACTTACACAGCGACCAATGATTGTAAGCGATAGCTTTTGCCTACAATTTAGCGTGGAAGAAGACTCAGTAATAATGCTTGATGGGCAAGAGCGCATAGACTTCCGCAAGGGTGACACACTCTTTGTGCAAGGCTCTTTCCCCATCCAGCTAATCCAGCACCCTAAGCGAAGCTATTTTGCCGTGCTAGAAGAGAAGTTTGGCTTAGGCGGTAAGCAAGTATGATGATAACAAAGCGACTTAGCAAAGTGTGATAAAGGAGAGGTGATGATAAAAAAGCTACACCTAGAAGACTCTGTGCTATTTGGAAGCTTGGAGCTAAACTTTAGCGCGGGGTTTTGCGTTTTTAGCGGTCCTAGTGGTAGTGGGAAGAGTGTCCTTATGGACTCGCTTTTAGCCTGCTTTGGGCTCAAAGAGCCAAATGCCTCTGTCATTGAAGCAGATATTATGCTAAGCCCTAAGCTCATCAAAGTCTTTGAAGAAGAGCTAGGTATCGATAGCGAGCTACTCAATATCAAAATCATCAAAAAGGACAAAATCCGCTATTTTGTGAATTTCACCCCCATTGCCAAAAAGCAGCTAGCCCAGATCCTAAGCCACTTCACCACACATATCCACTCACGCGGTGGCGATGAGCTTAGTACTGCTAGCTTACTAGGTTTGCTAGATCGCCTAGCAATAGCTAGCACAAAAGCTCACGCCAAAGCCCTGCAGGACTTCGCACAGGACTTCGCACAGCTAGATTCTAAGCGCAAGCAGCTAGATGAGCTACAAAAGGCAGAGTCTAACCGCCAAAGCCTTATAGAAATCGCTGAGTTTGAAATCGCCCAAATTAGCTCCATAGCCCCCAAAAGTGGCGAGTATGAAGAGCTACTAGCACTCAAAAAAACCCTTTCACATAAAGAAAAGCTCCTAGAGTCCATCGCCAAAGCCACCGCCGCGCTAGAATCTAGCTGTGCGCTAAGCTCTGCCCTAGCCCTGCTAGATAAGCTAGAGCTACAAGCCACCCTAGAAGAAGCCCTAAATGACACCCAAGCAATCCTAGAAGAAGAGTCCCAAAAGCTAGAAAACTTGCAAGACTTAGATGTAGAGAGCCTGCTAGCTAGGATCTCTGCTCTCTCAAGTCTCATCACGCGCTATGGCAGCATAGAAGCCGCCCTAGCGCACGAGCAAGCCCAGAGAGAGAAGCTAGAAGCCCTGCAAGACTCCAGCACCAAGACAAAAGAGCTAGAAGCACACATTGCCGCGCTAGAATCTAGCCTAAGCTCCCAAGCCCAAGCTCTCACGCAAACGCGCCAAAGCGCGCTAAAAAGCCTGCAAGACTCCTTGCAAGCCCTATGCCTTGCCCTAAAGCTTAAGCCCATCTCCTGCACCCTAAGCCCAAAGCCCCTAGACCATAGCGGCAGCGATGTGCTAGAGCTTAGGCTAGATCACAGCAGTATCGCCACACTCTCTGCCGGAGAGTTTAACCGCCTGCGTTTGGCAGTGATGTGCGTGGGTGCGCGGCTGGAGAAGAAGCAGGGCGTGCTAATCCTAGATGAGATTGATGCAAACTTAAGCGGAGAAGAGAGTGAGGGCGTAGCGCGCGTGCTACAAGAGCTTAGCAAAAGCTATCAAATCTTTGCCATCTCCCACCAGCCCCATATGCCAAGCCTAGCCACCGCGCACTACCTAGTGAGCCGCGAGGGCGCAAGCTCGCAAGTCCGCCTGCTTGATAAGCAAGGCAGAGTGCAAGAGCTAGCTAGAATGATCAGCGGGGCAAATATCACCCAAGAAGCACTAGACTTTGCTAGCAGGCGACTAGAGCAGATCTAGCAAGCGCAAGCAGATTCTAGCAGCACTTTTTCTCGTCATTGTGAGCCGACAACGCCCCTTCTCTGTCATCGCGAGCGATGCTTGCGCCGCGTGGCAATCCATAAGCAACAAAAACAAAAAGCACAAAAGTGGATTCTAGGGCAGTCAATTCTGCTAGCGCAGTATCTCGCAATGACAAAACCGCCCAAAGTCAAAAACTAGATTCTAGTGTGAAAGTGGATTTGTAGATCGCCACGCTCTGCTCTAGCAGGGCTTGCGATGACGGGTTAAGGTGGATTGCTTGGGCTATTTGATTGTTGAAAGTTTATAAATCAAATATGCAGTAAATCCAAAAAACGCTACAAAAGCCGAAAATAATGCTAGTAGTCCCATATTAGTCTTTCTCCTTTTCTAGCTTGTCTATTTCTTTCAAAATAACCTTACAAATACTACCAATGCAGATATTATCCCAAGAATACATAAAAACACAGCAAGAGTGTCATAAATCGTATAATACTTGTAATTGATGGCGGAAGTCTAACAATAGACAATAAACATCGATTTGAGCTATCCTTTGGCACTGGGTATCAGTATTTAGGGCTACGCTATATGCTCTTTCTCTAAATCCAACTTCTACACCCGATTTTAAAGCACATAGGCAAGTATTCTAGGGTAAAATCCATTTCACAAATCCTTAGCAAAGAGCCTATATGCAAGCCACCGCCCCTAGCCAAAAATCCCAGATTAAAACCAAAGAGCGCATACGCGATTTTGGCGAAGTCTTCACAAACGAGCGTGAAGTCAATGCTATGCTAGATCTCCTGCCCAAGCATATCCTGCAAGACATCTCCGCCACCTACTTAGAGCCAGCCGCAGGCGATGGCAACTTCCTAGTAGCCATACTCGAGCGCAAGCTTGCCCTTATCCCAGCTAGCTCTAGCCACACAGAGCGGCAGATCCTCCAAGCCCTATGCGCACTCTATGGGGTTGAGCTTTTGAGCGACAATCTTAGGGCTGCTCGCAAGCGCGTATTCCAAGTAGCGTGCAGCTTCTACACCAAGCGACTTGGCACACCTAGCCTAAGCTTTTTGCGCAAAATGGTAGCCATTATCCGCGCCAATCTCTTACAAGGCGACTTTTTGAGCGATGATCTGCGCTTTTGCTTCTATACGCTAAAGGAGAGCCACATTGACATTAGCATTAAGCCCATTTCTACGCTGCTAGACCCAAGCTCGCTAGTGCAGGACTCTACAAGCCTAGCCCTGCCCCTAGATGAGCTACCCACCCTGCCCACACATCTTGCCGCACTCACGCGCAAAAATAAGCGCGCAAAGCCAGCAAAAAAACCTATAATAAGTCGCCCAAAGCCCGCGCGCGCAAAAGCCCCTGAAGTGAGATCATTATTTGGAGATAGCCTATGAAACAGCCAAACAAAGCCCAAAAGACAAAAAAAGTGGATTCTAAAGAAACATCGGCTATCGCCGAGCGGTATCCCTTGTTTTCTAAAGAAACTGCGCTTTGCTCGTTTTCTAAAGAAACATCGCTTCGCTTGTTTTCTAAAGAAAAAGTAGATTGCCACGCAGATTTTCAATCCGCTCGCAATGACAGAAAAAACACCCCTAGTAAAAAGCGGATTCTAGCAACAACGCCCCATAGTCATTGCGAGACTTCCGCAGGAAGTCGTGGCAATCCAAAAAAAGCGGATTCTAGGAGAAACGCCAAAAATGCAAGCGAGCAGCCAAAGGATTCTAGGAAAACCGCCCAAAATCTCAAAGCCACAATTCTACAAACGCCACAGAACAAACAAGCTGAAGTCGTGTTTGATAGTGAGTCGCAGGCGGCAGACTCCACCAAAAGCGCGCAAAAGCCAACGCCCAAACAAACCACCACCAGCACAGACATTCTCACCTGCCTAGCCAACCTCTCCACTGACGAAGTCTTCACCCCACCCCACATAGTCAATGCTATGCTAGACCTGCTCCCCCAAGAGCTTTTCAGCGATCCTAGCGCGACATTCCTAGACCCTGCTTGTAAATCTGGGGTGTTCTTACGCGAGATTGCAAGGCGACTTATGCTAGGGCTAGAGCCGCACTTCCCAGAGCCAAGCAAGCGCATAGCGCATATCCTTACCCACCAGCTCTATGGCATAGCTATCACCGAGCTTACCGCGCTACTCTCACGCCGCACACTCTATGGCTCAAAAGATGTGGATAATCACCGCTACTCTATCCCCAAAAAGGCAGGCGCAGCCCTACCACAAGGCGGCAATATCTACTACGCTCCCACACCCCACAGCTTCAAAAACGCCAAATGCACCTACTGCGGTGCTAGCCAGAGCCAATACGACAGAGACTCTACCCTAGAGTCCTACGCCTATGCCTTTATCCACGAGCTAGAGCCTTTGGAGAAGTTTTTCGCTAAGGCGAAAGCGCATTTTCCGTCATCGCAAGCCGTAGCTAAAGCAATCCAACCCCAATCGTCATTGCGAGGGAGCGAAGCGACCGAAGCAATCCATAAAAAACAAGTGGATTCTAGTGTGGATTGCCACGCAGATTTTCAATCCGCTCGCAAGGACAGAAAGGCTATGGATTGCCACGACTTGCCAAGCAAAGCTCGCAATGACAAACAATCCCACCCACAAGGAGTCCCAATGTCTTTCTCAGTCATAATCGGTAATCCCCCATATCAGCTCAGTGATGGTGGTGATGCTAGTAGCGATGCAGCTATTCCCATATATCATAAATTTATCCAAAGAGCTAAAGAGCTAAACCCAAACCACATAGTTTTTATAATCCCTAGTAGGTGGATGGTAGGCGGAAGAGGCTTAGATAGATTCCGCCAAGAAATGATAAACGACCAACATATAAAAACAATCATAGACTACGAAGACTCTAAAGCTTGCTTCCCAGACAACAACATCGATGGTGGTGTGTGTATTTTTCATAGGGACAAAGAGCATAAAAAGAAAATTACTTATATATATAATCCAAATAATTTATCACCAACACGAATAGAGAGAAGCACTTTAGCCAATATCTATTCTAACTTTATTGTGAGAGACAATAGAGTATTATCAATATTAGATAAAGTGTGCAATGGCATTATGTTTGACACAATAGTGTTAAATGTTCGCCCTTATGGCATAAGAGGATTTCTTTTCAACGAGCCAGAGCGTTTCCCAAATGCAAATTTACAAGACACGCCATTTTTACATAGCGTGAAAATTTACGGAGTAAAAGGGCATAAGGGGGGGGGCAAAGAGAGTTTCAGGCTATGTGCTTGAGTCTCTAGCCACGAGCAACACCGAGCTAATCCCAAAGTATAAAATATTTTTTTCTAAAGCCTACTCTACTAACGCTATCCACTACCCAGAGCCAATCTTAGCCAAGCCCAATGAAATCTGCACAGAATCATTTCTAAGCATAGGAAGCTTTAAGAGCGAGAGCGAGCAAGCCAACTGCTACTCCTATATGCAGACAAAGTTTTTTAAATTTTTGTTGTATTTGGGCAAGGGGACTATGAATGTATCCAAAGAAGTATTTAAACTTATCCCCCTGCAAGACTTTAGCCAAGCGTGGAGCGATGAGCTACTATACAAGAAATATGGCTTAAGTGATGAAGAGAGAGCCTATATAGAGTCTAGGATAAAGGGGATGTAGAATGTGGGCTTTGGGTTGTAGTGATAAATCGTGGATTGCTTCATCGCCCCTGCGGTTACGCACACTAAGTGCGCGCCCTTGTGTCGATTCACAAAGCCGCGATTTCTCATCTACAATCCTAGAATCCTGTGCCGCCTGTTTGAAACCCCCAGAATCTAGCTGCTTTCCGTCATTGCAAGCCGTAGCCGAAGCAATCCAACCCCAATCGTCATTGCGAGGGAGCGAAGCGACCGAAGCAATCCATAAAAACAATGCGGATTCTACTATGGATTGCCACGCTTTGTCTTACGCCAAAGCTCGCAATGACAGCAAAAAGTGGATTCTAGGAGAAACGCCAGAATCTAAACAGCAGCTAGGCGGCAGGATTTGGGTGATAGAATCGTGGCTTTGCAAGGGCAGACTTGGGAGTTACCTTAGCGGAGACCTTCGACAATCGCGCAAAGCCCAATCCACCAGCCCCAAACCAAACAAAGAAAGGAGCACTAATGACAATCACCCCACTAAAAACCCCCAAAATCTACGCCTACACCGAGCCCCAATACCAGCACACCAAGTGGAAGCGCGAAGCAAATGGCACGATCAAGCAAGGAGTCGGGCTTATCAAAGTGGGCTTCACCACGCGCGATGATGTAGAGACAAGGATCAAAGAGCAGTTCCCCACTAAAAAGCCCACGCAAAATCCCTACAAAATCCTCCTAGATCAAAGCGCGATCAAAGATGATGGCACAAGCTTTAGCGATAGAGAAGTGCATACAATGCTAGAGAAAGCCGGCATACGGCGTGTAAAGGGCGAGTGGTTTGCGTGTGAGGTCGATGAAGTTAGGCGCGCGATCAACGCCATAAAAAGCGGCAAAAGCTACCAAAAATCTAGGAGCAAGAGCTTCTTCCTACGCCCAGAGCAAGCCCAAGCAGTGGAGAAAACCGCCGCCTACTTTAGAGCAAATAGCACTGATAAAACAGGCAAGATCCCGCACTTTTTGTGGAATGCCAAAATGCGCTTTGGCAAGAGCTTTGCCGCCTATAAGCTAGCGCAGGAAATGGGCTTTACTAAAGTGCTGATTTTAACCTTTAAGCCAGCGGTGAAGTCTGCGTGGAGAGAGGATCTAGAGCATAGCGACTTCGTGGGGTGGGAGTTCCTAGAGAGTGCGCCTAGCACAAAGCCTAGCGGGAAGTTTGTGTATTTTGCAAGCTTGCAAGATATTTTAGGCAGGAGTAACAACACCATAAAAGCCAAAAACATCTGGATACACGAAATGCAGTGGGATTTAATCGTGCTTGATGAATACCACTTCGGCGCGTGGAATGACAACTCCAAAAGCACCTATATCACGCAAGATTCTAGCAGCGATGAGCCCCAAGATGATGAAGCCAAAGAGCAAGACATCTCAAAAGTGCAAAAAGAGTATGAAGAAGATTTGCTCTCGCAAACGCTCAAAGCCCGCGCCTATCTCTACCTATCTGGCACGCCATTTCGCGCGCTAAGTAATGGCGAGTTTTTAGAAGATCATATTTACAACTGGACTTATAGCGATGAGCAGAGAGCAAAAAAAGCGTGGAAAAAGGAGTCAAACCCCTACGCAGAGCTGCCGCAAATGGTGATGATGGTCTATAAAGTGCCTGACGACATCGCGCAAGCGTGCGGCAATGTGGGCTTCAATGAGTTTGATCTCAATGAGTTTTTCAAAGCTAAGGGGGAGAAGTTTGCCCACGAAGAAGAAGTCATAAAGTGGTTGCGCTTCATCAAAGGCGAGCATAAGCAAAGCGAGATGGCAAATCTCATCAACCGCACAAAATCTGCTATGCCCTATGAAAATGCCGCAATGCTCCAAGCCCTAGCGCATACGCTGTGGTTTTTGCCTAGTGTGGCAGCGTGCGTGGCGATGAAATCCCTGCTAGAGCAAGATAGCTTTTTCCAAGATTATAGGATCATTTTATGTGCTGGGAGTGAAGTAGGCGTGGGGGAGAGAGCACTAGAGCACTTCAAAAGAGAGCTACCAAACCCGCTAGAATCTAAAAGCATCACGCTAAGCTGCGGCAAGATCACCACAGGTGTGAGCGTGCCTTGCTGGAGTGGGGTGCTTATGCTGCGCTCTACCAAAAGCCCTGAAACCTACTTCCAAACGGCATTCCGCGCGCAAACACCTTGGAGCTACACTGATGAAAATAACCGCAAGCAAGTCATAAAGGAGCAGTGCTTCGTGCTCGACTTCGCGCCAAATCGCGCACTACAACAAGTAAGCGAGTATGCCCTAGGGCTTAATGACAAAAGCACCAATATGCTCCAAAATATAGAAGACTTCATCGCCTTTTTACCAATCATTATGCACGATGGCTCTATGCTCCCACTCAACGCAGAATCTGTGCTTGAGCTAGCTATAAGCGGGCAGGCAGGCTCTATGCTCGCGCGTAAATGGCGCAGTGCCACACTCGTAAATGTCGATAACGCTACGCTAGATAGGATTCTAGCTAGCCAAAGCGCGCTAGCAGTGCTTGAGAAAATCGAGGGCTTCCGCAGTATCAAAACCGATATGCAAACAATCATCAACCACACCAAGGATATCAACGCCCTAAAGAGCAAACAGAACTCCCTAGAGCCAACGCAAAAAAGAGAGCTAAGCGAGAAAGAAAAGCAGCGCAACTCTAAGCGCAAGCAGATACAAGAGAAGCTCCTGGCAGTTTGCGCAGAAAATCCCTGTGTTTATGTATCTAAGCGATTATAGAGAAGAGAGCTTAGAAGATGTCATTAGAGAGCTAGAGCCCGAGCTTTTCAAGCGTGTAACAGGGCTTATTACCAAAGACTTCAATATCTTATGCCAGCTAGAAGTGTTTAATACTAAAGTGATGGATCAAGCGATATTTTCATTTAAACGCTATGAAGATAAGTCCTTCGACTACTTGGAGCTAGAATCTAACCAAGCGGATTCTAGCTTATAAACTACCGATACACTCCAAGATAGCGCGCTAGGAAGTTAAACACAAATGCCACGCCTGTGGCGATGATCTTGCCCACCATAGCAGAAGTGCCCAGCAACTCCACGCATGCATAGAGCACTCCCATATCAATCACAAGCCCCCCAAGGCTCACCAAATACACCAGCGCGCCCTCTTTGAGCAAGGAATGCTTGCGCGATGTGAAGATGAAAATCCTAGCGAAGATGAAGTTCCACAAAGTCGCTATGACAAAGCTTAGCACCCCAGAGAGTAGGTATTGTAGTCCAGCTTGCAAACCCAAATAAAAAACTGCCCAATTGATAAGTGCGGCACTCCCACCCACGATGATATACTTCACAAAGCTAGCAATATGCCCCATACCAATGCACTCCTAGAATCTAACGAGATTATACCCAATATCATCGCGAGCCGACAACGGCAAAAAAGCGTAGATTATTTAGAAAACGAGCGAAGCGATGTTTCTTTAGAAAACAAGGGATACCGCTCGGCGATAGCCGATGTTTCTTTAGAAAACAAGCGAAGCGGTGCAAGGCGTAGCCGAAGCAGGTTTCTTTAGAAAACGAGCAAAGCGATGTTTCTTTAGAAAACAAGCGAAGTTTTTTGGTAATCCATATAAAACAAAGTAAATCCAGTATAGACTGCCACGCCTTGCAAGCAAGTTTGGCAATGGCAAATAGCGCGATTAATGAAAGCCTAGATTCTACTCGATAGGCTTAAACTCCACCTTCATCTCCCGCCGTATAATCCCAAACTGCCTAAGCGTGTGCGCAAACCAAGGGAAAAACCACCCCTCCCACTGCCAGTGTGGTAGCTCCTTTGGCACAAAGATAGTTACAGATTCTAGTCCGCTAGACTCTGCCTCTCTAACCTGCGCCACCCACGAGTCCGCATAAGATTTATGCACAAGATACGAGTCCCTAGGTCGCTCCGCATAGCCCTGAAATGGGTGCAAAAGCCCAAACACCACAGCAAAGACTGCAGGGGCGATAAGCTTAGGGATATATGCTAGAGCGATTCCTAGCCACACACACGCGATCAGCCCCATACTTAGCAGCAACCCGCTCATTAGATAATACTTCGCCCCACACGAAGAGACGATCACCATATACCCAAGCCCCAAAGTCGCTAGCCAGATAAAATGCGTAGCAAGTAGCGTGCGCAAGGGCTTATGCGTAATCCAAAGATAGAGCATAATACCAAGCAGTACGATAAGCCCTATGCGAAAGAGAGAGCGCAAAGTCCTCACACTATCTAAGCTATACTTAAGCCCAAAGAAGAAGTCAAACCCCCCGCAAGCCTTGCCACGCCCACCCCCTAGATCATAGATAAGCGCGACCATAAAGAGCATAACACAAGCAACAAGTAGCACCTCATATGGACCAAAACTCTGCATAAGCCTAGTTACCCCACTGCCTCCACGCGCAAATCCCACCACACGCACAAGCAGTGCCGCACCACAATAAGTAGAGAGAATAAGCGCGGAGCTTGTCATAGAAAATTGACTAAGATAGAGTGCCACCCCTCCTGCGCCTATAAGTGCGTGAGTAGTAGGATCAAAGCTCTTGTAAAATTGTGCATACTGCTTGCTTGGATGTAGAATCTGTGTAAATTGATAGCGCATAAGTAGGGTAAGAAGTGCTAGATTTAAGAGATTTGGGATAATGTAGAATGCTGTGAGAGTAAGCGTATAGCCCACACCCTCTGCTTGCAAATCCGCTGGCAAAAATAGTGGCATAGAAGTAGCCTTACTCGCGCTAAAGCCGATGATGACAAAGCTACTTGTAGCAAAAAGAGCTAGAATCTGCCGCCTCGTAATAGTAAGCAAGAGCCTATAGAGCGTATAGCACAAAGCCAGCGTAGAAGCACTTAGCACAAATGCGCTGGTATAGACCATCGCTTCAACAAAGTCTAGCCCGCTTAAAGGCATAGCCACATACGCACAAGCCACACCAAGAGCCGTGTGCAAAAGCTGAGGCAAGATGCGCGCAGGTATCCAGCCGTTGCTACCGGGCTTCATCGTGCCATAGGTGCTAAGATATTGCCAATCATCACCCCAAAAAGGTATAGTAGGATAGGCATAGCCAAAGAATAGTAAAAACACGCCAAAAAGCGTGAAAAAGAAGACAAGAGTGTAGAGCCTACTAGAATCTAGCTTGTTTGCGTTATCACTAGATTCTAGCGTGGCTTGATGTTTTTCTTCTAGGATTCTAGGATGTCTAAAGAAACTGCGCTTCGCTTGTTTTGCAGTATTACTTGCGCTGTTTTTTACAAATGTTGAAGAAGAGCTAGACTTGAGATTTGCATCTCTCTCAACATTTGTAAAATTAGTGCAATGATTACCTAAAACCGAATTCTTACTTAGTTGCCCCCCCCGTTTGTCAATATACTTCATAAAATCTCCTTATAAACTAAATTGAGTAGATTATCCTACATACTCACGCTTAGATTCCAGCAAGCACACCGAGATCTAGGCACGCTTTTGGATAATGGCGAAGTTGTTCATACCTAGCTGGAAGTATTTATGTTTAATGAGCGTAAGCTCTGGGATAGAAGAGACTAGCTCGCTTAAATCGCACTTATTGTAATAGCGTTTATGATCTCTAATCTCTGCTTCACTTACAATCTTTAGTCTAAAGGCTAGAAACTCTAGCACAGGTTTAGCGAAATGACTAGGCGCAGTGAGAAGCAAAATACCATTTGGCTTTAGCACACGCGCGATTTGCTTAAGCATTTCTAGTGGATAGTTTAGATGCTCTAAAACGGCTAACATTGTTACCACCTCAAAACTTTCATTTTCAAATGGGAGAAAGCATTTTGAATCTTGGGGAAATATCATTTCCCCCCCCCCCCCGTTAGAATCTATACAATCTTTAGATTCAAAATAATATGTAAAAGTTTGAATCTTATCTGTGTTTATTGCAGGGGCTTTGAAATCAATGCCAACGCCTCTAGCGATATATGGCTCAATTTCTTGCAGTAATCTCGCCTCCCATCCACAACCAATATCAAGCACTCTAGGATTGCTAAAAGCTTGTATGCTAGGTAGGACGCGATTTAAGCGCATTTTGCGTAGGGTGGATTCTAGTAGGGCTTCTTTCATTGCATCTTCCCTTGCATTGACTCTCCTTTGTGGCTTTGGCTAGGGCTGTGGTTCTTGCGTGTAGAACATCTCTCGCCCTAAGAACTCTCCTTTACCTAAATTTTGGTTGAAATACGGCGTCATCGGGCGCGCTTCATATAAAATCGCTCGTGCATTTTCATTTGGCATATCAAAGCGCACATACTCTAGCACGCCTAGATCACTCACTTTCTCTTGCACATACACTTCACGCACTTTAGGATACTCAAGTATCCCCCATTTATCGTGGCGATAGAGGTTGGGGACACTAATTAGGCTAAAAAGCATAAAGCCCCCCACAAGCCACCTTGCACTAAGCTTTTGCCACATAAGCCCTACAAGTAACACCCCCCACACGATCACAAACATCTGCCTACCATTCATAAACATCGGCACACACGCTAGCACAAAGCCAAGTGCCAGCCACAAAGAGCCAGCCCTATATGCTTGACTTAACACATAGGCAAACAAAACGCTAAGCAAAGGGATCAAATACACCATACCAAAGCGTGGGTCAGGTCCAGCAAAAAACCAATACAACACCCCTATAACAATACACACAAACACCAAGCCAAAGCCACTCACGCGCCTGCGTGTGGAGAGTCTAGCCAAAAGCGCGAAGCTAGAGCTGATAAAAAAGCTATAAACAAAATATTTGAAGTAGCTAAAGTAGCGCGTCTTCATACTAAACCACTCCACCATCCACGCAGAGTCTGCTAGCACTTCGTGGCAGTTTTTAAGCGGTGCACGCGCCCAGCTCATAATCCAGCACACTTCATTTTGTCGCATTTGCTCACTCACTGCCCAAGGTAAGCTTTGGATATAGCCAATGCTTGCAGGATAAGCGATCATACCTGAAGTAGCTAGCCCTTTAAGCACCCAAGGTAGCACAAGAAGTGTGCTAAAGCCACTTAAGCCCAAAAGCCCAAGGGCGAAAGATTTAGATAGAATCTGTCTTTTATACACAAGCACAAAGCATAGGGCTACGGCTAGGATTAGGGCGAAGTTGGCAATTTTTACCATTGTGGCAAAGAGAGCAAAGAGAAAGAGTAGATAAAATAGTGGGATAGTCTCTTTGTCATTGTAAGCATTCTTATCCATGTGGTAATCCACAGAATCCACCGCATTTGCTCTAGAATCCGCTTTTGTGTTATGCATTTGCCACGACGCTGCTGACGCAGTGTCTCGCAATGACGATGAGCTAGAATCGGAGCTTTGTGTGTTTTTTAGTGCAACTTGCTCGCGGTGGGATTTGGGTGATAAAAATGGGGCTTTGCAAGGTGAGTCAAAGGCGCACACTTGGGCGTGCGTAACTGCAGACTCGCCGCAGTAATCGCCATTTTTAGCCCCAAAGCCTACGCGCCCTTGACTACCCGAAGCCAAATCCATTATATACAAGAGAGTCGCAAAGATTGCTACTCCAAACACTGCCCCCACTCCCTCCACATACAGCCCCATAAACTCACCCCATTTCAAAATAAACGGAAATGGCATAAGCGCGCAGATGATAAAAAGCTCATAGAATCTAGTCGTGCGGTTTTGCAGTAAGCGCATAAAAGCCCAAAACGCGCTAAAAAGGAGACTAAAATACATCACTTCATTACCCACGAAGCTACGCAAGTGCGGAATAATCTGTGAGACATCAGTAAGCGCATAGAAGCCATAAATCAAGCCATTGTATCCCAAGCGTGTATGGACATTACCTAGCCCAAAGACTAGCGGAGACTCTTGTATCCACGAGACAATTTGTATATGGTAATTCACACTATCGCCCACAGAATCACTAAGCGTGCTTAAAGGTAGCAATACAAGCAACGCAAGCACAGCACTAAAGGCTACTTGCTTATACCCAAATCCTGCCACAAATGCCCTAAGTTCAAAACCAAAGAGTATAAGCCCAAGCAGAGCTACCACCACGCTCACCCACCCCCATAGCGGAAAAAACAAATGCCACACCGAGACAAAAAACATAAGCGCAAAGCCCCCAGCTATAAATGCCAGTAAGCTTGCAAGAGCTAGTGAGTCGCCAAGCAAGCTCCCAAAGATCAAATACCGCTTGCGCACTAGCTTTAAAAACCACATCCCATAGCCATACACCGCTAAAATCCACACACAAAGCACCAAGGCTATACTGCCATTTATCACGCTAATATGTAAAAGCTTTTCTATCATCGCTATGCCTTTGTAATGTTATGTATGCCTAATACTTGAAGCGATATTTGCAAATCGCCCATAACGCGCGGAAGCCATCTTTTAGCCCTATTTTTTTACCCTCTTCATAAGTCCTGCCATAGTAGCTTATACCCACCTCATAGATTCTAATGCCCTTTATTTTGGCGATTTTTGCCGTGATTTCAGGCTCAAAGCCAAAGCGATTTTCTTCTATAGTGATAGCTTGTATAATTTCACGCTTAAAAACCTTGTAGCAAGTCTCCATATCAGTCAGATTTAGATTTGTCATCATATTTGAAAGCAGTGTCAAAAACCCATTAGCCATTCTATGCCAAAAGTAAAGTACTCGGTGGGATTCTCCACTCACAAACCTTGAGCCAAACACCACATCAGCCACACCCTTTTCAAATGGAGCTAGAAGCTTTGGATACTCATTTGGGTCGTATTCTAAATCCGCATCTTGGATAAGCACAATATCCCCACTCGCCTTTGCTATGCCTGTGCGAAGTGCTGCACCTTTGCCTTGATTTTTCTTATGATAGAGAATGTGTAAAGAGCAGTTTTCTTGGCTAGGCTGAAGTGTGGCTAGAATCTCCCTTGTGCCATCGCTACTGCAATCATCAATAATGATAATTTCTTTATGATAGGGGATTTTCACGCTTTGCACAGCTTGTAAAATATCTGCAATCGTGGATTTTTCATTAAAGCAGGGAATGATAATGGAGATGGATGAAAACGCAGAGCTAGAATCTAGCTTGTTAGATTCTGGGTTTGAGCTTATGGATTGCCACGCCACTGCTGGCGCAGCGTCTTGTAATGATGAGTAGGAGGCTTGACTTTCTTCTTCTATCTTAGTGAGTAGTTGCCCCCCCCCCCCCCGTTTTGTGCTGGTAGCTCTTGCATACTCTCTCCTTTACATATCAAGCCTTAGGACCGATAAAAGCGCAGATTATAGCAGATTTTACTGACAAACTTCTAGCTCTTAGAAATTTTTAAGCTCCAAATCCTGCCATATCTCTTCTGGTGCGCTAGACTCTGCTGGCATAGGTAGGGGGCTAAACTCTGGGCTTTGAGACTTGTTTGCAGAGCTTTGCTCTTGTGTGGCAGAGTCCTTAGGGGCTTTGGGACTATCTTTTTTAGATTCTAGCTCTTCTTTGATGGGCTTTGACTTTTTGCTAGGATGTTTGGTGTGCTTTTGCGCTAGATCTCTTAAATACAAGGCAAGCGACTCTGCTACAAGCTTGTAGCCATAAGGCGTTAAATGCACATCAGGCTTGGAGAGAGCCTGCGTGATCCACTTTTGCTTCCCGCCGCTCTCATCAATTAGTTCTTGCATATCAAAATACAGCGTGCTCTCATCTTTAGCCAGCTCTCTTGTAGCTTGGCGCACGCTTTCATAGCTTTTGCTTTGGGTATAAGTGCCATTTTTTTGCTTGATACGCACTTGTGGCGCGCCTAGTAGAAGGATACTCGCTTTTGGCTGGACCTTGCGCAGGGTGCGAATAAGCTCAGCGAAGTTTTGCTTATAAAGCTTGGTGTTAATGGTGCTAGAAATCGCGTCATTTGAGCCATAGGATAATATGATTAGATCAAGATCAAGTCTGCCTAGCTCCTCTTGCCAGAGCTCCTGCTCCCATTTGAGATATATATCACTGCGCGCGCCATTTATGCCAAGATTTATCACATAGCTGTCATTTTGCTTGCTAATGATATAGCCTCCTAGCATTGCATTAGGCAGTAAGGATTCTATGCGAATGGGGAAGCGCAGTGACATAGGCTCGCTAATGTGCCATTTATCCGCCTTTTTCGCCCCAAGCCGCTTGGATTTGCCACTGGAATCTTTAATGACAAATGCCCCCAAAGTGCTAGGGGCTTTAAACACAAAGCGCGTGCTGAAGTCTTGATTGTCTTTAGAAAAGTTGAGCGAAAGTTTGATAAATGCACCCTCTACTTTAGCTCGCGCGATAATCCCGCCTAGTGGATAGCTAGTTGCATTATCCTTGCGCGAGTTGATGATCTCAAAGCTTTTATGCTGGTAGTGCGTAAGAAGATTTTGGTGAAATGCTGGGAAAATGGGATAAGCAAAGCCGATAGAATCCACTCTCATAAACCGCTCGCGTAACACGCGCGGGATAAAGTCCCCTGCGATATGAGAATCACCAAATACCACGATTCTTAGCCCCAAATCCTTAGTGCGTGCCTGTGCCTCTTCCACAAGCTTATAAGCTAGATATGGGAAATTCTCTTCGCCAAAGTTAGTAAGCTTGCCCTTTTTTGCCATAGAGTCTAGCACACTTTGGACTGGGAGCTTGGGTAAGGGCTTTGATGGCTTTTTTTTAGACCCTTTGGCTTGTGGCTTGGATTTAGCGGGGGTGGGCTTTGCCTGCGCGACTTTGGCTTGAGTGGATTTTGGCTTGGCTTGGGTTTCTAAGCTTTGTGTATTGGCTAGGGCGATAAAGCTAGGAGTGATGATAAACGCACAAAGTGTGCAAAAGAGTAGGAGCTTAGTCATCATTGCTATAAAATGGCAGAATTGGAGCTTCTTGCAATTCAGCTTGCACGCTAGGCAGTGCGTGGCTAAAATCCAGCTCAGCTTGACTTTCTTCTTCAAGGATTCTAGGATTTGCGGTGAAGTTGTGGGGGTTTTGCAAAAATTGGGGCAAGCTAGCAGAATCCCTATCCGTGCCTTTCATAAAATTTTCAATCTTGTCAAACCGCCCACCCAAATCCGCATCCTCCTCCCTCTCTATCACTTCTAGTCGCTCTAGCAGTAGTCTCCCTAAAGCCCTAGACCCTTCTCCGCTAAAGTGGATTCCATCATTTGCACGGAGCTTCACACTCGTGCCAGCTTGCGTTTTGCCATAGGCGGTATATACTCCCTCAGGTGCTAGAGTGGTATTTGATGGCAAAAATACTGCCTTATAGCTCGCTACTTCTCTAGCATACAGAGTGTTTAAAAACTCTAGCTTGGCATTAAGGCTAAGCTTTTTGACAATGGGAGCTTCATACCACACAACAATGGCATTATGCGCATTTGCAGTTTCTAAAATCTCCCTAATGCGCGCGCTATAAATCTCCACCCACTCATGGCTAGCGTACTTGATCTTAGGCATATTGTAGGGATCATTTGCGCCCACCATAATCACCACGACCTTAATATGTGGATTTTTAGCAAAGGCATCTTTAAGCGTCTTATTCCAATCAAAAAAATCCACATAAGTAAGCCCTGTGCTTTGCTTAGCTATATCAATCACGCTAAATCCGCGCTTTTTAAGCTCCCTGCCAAGCGTCATACCAACCCCTTGCATCAAAGAGTCCCCGATAAACAAAAAGGTAGATTCTGGCTCTAGGATAATACGCCCCTCTTGTGTGATAATCGGGTAGATCACCTGCTCTTGCTGTGCTGTCTCTGGCTCTTGCTCTATCTCTTCTAACTCAAGGCTAAAATCTTGCACGCTTAGTGCTAGCTCTTCTTTAGATGGGAAAAGCCGCGCGCGTATAGAATCTAGCACACGCGCTGGAGTCGCTAGCGCGTAAAGCACAGGCGATCTAGGGTCAAAGGGCGTGGTGTGGTATTTTTGCTCGATATAAGAAAGCACGCTTTTATTCATCACTGCAAGCACAAACACAAAACCTAGCACCAGCGTTAAAAAAAACTCATAAATACGCATCAAAACCCCGCGTAAATAAAGTTTGGAATCCCATCAGGCATTAGGCAAAAGACCACCACAAACACAATCCCCAGCATAATAGGCTTTAAGATATTTGGGATTTTGTAGAGATAAAAAACACATCGTCGCAAAAGACTCTCACACAACGGATAGAGAGCAAAAAGCACAAAACCCACTGCTAGAAGCACCATCTCACGCAAGTGGATAGGCTGGGAGAAATTCTCCACAAACGCTCCCAAAAACGCCATAGAATCACCAAAGTCCTTGTAGCAGAAAAACACCCACGCAAATGTTACAAAGCAAAAGGTGCAAAATCTTGCCACAAAGCTCGCAAGCGCGCCACTGCCAAATCCAAGCCCCAAAGCTCGCAAGCTATTGAGCCACACTAGCCCTAGCCCGTGTAGCACCCCCCAGATAAGGAAATTGATGGTATTGCCATGCCAAATACCGGATAAGACAAATGCCACCATCACAGCAAGCTGCGCGCGCCAAAATCCGTGCCTAGAACCACCTAGTGGGATATAGACAAAATCACGGATAAAGGTCGATAAGCTTATATGCCACCGCTCCCAAAAATCCTTAAGATTGCGCGCCATATATGGCATATTGAAGTTTGGTGGGAGGCTAAAGCCTAGCATTAGCGCAAATGCACACACAAGATTGACATACCCACTAAAATCGCAATAAATCTGCACACTATAACCAAAGATCCCAAGAAGCAACTCTAGAACATTGTAGTTAAGTGGGTTGCGCAAGATGGACTCTGTGTATTCTTGTACATAAGTGGCGATTAAGACCTTTTTCACAATCCCAAAGAGCAAAAGCGTGATGATGAGATTCGCACTCTTGCTCTGCCACAATCGCAAAGACTTTAGCTGAGAGAAGAAAAAATCACTCCGCATAATGGGTCCAGCAATGATAGTGGGAAAAAATGAGAGATAAATAGCAAGATTAGGCAGGGACTCTAGTTTGGGATTAATGATATAGACATAATCACTTGGCGCGTGCTTCGCCTGATAGATTGCCACAAGATAGGTGATAGAAGCAAAGCTATAAAAGCTAAGCCCCAAAGGTAGCAAAATATCCATATCGATAAAATCTAGCCCAAAAAAACGCAAGAGATTTTCAAAGCCATCTTTAAAACTGGCAAAATACTTAAAAAAACTAAGATTACATAACACCAGCGCAATAGCAGTTAGTAGCCCCGCTCTGCCACTGCTCTCACTGCTAGCTATCATAAAGCTAGCTCCAAAAATAAAAAGCGTGTAAAGCCCTAGCACCAGCGCGAAATAAAAGCTCCCAAACCACCATAAAATCGCATAATTGAAGATGAGCAACAGAGTATTTTGCCACTCTAGGTGCTTATGCAAGCACCAATATGCGACAAAAAATGTAGCAAAAATCAGTCCAAACTCTATGGAGAAAAAAAACATACCGCTCCCACACCACTACACTAGAATCTAAAGCGAAGTATAGCAAAGCCTAGCTTAAGATGGCACTAGATTCTAGGGGCTGTGCATTGATAGAGTAGAGCCAACACGGGCTAGATTCTAGAATCTAGCCCGTGTTCATATCAGGAGATAATGGTGTAGCTGCAGTGGCTACACGGATAATTTTATATAAATGAGAATGATATTTATTTTTTATAAATATTTAAGATAAAATTAGGAACTATTACTATTTAATAAACACTCGTAATCATCTAATAAGGATCTACAGATGAAACCAAACCTTACTCTCTCACTCAGTGCGATTCTACTATACCTAGCTCAAAGTCTAGATGCTAACACCACATACACAGCCCAACCGCCACCACTAGGATCTAGCCAAAATACCCAAGAAGCAAACGAAGCTACAAACTCCACGCAAGCTTTAGATTCTTACATGCTCAATCAAGTTAGCGCATTTGCTAGGAAAAATGCCCAGCTTGATAGCCTAAACCGCAATACCTACACCCTAGATAAATCCCAAATCATCGATAAAGGCTACACATCTAGCACTAATATATTCCAATATATGCCCTTTGTCTGGCTTAATGACACAGGGCTAGGGAGCAATATCGATCTACGCGCTCAAGGTACGCGCGCTAATACTTCTGTCCAAGTGCTAGTCAATGGTGTGCCATCAAATATGCTAGATTCTAGTCACGGTGTTACGCCCATTAACACACTTTCCCCTTACTCTATAGAAACCATAGAGATTCTACCCGGCGGTGGAGCGGTGATATATGGCAATGGCACGCGTGGCGGGGTGGTGAGTATCACCACGCAACAACGCTATCAAAGCCTATTTTTATCCGCTGGAGTAAGTTATAGCAACATTATCGCTAGCACAGGTAACAATATCAATGCTGATGTAAAGCTTGGCACAAAGTTTAGAAGCGATACACGCACTCCCATCTATGTCTCTTTAGGCGCAGCCTATATCCATAGAGGCGGACCAAGAGCTGGTGATCTTACCCAAGGTGCGCAGGCAAATGGCTCTCTTGCCATAGATTTTAGCGATAAGGCGAGCCTAGATTTCAGCCTAGATTACTTTGCCGGGAGTATCAAAACAAGCCCGAATAATTCTTTCCAAATCACACCAAATCCTAGCAGAGATGACCGCACCAAGGCTGGCTATGGTAGCTTGCACAACATCCAGCATAGGCTTGATGCAAGCCTAGGGCTAGTGGCAAATCTCACTCAAAAATCCAAACTTGATGTGCGCACATTTTTCCACCTAAATCGCATTGATTATGTGGATTCAATCACTAATATCGCAAGCTTTTCTTATGGGAGAGCTTCTCTTGACAATGTAAGCGCGAATCAAAACAATTCATTCTTTGATGACAAAAAAGCAGGCGTGATTACCAAATACAACCTAAACCACACAAATGGACGCTTCATAGCAGGGCTAGAGTCTATCTACAATCGCGGAGATAGAACGATGAATCAGCATATTTTATGGGAAGGTTCAGTGCAAATGCAACCAATGACAGTTACCAAGTATGACCACACGATGAACATCCCATTTCAAGGGAGCAAGTAGAGTAATGCGGCTTTTATACTAGAAAAATATGATATTACCAAGCGGTTTTCACTCACCAGTGGAGCGCGCTATGAGTGGGCTTACTATGACATTGATGTCAATTATGACTCTAAAATAAATATGAATATTTCTTCCCCCCCCCCCCATGGGGCGTCCTATGACGATCGTCTCTACTGCTAAAGGTAGCCTTAATAGCTCGCTACACAACTACGCTTATACGCTTACACCAAGCTATGCGTATAGCGACTCTGGCGCAGTGTATGTGAAGTATGAAAAGGGCTTTTTCTCTCCAAGTCCAAACTCTTTGCTAAAGCGTAATGGTCGTAGCTACACTACTACCAACTTGAAAAAAGAAGAACATCACACCATAGAAGCGGGGATTAAGGACTTTTTTGGCGACTTTTTGAGCCTATCTCTCAGCGCGTTTTACACCTTAACTACCAATGAATTCTACACCATAGGCAATGCCCACTCCCTAGGGGGCGTAAGCTACAACAACTACGATTTCACACAGCGTGCTGGACTAGAGGTTTTCTCCCAGCAGTTTTTCTTCAACGATCGACTCCACTTTAGCGAGAGTTTCACTTATATTGATGCAAGGATTTTAGAAGATAATGGTAGCAAGACAAACCGCACTATCCCCTATACGAGCAACTACAAGATTACTTTAGGCGCGAGTCTCGCTCTAGGACGGCACTGGAATCTATGGACCCAGCACAGCTTTTTTGGCACGCAAAAAGACATTGTCGGCACAAAAATCCCCGCATATTCTCTAAGTGATTTGGGCGTGGAGGCAAAATATGGAGGCTTCTCTTTAAGTGCTGGGATGCGTAATGTGTTTAACACCTTTTATTACAGCTATTACAATAGTGATAGATCTGATCCTATTGCGGGCTATGGATTTTTGATCGGAGTGGGTCGCACGCTATTTGTGCAGGGGCGTTATAGCTTTTAGCTTTTTAGATTCTCATTTTGCTTTGCAAATCCGCGAATAAGCGATGTTTCTTTAGAATCTAAGCAACATTGTCATTGCGAGCAAGTATGCTAGGCTTGCTCGCGGCAATTCACTTACATCTAGCTAGATACAGTAATAAAGCGTAGGCACAGTTTCTTTAGCAAAGGCAGCGCACAAAATTGTATAATCTCGCCATTTTTATGCAAGGAGCTATTATGTGCGGTATTTTAGGGATTTTGGGGCAGAGCGATACAGAAAACTTCACCAAGGCTTTACACACACTTACCCACAGGGGTCCAGATGCCTTTGGTGTGTATGTAGGAGAATCTATCACACTAGGGCACAGACGACTCTCAATCATCGATACCAACGAGCATAGCAATCAACCAATGCACTTTATAAATAGTAATATTGGGGGGGGGGGGCGAAATGATCAAAGCCCACTTTATAGCATAGTTTTTAATGGAGAGATTTACAACTATATTGAGCTACGCGAGCAGCTTAGTGCTAAAGGCTATGTTTTTCATACACAAAGTGATACTGAAGTCGCGTTAGTAAGCTTTATAGAGTGGAGAGAGCAGTGCTTGCAGAAATTTAATGGCATGTGGGCATTAGCAATCTATGATCACAGAGCCAAACGCCTCTTTCTCTCCCGCGATCGCTTTGGGAAAAAGCCCCTGTTTTACGCATTTATCACCACTAGCAAAGGAGAGAGGCAACTACTCTTTGCTAGTGAGATGAAAGCCATTTATCCATACTTAGAGCAAATATCGCCCTCGCGCACCTTTAGCGCGATGAGTGCTAGGGCAAATATCTTCTCCTATCCACAGACTCACGATACCCTAGTAGATGGGATCTACCGCTTCCCTTACTCACACTATGCTTATATCAGCCTAGGCGAGAGCAGGCTTACTCCAAAGCGTTACTACAATATCCTAGACCATCTCCGCCCAGCTCCTAACACCTATGAGCTAGCAACACAGGAGTTTTTCACACTCTTTTGCGATGCGGTAAAGGTGCGAATGCGCTCAGATGTTACCATAGGCACTGCGCTTAGCGGGGGGCTAGATTCTAGCGCGGTGATTTGCGCGATGGCGCATCTTGCCAAGCAGGGAATGCAAACACAAAAGGACTGGCAGCACGCCTTTGTCGCCTGCTTTAAAGACACGCATCAAGATGAGAGCTGGTATGCTAAGCAAGTGGTCGATCATATCGGTATAAATGCGACTTTTAAGGAGATTGAGCCGCTAAAAGAGTGGGACAATATCCATAAATATTTTTATATGCTAGAAGATCTCTATGGGCGCATACTCTTGCACGATATTTTGATTTATAAAGAGCAAAGGAGCAATGGCATTACCGTAAGCCTTGATGGACACGGATCTGATGAGCTTTTCTGTGGGTATGGGCATATCCCTTATGCGTTATGGGATAGTAGATTCCACCCTGTGCGATTATGGCAGCTTATGCACACTACTAATGGCACACGCCTACACCCAGAATCCACTCTCAAAGTGTTAAAATCTAGCCTAAACATGCTTGCGCGTACAGGGGTAAAGCGACTCATTGGCAGAGAAATCGTGCAAAGTGCAGATTCTGGCCACCCAAACTTTCAGGCGATGGATACGCTCAATCAAGTGCTATATGTGCTGTTTTTTGAGACACTTCTGCCTGTGATTATCCGCGATTATGATAAATGCTCGATGATCTCAAGCATAGAGATACGAATGCCCTTTATGGATCATAGGCTTGTGGAGTTTATGTTTAGCCTGCCTTATCACTACAAAGTCGGTGGCGGCTATACCAAAAAGCTCTTGCGCGATAGTATTGGCACACTTATGCCAAGCTCTGTTACTTGGCGCAAGCCAAAGCTAGGATTTAATGCACCTATGGCAGATTGGATAGCGCGTGATAAAAGCCAAAATGGGCTAAAAGAGTGGTTTTTAGATATTGCGCACTCTAAGGACTTCCTAGAATGCTCACTTGTGCCTAATGCTAAAGAGACAAAGGAGCAGATTCTAGCTCTAGCTAGTGGCAATGTAGCACTAGAAAACGCACAAAATGTCGCAGAAGAAGTATGGTGTGCGCTAAACCCCTATCTATGGGAAAAGTCCATCGAGCAATACGCGCTTAGATTCTAGGTATATACTCATAATTTAAAGCTCATATTACTAGTGATTATCCCACGCCAATCGTAGTGGATCGCCAAATTGATTCAATCTATGGATTATGGAGAGCCGAATTTTTGTATAACATTCCCGTAACAAATTTTTGCTTAACGACTGGAGTTAGTGGCAGTTTGATGCTAAAAAATGGGGCAGACTATGCCGCCAATGTTTTTACCTGGATATTTGGGTTTTTGTATAAAATGTAACACCTAAAATAAAAAATTAGAATCCATATTGACAACAATTTAGGCATTTGGCTAGAATCGATGAACCTGCGTAATTAAAGAGGCATTAAGCTTATATTAAGAGAGCAAATCTCCGTCCCCTGCAAAAAGCTTGTTAAGGATCTGTATGACTAGCTTGGCTCAAAGGTATGCGACTACTGCGAGATATTTCGCCTACGCAAGAGCACAGAGTAGCACAGACTCTCCCCATATATTCCTAGATAGTAGTGGGCAGGCTATCAAGCCTAGCTTCCGCCATATCCGTGTCTCTTGTGTCGCGCACT
This sequence comes from Helicobacter sp., assembly GCF_017502485.1. Lineage (GTDB taxonomy): Bacteria > Campylobacterota > Campylobacteria > Campylobacterales > Helicobacteraceae > Helicobacter_B. Next base: position 38,977 of record NZ_JAFVUX010000025.1, read on the forward strand.
CATCATTACAGCTAGCCACCATCTCCTGCCAAAAGCAAGAGCCCAGCCAAAAAGAATTATATGATATTTGCGTGCAAAAGCAGATCCTTGAGCCTAGCAAGACATATCTCTTTAGTGCTATCCCGCTTGGCACACCAGCCCCACAAAGTCCAGTGAAGCAGTATAAAATCTTCGCGCGCGAACTTGTAGATACTCAAGCAAATCCCCAAGGTACAGGTGGCTCACCTAGAATCTATGAAGACTTAAGCGCGCAAATCCTTATCCCACTCATCCTGCTCCCACTTGCACAAGATAAGCAAGTAAGTGGAGTATTTTTACTCGATGATTGGCTTTGTGTCTATGACAAAGGTGCGCTACTTTATGAATGCGTGTGTAGCGATATCACATCACTCCGTGATGCGCTTAGATTTATTGACTCAATGTATAATAGCCCTAAGACAATCTTCTACTATCAAGATCTTTTCCCAAGTGCGCTAGATCTACACACACTAGATTCTAGCTTAGTGCGCATAGAATCTATCACAAAGCCACTTTATCAAGTCCTTGATGACTCCTTGCACTCCCAGCGATTTACCCCACTCTATAATCCACACGCCAAGCAACTCTTGCAGACAAGTAGCTTTTGGCAGGGATTAGGGCTTGTAGCGTGCTCCGCGCTTATCCTTGCGCTACCATTTTGCAAGCTTCTATATGCTAGCTATCTTGATAGTCGTGCAAGCGATTTGCACGCGCATAATGCACAGCTCACCCAAACTCTAAAGTCCCAAAGCCTAGCCATAAGCAAGCTACCTCATCAAAACACCCAAATCACTGACACCATCCACCATCTCTACACCATTAAATCCCGCTACACTTCTCGCCTAGAGATTCTCTCCACGCTCTCACAAATAGCACGCAAGCACGAGACTTGGATCACTTATTTGCAGATAAATGGTGGGCTAGAAAAGGGCGAGACACTCCTAGAGTTCTCCTGTCAATCGCAAAATCAAGAAAATCTCCAAACTTTGCTACTGTCCTTGCAGCAGAGTCTAAACCTTGAGATCATCTCCACAGAAGAAGAGCTACACCCAAGCGATGTCTTTGGTACAAAAATCACGCTAAAGATTGGCTATGCCTAGACTATTTACCACTTGCGATCTTTGGCTTATGCAAAAAAGCCCGCGTGAAAAGCTCGCACTCTTTGCCCTACCTTTGGTGCTATGCGCTGGCGTGGCTTTCCTTGCGATCTTGCCACCACTTGATGCCACCCTGACACAAAGCAAGTTTGCTTATGACACGCAAGAGAAGCTTGCACAAACGCTAGAATCCACCTTAGCCCAGTCAAGCTCACAAGAGGAGCTAGCAAGCACCCTAGCTTATAAACAGCAGCTCTTACATAGCCTACAAGAGCGCGCACTTACTAACGCTCAGCTTGCCACAAAGCTAGCGCGTTTTAGCAAAGGCGAGAAACATAAGGGTGCGTATCTATCCTTTAGCACTGTAGGTGATGTGGATATGCTAGAGGACATTATTGAGCTACTAGAAGCGCAATATTTTGTCTTCATCGAAAATCTTGTCATTAAAGCCCCTTTTGCAAGTAGCTTAGAGCTGTCCTTTGATGTGCTAAATCTAGGAGAAACACTCCATAAGCTTAGAGAGCTGTGATGAAGCGGTATGCGTGGGCTATGCAGCTATGTGCGCTAAGTCTTTTTGCCCAGAGCCTACAAGAGCAAGTCAGTGCGCTTTTGCACGCGCCTTTAACACATAATCATCGCATATACAATGTCTTTGGCGAAAAGGAGATTGAGCTAAAAGTCTCTGCGATTTTAAACCATAAAGCCCTAATCCACAACACTTGGTATAAGCAAGGGGATAAAATCGGAGGCTTTACCATCACACATATCAATGCACAAGAAGTCGCGCTAATGGACAAAAAGGGTAACAAAAAGACCCTAGCCCTGCAAAAAAGAGTCTTTGAATGATCACCTTAAGCCTAGAATCTACCTTTAGATTCTATCTCCCTAAGCTTATGTGCCAGATTCTAGGCTTATTGCTAGTATGCACTCTCCTACTTTCTATAACCCAAGCTAATGAATGTGCAAATCGATCTTTCACTCTTCAAAGCAAGCCCAATCTCTCCCCCAAGCTCCTACTAGAAGAAATCGCACTTGAGTGCAAGCTCTCCTTAATTCTAGAAAACAACGCCCAAAATGCCTTGGATAAAACAAAAGTAAGTTTCTCTTTCCACAAGGCAAAGATACAAGAGATTCTCTCCACCATAGCCAAAGCTAGCGATACACACTACTCCCTAGAGCAAGGACTAATCCGCTTTAGCCACCTACACACCCAAACTTTCCATATCAACTACATCGCTACCGCACGCGTGGGTAGCTCTAATACCGATGTTGTCTATGGGCAAGAGTCCCAAGCCCAGTCTCTAACCCCACACACAAGCTACCACCAGCCCTACGCCACCAACCCCCTAGGCGATGATATACAAACAAAAGCCTTAACACAAGGCACGCAAAGCCCTGTATTTGGCAAGTCAGGGACGAAAATCTACTCTATTGATGAGCTAAATTTTTGGGGTGATTTAGAAAATGAGCTAATAGCCATAATCTACCAAGAAAACGACAGCTACCACCCAAAGCACCCGCGCATTATCATCAACAAAGGTGCTGGGCTTATCACCATAAATGCCACGCCAAGCCAGCTAGATCGCGCTAGAATCTACCTAGAAACCCTGCAAGCGCGCCTAAGAGAGCAAGTGCAAATTGATGTGCAAATCTTCCACATAGAGCATAACGATATAAACACTATTGGTGTAAATTGGGGCAAGCTCTTTGAGCTAGGCATTAACACCGCACCAAATGCCAGCACCCCACTCTTTAGTGCTAGCCCTAGCGGACTTGATTATGGTGTGTATGTCTTCTCGCAAAATTTAAGTATCGGGCAGATCGTGCAATTTCTCCAAGAATATGGCAAAACCAAATCTGTCTCTAACCCAAAAATCATCACCCTAAATAACCAGCCAGCCATCATCTCCGTGGGCAATGTCCTGCGTTACTCCCAAAGCCTAATCTACCAAACCTCAACTAACTCCAGCACAATCCAAAACACCGGCTACCAATACCCAAGCGTCTTTAGCGGTGTGCTGCTAGATGTAACGCCCTCAATCTATGGGCAGGAAATTATCCTAAAAATCAACCCCTCCATAACCGCGGCAAAAGATCCTTCCATAGAAAACCAAGCCCAAGCCCTAAACGCCCCGCCAAATCTCTCCACCAATCAGCTCTCCTCCATTGTGCGCATACAAAATGGACAGCGCGTGATTTTAGGCGGACTCATTAGCGAGAGTAACTCCACTCAAACCAAGCGGCTTCCTTTGCTAGGCGCGATCCCCATTATTAAATATCTCTTTTCTTACAAAAAGAACATAAAGCAAAAGCGCGAAATGGTCATTATAATCACCCCAACCATTATCGATAATCAAAGCATACCCTACACAATCAATGAAGCCTAGATCCCTAAAATCCACTACAAGCAAGCTCGCACAAATACGCATAAAGCTTACTCTCACTTGCACTAGAATCTATACTACCCTAAAATCCAAAGCGTACCAAGTATATGGAGTGCTTAATAACGCAGTCAATAAAGCAAGGGTATTTTGCAAGCAAACAAGTACTTATACTACAACGCTTCTGCGCACACTCCTTGCACAATATCTAGCCAAAAGAAATGCGCTCATCACACTAGCCCTACTTTGCTTAAGTGTGTGCTTTGGACTTTGGAGTGTGTTTGTGCTAGGCATACTCTATGAGCGTCAAAACGAACGCCAAGATAGCCTGCGTAGAGCCAAAGCTCTAGAATCTAGCGCGCCCACCGCTATCCCCACAAGCCTACCCAAGCAAGCGCGAACACAAACTAACACCCCAAGCAAAAGCAACATTGGTATAGGGGACTCTCTCCAAGCCCTAAGCACAAAGCCCCCAGCAATCCCAGCTGTTGATGAGAAAGAGAGCATTATTACAGGCAATCTTACCTACACAAATGCCCTAAGCATTGCTAAAAGCCAGATTTTAGCCCAAGATTTTACACGCGCTAGAATCTGGCTGTATCGCGCATTTTTACTCCACAATGGTGGCAAGGAAGTGTGGGAGCTGTATTGGCTCTCCTTTGAGCAAGATTACCGCGCGAGCATTGAGCAAAAGCAAGCCGCCTATACACTCTATCTCCAAGCTAAACGCTACTATGGATTCTAGGGACTAGCAGAAATGGCAGAAACAATAAAAAAACTAAATCTATCAAGCTTTGCCCCAAGCAAGCTCCACACAGAGATTCTACCTGCAAGCTTATGTGAGAAGTTTGGCGCGATCATTTATGCAATCACTGACACGCATATCACAATCGTGCTAGCCCGAGATAGTGAGCAATCTAAGCAACTCTTAGCACATCATCTAGCCCCCCACCTAGCTCTAGGCAAGCAGCTAGAATTCTACCTTGAAAGCTCGTTTTGTTTTTATTGGATTGTAAGGGCGGTGGGCTTTGTAGAGCATTTTTACTTGCTTGATGAGGTAGAGGCTAGGCTGCATTATCTCTTACAGCAAGCCCTAGCACTTGGCGCAAGTGATGTCCATATCGAGCATAAAACCTACTACGCGAGTATTCGCCTAAGGATTGATGGAGTCTTGCGCGAGATTGGGCGCATTGAGCTTGATGACTTTAGTAAGCTCTCTAGTAAAATCAAGCTAGATTCTAGGCTTGATATTACAGAAACACGCCTACCCCAAGATGGGCGAATGCAAAAAGATTTTTTACACAAAGACTACGACTTCCGCATATCTTGTATGCCACTTTTGTATGGGGAGTCCATTGTCGTGCGGATTTTGCATAAGCATATTACTCATCTTAACCTTGATACCCTTGGGTTATCATCTAGCACCGCAAGCGTGCTAAGAGAATCCATCGCTAAAAAAAGCGGACTTATCCTTGTTGTAGGACCAACTGGCAGTGGGAAATCCACCACACTCTATGCACTCTTAGAAGAGCTACAAACCTTGGAGAAAAAGATCATCACCATAGAAGACCCTATCGAGTATCAAATCCCATCAGCGACGCAAATTCAGCTTAATGAAGACATAGGATTCTCTTTCTATGAAGCTCTAAAATCCACCCTGCGCCAAGACCCGGACATTATCCTAGTGGGCGAAATCCGAGATAAGCAAACCCTAGATCTAGCACTTAATGCCTCTCTTACAGGGCATTTAGTGCTAGCAAGCCTGCATAGCCACGATTGCATCTCTAGCCTTGAACGACTCTTTGAGATGGGGGCAGCGCGCTCTGTAGTAGCGACAAGCTTGCTGTGCATCATAGCCCAAAGGCTTGTAGGCAAGCTCTGTGATAACTGCAAACACAAAACTCCACAAGGCTATATCTCTAGGGGCTGTGAAATCTGCGATGGTAGCGGGATTAAGGGGCGCATAGTACTTGCGGAGCATCTTAGCATTGATGACTCGCTTCGCGCGCTGTTTTGGGAGGATTTGTCTGGGGATTGGCGTTTGTCTTTGCGTAAGGCACTTGTGGCGCGCAAGCTCCACACACTCAAAGATGATGCCCTAAGCAAATGCGAGTCTATCGACTATCGCCAAATCACCCTACTAGGGTAGTATGCTATACTTCGCGTTGTAAGGAGCTAGTATGAAAGGTTTTATATCATTTATCATCGCTTGTGTGCTTGCGTGTATGAGTGCTACATTTATGCTAGCTCTTATAGATGGCAACCACAATTGGGGTGGGGACTTTTCCCAATATATCACCCAAGCAAAAGCCATCATAGCCAGCACAATCCCCACCCAAATCGCCAATAACACGCTAATGATGAGCTACAGCGACTTCCCCTATGGTCCAAATGTCTATCCGTGGGGGTATCCGCTACTACTTGTACCAGTGCTTGCGGTCTTTGGAGAGAATCTAGCTGCGCTTAAATGTGTCAATGTAGCGCTTTTTTTACTCTTCATTATCTGCTTTTACTGCTATGTGGCTAGGCGGTTTTCTATGGGAGCTAGTACTGCTCTCACGCTAGCTTTCGTGCTAAATCCTATGCTCTTAGTCTTTGCTAGTAGTAATATCCTAAGTGATATTGCCTATATGAGTGCAAGCTTTATAGCAGTGGTGGTGCTACAAGCATTTATCATAACAACAGAGCAAGCACGCAAGCTTCATACCTCTGCTATGACTTCTAATATTTCTAAAATTTCTTTGGGGGGGGGGGACATAAAAGTTTAGGGCCACTTATTTTAGGGGTGCTTGGTGGGATTTGTATGCTTTATGCCTATCTCATCCGTAGCAATGGTATAGCAATCTTTGTAGCCCTATGCGCTATACATCTCTACTATATCGCTAGAATCCAAAAGCAAGATCTCAAATATCTAGCCTTGAGTGCTGTGCCTTATGTGGTGTTCGTGCTTGGGGTAGTGCTTATGCGCTATATGTTAGACTCTGCTGGTGGAGAGGGACATATTGCCGTGCTAGTGGAGAGCATTTCTCTTAAAAGTATCGTGCGCAACATTCTCTACTATGCTGGAATCTGGGGCGACTTCTTTGCCCTGCCAAATCCACTTACCCTACTTGCACCTAGTCTCCTAGAATCTAGATATGCCTTTTTACTCCCCAATCCTTTGGGGTTACTTGCGTGGGCTATATGCTTGTATTTTCTCGTTTTGGGGCTTAGTGAGTGCTATAAGCGCGATATGTTTGCGCTATTGTTTGTGGGGGCATCGTTGGCGATTTTAATCCTTTGGCCCCCATTACAAGGCATTCGCTTTGTGTTTAGTGTCCTGCCATTTGTGGTGATATGGATTGCTTGGGGTATGCAAAAGACCTACTCCAAGCATCCTAAGCTTATCATCACAATGTGCGCGCTACTGCTTGGCTACTTTGTGCTAAAAGACAGCTATCACCTAGCAAGCAAACATAATGCCCTGCCAAAAGCGATCCTAGCCCTAAAATCCCAAGAGTCCCACCCACAAGCCTTTGATCTAGAATCTAAGCGGGTTTATGAGTTTATCACCACGCATACAAAACCTAACGATATAATTGTGTTTTTCAAGCCACGCGTACTCTATCTAGCGACCAATCGCCTAAGCTACTCCACAAGCAAACTAGAGCGGCTAGATAAGGCGCAATATTTGCTAGAATCTAGCTTTGCCCCACTCTTTGACAAGAAGCAACTAGCACACTTCTCTATCGCGTATGCAAGTGAGCATTTCACGCTTTATGCCCTGAGATGATTGTGCTATAATGCACGCTTACTTAAGGACACAGCTATGACAAATCCCATTTTAGTAACCGGCGGAGCTGGCTACATCGGCTCACACGCAAACGCCCTGCTAAACGCACTTGGATTGCAAACCATCGTGCTAGATAATTTAATCTATGGACATGAGCTTGCTTTGCAATACGCGCCACTGCCAAATGCTAGCACTTCCTTGCTAGAGTCTCTTGTAACTTCTAAAATTTCTTTGGGGGGGGGGCATAAAAGTTTAGATCAAAACCTACACACTGCACACAAAAATACCACCTTTATCCGCGCCGATTTAAGCGATAAGGCTACTCTAGATTCTATCTTTAGCACTTATGACATACAAGCAGTTATGCACTTTGCTGCCTTTGCGTATGTAGGCGAAAGCGTAAAAGACCCTAGTAAATATTATTACAACAATGTCGCTAACTCGCTTAGTCTGCTAGAATCTATGTGTAAAGCAAATGTCAAAAACATTATCTTTAGCTCCACTTGTGCTACCTATGGACACCCCTTGCACCTACCCATTACAGAATCCCACCCACAAAATCCCATAAACCCCTATGGCTACTCAAAACTTGTAGTAGAAAATATGCTGAAAGATTTTAGCAACGCTTATGGACTAAACTATGTAATCTTGCGTTATTTTAACGCCGCTGGAGCAAGTATGCTTTTTAATATTGGTGAATCCCATAGCCCTGAAACGCATTTAATCCCCTTGCTTCTACAAACCGCACTAGGGCAAAGAGAAGTTCTAAGCATTTATGGTGATGACTACCCTACAAAAGATGGCTCTTGTGTGAGAGATTATATCCACATAGATGATTTGGCAAGCGCGCATATTCTAGCCCTAAAGCATCTCTTAAATGGCGGTAAAAGTGAAGCCTTTAATCTTGGCAATGGGGAGGGCTTTTCTATCTTTGAGTTATTAGAATGTGCTAGCAAGCTCTGTGGCAGACAAATCCCCTATACCATAGAAGCTAGACGAGAAGGCGACCCTGCCACACTCATTGGTGATGGCACTAAGGCAAAGCAGATTCTAGGCTGGAGTCCATATTTTGCAGATATTGAGACAATCCTATCATCCGCACTCAACTGGCATACAAACCCACGCTATTAACCCACACAAAGGACAATAATGAAAGAGTATAAAAAGATCTTAATCATCGGTGCAGGACCTGCTGGGCTTAGTGCAGCAAGAGTGCTTAGTGAAAGTGGATATAGCGTGGAGATTTTTGAGCTAGAATCTAAAGTGGGTGGTATGAGTAAAAGCATAGAGCTATTTTCGCAGATTGTGGATATTGGACCGCATAGATTTTTTAGCAAAGATAAACGCTTAAATGACTTTTGGCACGCCCATACAAATGGCGAGTATGAGAAAGTCTCGCGTTTAACTAGAATCTTTTATAATCGCAAGTTTTTCTACTATCCTTTGCGTGGCTTTGATGCACTTTTTAAACTTGGTTTTTTAGAATCTACTCTTTGTGTCCTAAGCTACATAAAAGCAAAAATTAGCCCTTTTAAAGGGGATAGCTTTGAATCTTGGGTAGCAAATGCCTTTGGCTATCATTTGTATAGCATATTTTTTAAAAGCTACACAGAAAAGCTCTGGGGGATTCAATGCAATGCGCTAGATTCTGATTTTGCCGCACAACGCATTAAAGGGCTTAATCTCTATGAAGCGATAAAATCGGCGTTTTTTGGCGGTGGCGGAAAAAAGCATAAGACTTTAGTTGATGAGTTTAGCTATCCTAAAAAGGGTTGTGGTGTGGTGTATGAAAATATGAAGCAAGAGATTATAAAGCACGGTGGTGTGGTGCATTGTGATATTGAAGTGCTAGGTATTAAAACGAAGGACAAAAAGGCGGTAGGCATTCACACAAACAAGGGCGAGTTTAGCGGGGATATTGTGATTTCTACCGCACCTTTTAGGGATATGGTGTTGTCTTTAAAAGAGCTAGATTCTAGTGTGAAAGAATTAGCAATGGGGCTAAAATTTAGGAATACGATTTTGGTCTATGTAGAAGTAGGGGATTCTAGTAATAAAATCCAAAATTTAAACGACTCCACAAAGGATTCTAGGATTTGCAAAAACGCACAAAATGTGTTTTGTAGCCACCCTGACAATAACGCTTACAACGATAGAAATAATGTTAGGATTGTTGATGAGAAATGTGGGTTGCAAGAAAAATCGCAAGGGAGTTACCTTAGCGGTAATGACCGCCGCGATTTTTCGCAGCTCCCGCATTTATCGCAACAAGCCGCATTATTTAAAGATAATTGGATTTATGTGCATAGCAAAGATACTCTCACAGGTAGAATCACCAATTTTGCTAATTGGACCAAAGACCTACAATGTGGAAAAGATTCTGCGATTTTATGCCTTGAGTATTGGGCAAATGATGATGATCCATTATGGAATCTAGACGATAACGCCTTAAGCGAGATGGCAAAAAGAGATTTACTAGAATCTAGACTTGTAGCAGATTCTAGCCTTATACAAAACACGAGTGTGCTTAAAATCCACAAAAGCTATCCTGTGTATGAGAAAGGCTATAAAGATAATCTGCATAGAATCTACAACGCGCTTGAAGAGTTTAAAGACTTGTATTTCATTGGGCGTAATGGGAGCTTTAAGTATAACAACCAAGACCATAGCATTCTTATGGGGCTTATGTGTGTGGATAAGATTTTGGGCAAGGAGTGTGATTTGTGGCATATCAACACAGATTATGACTACCAAGAAGGGGGCAAAAGTGAATAAGAATAAGATTCGACTTTAGGTGAGTAATGCGGTTGAGTGTGTGGTTTTGGGGCAGTCATTACCGACAAGGTAGCCCCTACCCCAGAATCCCCAAAACTATGGAAGCTTCACCATAAATCCTAGAATCCACTTTTTGACAATCCTGCCACCAATATGCCAAGAACAAATAAGCAAAATATAAAGGAGCAAATAATGTTACGCGATCTTTTTACACAATTTGTGTGGAAGGTAGATTCTATCGCGCAAAAACGCGTGTATATCACTAGCTTTATGCTACTTGTGCTACTTGCTACTAGCACGCTATTTTACCAGCATGCCAACCACTTCGGCGATGTGGATTACCATATCCCAGCCACGATTCTAGCCCAAAGCCACGACTATGATTTGGAAGGCTATGGACTAAGCTTTGTCAAAAGCGATGAGCTAGGCGCGCTCTCCTTTAGCCACTATCAATCTGCCATAGGTGTGCAGGGATTTTTATATGCGTGGCTATATAATGTGCTTGAGCTAGAGAGTATAAAGCCCTTGTATAGACTCACTGCATTTTTTAGCGCGCTATGCTTACTTATATGTGCGGTTTTGCTAGGTAAAATCTTTGGCAAAGCTTTTGGGATTATCTTTTTTCTCTCGCTTTTTACAAGTAGCTGGGTGGCAAACTTTAGCGGGAGTCTTTACTTTAGTTTTGGCTTTTGGTTTCTCCCTGCGATTGTTGCTTATAATTTGTATATATATCTTGTAAATTCTCTTGGGGGGGGGGGTAAAGAAGGATTGGACTTTACTAAAGAAACACCGCAAAACTCCCACAACCACAGCGCAAATCCTAGAATCCTAAAAAAACATCAAGCTTCTCCGTCATTGCAAGACACTGCGCAAGCAGTGGCAAAGCAATCCACCACGCCACGCAAGCACAGCAAACCCATCTCTACAACTATACTTACCCTACTCTGCCTTGTCTTTACTCTTACCATAGCCCTGCGTGCAAGTATGAGCTATGAGTTTATCACAAGCATTATTCTGTTTTCTCTTAGCCCGTTTATCGTTAGCTTTGTATATGAACTGCTGACAGATTCTAAAGCCCCTTTTCTCAGTCTTTCAGTAAAAAGGGCTTTCAACTATGGCTTAGGGCTTTTCATCCTTGCTTGTGTAGGGTTTGGACTTACTTTTATGCTTCATACTTATATTCGCGGTGGGGGAGATTTATGGGCTGGGCTTATAGATATTTATCGCAACGACTTTTTACGCAGAATGGTAGGGGGCAGCGCAAAAGACTTTGACCCAGTTTATGCTGCTTCGCTTAATGCCAATGCCCTAGAAGTTATTAGAATCTACCTTAGCAAGCCTCTTATGCTTCTTTTGCTTGGGGTAAGTATTTTTGCCTGCTTTAAGGAATCTAGCAAAGCGTATAGAGCCTTTTACATTGCTCTAATTATGGGCTTTGCCTTGTCTGCGTTAAGCTGGTTTGTACTTGGCAAATCTCATAGCTACATCCATAGACATTTTTGCTTTGTGCTATGGTATCTTGGCTTTTGGGCAAGTCTTTTATATGCGCCTATCTACTATCTATACCGCAGATTCTGCCACTCCACTTGCTAAAGTGCTACAATATCCGTAACCCTACACAAAGGTTGGCGATGAAGCGCTCTTGTTTCTCTATTTTACTACTGCTATGCACGCTACAAAGTGTGCTAAATTCTACCCCCACGCTAAAGAAAGCCGCCACTCCAAAAGACACGCCCATAAAAGTCTATACAAGTACCGATACACTCTGCTATATGCCATCTCCCTCGGCAAATGGCACAATCTACTTACAGCTCACCCTATGCAATGATGCAAATGCCCTAAAAGCACGCTATGATGTCTTCTCTCGGCTTGCGTATAATCTCAATGGTAGCTGGTTTTGTATCACCGCGCCAGATTCTGTAGCAAAAGGCACAGCAAGCAAAGATTATGCACTGCTAACACCCTGCACGATCAACAACAAAGCCCAGCAATGGAAGCTTAAAGATATGCAGTTTTATGATGCTAGAGAGACATATATCCTAAAAGATGATGGCAATTATGTTTATGTTGCCAAAAAGCGCGATACATCTCTACTTTTCCACACACTTAGTGATGCTATGCAAAGCTGGGTAAATACTATAGCGCAGCCGGGCAATCTAAGCATAGAAACTTTCATAGCTTGGGATGTATCATCACAATATGGTAATGAGCGCTACTTCCTTACCAACAACCACTCAAGCAAAAACACCACACCCCTTTACTACAATCTCCAAAGCGGACACATTGCTATCTATAATCGCGGGGAGCATAGGCTTGATTGTATGTATGCTGATGATAATGGCGCGATGTGGAATTGGGTATGGTGGGCAAAATGCACCGATGAGACACCACCAAAGCTTAATCGAGCCTATTGGAAGCTAATCCCCACTAAAGCACAAGAAGTAGCGTTTCTCAATTTCCAAAACAACCCCTTGCGCCTTACGCGCTATGGACCATCGTGGGGTGTACCCTATATCGCCACGCCAGAATATATGCAAGGCGACACGGGCAATGCTGCTATCTCTAGCTTTGTCATAAGCAATGATGCGCTAGAGTGGCTACGATTTATCAATGCCAACAATGGTGAAAACCTAAGCACCTGTCCAGCCCCAAGCAATAGCCAAAGCCCCCCTAAGAAAACACGGCAAAAACGCTCCCCCAAGCCCACACCCCTACCACCAAACTTCCGCTTTAGCAGTGAGTGGCGTGAAAGAGTTTTAGCCATTATTACCACCACGGATCGATCAATGAGTGCGGCGGGAATTTGCGGGGTATGTTTATTACAATCCTTTCAAATTGTCGCAGAGATTTTAGAGAACCCTAGCAGCCCTAGACGCTCTGGGGGCTACTTCTTTGACACACGCTATGGTGCGAACCCTTTTGTATCCTTTAGGTTTAGACACTCGCTTTTATACGAGAGTTTGCACGATATTTTAGGGTGGTTTCGTCTCTATGTGCGGCGTGAGTTTGTTACCCCAGAGCTTATTTCTCTTAGTAGCAACAATACCGCCGTAGCAAGCGCGATTTCACTTCTGCCTCAATATGATTGGAATATCCCCATACTTGGCTTAAACTCTAGGCAAAATGAGCGCGTAGCTGACTATGTCCTGCGCGCACCTGGTGGAAGCGTATTTATCTTACTAATGGATTTAATCACGCCGCGCGGGGAGAGAGGCTCACACGCTATGGTCGCTATCCGCACTAATGATGGCACGCGCATTATCCCCACAAATATTTTGATGAACCAAGAAGAGTTTGCCACCTATACAATCCCTGTTTATACAAGGCAAGATCTCCTAGCGCGCTTGAGTGATGGGGGCTATGTGATCGAGCGACTTGCTGCGCTTCAAGCAAGTGCGTATCATACTCTACCCTTTGCCAGTGTGATATCAGTGGGTGATTGCAGTGGAGGTGGAGCAAGCCGTCGCGGAAGTGGAAGGATACCAAGGGTGGAGATGGTGAACCAGTGTGTAAGTGGGCGATGCTTGTGGTAACAACAAAGATTCGGCTTTTTTACATTTTTAGCATTTTTCCTAGAATCCACTTTTGCAGACTGTGGAAAACGCCCAAAGCCTTGCAACAACTTCCACTTCCAAGATATTTTCAGCAGCTTTCATCGCTTCCGCCTTATACTTACTGCTTCTGTGGGCTTTTGTGCGAGTCTATCCACAAGCTTATTACTATAGCAACAATAGCGAGATTGTCATCACCAAATCGCAAAAGCCATCATCCCCCAAGCTTCCTACCCCGCTCACGCCTTTGTCCTGCCTAGAAATGCGCCAAAGGAGCGCAAGATTCTAGAGTCCTTAAAGCAGTGCAAACTGTGAGCTAGATTCTAATATCAAATGCTCTTAAAGCTCCATATAGAGTAAATGTTGACTTAGTGCGCTTATATCTGCGTGGTGTTGCCACAATCCAAGTCCGTAGCTATGCACGCTGGTGAGCAAATGCAGGTACTTCTATGTGATAGCAAGACCACTGACACAAGCGCGCACACTCAACAAAAGCGCGCGTATATATACCCAACATCTATTGCAAAAAGCGTTACAAAAGCTAGAAACATATCTATAACCTTATAAAAGCCTGCTAAATGGCTGGATTTTGCGCTAGAATAAGCTATCTAAAAGTGGTAAGGAGTGTAAATGAAAGCAAGATCAAATCTCACAAATATAGTGAAATTATGCTGCGGAGTGCTTGGGCTAAGCGCACTTAGTATAGGGCTTCTAGGCTGTGGTGATAGCGCACCTAAAGAGCAAGAGAGCTACACGATTAAATTCTCCCATGTTGTTAGCTCTGGCACACCTAAAGGCAAGGCTGCAGACTTTTTCGCCAAGCGCGTGGAAGAGCTTAGCCAAGGTAAAATCAAAGTCGAAGTTTTCCCATCTACACAGCTTGTCGATGATGACAAAGTCTTCCAAGAACTAAAGCGCAACAATGTCCAAATGGCAGCCCCGAGCTTCTCAAAATTCACCCCTATTGTTAAGGAGTTCAATCTCTGGGATGTGCCTTTCATTTTTAGAGATAGTGAACATTTGCACAAGGTAATGGATGGCGAAGTGGGCGATATTTTGAAGGAAAAAATCGCACAAAAGGGCTTTATCGCGCTGGATTATTGGGACGCTGGATTCAAACACTTTAGTTCTAATAAAAAGCCCATTATCGTGCCAGAAGATGCCAAGGGACAAAAGCTTAGAATCCAAACTTCAAAAGTGCTAGAAGAGCAGATCAAAGCTATGGGCGCAAACCCACAGGTCATAAATTTTGGTGAAGTGTATTCTGCTTTACAAACAGGTGTAGTTGATGGGACAGAGAATCCGCTCTCAAACTTCTACAACTCCAAATTCTACGAAGTCCAAAAATCTCTAACGCTCTCTAGCCACGGCTATTTAGGCTATCTTGTGGTGATGAGTGAGAAGTTTTGGAGAGAGTTGCCAAGTGATTTGCAAGAAGTAGTAAAGCAAGCCATCAAAGAAGCCACAGAATTTGAGCGAGAAGAAAGCGCGCGCGATGAGAGCCAGCTACTAGCAAATCTCAACGACTATGCCAAACAAAGCGACAAACTAACAATCTACACGCTCTCTAACGAGCAAAAAGCACAATGGACGAGCACGATGAAAGCTATTTATCCTAAGCTCTATGGCATCGTAGGAAAAGAGCTAATTCAAAAAACCTTAGAAACAAACTAGAGAATCACGCGTGAAAAGAGTGCTACGACTTTTAAGTGCGCCTTTTGTGTGGGCGCACTTAAACCCTAAAATACAAAAATTCTTCAAAGTCCTTGATACAATCATCGCGCAAATCAACAAAAATATCGCAGTATTTGGGCTTATAGCTGGAGTGGCGATTGTAGCCATCAATGTCTGCTTGCGTTTTGCTTCAGGCTTTTATCCTAGCGTGCATTCCTTAGCGTGGGGCGAAGAAGTCTCAAGCTACTGCTTTATTTGGAGCGCACTCTTTGGCTCGGCGTATGGATTCCGCAAGGGTGTGCATATTTCTGTGATGGTGCTTGTAGAGAAGTTCCCACCAAAGTGGGCAAAAGCTAGCGTATTACTCTCCCATATCCTTGGTGCTTTGTTTTTGGCATTTATGGCGTGGGCTGGGATTGTAACCTGTGAGCTTTATTATGATCTTGGGCGATATTCTGAAGCATTACACGAAGTGCCTTTGTGGATATTTCTGTTATGCTTACCTTTGGCATTTATTGGGGCGACTTATCGCGTATGTGAAAAAATCTATGAAATCTCTTTCACGCCAGCAGAGCTTGTGGCCAAAAAAACGCAAGATGAAATTATCCACGACACTGCTATTAAGGAGTAGAATGCGGAGTTTTCCTACCAAACAGGAGCAATTATGAGCCTTGCTGTGCTATTTTTACTGCTTTTTGTACTACTGCTTTTAGGTGTGCCTGTGGCAATTGCGCTAGGCATTAGCTCTCTTATATGTTTGCTACTTTTCACAAGCCACGATATAGCTGGAATCCCAGATATATTTATAGCCGCTTTTAAGCCCACGCTTATGGCGATCCCTATGTTTATCCTAGCGGGTTCTTTGCTTAGTAAGGGTAGTGCAGCAGGGAGAATAGTAGATTTTGCTAAATCGCTTGTGGGGCACTTGCCCGGTGGGCTTCCTATGAGCGCGATTCTAGCGTGTGTCATCTTTGCTGCAGTGAGTGGTAGCTCTCCAGCAACGGTTGTTGCCATAGGATCAGTGATGTTTGTCGCTCTAAGTCAAGCAGGCTACCCTAAGTCCTATTCTGTAGGAGCGATCACTACCGCAGGAAGTCTTGGGATTTTAATCCCACCATCTGTGGTGATGATTGTCTATGGAGTTACTGCAAGTGGGCTAAGCGATTTGCACGGAAAAGAAATCGCCGTCTCTATTGAAGCGCTCTTTAAAGCTGGGGTATTACCGGGGCTACTTGTGGGCTTTCTTATGATGCTCTATACATACTTTGGAGCTAAAAGGCTGGGTTTTAAGCGCAGTGAGAAAGAGAGCCTAAAAACCCGTGTTAAAGCCTTTGGGCGAGCATTTTGGGCATTACTCATCATTGCCGTAGTCATTGGCGGAATCTATGGTGGAGTCTTTACTGCCACAGAAGCCGCGGGGATAGCGGTGGTCTATGCCTTTATCATCTCTGTGTTTGTCTATAGAGACTTGCGTCTAAAAGATCTCTATGCTGTGTGCCTTGATGCAGCGATTACCACAGCGATGATTTTTCTTATCATCGGCTGTGCGGTGGTGTTTGCACACTTTCTCACAAGCGAGCGTATCCCCCACGCCATCGCAGCGTTTCTAATCGAGCAAAATATGAGCTGGTGGGTGTTTTTGATCGTGGTTAATATCGTGCTATTTGTTATGGGGCAGTTTATGGAGCCTAGCTCTGTGGTGATGATTATGACCCCACTATTACTCCCCATAGCTGTTTCACTTGGGATTGACCCTATACACTTTGGGATCATTATGGTGCTAAATATGGAGATTGGTATGATCACCCCACCTGTGGGGCTTAATCTCTTTGTCGCAAGCTCTCTCACAGGGCTTGCGCTTAAAGATGTCGTGGTGTCTGTGCTGCCGTGGCTTGCTGTGATGCTTGTAGGACTCCTGCTTGTTACCTATATCCCCCAAATTTCTCTAGCACTTGTGTAGGGAGATATGCCACACACAAAACTAGCGCGCTTAAAGCAGATCTAAGCTAGTTATCTTCTATCTCACCTCGGGCTTCTTGCTACTTGATGTGATCTCTGGGCTTTTTGTCTATCTTGATTGCCAAACTTCTAGCTAGAGAGAGATTAAAGAGCCTTATCCAAAAGCTATCCACTTATGATTCTAAGCTTAGCTTACTTATAATCGATAAAGCTTGTGCTAGTCCTGCTCTCTATAGGTAGCCACCGCCCAGAATCCACTTAATAGATCCAAACTCTGCTATAATGTGAGCTTTTACATCTCAATCCCCAAGCATCGGTGTAGTTATGAAAATATCTAAAAACATAAGTGCAAATAGCGCGATTTGGACATATCTAGTCTATATGGTGTTAGCCCTTGGCGTGCTAGCTAGAATCTACTGCTACTTATGGCACAAGGACTTATGGCTTGATGAGGCAATGCTGGCTTTTAGTATGTATGGCGTTTCTTTTAAGGAGCTATTTTTCGCACCCCTTCCCTTTACACAAGCTGCGCCTGTTGGAGTACTGGTCGTATCTAAGGCATTTGGGATAGCATTTGGCTATAGCGAGCGGGTGCTATATCTCCTGCCTTTTGCCTGTGGAATTGGCTCGCTTATTTTGGCATATATGATTGGCAAAAGACTATTCTCTCCCTTTGGTTGCTTTGTCTTTGTCCTGCTTGCTGTGGGGAATATGGGGCTTTTGCACTACACCACAGAATTTAAGCAGTATGGAATAGAGGCATTTTGTAGCTTTCTAATG
>NZ_JAFVUX010000026.1 GCF_017502485.1 Helicobacter sp.
CCCTGCCCATATAGTCTTCTAGCACCATTGCAGTTACACGAGAGACATCTTCATTATCTTCGACATATAAA
Organism: Helicobacter sp.; assembly: GCF_017502485.1. Lineage (GTDB taxonomy): Bacteria > Campylobacterota > Campylobacteria > Campylobacterales > Helicobacteraceae > Helicobacter_B. The sequence continues at coordinate 72 of NZ_JAFVUX010000026.1, forward strand.
ATACTTAAATCTTTTAGCTCTACGAATTCTTGCATTAATTGTCCTGTTGAAAATATAAGGGAAATCTTATCATAAAAATCGCACCATAAAATTCCTGCGCTTTGGGATTACAGCGCCACACATCATTGCGCACTTCTATGCTTCCGCCCATTTGCTTCTCCACAATTTGTCTAACCATATACAGCCCTATACCTGTGCCAATGGATTTGTGCTTAGTGGTGAAATATGGCTCAAAGATTTTATCAATATCTTTGAGCTTGATTCCACCGCCATTGTCCATAATCTCAAGCAGTACAAAAGGCATAGAATCACAATCTTGCTCCAACTGCTTTAAAGTGATCTGCACCACGCCTTTTGGTGCATCTTCTAGGGTGTCTTCTTTGGTGAAAATATCTTGGGAGTTTTTGATGATATTTAGCACCACTTGAGCAAATGCATTTTCATAAGCAAACATCTCTAAATCCTGCGTATAAGTGAAGAAAACTTCAATATGATTTTGCTCCAAAGTTGGCTTAATCAAACGGATAGAATCCTGTATGCTTTGTGTAAGTGAAAATCTCTCGCGGGTAAGGTTTGGGCGGAAAAAGTTGCGAAAATTCTCAATCGTATCAGACATATTTTTGGCAATTTTTAGGGCAAACTCCGTCTCTTTTGCCACAAAGTCATCGGTAAGTTTTTGCTGCTCATATTTAAGCTTAAAGCTTTGAAAAAGTATGATGAGTGAGTTAAGCGGCTGTCGCCACTGATGCGCGATATTTTGGATCATCTCACCCATTGAAGCAAGGCGTGCTTGCTGATACATAATTTGATCTTTTTTGCGTGATTGCTCGATCTCATAGGCAATGGTTTTTTGCAGGTTTTCATTGGTCTGTTTAAGTGTGCTTGTTTGGGCATCGATAGTTTGCTGGAGCTTATGGTTGATCCCCCGTACAAACCCTAACACAAGCGAAGCGAAATACAGCGTCCCAAAGCTTACAAAAAATGCAAATACAAAAAGTAGCCATAATGTCGCATTATAAAGAGAATCTGCGATCTTTGTAGCAAGAAGAGCAATGGCAATATCTGTCTGCACAAGTCCATCTAGCGTAACAATAATTTGCGTAATATCGCCTAGAAGCTTTGGCTCTTTGAGCTTTGGGATTTTGTGTGCTTGATCATAAATCCTAGAATCTAGCTCTTTGATAAACTCCAGCTGCCTTTGGCGCAAGCTTGCGACTTGCTCAACTTCTTGGCGTAAAAATATCTGCTGGTAAAATTGCTTCAATGTAGCGATAATTGTGCGCTCATTTGGCTCACTTTTGTATGCACTCCAATTAGCTAGCACAATATTGTAGTCTAAAGGCTTGTTTGGAGTAGTGGCTAGCCCGTGATAGAATGCTTGGATTTTCTGCAAGGAGTAAGATTTTTGCAAGTGGTTTGCTAGGCTTCTATCATACTCATCTTTTAGCCCAAAAAGAGCCAAAAATGCGATAATGCACACAAGAAAAAACCCAAATGCGATAAAGAGCAGGAGAATTTTTGCTTGGGATTCAAAGCTTTTATGCATAGTTATCTAGCTCTGTAACAAGCGTTTGGATACACGATTGTAGAGCGCGCAAGAGATTGTTAAAGCGGTAGATACTATGCTTATTTTCTCTAGTGATGATAGCAATTTCTGCTTGCGAGTTTTTTTGTGTATTGTGCATTGCATATTTTTCTTCTTGTAGGGTAGTATTTTTGCTCTTTAGCGTGGCGATTGTGTCAAGTGTTTGGATCTTTTTTTGCAGGAGAGAGTTTATGATTTTTGTCATAGCATTGCGCGTTTCTATATCTGCTTTTTCATAGGCTTGACTTTGGAGCTTTTTTTCTTCATATTCTTGGCTTAATGTGTGGATTTGCTCTTGCTTTTCTTGGATTGCTTCATTGTTTATGCGAGTCTCCTGCTCGATTGCAATAAGGCGTTTTTGCGCATTGGCGATATTTTGTCGGTATTTTTGTATAGCTTGGTTAATATCTCTCTCAGAGTGCAAGATAAACTCAATATCATTAAGTCCCCAAATCTTAGAATTCACATCTTCTATCACAGGCACATAAAATGCCCTACCATTAAAGATTCTCTTACTCCCATCAAAAAAGCCCAAAAATTCGCGCGCCTTAGTATCCCCAGAATCTAAGCAGTGTAGCACTTCGTGTGCTATTTCCTCATAAATATGCTCGCGATTATCGCGGTAGGATTCTACGCAGTAGCAATTTAAAATATGTGCGCTAAAGCTAGTGTCTATAATCCCCTCAAGTTGCTTGGCAAGACTTTGGATATACAAGAAAGAAAACGCCCCTAAAAAATCCATAGGACTCATACTCATAAGCTTGCTGGCAATCAACTCTTGCGTGATTTGCTTATAAAGTAGCTCCATATTGGTATCTTTGAGTGCTTGATTGATCCGTAACCTTGTAGCTTCATCAAGGAGCGATTCTTTGTGAGTAAATTTTTTCATCTCGCGGATTTGGGCGTTATTTTGCACGAGTTCAAAGTCAAAGCTCTTCACCAATGGCTCCAAATCGTGGAAAAACAACCCATCTCTATCACTAAGCCCTAGCACCTTTTTTAGCGCGCCTCGCACAATGTCTTTGGTGAAAGCATCATTAGGGGGTTTTATATCTTGCAAAGAGAGAAAAATCTCTTTCAAGCAACTATTATCGCCACTTTTAAGCCGCTCTATATAATGCTGCTCATCAAGAAAGCGCACAAGGAAGTCAATATAGGCGTTTTTCTCGCAATTGATGATACTACATTTAATCGTAATCCCATTAACCCCAAAGAGCACAAGTGCTTTCATACCTCTTTGCGCCATAAAATCCATAATCGCCTTGCGAATCGTATCTTTCTCCACTTCATTGTGCTGCAAAAGCTCTGTAAAGGCTGGCTGCAAGCTTGCGATAAAGTCATCGAAGTTTTTCTGCGCTAAAAACTCTTTGGTCATAATATTGATAGATTCTAGGTAAAGTGCTTGGTTCATTTATCTCCTTTACTCATCCTTGTATGCACCCAGCTTATCGGGTCGCGGATATAGGCGATATAGCCTTCATATTCCACACTTGAGCCATACACACTGCACAAAGCTTGTAGATAGCCTTCCACCTGCTCTAGGTGCTGCTCCTTTGGCTCGCCACTTTTGTAATCAATAACTACAAACACTTCTTTATCGCCTCCATCACTTGCGCAAATCCCCAGCACATCAAGTCTCTTTAGCGCAGAATCCGTAAAAAGTGGCACTTCTGCAAAGAGCTGCACCCTACCATTTTTCCACAATCGTTGCTGCAAATCCAAAAAATTTGGGTCGCACTCTAGCGCACTAAGGCGCGAGATAATCTCCCCTAGCGCGCTAGATTCTAGCCCAAATCGGTAGCGTAAGATCTCTGCTATGCGCTCACACCCTACTCCAAAGCCTAGCCGATACTCTAGCCCCAAGTGCAGTGCCTCGCCAAAGCGCATACTAGCAATATCTAGGACAACGCTCTCTTGCGCGCTTGTAGTAGCGAAATATTGCGTGCCAAAATGCTCTTGGGTTAGCACTATGGGATAGTGGGCTGGCTTTGGCTCTTTGCGCAAGCTTGGTATCACTGAGCCTGAGTTAAACAAAATCTCCACGCTATAAGTGCCACTGCTATGACTAGGTGCGCTAGAATCTAGCTTGAGTTGTGATAAGCTAGATTCTAGTGAGCTACAATCTTTAGTAGATTGCTGGCTGGATGCTAGGCTAGCTTTTTGCACGCTGGAGTTGGCATTAGCCCGGAGATGGCGCAAGATCGCACTAAATGCTGAAGAGTCATTACTAGTAGCTCTTGCCACGATGACAAGCCCCTTTTGCGCGCGCGTGCAAGCCACATACAAGACATTGTCCTTTTCTATGGCAGTTTGTGCTTCGCGTAGCTCCTTAGCACACTTGTAGTTTTCATCAAGCTCCATACGCTTGTTATCCCGCTCCCCCCCTAATCGTAGCAAAATCTCTTTATCTTGTGTGTGCAAAATCTGCAGAGAATCTGGCTTATTCTCGCTAAAGCGATCAAGCACCACCACATAGGGGAACTCCAATCCCTTAGACTTATGGATCGTTAGGATTTGTAAGCCTTGCTGGTTGTCATTTGGCGCATCAGGCGCGCTAGCTTCTAGCATTGTAAAAAACTCTTCAATGCTAGAAGCCTCTATGCTATGCTCAAGCAAAAGTTGCGCGGACTTATCCCAAGCAGCAAATGTCTGCATAAATGCTAGTAGATATGGGCTAGGTGCAATCTCTTGCGCACAGGAGCTAAATGCTTCTACAAACCCTTGCACTATGTTCTGCACCTCTTGTGTGGTGAAAGCCCTCTCCCCCAAAAGCTTTGCTAGCTCATAGAGATAGAATCTAGCCCCACTATCTGCAAGCAGTGCGCTAGAATCTAGCTTAGAATCTAACTTTGCCACACGGATATAAGCCACTAACCTAAGCGCGCAGAGTAGGATTTTGACACTTGTTTCATCAGTGATTTTTGCGCGCGCATTAAGCACGATATTTAGCTCAGGGAAGCGCGCTTTAATGGCATTACGCAAGGTTGCTGCCTCATCATTTTTAAAGCATAAAAACGCAATATCTTCAGCACTCACAGAGGATGCTAGTAGCTCTTCTAGCGTGCGTATAGCATAATCCAACATTGCTGGCTCTATATCTTGCTTGCTTGTGGCTGGCTTGTTGCCATCTTTATGATTTGGGATTTGTAGGAGACTTACGCGCGCAAAGCCACCGATCTTACTACTATCCTTGGGGAGCTGCTGGGGGATATAATCACTAAAGACTTTTGCAAACACTGCATTCACAAAGCTTATAATCTCACTATATGAGCGGTAGTTATAGGGGAGATTTTGCACATTAAGCCTAAGTTCTTCTACCACCTTGTCAAAAGCCCCACTCTCACTCCCACGAAACCCATAAATACTCTGCTTACTATCCCCCACGATAAAAAAGCTTCTATGCTCCTTGCCTCGCACACCAAAACCCGCACATATCTCATCGATAAGTGGCTGTAAGATTTTATATTGCATAGGGCTTGTATCTTGAAACTCATCGATTAAAATATGCGTGATTGTCGTATCTAGGCGGAAGTAGAAAAATGATGGTCCAATTACCACTTCTTGACTATGCTCTCCTTGATTTTGCCCATAGGCGTTATCGCTAGATTCTTGCGCGCCTTGCACAAGCAGTCCATAAAGCTCTAGCATACAATCACTAAAACTTAGCATATTGCTCTTGCATAGTGCGCTTTTGCGCGAGTGTGTATAGCGTTTGATCATACGCGCGATATGTGAGAGTGTGGCGCGATCTTGCAGGGTAAAAATCTCACACATACACTGCTTTAGCTCGCTTATTCTCTCACAGATTTGGGCATCTGCCATAGCATCTTTTTTAAGGATTGTTTGAAAGTATCTATACTCCTTTGGATCATCTTTTTTAAGCCAAGTCGACTTTTTTGCAAGGAAGTCTTCAAAGCTAGTAAAGTTTAGTGCGTTATACCCAGCTGAGCATAGTGGTGCATTAAGCTGCTCTCCAGCATCAACTAGAATCTGGCGCATTTCTTGTAGCAAGATCATCACACGCTCTTGCTTGCTTTTAGCACGCTCTAGCAAAGTGGTAGGATCTAGCTTTCTATATCGCGCGAGCAAATCTTGTGAAAAGTGAATTCTATCTTCAAAGCACTTCTGTATAAAGTCAAGCAGTCTTTCAAGCTCCATATCAAGCTGTGCGCAAATACTTGCCAAAGATTCTAGGCTATCAAAGCGCGCACTAGACTCTAGGAAAAGCTCTTTAATCTCATCTTGCACGCTTTGCCTATCTGTGATCATCGCAAAGTCCGCGCGCAACCCCACAAAATACGAAAATTTCTTTAGCATCATTGTAAAAAATGCATCAATGGTAAGGATACGCACCCTATCGTGCAAGAATACTTGATAGATTCTAGGAGCATTATCTGTAATCTCTTGCGCGCTAAACCCCTGCGCAAGCAGAGCTTGGTAAATCGCGCCTGACTTGCTATGAGCTAGCTCATAGAGCGCGTTTTGGATACGCTCTTGCATTTCTTTAGTGGCTTTTTTGGTAAAGGTGATCGCTAGAATCTCATGCGCCCTAGCCCCTTGAAAAAGCAAGATGATATAGCGCATAGCCAGCGCGAAAGTCTTGCCACTCCCAGCAGAAGCTTTGAGAGCTAGCAGAGGGGCTTTAAGCGATGGGGTTTTGTCTGTAGCATCTGTGGCGTTTGTACTCATTGTTTCCCTTCATAAATGCAAACTACTGATTTAAGCAACAAAACTTCGCTATAATCTTCTACAATCTTTTCGCATTAATTATTAATTACTTTATTGTTACTGCCGATTTGGTATCATAGCAAATATTAGAGCAATTATAAAAGGAGTAACGATGCTTATCACTACGCCAACAACCTCCATTAAATCCCTAGCCGCTCGTGCGCTGTGTGTCGCGCTCGGCGCAAGCCTTGCTTGTAGCCTAGCCTTTGGAGCAAAAGATCCTAATAAGACCTACAAATCCCTAAAAAGCTCACAAAGCTCCTTTACCAAGAATTTTGCAAGTGGATCTGTCGTCTCTGGCTCTACCTATGGTAACACTAGCAAGAATGCTGCGCGCCGTTGGTATATTTTCAATGAAGCAAGTGTAGGTGGCTCTTACACGACTTTGGGGCGGGCAAACTATATCGCCGTAGATGTTGGCTACCACGCTTATTTGCGCACGATACAATCCACAATCCTAGGGCTAGACTTTCTCATCGGCGCGGAGCTAAACTTCCCAATCTACTTGCAAGCAAATGGTAGCTCAAATCTCATCGCTAACAAGCCTTTAGAGACTAGAGAGACTGCTCAAGCTGTGCAAGGCTGGGGGATAGAGCTTCCAGCGATGATTGGCTTTGAGAAAAATGGCTTCTATCTTGTGGGGCTTGCAGGCTACGCGTGGGAGTTTATGACAGACACTTACACAAAAAGTGGCGCAGGGGCGCATCCAACGATTAAAACCACTTATGATGGGCTAATTTATGGTGCAGGTTTTGGCTACAAAGTGCGCAATGTGATCAACCTAGGCTTCCGCTGGACTATGGGCAATATGACAAACCGCAGAGATAGCACAGAAATCTCTAGCGAATTAAGTGGGCAAGTTATCACCACCACAACTGGGCGCGATATTTATGATATCAGCTATATGAAATTTATGGGCTTTGTATCAGTCGTATTCTAACAGCTATGCCATATATCTAGGATTTCTTATTAAGTGGGAGGGGGATTAAGGACCAAGAATCTAATGACAAAACTCCTAAGACTACCTGCTCGCGTATGTCTCCTAGCCACTCTCTCTCTAGTCAATATGTATGCCAACGGCTTTAAAATCCAAGAGCAAAGCCTAAACGCCACCGCCCTTAGCTCTGCATATATCGCGGGTGCGCGTGGAGCAGATGCGAGCTACTACAATCCTGCGAATCTGGGCTTTGAAAACGACTGGGGTGAGAATAAAAGCGAGTTTGAGCTAGCCACAAGTCTAATTAATATCCCCGGGTTTAGTTTTGATGTCCCTACGACAAATCAAGGGCTATACTCTAAGACGACTTTGGAATTTACCACGACAATAGATGCATTAATTGCTGCTGCCGCTGGCGTTGGCTTTTCAGAGCTCAAAGATTTAAAAAATCCCATTATCCTAGAGCACTCCACCCCAGATACTCAAATCGTAGCCGGTAGCACAGGCGATACCGCCCTAGCTGTGCCAAAGATGTTCTACAAATCCCGCACGATGCATGGCATAACCTTTGGCGGAAACTTTGTGGCAAGCTCAGGGCTTGCTATGCAGTGGGCTGGCAAGGGCGGGGAGTTTTTACAAGATGTATTTATTATGATGGTAGAGGCAAGCCCTAGTGCCTCTTGGACGATTAATAATCGCCTATCCTTTGGCTTTGGCTATCGAGTGATGTATGCTATGGGGAGCTTTAACAATGTCGTATATGTCCCACTAGATAAGGACGGTGATGGGATCAAGCTCGATAAAGAGCAAATCAAAAATCTCTCCAAACACCCAAAAGCTGTGCAAGCACTAATCCCAGAATCTATTCAAAACGGTTCTATTGGTAGTTTGTTAGGTAACTCAGCCATCAGTGGCTTGGCTGGATTATTTGGGACAAACTTAAAGATAGATGGGTGCAACGGCAACGGAGCAGAGTGTGTAAATTGGGGTGCACTAATGGGTGATGTCCAAAGCGAGACGACAAACCTTTATGGCACTTCTAAAGTCTATCAAAAGTCTCAGGGCAAGGATCTCTCCACAGGATTCCGACTAGCTGCATCACTACGAGTCTTTGACAATGGTATGGCAAGTATGGTGTATAACTCTCCTGTGAAGTTTAATATGCAAGGCAAGGTTGATGCGACAACCTATGTCGGTGGTGCTATGGGTAATGTCCTAACCATAGCAGACCTAAATATCGCGGTGCAAATGCCAGAGATTTTGACACTTGCTTATGCGCACGAGCTTTTCAACAGGCGATTACGCTTAGAGGGCGTATATGAGCGCACATTTTGGAGTCGGGGATTTAAGTTTAATGTCTCGCCAGATTTTGCTAATGCCAAGTATCAAGGCTTAAGCGGGCTTGTCGCACTGCCTGATGTATTCAACAGCGAGACGCTTAAAAATATGGTAGGCATAGCGGACTTTGGCGTGGTGAGCAATATGGGAGCTGGCTGGCGCGATACCAACACCTTCCGCCTAGGCGCGACTTACAAGACACCCTTTATCCGTCTTATGGCTTCTGCTGCCTATGATGCAGCACCTAGTGCGCAGGATAAAATTGGCATACCAGATTCTGATGGGTTTATGGTAGGCGGTGGGGCGAAAGTCAATCTAAGGGGCTTTGATTTAGGGCTAGCTGGTAGCTGGACTTATAAGCAGTCTATGAGCTCACTCTATCATAGTGGGGGGCTTGGAGGGCTCTTTATCTACACGGCTTCACTAGGCTATCGCTGGTAGTTGTGCCTAGGCTTGCACCGCGTGGCACTCCGCAAGAATCTAGCTAGCCTAGTATCTAGCTTCCACTCATTGCATTATCGTTATCATTGCAATCCATTTGCGCGCTAGAATCTGCTGTATTTATGGGGTACTTAAAGAAACTACTACGCCTTGTAATGATGATAACGCAGCTCTACTTTTGTGCTTTTTGCTAGATTCTAGCTTTATGAAATATGCTACACTTTGCCCCATAAACCCAAGCTCACTTACTCAGGAGAGATTATGAAAGCATTGCAATCACCACTGCTTCAAGCCCTACTTCTAGGGCTTTGTATAAATAGCGCATTTGGCGCGTGGGAGATGTTTAGCGATGGGAAAGATACCTATCTCTACAACACCCAAAGCGGCGATGTCTATATCCGCCACAATCGCGGCGGCAAAAACTATGAAGACATCTTTGTCAAAATGCCAGCAGGTGCGCTACCTAGCCAGATCTCACCCACCCAACCTCTCTCCACCAAGCGCACAGGTCCTAGCACCACGCCCCCCACTGCCCCCACTGCCCCGAGCAATGATGAGAGAGCAAAGCTTTTAGAGCAACAGCAGCAAGCCTTGCAAAAGTCCCAAGAACTCCTGCGCAATAGTATTGATACAAGCGGAGTGCTAGAGTAATGGCTCTGCTTTCTTTAAGCAATGCCTACAAAAGCTTTGGCACGCGCAAGGTGCTAGAAAATGTAAGCCTAAGCCTTGATGATGGCGAGAGAGTGGCGATCATTGGCAAAAATGGTGCAGGCAAAAGCACCTTATTAAAAATCCTATGCGAGCAAATACCGCTAGATTCTGGCACTTTGGCAAAACGCCCCAATCTAGCAATGCGCATCCTCCCGCAAGATCCGTGCTTTAGGGCGGATCTAAGCGTTAGAGAAGTGTGTGAAGCAAGCTTACAGGAGTTAGTAGCGATTCATAAGAGAATAGATGAGATTAACGCACTTCTACAAGCAGATGGTAAGCAAAGCTCCCACACTCCCACTGCAAATCCTAGAATCTTTAAAAAAGAGAGCCAAACTAAAAGCACAAATCAAACCACACTAGAATCTAAAAGCCTAGATTCTAGCACTGCTAAGGATCTAGACGAGTCTGCAAGGGATTTTATACCCCTTACCCAAAATGTAGAAATTCTAAACGAGCTAGGCACGCTTACAACACAGCTAGACTCCATTGATGGCTGGGATTTGGATAAGCGGATCACAGAGCTTATAGAGAACTTTCACTTAGAAGAGCTACAAGATCGTGCCATAGGCACGCTAAGTGGTGGGGAGCTTAAGCGACTAGCCCTTGCTACAATCCTTATGCAGCCAGCAGATCTCTATATCCTAGATGAGCCTACAAACCATCTTGATGTCGAAGTTGTAGAGTTTTTAGAATCTAAGCTTAACGCACTTAAAGCGTGCGTGCTTTTCATCAGCCACGATCGCTACTTCATCGATAATTGTGCAAGGCGGATTATCGAAGTGGATTCTAGTAAGCTTACAAACTTCCGTGGTGGCTATGGTGCATATCTTACCCAAAAAGCTGCAATACTAGAGAGCCTTGCCAAAGAGCATTCCCGCACACTAAAGCTTCTAAAAACAGAGGAGCAATGGCTACATAAAGGCGTGCAGGCAAGGAGGAAGCGCAATGTCTTGCGCAAAGAGCGAGTCGAACTTCTGCGCGCTAAGGCAAAGCAGAATCCAAGCTTAATACGCCAAATGCGCCTAGAGCTAGAGCGCGAGAGCAAGCACCACAATCGCACCCACTCACACAACGCACAAAAAATGATCATAGAGTGTGAGAATCTATGTGTCAGTATGGGTAAAAAGTCACTAGTCCAAAACTGCAACTTACGGATTTTGCAAGGAGATAAAATTGCCATAGTCGGGCGCAATGGGGCAGGCAAGTCAAGCTTGCTTAAAGTCTTTTTAGGAGAGACTACACCACAAAGTGGGAGGATTAAGCGTGGAGAGCTAAAGATAGGCTACTTCGCTCAAACACGCAAAGAGCTAGATGATAGCAAGAATCTCATTGAGACCTTTTGTCCAAATGGTGGAGATCATATTGAAGTAAGGGGCAAGAGTATGCATATTTATGGCTATCTAAAGAGCTTTCTCTTCCCCAAAGATTTGCTCACGCAAAAAATCGGTGCGCTAAGTGGTGGGGAAAAAACGCGCGTAAGCTTGGCACTGCTTTTTACCAAGCAGTATGACTGCTTGCTTTTAGACGAACCTACAAATGACCTAGACATCGCTACAATCAATATCTTAGAAGAGTATTTACTCTCTTTTTCTGGAGCGTTGCTGCTTGTAAGCCACGATCGCTACTTCATCGATAAACTCGCGCAAAAGCTACTCATCTTACATAATCCTTCTACACTAGATTCTAGCAATCTTAGTGCGCGTGGCTCTAGGAGAGAATCTAGCGTAGAAGAGAGCCTACAAAGCTTTAGCCAATATCTTGAGTATTCTAAGGAGATAGCCTACTATAAACAGCTAGAATCTAGTATGGATTCAGTAGTAAAAGCAAATCAGGCTCGCAATGACAGAAAATTAGATTCCACAAGCGCAACAATCCTAAATGAGTTAGCAAAGGATTCTAGGATTTTTGATAAAAACGCAGAAATTCTACAAAACAACGATTCTCCAAACGCCGCTAGGCGGCAGGATTTGGGTGATAACAATGGGGCTTTACTAAAGAAACATCGCCTACGGCGAGCGGTATCCCTTGTTTTGCAAGGCGAGTCAAGGGCGCATACTAGAGCGTATGTAACCACCGACTCGCCGCAGCAATCGCCATTTTTAGCCCCAAAGCCAACGCCCAAAACCAAAAAGCTTAGCTACAACGAGCAACGCGAGCTAGATACCCTACCAGAGCGCATACAATCCCTAGAAGCGCAAAAGCATCTCATCGAGCAGCGACTTAGCGATGAAACAAGTCTCGCGCGCTATGGTGTGGTAGCACTAGCAAGCGAGCTAGAATCTATCACCAAAGAGTTAGATTCTAGCTATGAGCGATACTTCTCCCTAGAAGAAAAGCAAGAGTCTCTAAAGCGTTAAGCGCGCGCGTAAAGCCAAAATCTGCTAAAATAGCGCACCGCCAATCATCTCTTAAGTCAAGGAGCATTTATGACCTACTCTAGCCGTATTACCAATCTCCAAGAGTCCGCTACCATTGCTATCTCTACCCTTGCTACCACACTTAAAGCCCAAGGGCGAGATATTTTAAGCTTTTCAGCTGGGGAGCCAGACTTTGACACACCAGAGCCTATTAAGCTTGCTGCAAAAGCCGCGCTAGATGAGGGATTTACCAAATACACACAAGTAGCGGGAATCCCGGAACTAAAGCAAGCAATTGCCAAGAAGCTTCAAAGAGAAAATAGCTTGCACTATGAGCCAAAGCAGATTCTAGTAAGCAATGGTGCGAAGCAATCACTTTTCAATGTATTTCAAGCTTTGATCGATAAAGGCGATGAAGTCATAATCCCCTCGCCTTATTGGGTAACTTACCCAGAGCTTGTAACTTATAGCGGCGGTAGCAATGTTTTCATAGAGACAAATTAGCAAAATGGCTTTAAAATCACTGCGAGCTCCTTACGCCAAGCAATCACAAGCAAAACAAAAGCCCTAGTGCTTACCACGCCATCAAACCCCACAGGTATGGTCTATACTAGGCAAGAGCTAGAATCCATCGCACAAGTGCTACAAGGCAGTGGTATTGTAGTCATCGCTGATGAGATGTATGAAAAACTGCTTTATGATGGGGAGTTTGTTTCTGCGGGAAGCATTAGCCAAGATATGTTTGAGCGCACTATTACAATCAATGGACTTAGTAAATCTGTAGCGATGACAGGATGGCGTATGGGCTATTGTGCGTGTGCTGACACCACGCTTATTAAGCTTATGACAAATCTCCAATCCCAATGCACCTCTAATATCAACTCTATCACGCAAAAGGCTTCAATCATCGCACTAGAAGGCGGCGTGGATAAGCAGATAGAATCTATGCGCCAAGCATTTTTAGCACGCAGAGATTTAGCAGTGGCAAGCATTAACCAAATCAAAGGCTTGCATACACTCTCCCCACAAGGAGCATTTTACCTATTCATCTCCATAGGGAATTCTTGTGGTGGAGATTCTATGGAGTTTTGTAGGCAGCTCTTAGAGCAAGAGGGCGTAGCTCTAGTGCCCGGTAGTGCTTTTGGAGCGGAAGGCTTTGTGCGCTTAAGCTTTGCTTGTAGCACTGAGCAACTTACCGCTGGAATCGCGCGCATAGCGCACTTTATGCAAAAGCTTGGCTAAGTTATGGTCTATGATATTCTTGTCGTAGGTGGAGGGCACGCTGGCTTAGAAGCAGCCTGTATCGCCGCCAGAATGGGCGCGCGCGTGCATTTGCTTACCATCTTAGTGGAAAATATCGCCCTAGCTAGCTGCAACCCAGCCATAGGGGGCTTAGGCAAGGGGCATTTGGTCAAAGAAGTCGATGCGCTGGGTGGCGTTATGGGGAGAATCACTGATGCGTGTGGGATACAATACCGCATACTCAATGCTTCAAAAGGTCCTGCCGTGCGTGGTACAAGAGCGCAAATCGATATGGATCTCTATAGAATCTATGCGCGCGATCTCGCTCTAAACACGCCCAATCTTACCATTTCACAAGCAATGGTAAGCGAGATTCTACTTGATGAAGCGCGCCAAAAAGCCATAGGCGTGCGCACCAATATTGGCAAAGACTACTATGCACATAAGCTTATCATCACCACAGGAACATTTCTGCAAGGGCTTGTGCATATTGGAGAAAATCGCTTAGAAAACGGACGATTTGGCGAGAGTGCTAGTAATGATCTAAGCAACTCTTTGCGCGCACTAGGGCTTACACTTGGGCGGCTAAAAACAGGGACTTGCCCAAGGATTCTAGGCTCTAGCATTGATTTTACACATTTGGAACAACACTTTGGCGATGAGACTCCCCCGCACTTTAGCTACACGACAAGAGATTTTACCCCCGCCCAGCTACCCTGCTATATCACTTATACAACCAAACGCACACACGAACTAATCCGCAAGAACTTCCACCGCGCTCCACTATTTACCGGGCAAATCAATGGTGTAGGTCCTCGCTACTGCCCAAGCATTGAGGATAAAATCTCACGCTTTGCGGATAAAGATCGCCACCAACTTTTCCTAGAGCCTCAAACCAAGCAAGCCACAGAATACTATGTTAATGGGCTCTCCACTTCTCTCCCCTATGATGTGCAAGAGCAAGTGATCGCTTCGATCCCGGGACTTGAAAATGCCATAATCACGCGCTATGGCTACGCCATAGAATACGACTATGTCTTGCCAACCCAGCTCCACCACACCCTAGAATCTAAAGCTATAAACTCTCTCTACATAGCAGGACAAATCAATGGCACTACAGGATATGAAGAAGCCGCAGCACTAGGGCTACTAGCAGGGATCAATGCTACTCTTGCCTTGCAAAAAACTGCACCCAAACGCTTTAGCTTTACACTTGAATCCCTTATCTTAAAGCGTGATGAAAGCTATATAGGCGTGATGATTGATGATCTTGTAACCAAAGGTACAAACGAGCCTTACCGCGTCTTTACCTCTCGCGCAGAATATCGCTTATTGTTACGCGAAGATAATGCCATCTACCGCTTGCTTGAGTATGCCAAGGATATTGGCACTATAAGCGAGCGATACGCTAGGCAGTTTATGCAAGATAAGCAGCATATAGCACAGGGGTTAGAATTTTTAAGCAGGCAATATATCACACCAAATAAGCGCACACAAAGCTTCCTTGCCCATCTAAATCTCCCCCCAATCAACCAAAAAACCGCGCTTATTTATATCGTAGGCAAAGATGAGTTTAGGGACTTTGACGCGCTAGAAGAATTTTTGCATAGTGAGCAAGAGAGCGCAAATGCTAAAAAAATAGATTCTAGCAAAGTGCTTGCATTAGAGATTCCAGCATTTTCACATTTTAGTCAAGCAGCAAAAGAGCAGATTCGCATACAGGCAAAATACCACGACTATATCCAAAAGCAGCTTGCAAGCATTGCAAATATGCACACCCAGCTACAAGCCACTATCCCTGAAGACTTCTGTTATGAAGGCATTTCTGGACTATCGCTTGAAGTGGTGGAGAAGCTATCAAGCGCACGCCCTAAAACACTCTTTGATGCATCTAAGATTAGTGGCATAACGCCTGCTAGCCTTGATGTACTGCATTTGCATTTGCATTTGCAAACCAAAAAGACAAGGGTAGATTCTAGCAGTGATTTAGCTTCAAACAAGCAGACAATGCACTAGCCCAAAGTCGTTTATCCTAGAGTCCATTTTACAAAATCCACTTTTGCTAGAATCTACCTTTTAGCATCAGTGTAGAGCCAAGCGTAATTTCTGCGCATAAGACAAACCACTAGCAAGAAAAACAAAGGAGCTATAATGCAAGCGCAAGAATGTGTAAAATTCCTAGCTACTCTGCTCACCTACCCCACAATCACACCTCAAGAGTGTGGTATTTATGAGCCCATCAAATCCCTACTTACACAAGCTGGCTTTGCGTGCTTGCATATTGATAAAGCCCATACACGCAATCTCTTTGCCTATACCACACTAGGGAGTACTTCTAACGCGAGAGTGGAGAAGCATTTTTGCTTTATGGGACATATTGATGTCGTGCCTGTGGGTGATGGCTGGAGTGTAAAACCCTTTGGCGCAGTAGTGGAAAATGGCTATATCTATGGAAGAGGGGCGCAGGATATGAAAGCAGGAGTAGCTGCTTTCATATATGCTTTACTAGATTTTGCTAAAGCTGCCCAAAGTCTCACAGCACCCATTATGCTCTCACTTTTGCTTACAAGCGATGAAGAGGGAGAGGGGACTTATGGCACAGCCTATGCGCTAAAAGAGCTAGCAAAACGCGATCTCTTACCCACGCACGCCATAGTCGCCGAGCCTACTTGCTCTACCGCACTAGGCGATACTATTAAAAATGGGCGCAGAGGGAGTATCAATGGTGTGCTAGAGGTTTTTGGCAAGCAAGGACATGTGGCATATCCTAACAAGTGTATAAACCCCATAGAAGCCCTAGGTTCTAATCTTGGCAGGCTAGCTGGAGTGGAGCTAGATTCTGGGGATAGAGACTTCGCCCCTACAAAGCTTGTCATCACCGATATTCGCGGAGGATTAGAAGTAGTGAATGTAACGCCTAGCGCACTAAAGATTATGTTTAATGTGCGTAATTCTCCTAACACTTCTAAAGAAAGCGTGCAAGAGTATATAGAATCTATTATGCAAGCAGTGTGTGCAAAAAATGCTGGCATCTCCTATACGCTTAGTCTAAAGCAAAGTGCCAAGCCATTTGTTTGCAAGCGGGATTCTAGGCTAATACAAGTACTATCTGCTAGCATTCAAAAAGTGTGTGCCATCACCCCAGAATGTAACACAAGTGGTGGGACAAGCGATGCTAGATTTTGCCAAGAGTTTGGCATAGAAGCAGTAGAGTTTGGTGTGTGTAACGATAGAATCCACAGCATAGATGAGCGTGTAAAAATCGTGGAAGTAGAGCAGCTTTACCGCGTATTTTGTGTATTTTTGGAGCGATTTGCCAAGTAATGCTACAAGCCTTAGGGCAAGAGCCCCACTACACACAAGATGATCTACAAGCTAGCCATATTTTTGATCATTTAACCAAAAACAAGATTTAGCATTATATACTTACTCCTAAGCACAATCACTAATCGCATTTTATCATTCAAGGAAGACTTATGCAGACACAAGACACACCTAAGAAAGTGTATTTTTTCTCCACTTGTATTGGCGCAGCAGCGTGTGCAGATACTTGTATCAACGCTATTAAACTCTTGCAAAAAGAAGGGGTAGAAGTCATTGTCAAAAAGGATCAAACTTGCTGTGGGCAGCCTAGCTATAATTCTGGCTACTATGATGAGACAAGGCAAGTAGCCTTGCATAATATGCGCCTTTTTACTCAAGACTACCCTATCGTGCTAATTAGTGGCTCTTGCACAGGAATGTTTCGTATTGATTATGAAGAGCTTTTTAAAAATACAGAGCATTATGAAGAAGCCAAAGCTTTTAGCACGCGTGTGTATGAGCTTAGCGAGTATCTTAGTGAAGTACTGCAAGTACGCTATGAAGATGCGGGCGAGCCTGTGCGTATCACTTGGCATAGTAACTGCCACGCCTTGCGCGCAGCTAAGTGTATCTCAGCAGCAAAATCCTTGCTAAGAAGTCTAAAAAATGTCGAGCTAATAGAGCTAGAGAGGGAGGAGGAGTGTTGTGGCTTTGGTGGGACATTTAGTGTCAAAGAGCCAGAAATTTCAGTAGCTATGGTTAGACAAAAGATCGCTGATATACAAGCACGCCAAGTGGATTATCTAGTCGCCGGTGATGCTGGATGCGCATTTAATATCACAGGGGCTATGCAAAAGCAAGGGGTCAATATCGCCTATATGCATTTATATGATTTTTTAGCCCATCGCATTGGCATAGCTTGATATATTCTTATGAAGGATAGAAAATGAGCCAACATACCACCATTAAAACCCAATTTCACACTGCTATCAATGAAGGATTAGAGAACAAGCAGCTACGCACCAATTTGCTCTCTGCTATGGATACACTGCGCACCAACCGCAAAAAGCTACTTGCCACGCGCTTTATCCATTGGGAAGGTTTGCGCGAAAAAGGCAAAAGACTTAAACAAAATGCTCTATCCCAGCTAGATTCTATACTAGAAGAGTTTGAGAGCAATGCTACAAAAAATGGTATGAAAGTGCATTGGGCGCGAGATGGGCAAGAAGCAAATGAAATCATCTACAAGCTTATGCAAGAAAAGGGTGTAAAAAAGATCCTTAAGGGCAAATCTATGGCAAGCGAAGA
The DNA here is from genome assembly GCF_017502485.1 of Helicobacter sp. Lineage (GTDB taxonomy): Bacteria > Campylobacterota > Campylobacteria > Campylobacterales > Helicobacteraceae > Helicobacter_B. The sequence continues at coordinate 18,022 of NZ_JAFVUX010000026.1, forward strand.
GATACATCTCAATCGCTTCCTAGAATCTAAAGGCGTGCAAGCGATTGAGACGGATTTAGGTGAAGTGATTTTGCAGCTACTAGGCGAAACACCTGTGCATATTGTAGTCCCTGCCATCCATAAAAACCGCTATGAGATCGGCGAGCTTTTTCACAAGAAGCTAAACGCCCCACTAGAAAGCGAGCCAGAAAAGCTCAACGGCATCGCAAGAAGCTATATGCGCAATGAGTTTGAGACTTTCACAATGGGGCTTAGTGGGGTGAATTTCGCCATTGCAAAAGAGGGGGCAATTTGGCTTATAGAAAATGAGGGCAACGGCAGAATGAGCACCACCGCATCAGATATACACATCGCAATTTGTGGGATTGAAAAGGTAGTCCAAAGCTTTGAAGAAGCTGCAATTCTTGACACAATGCTAGCTCCTTCTGCAGTAGGAAGTGTCATCACTTGCTACAACAACATCATCACTTCCCCGCGCAAAGATGGAGAAAAAGACGGACCAAAAGAAGTGCATATTATCTTGCTAGATAATAATCGCTCTAATATGCTCAAAGACTCTCACTACTACCGCGCGATGAGCTGTATCCGCTGCGGGAGCTGCCTAAACCACTGCCCAGTGTATGACAAAATCGGCGGACACGCATATTTAAGCACTTATCCCGGACCTATTGGCGAAGTTATTACCCCACAACTCTTTGGGCTCAATACCTGCTCGCCTATGCTTGATCTATGCTCACTCTGTGGGCGTTGCACAGAAGTATGCCCTGTACAGATTCCACTAGCGGAGCTTATACGAGATTTGCGCTCTGAGCGCGTGGGACAGGGGCGCAAAAATATCGCTGGCAATGATGGTAGCACACAAAGCAGTATAGAGCAGTCCCAAATGCGCACATTCGCAAACATTGCGACTAATCCTAGCAAATGGCGGTTTGCTATGGCTATGGTGAAGTTCGCCCCACTACTTGCGCCTTTTGCTAGATTTTTACCATTGCTAAAGCACTGGATAAAATACCGAAGCTTCCCCACAATCAACGCAGGCTTCCATAAAAAAGTCGCAAACTTACAAGGAGTGATTTATGAGTAGTGCAAAAGAAGCGATTCTAGCTAGAGTGCGAGAATCCATAGCATATAATCAAACTATCCCAGCCTTTAGTACCCACTATGAAAGTGCGCTAAAGCTTGATCAAGCGAACGCGCAAGAATCTAGCGAGCTAGATTCTACTAAAAACCTAGTAGAAAACTTCATCGCCAACCACACAAACAACAAAGCCATTATCGTGCAAGCTACAAAAGATACACTTGCAAATGCAGTGCAAGAAATCTTGCAGCAAGAAATTAGCCAAGGTGGGATCACACAAGGGGAAAAGGTACTCTACAATCCTGATATCATACTTAATGCACAAAGTCTTCAAGGCATAACACCCATCGCCTATACACAAAGTGTCGATAGTATGCGCACAGAGCTTTTCCATATCTCTACTTCTATCGTGCAAGCGCGTTGTGGGGTCGCAGATCTTGGGATTTTAGGACTAAGCTCTAATGAGAATGCCCCTAGACTTTCTTCACTCATTACCAACACTTGCATTTATCTTCTGCCAAAAGCTAGCATTGTGCGCAATATTTTTAATGGTATAGAGTTTATCAAGAATTATGAAAAGGAGCGCAGTGGTGTGGAAATCCTGCCAAGCAATATCATCTTTGTCGCAGGACCATCTAGGACGGCAGATATTGAGCTGCAAACGGTTTTTGGCGTGCATGGACCTAGGAAAACCTATACCCTGCTCTACTAGTTACCAAGCAGCTTACTCACTAATATTGTAAGGATTATTATGGAAGATACCCCAGAATTTGCCCAGATGAATAGCTTTTTATTCCCATTTCTTGGCTCGCTACTCTTTGTGGCTATCCACATTATCATCTACTTTTTACTAGTGCGTCATATCTCTAGCCGACAATATGTGCGCAGATTATATAGCGCGATTTTGTGGATCAATCTTGCTTGGACTATTTTGTATATGTTTATGCGTTATACCGACGCGCCTAAATGGCTTTTTATGCTAGCTTCTATCTCAGTAGGCGTGGCGTTTTCGTTTTTGATAGCAGCCCTTATTGCAGGAGCGATCAATGGTGTGCTAATCCTTATCCGCCATCATCACCTAGCCCCTAAGGTTAAGCGATATATCTTAACACTATGCTGCGTATATAGCCTCTATGCTGTTTATCACGGCTTAGAAGATCCTAAACTCCAGCGGCTTTCTATGGAGCTAGATAAACTCTCTGCTCCGCTAAAAGTCGTGCAGCTAAGTGATGTACATATCGGCGGACTTATGGATGAAGAGCGTGTGGCAAAAATCGTGTTTTTAGTCAATCAGACCCAACCTGATATTATTGCGATTACAGGCGATTTAGTCGATACAAGCCTAGCAAATGCACAATCTACCCTAGCGCTACTTGGCGCTCTACGCGCGAAATATGGCGTGTATTATGTCTTGGGAAATCACGAGTATATCCACGATGTGCAAGATATGCTAGAGTATTTACCCTCCCTTGGTATCCGTGTCTTACTTAATGAGAACCTAACCATTGGCACACCAGCACTTATCAACCTTGCTGGTAGTGCAGATCTTATGGGCAATCGCCTAGGTTTCTTGCGCCCAGATTTTGAGAAAACCTTACAAGATCTCAACTCAAATCTCCCCACCATTCTCCTAACCCACCAGCCAAAGGTCATCAATATCCTGCCAGACTCTTTGCTTGCTAAAGCCGACTTGCTACTCACAGGACATACACACGGCGGACAGATTTTTCCTATCTCACTTGCTGTACTTTTGCAACAACCCTACCTCAAAGGACTTCACAAAATCAAAACTGGTGGCTACATTTATGTAAGCGAGGGGACAGGATTCTGGGGACCACCTATGCGCGCGCTAAGCGATGCTGAAATTACGCTTTTTGAGCTTTTACCGCCTAGAGCTAAGCAAGCCAACTAGAATCCTAGATTCTAGTCCTAATCTTTGCCTAGAGCTTACTATCGCGCTAGGATTTGCAGGAAGCCTAAAACGCCGATTGAATGCAGATTTTAAACAAAACACACTTTATATTTAGCTATAATGCGCGTTTATTTTATGTAAGGGATTTTTTTGTTGCAGCGATTATTAGCAAGCGTGTTTGTCTGCGGATTTATCGTAACGAGTGCTTTTAGTGCCAAAATCACAACCATACAATACCAAGGCTTGCAATCGCTCTCTACTATGCTTGCCACTGAAATCGCCAAAATTAGAGCAGGCGATGAGCTAGAATCTAAAGCTATAGATTCTGCGGTGCTGGCATTTTACAATCAAGGGTATTTCAAAGATGTCTATGCGAGCTTTGACAAAGGCACGCTAACCTTCCACTTTGTAGAAAAGTCGCGTGTAGCAAGCGTGGAGATCAAAGGCTATGGCAGCGAGCAGGAGAAGCAAACACTCACCACACAAATGGGTATCAAAAAGGGTGATACCTTTGATGAGCAAAAAATTGCGCGTGCTAAAGAAGTGCTAAAAAGTGTACTAGAATACCAAGGCTACTATGGCTCAATCGTGCAAGAAGAGCTTAAAAAGGCTGATAATGCCGATGCATATGCGATTATTTTTAATGTCAATCGTGGTGATAATATTCTCATTAGAAAAGCGCATTATGAAGGGCGCAAAAAGCTTAAGACTGACAAGCTAGAATCTCTAAGCGCAAACAAAGAGCGCGACTTTATGGGCTGGCTATGGGGACTAAATGATGGGAAGCTACGACTCCAAGAGCTAGAATACGATAGCCTTAGAATCCAAGATGTCTATATGCGCAATGGATTTTTAGATGCGAGCGTATCAGCACCATTTCTTACAACAAATTTCAACAACCTATCCGCGCAACTTTATTACAAAATCAACGAAGGTTTGCAATACCGCGTAAGCGATATAGAAATCAATCTCGACAATGATGTAATCCCCATTGCTATTTTACAAAAATCCCTTAATGTTAAGAAAAAAGAAATTTTTAACATTGAAGATTTGCGCGCTGATGCCCAAGTGCTAAAGCGTTTAATCGCCGATAAAGGCTATGCTTTCGCCCAAGTGCGCCCAGATTTGGATAAAGATGAGCAAAATGCGCTAGTTAAGGTCATCTACCACATTGAAACAGGCTCTAAAGTGCGCATAAGCGATGTATTAATCTCTGGAAACACTCGCACAGGCGATCGCATTATACGGCGGGAAATTCTCCTAGCACCCGGTGATGAATACAGCCTATCCAAAATCACAGAGTCTGAAAACGCCCTGCGCAGGCTAGGTTTCTTTGATAATGTCAAAATTGATGAAAAGCGCGTAAGTGAAGACTCTATGGATTTGCTCATTAGTGTAACAGAGGGGCGCACAGGACAGTTGCAGTTTGGGCTAGGGTATGGGAGCTATGGCGGACTTATGATTAATGGCTCTGTGATGGAGCGCAATCTCTTTGGCACTGGACAGAGTGGAAGTATCTATGCCAATATCTCTACTGGGACAGGGCAAAGCTACAACTTCAACTACTATGGGCAAACACGCAAATACAATGGGCGGCAATTCTCTGGGAATATCACACTATCAAACCCTAGAATCTTTGACTCTAAATTCTCCACTTCCGGCAGTATCTATGGAAATTACTACATAAACTACATTTACATCGAGCAAAGCGGTGGTTTTAGTCTAAGTCTTGGGCGACTCTTGACATCAACCTTGCGCGTAAATCTAAGCTATGATATCAATATCGTAAAAACCTATGACTTTACAAGCAATCTTTATGAGCAATTCTACTCATCAAAAGACCAAATCTTTACCGATAAAATCAGGAACCCAAATTGCACAGTAAATCCTGGCAACGATTGTATAATTGAAGTACAGAGGCAAGGCTTGTGGAATGAAGATAATCATCTCCCTATCACCTCATCACTCACGCCAACAATCAATTTTGACAATACTGATGACTACTACTTCCCAAAAAATGGCATAATCGCCTCTACTTATGCGCAGTTTGCCGGACTCGGAGGCACAGTGCGCAACATTAAGGCATACGCGAAACTTGGGCTATATTATCACTTACGATCACTTATAGGTATTGATTTAATCGCACGCTACAAAGCGCAAGGTGGTTATATATTCCGCTTTGATAAAGATGACTTCCTACCATTAAATAGCACCTTTTATATGGGGGGCGTTACTACAATTCGAGGATTCCGCGCAGGCTCAATCACTCCGCGCAATGCCGATGGACTATGGGTAGGGGGCGATGGAATGTTCTCAAACTCTGTTGAGCTTAGCTATGGTATCTTAGAAGCGGCGAAAATGCGCTTAGCGCTGTTTGTGGATTATGGATTTTTGACCTTTAAGGCTACGCATGGCGTGGCGGATTTTAAAGACTACGGGATCTTGGGCTCTGGGAATCACAACTTAGAGTGGCGAGCATCAACAGGACTAGCGATCGAATGGGTCTCACCTATGGGTCCTCTTGTGATCGTATTCCCGCTCAAACGCGTTAATCAAAAGCCCGGTGATTATACCTCTAGCTTTGAATTCTCTATGGGGACTAGATTCTAGTGTTTCAAGGAGTGATAATGACACGATCTTTACAAAAGCGTTATAGCGACAAAGAGATAAAAGAGCTTTTACAACATGCATCGCTAAGAGAGTTAGGCGAAATGGCAAGTGCCAAAAAGCTCGAACTCCACCCAGACAAAATCACTACATTTATCGTCGATCGCAATATAAACTACACCAATATCTGCTGGGTTGATTGTAAGTTTTGCGCATTTAAGCGCAGGCTCGGTGAAGATGGGCAATATGTTTTAAGCTTTGAAGAAATTGATACAAAAATTGAAGAGCTTCTAGCCATTGGTGGCACGCAGATTCTCTTCCAAGGGGGTGTGCATCCAAAGCTTAAAATCGACTATTATGAAGAGCTTGTGCGCCACATTGCCGATAAATATCCTCAAATCACTATCCACGGCTTTTCTGCTATTGAAATAAACTACATTGCTAAAGTTTCTAAGCTCTCTATCCCAAAAGTATTGCAAAAACTAAAAGATGCGGGCTTAAGCTCGATCCCCGGAGCTGGAGCGGAGATTTTAAGCGATAGGGTGCGAGATATTATCGCACCTAAAAAGTTAGATTCTAGCCAGTGGATAGAAGTGCATAGACAAGCCCATAAGCTAGGTATTAAATCCACTGCTACGATGATGTTTGGCAGTGTGGATAATGATGATGACATTATCGAGCATTGGCGTAGGGTACGAGAGCTACAAGATGAGACAGGAGGCTTTCGTGCCTTTATCCTTTGGAGCTTTCAGCCAGATAATACCCCCTTACAGCAAGAGTTTCCGGGGCTTAAAAAGGCTAGCTCCAATCGCTATTTACGCTTGCTTGCTTGCTCTAGGCTCTACTTAGATAATATTCCCAATATCCAAAGCAGCTGGGTAACACAAGGGAGTCATATAGGGCAGCTAGCACTACTCTTTGGTGCAAACGATCTAGGTAGCACAATGATGGAAGAAAATGTCGTAGCAGCAGCAGGGGCACGCAATGCAATGAATCAAGAAGAAATGATAAGCCTTATTAAAGACATAGGCGAGCTACCTGCTAAACGCAATACTGCGTATGAGATTTTGGAGCGATTTTGATACACATATATCATAAGCTTACTGCGTGCATAGTCATTATCTCAAGCTTATTACTAGGAGTTAGTATGGGTAAAGAAGCCACACTTACACACACCACCATACAAGGCGTGCAAATCCCTGTGATTTATGAGCACTCTACACTTATCCCAACGGGCATTATACACTTAGTATTTCAAGGTGGGGGAAAGATCCAAGATGGCGAGCTTTGGGGACAGGGAGCAGTGATAGAAGAACTACTAGAGAAGGGGAGCAAGAAGCGTGGGAATCTAGGCTTTGCCAAGGCATTGGAGCAAAGGGCTATTGACCTTAGCGTAACAAGCGCAAAGCAGTCCCTAAGCTTTACACTAAGATTTTTGCAAAATGACAAAAAGCAGGCGATACGCTTGCTTGGCGAGCTACTCTTAGATCCAAATCTAACTAAGCAAGAGCTACAAAAGGTAAAAACTGCCATAACCGCCCAAATCCTAGCCAAGCAAAACGACTACGACTATCTAGCTAGCAGACTACTATATAGCGTGCTTTTTGCCAATACCCCTCTGGCTAGACCTAAGCTTGGCACACAAGAGTCTATCGCCAAAATCCGCTTAGAAGATGTAAAAAAGGTCCTAGAATCCACCCTAGCATTACAACGGCTTATTATTGTCCTAGGCGGGGATATAGATAAAGATTCCACTCTAGCTCTCCTGACACCAATTTTGTCTAAACTTCCGCAAGGTACGCCCTATACAAAGCTCGGCTTCAGTACGCGTAAAGAGCCTGCCACACAGATTAAATACGCTCCCACACAGCAAGCCTACATCTACTTTGGTGCGCCTTTGCATTTAAAAGACTTAGAGAGTGAATCCCACTTAGCAAAAGTCGCTAGCTTTATCCTAGGATCTGGGGGATTTGGCTCAAGGATTTTAGAAGAAGTGCGCGTGAAAAGAGGGTTAGCATATAGCGCGTCCATTAGTTATAACATCAGTCCCTATACACCCTATATGAGCGGACATTTGCAAACAAAGCTAGAATCTCAAGATGAAGCCATAGAAGTGGTGAAACAAACTATCGCTGATTTTGTAGCAAAGGGTGTTAGCGAAGAAGAGCTACAAGCTGCAAAGCAGTTTATTTTAGGGAGCGAACCCTTGCGCAATGAGAAGCTATCACAGCGACTAATGCGGGCATTCAATGAATTTTATATGGATAAAGGCATAGGCTTTAGTAAAAAGGAATTGGAGAAAATCGCTAACCTTGATCTTGCAACACTCAATGCCTATATTACATCGCATAAAGAGATCCAAAACTTAAGCATAGCCATCATCACTGCCAAGCCTCAAGAGGATTCTAGTGCGCTAGAATCTAGCATAGATACCACAACGCCAAAGGAGTAGCAATAATGAGTGCTTTTGAAACAATCATCGGTCTTGAAGTCCATGTCCAGCTAAACACCGCCACAAAAATCTTCTGCTCTTGTGCCACAAGCTTTGGAGAAGAGCCAAACAAAAATGTCTGCCCCACTTGTCTAGGGCTTCCGGGTGCATTGCCTGTGCTTAATCGTGAAGCGGTGAAAAAAGCCATTAGCTTTGGCACAGCAATCAATGCTACAATCAATCAAAACTCCATTTTCGCGCGTAAAAACTACTTCTACCCAGATTTGCCCAAAGCCTATCAAATTAGCCAATTTGAGATTCCAATTGTTGGGCGTGGGGAGATTGAGATTGAAGTCAATGGAGATAAAAAGAGCATAGGCGTTACACGCGCCCATCTAGAAGAAGATGCGGGCAAAAATATCCACGAAGATAGCTTCTCAAAAGTAGATTTAAACCGCGCTTGCACACCACTTTTAGAGATTGTAAGTGAGCCGGATATGAAAAGTAGCGATGATGCAATTGCTTATCTTAAAAAGCTACACTCTATCGTGCGTTTTTTGGGCATTAGTGATGCAAATATGCAAGAGGGAAGTTTCCGCTGTGATGCCAATGTCTCTATCCGCCCAAAGGGGGATTCTAAGCTTTATACAAGAGTAGAGATTAAAAATCTAAATTCCTTTAAATTTATCCAAAAGGCAATAGAATACGAAGTGGAGCGGCAAATTGATGCGTGGGAAGGTGGCAAGTATGAAAGTGAAGTTGTGCAAGAAACGCGTCTGTTTGATACCACAAAGGGTGTAACTCGCTCAATGCGTGGCAAGGAAGAAGCGGCGGATTATCGCTACTTCCCAGATCCAGACTTACTGCCTGTGTTTATTGATGAGGAGTTAATGGCACAGGGCAGAGAAATCCCAGAAATGCCAGATGAAAAGGCACAAAGATACATCAAAGACTTTGGCATTAAGCCCTATGATGCGGGTGTGCTGACTTCTAGTCTTGAGCTAACAGGGTATTTTGAATCTATGCTAGATTTTGGTGCGAGTGCTAAAGGCTCTCTCACTTGGCTAACTACCGAGCTTTTAGGGCGATTAAAGGGTGAAAACACCCTGCAAACTTGTGGGATAGATTCTACTACGCTTGCCACACTTGTAAAACGCATTGATGAAAGCAAAATTAGCGGAAAAAGTGGTAAAGAGATTTTAGATGTGCTTGTAGAGAAACGCGGTGGCGATGTAGATACACTCATACAATCTTTGGGCTTAGAGCAGGTCAATGATGATGGGGCGATTTTAAGCGTGATAGATTCTGTGCTAAGTGCCAATGCTGATAAAGTTGCAGAGTATAAAAGTGGCAAGGATAAGCTCTTTGGCTTTTTTGTAGGGCAGGTGATGAAAAATGCTAAAGGTATAAATCCCGCTAGGGTCAATGAGCTTTTGAAAGAAAAACTACAATAATTGTGCCAAAGGGCGCAAGCCTCTACATAGCATAGCCACTAGAATCTATGCTACAATACCAAATCCACATAAGAGTAAGGACTAAGTCTTGGTAGCGCATAGTCGGATCATCTCTGTCGCACTTTTACATCATCACTGCTCTTTGGAAAGCTTAGAGAAGCTCTACTGCGCGCTTAAAGATCGCTTCGCATATTTTGAGATCGTGCTACTAAACCCTATGCTAGAGTCCAAAGCCCCAAAAGAGCAAAATCTAGAATCTAGCGCGCTAGATTCTAGGGTGAATTGCCACGCCTTGCAGAGCAAGTCTCGCAATGACAAAAAGCTAGAATCTAAATCGTTAGATTCTAGTGCTCCTTGCTTTGAAGCGATGCTGGCATTTTGTGATGAGAAAGTGGATTCTAAGATTGTAGAGCTAGAATCTGGGCTTTTAGATTCTAGGCAAACTTGCTCACGGTTGGATTTGAGTGATAAAGATGGAGCTTTGCAAGGTGAGTCAAGGGCGCACACTTGGTCGTGCGCAACCACCGCCACACCGCAACAATCGCCATTTTTAGCCCTAAAGCCTACGCGCACTAGCATTACCCCCCCCCCCCCCCCCGACAGCTACTAGCATAGACGCTATCACC
>NZ_JAFVUX010000027.1 GCF_017502485.1 Helicobacter sp.
CCAAACATCATCACAAAACCTTGTATCTACCAGAATAAAGAATGCTACCAAAAACTTAGATTTCCAAAACAAAATCAAAAAAATGCAAATATAGGCATCATCAAAGCGTATAAAAAAGATATAAACACACATACTTTCTTAACGGAGAAAATGCAATATATAGAATTCATATTAATAGCGGTGTGCGTTACCCAGAGCTTAATAAGAAAATTGGTGCTAGCGAGACTTCGTAGCACTCTTATTGTGAAGCAGCAGGTATTGCATTGATTGGAAATAACAATAAAAAATTACTTATTAAACTCTATGAGGATATTTGTAATGACAAAGTTGATGGTTTAAATAAAAACATCATTTCACAATGTATATTTGAACTCAACAATAGCTATTGGATTCACATAGCTATTAGCACACAAAGGTGGAAAAATGTTAAAAACAGAACAAAGCCAGACTTTTTTACAAAACCAAAAGGAGCAAAATACTACTTATACGATGGTAGTAATCTCAATTTTTAAGGAGTAACGATGAAAAAATTATTAGCAATAATGCTAGGCATAGTTGCTAGTCAAGGACTGTATGCAGAATATGTGTATGATAGTGATATTGCCACTGATACAGGAGAGATTATCAAAACACATCAACACTCCAAGCGTTTTGATGGACAATGTGTGGAAATGAGAGAAGGCATAGTAGAATCCCTAGAAAATAAGGACTATAATAAGGTTTATAAAGGATACAAGGAAAAAACATTGAATGACATAAGACAGGTAGAGCCTTAAAGACAAAAACAGATAAAAATGCTTGGAAATACTATGATATATGTGAGTTAGGTTGTGATTTTGGTGGGCGGAAGGCATATATCGTCTTTATGTTTTTGATGGTGAAAATCTCAAATCAATCTATGAAGCAATCCGCAATTCTTAAAGCTTTATGAATAAAAAAGAATTTGAAGAGAGTAGCGTAGAATCTTTGGCTAAAATTTTGTCAAAGACAGATTTTCGAGAAATTATACAAACTCCAGAGGGTTATGACGGCAGAAGGTGCTATATGTATGATAAACAAAGCACATTGTGGATACAACAAGCTGCAAATCCCGGTGGGTGTAACTTTGCTTTTTTCAGAATCCAAACAATGATTTAAAAATTTGCAGAGAAAAGATGCAATATCATTTTTTCTTGAAAAATGATAGTAGAAAATGTGTTGTTTTGGATTCTATTTCTACAATCATCTTATTGGATTCCTTAACTAGTTATTTGTGCATAAAAGAGAGGATAGTTCAATATCTCTTTGTCCAAAACATATTAAAATCATATCATTTAGTAATTACAAGATAAAATATTTAGTTTATGATATGGATAGAGATAAATACTCTCATATTATAAAAAGTCAGAACTTTTGTAGAAAAGTGAATTGAGTAGCATTTTTATTTTAATGGGTGTGTTTTGATAGGGGTATTTGATGTTTATAGTGCAAATAATTCTTCATAAAATTGCAGTGATTTAGAATCATCTTACAAATAATAGGGTATGATCCAGCCTTAACTTTGTCAAGGTTTTCAAGAGCAAGGATAGATAATGACGCAAGGGAGTGGCTATGAGTCCTAGGCTATATCTAGTTGTGCCAGCCTTTAATGAAGAGAAAGTATTACTAGAGTCATTGTGCGTGCTAGAATCTAAACTCACGCAAATGATACAAGCTAGTGTCATCGCCAAAGAAAGCGCGCTAGTGCTTGTCGATGATGGTAGTAGTGATAGGACTTGGGAGATTGCCAAAGCACATTTTGATAAGCGACATATGAGAAATGTTGCACTAAGTTCCCCCCCCCCCCCGTTAAGAAGTAGTCAGCCAAAATTCCTAGCCATAAGGCTTGCGAGGAATTTTGGTCATCAAAGTGCGCTTTTAGCTGGACTGCATTACGCGCTTGGTAAGTGTGATTGCGCCATTAGTATTGATTGCGATTTGCAGCAAGATGAAAAGAAGCTTATAGAATTTGTGGAGAAGTTTTGCAATGGTGCTGATGTGGTGCTTGGTGTGCGCAATGATCGGAACACAGATTCTGTGTTTAAGAAGTCTAGCGCGCTATTTTTCTACAAGCTTATGGGAGTGTTTGGAGTAAAGATTGTAAAAAATCACGCCGATTATCGCTTGCTTAGTCGCAGAGCGTTGGAGATATTGTTTCAATATAGAGAGTCTAATTTGTTCTTACGCGCCATTGTGCTAGACATGGGGCTTAAGCAGGATATTGTGTATTTTGATGTGAAGCCAAGATTTGCTGGCGAGTCTAAATACAGCCTTAGAAAAATGTTTTCTTTTGCGTGGAGTGGTATCACAAGCTTTTCTATTGTGCCTTTGCGGTTTGTGAGTGCGCTTGGCGGTATGCTTTTTGTGTTGTCTATTTTTTTTGGATTCTATGTGCTATGGGTAAAGATTTTTACACATCAAGCAGTACAGGGTTGGACATCTCTTGCAGTGCTTTTGTGTTTTTTAAGTGGGGTACAGCTTTTAAGCCTCGGGATTATTGGAGAGTATATTGGCAAGGCATACCAAGAGATCAAAGCACGCCCAAAGTACATAGTCAAAGATATGCTACACGATGAAGCCGTGTAAGCTTACTAGAAAGTTAGTCGTAAGCCACCATTGACCTGTGTCATCGTGGGCACACCAAGGGAATCTAAATGTGTATTTAGCACATTAATTACACCTATAACATTATGCGTGAAGCCTATCTCCATAGCGAGATTTAGCTCATTTTGATTGGCTTTGGTGATTTTGGTACCAAAGATATAGTCATAGAAGCTCGCACCATAGGTGATAAGAAAATTGAATCGCTCGACTTTTGTGGCGACTTTGGCATAGATGAGATTGACATTTGGCTGTGTTTTTAGCACTTTGCCACCCCAGATGAAAAATGGATCAATGTTATTGCCCATAATTGCTAGACTTCCCCAGCCAGTTTCTTTGCCTGTGTGGATATAGCCTGCCGCTATGTCAAAGACATTGGGCAACCCAAATGATGTTTGCGCATAAAAGGCATTACCATCTTTGCCAGCATTGATGAGATGGTTTGTGGTAGGGAGCGTATTGCTATGTTCAATGCTATATGCATACCCTACATTTCCTTTCAAGTCAAAGTCCAAAAATGAAATTTTCCCATCGATTCTGCCACCTACAGCAGTGAAAATAGGGGGCGCGAAGTAGGTGTAGATTCTAGCACTTAGGGCATCATTTAGGATGTAGTATTTTAAGCCTGTGTGGTAGAGTCCGATTGTTGTGGGGCGGTAGAATCTAGTCATTTGATAGTAATCAATGCGCCCAAAGTCATTAACCCAAAATGCTTCAAGCAAGAGTTTTTCAAAGGATCGATTGCGTAGCCATATTCCATCAGCAAGCACATTTACCCAGTCATTTGCAATGGCTATACGCCCAGCTTTTAGGCTTGTATCGCCATCAAAATACTCAATAAAAGATTCTGCGATAGCGGCTTGACTTTGGTTAAAAAAGTCGGCTTTTGTATCACCCTTGCCACCAGTGGGCGGGAACAATCCAGCGTGTGCATCATAAAATGACGCCACCGCACGGAATCCAATAGAAGCGCGGAAATTTTTGTAGAAGCCAGAAGTATAGCTTAGCCCCACATTGCCCATAAGGTAGCCTAGATTTCCCAAGTAGGCATAGTGCGCAAGCTCTAATGACTCATTTCCTATGGTAGTGGCATCGCCCCTTTGTAGCCCCACATAATTCCCATACAAAATCACATCACCCTTGCTCACACCATTTTTCAACGCTTCATCGATACTCTCAAAGCCAAAGCTCGCTTGCACGCTAAGTGCCAGTGAGCAGATTATAGAAAAAATTTTTTTCATACTTGCTCCTTGATTGACTCTCATAGCCATATATTATCCAATAGCCGAACCCCCCCGACATTTGCTGCTAGCACGACAATGCGTGCGCCATAGGCGTGGCGCAAATCTTCTATGGGTGATAGGTTTTCATCAATTATTTCAAGGTATTCTATATTTATATCCTTAAGCTCTGCCTTTCCTATATTTTGTAGTTCTTTGTTTGCCATTATGCCTTGATCATAGGCACACTTAATGGATTCTAGTGCCTTATGTAAGCTTAGTGCCTGCGTGCGATCGCTAGGACTCAAATAGATATTGCGTGAGCTAAGGGCTAGTCCATCACTATCGCGCACAATAGGGCAACTATGTATGCAAATAGGCAGACATAAATCTCGCACCATACGCTTAATGAGCAAAAGCTGTTGCGCATCCTTTTGCCCAAAATATGCGTTATGCGCGCGCGTAAGCATAAAGAGCTTTAGTACAACTTGCAGCACTCCAGCAAAATGTGTGGGGCGCGCAAAGCCCTCTAGCACATAGCCCATAGATTTTGGTGGAAGTATGACTACTTCATCAAGCGCGCCTTGCATATTGTCAGGGTACATTTCTTCCACACTTGGGGCAAATACCGCACTTACATTGAGTGTCTCACAAAGTGCGCAGTCGCTCTCCAATGTGCGCGGATAGCGTGCTAAATCCTCGCTTGGGGCAAATTGCGTAGGATTTACAAAGATTGAGACAATGGTGTGTGGGTTTGTTTGCGTGCTTGCTTGGATTAGAGATTTATGTCCGTTGTGCAGTGCTCCCATTGTCGGTACAAGCCCTAAGCTCTGCTTAGGATCTAGAGTAGATCTAAAATCTAACAGCTCTTGCTTTGTGTGCAAAATTGCCATAGAGCTCATCGCAAGCTACCTTGCAAGCTAGCAGAATCTATTTGTATAAGTGCAGATTCTATGGCAGCTTTTGGGTCTTGCGCTGTGTAGATGGGACGACCGATGACAAGAAAATCTGCCCCTGCGCTTATGGCTTCTTGGATTGTGGCGGTGCGCTTTTGATCATCTAGTTTGCGATCTTGTGCTGGGCGGATTCCGGGTGTTAGGGTTAGCAAGTGGCTATGTTTAGCCTTAATTGTGCTAGATTCTAACACGGAGCAGACCATACCACTTACTCCTGCTTCACTAGCAAGCGCACTCAAGTTGAACACACCACAATCCACTTTTTTCCCATACACTGCATAAAAGCTTTTATCATCAAAGCTTGTAAGCGCACTTACTGCCATTATCTTCATATTTGGCGCGTTTTTGGCTAGAGTCTGCACCACAGCGCGCATACCATCTAATCCAGAGCTTGCGTGGATAGTCATCATATCTATGCCTAAATTTGCGCATTCATTAGCTGCATCTGCCATCGTGTTAGGAATGTCATAGAGTTTAAGGTCTAAGAAGATTCTAGCTCCGCTTGTCTTTTTGATCACCTCCACACCTTTTGCACCATCGCGGATAAAGGCACGCAAGCCTACTTTGAGCCAAATATTCTCGCGCTTAGGGCATAGACTAATGGTGCGCGCTAGGGCGAGATTCTCCTCTAGGCTTGGGAGATCAAGTGCTACGACAAGCTGTGGTGTTTTAGACATTTTTGCGTTTTCTTCTATACCATAGGATGTAGAGTAGGGCGATAAGTGCGACTGCTCCAAGGGTGCATAGCACAATGATGTGCAAGGATTTTCTAATATCAAAAGTCGTGGCTTTATCGATTAGGACATTGGCAATCCCGCTCGCGCTTAAATCATCACCAAACATTGTGCCCACATAGTAGCCAAATATCGCTAGAATAGTGATCCAAATGAGTGCGCCAAGAGTTGTGTAAATGCTAAATTTCCAAAGATTCATTTTTGCCAAGCCTGCGGGCAAGGAGATGTATTGACGCACGCCGGGTATTAAACGCCCTAAAAATGTGCTAATTTCTCCGTGTCTAGAAAAGTAGCCTTCCATTTTTGTCATTGTCTGCTCGCTAAAAAATACATACTTTCCAAAGCGCACTACAAATGCGCGCCCAAAATACAGGGCTAAAACATAGTTGAATATCGCTCCAGCTAGACTGCCGGCTGCCCCAGCTGCAAGTGCCAAACTCATATCCATAGAGTCTTTATAGACAAGATAGCCTGCTGGGATCATTACTACCTCTGATGGGAAAGGGAAGAAGCTAGATTCTAAAAACATCATAAAAAATATACCTGCATACCCAAGCGTGCCAACTGCATCGACAATAAAGTGGATTATGTCATTCATATTTGCCTACTTTGTCAAAAATTTAGCAATGTCTTTGGCATATAGCACGGGGTCAAACTCCACTATGGTGTGGTTTGCTACGCCTTTTAGAGCAAATGGATCGTTGTTGGCGAAAGCCTGCGCTTCGTTTTTTGAGACAAAACGCCCGATAATCATACCGCCCGTGCGTGGAGTTTTTGGACCAGAAGCAAGCAGAAAACCCTCTTTATAGCCCCTAGCAAGATATGCTCTATGCTCTGCTAAATGCGCCTCTATTATCGGTAAATCAGCCACATAGGCGACATCTATAAGAAAGAGATGAGTAGAATCCATAATAATCCTTTGATGCGATGATGCGATCGGTTTTGCTTTGGGAATTAAGCCTATAATGGTAGCAAAAATTAGCAAAATCTAGGCTAAAAGTGGGCTATGATCTCTATGCTATAACTACTGTTTAGGGTGTATTATTAACCTTTGCTAGCTACAATACTCAAATGATAATAATTACTAATTATTATCAAACTTATTTCACTTTTTAAGGAGATTTTGTATGTTAGTAACAAGAAAAGCCCCAGATTTTATGGCACCAGCAGTTTTGGCAAATGGACAAATTGTAGAGAATTTTGAGCTAAGTAAAAATCTCGGTAAAAACGGCGCAGTTGTGTTCTTCTGGCCTAAGGATTTTACTTTTGTTTGCCCAAGTGAGATTCTTGCTATGGATCACCGCGTAAAAGATTTCCAAGAAAAAGGCTTCAGTGTCATTGGTGTGTCTATTGACTCTGATGTGGTGCATTTTGCGTGGAGAAATACTCCTATCAATCAAGGTGGTATCGGCAATGTAAGCTTCCCTATGGTATCTGACATTACCAAGCAAATTTCTAGGGATTATGATGTGCTAGTTAATGGTGCTGTGGCATTGCGCGGTAGCTTTTTGATTGATAAAGACCAAATTGTCCGCCACGCTGTGATTAATGATCTTCCACTTGGACGCAATATGGATGAAATGCTTCGTATGGCTGATGCATTGCTATTTTTCCAAGAGCACGGAGAAGTATGTCCAGCTGGCTGGCAAAAAGGGCAAGATGGTATGAAGCCAACTGCGCAAGGCGTAGCTGACTACCTAGCAAAAAATGCTAACAAGCTATAACCACACTTTGACTTTGCGCACTTGTAGCGCATTTGCCTAGCTCTAGCTAGCTAGGCTCTGCTACTTTTACACACCCCACACACTCCAATTGTCTATCTAGTTGTACATTTACTTGTTGATTATGGACTGACTTATAGCTGAGATGATAGGCTCTCAAATACTGCTTGATACAAAGTGGCAATTGCAAAAGATTGCGGCCTTGCGTGTTTGCTAAGTGTGTTTATTACAAGAGAGTTTGATATAATCGCGTAAAGCAATGATTTAGCCCATTTCTTTATGTATGCTACTTTATGCTAACACCAAATCTTTAGCTACAATTTTATGCAATCACTACAAAGGAGCAATATGCAAAAAGCAACATCACAAAAAGAGCATATACTACTACATATTTTGCAAGAGAGATTTACTAGCTTAGAAAATGTGCGCTCCTTAGCGATAGATTCTAATAGAGAGCTTCTAGGCTTTTTGCTAGAATCTAGTGAATTTAAAGAGCGATTTTTCACAGAGATTGATAGTGTGGCAGTGTTTGACAAGGATAGGTTTTTAGACTTTTTACATCTTAGAGAGCTTGGTAAGTCCTATACTGCTTATAGCAATAAAATCGGCTTACAGCTAGAATCTAGCTTTAAAAAGTCGCAGCAAGTCGTGCTAAACTTCCCCTTTAAAGACTGCGTGTTAAAGGGCGCACAAAGCAAAGATGAGTCAAAGACTAAGGAAATATTTTTCAATGAGACTTTAGCAAAGAGTGAGATAGATGTGTTAGAATCGCCTAAGGTGTTGCAAAATTTTGAGCTAATAGAATGCCAAGATTCTAGCCGAACGAACGAACGAACGAACGAACGAA